>NZ_JAIGNI010000009.1 GCF_026130175.1 Lyngbya sp. CCAP 1446/10 | reverse complement strand
CAATCGCACGGAATTTTGCCTTGAATTTGTATCGCGATCATGGCTTCCAAAACATGGCTCAAGCTCAACGTCTCGCTGGCTTTAGTTGTAGCATACTCAAAGATCTGTTTAGAATGAAATAGCCCTGCAAAAATTTCTGGGATTGACTGAGCCGGTAATTGAAATAAAACCGTAACAATAAAATCTGATTTAGGATTTCTATGGGTTGTTAATTTTTGAGATCATTATGCCGGAAATCAAGAAATCAAGAATACCAGTTGCAATGACGATCGCCGGATCTGACAGCGGCGGCGGGGCCGGGATTCAGGCAGATTTGCGGACTTTTGCGTTTCACTGCGTGCATGGTACGAGTGCTCTGACTTGCGTGACGGCTCAAAATACTTTGGGGGTGATGCGGGTGGATGCAATGGCTGCGGAGGCTGTGGCGGCTCAAATTGAGGCGGTGGTTGGGGATATTGGGGTGGATGCTGTGAAGACTGGGATGCTGCTGAACCGGGAAATTATGGCGGTGGTGGCTTCGCAGGTGGAGAGTTTGAAGATGGGGAATTTGGTTGTAGATCCGGTGATGGTTTCTCGATCGGGCGATCGACTGATTGACGACGGGGCGATCGCATTTTTGCGAAATAATTTGATTCCTTTGGCGGCTGTCGTGACTCCGAATCGGTTTGAGGCTAAGATTTTGAGCGGTTTAGAGATTTTTTCTCTAGACGATATGATGGCGGCGGCGCAACAGATTTATCGATCGGGCGCAAAGGCTGTTTTGGTAAAAGGTGGCGGGATGGCGGGAGATTTGCGGGGAATTGATGTGTGGTTTGACGGTACGCGGTTAGAGACTTTGAAGGTTGAGACGGTTGATACTACGAATACTCACGGGACTGGTTGTACATTGAGTGCTGCGATCTGCGCTAATCTAGCATTAGGTAAAGATTTGTTTACATCGGTAAAATTAGCTAAAAATTATGTTACTAATGCTCTGAAATATGCTTTAGATATTGGGGAAGGACAAGGCCCAGTAGGGCATTTTTTCCCGCTGTTACTCAAGTAAGAAGTTATTTGTTACTTGTTTGAGGCTGCGAATAATATCAAATCCGCGCTTCATCAGAATTATTCATCTCTCTCTTCTCTTCCTCTGTGTTCTCTGCGTACTCTGTGGTTAAATCATTCCGATCCAACCGGAATTGATATAACCAATAACATTAGTCAACCGCAAACAGTTAACAGCGAGTTAATTTCTTAATTTTTCAGGCGAAAGAGCGATCGCCACCAAATCTTCAATTTTCTTAATATTCGGATCGCCAGCTAAATAGCCAATACCTCGATGCAAGTGTAGGCGAAACTGCTTAGCTAGAGTTTCTTTTTCCGTACCCAAATTGTCTTGGTAACACCGCTGTGTGAGGGCAATTATTAGGATATCAGCCATGTCACCACCAAAGACATCCCAGGTTAATTCGACATTGCTGTCGCTGGGAATTGGCACTGGGGATGGTATGCTGGGCTCGGCGAGCGATCGGCAAAATCCCCACCTGCATAGAATATTCCATTGATCGATTTTAGTCGATCGTTTGAGTTTTGATAATTGGTCTTTGCCTGTTTGGGAGAGGCGGATGCGATCGACTGGTGGTTCCATAGGTTGAGAGTTTTGGATTTATTGTAAACAGTGTTAATATTTGGAAGGCTGAACCTCTAAATTTACGTTTTCTGACCGAGTTGGAAAACGAAAGTTAACAAATTTTTACAGGGCGCGGGCTTGATTAATTTAGCGGTTTTTGGTATTCTAATTCTAATAAGATATATCCTAGTATAATGGGATGGTTGCAAAAATAAAATTTTCGCAACCATCCCATTATGATATAGATCATACCGCAGCTCCCAGGCAAAAGTCAAGGGGGTTGCGGAAAATTTTGGCGCGATTTTTTAGTCCCAGAAATAGCCGGGTTCGACGGTGGTTTGCCGTTTGGCTGAGTCGTATTTCAGCAGGTAGCTGTGGGCGATCGCCTCTAATTCTTGCAGCTTATCATATTCTACTTTGCTAATCTCCGTGTCGGTAGAAAGCAGGATTACTTGGTGGCTGGCTGAGGGAAAATACCGTTCGACTAGGTTGTTTCTGTGGGATGAGTCGAGGCGGCCCAGGGGAGTGTCGATCGCCACTGGTAATTCTCTCCCTGATACTCTGGCTAATCCCCACAAAAAGGCGATCGCCAATAATTGTTTTTCGCCGGCAGAAAGTCTGTGTTTGGGTACTTGTTTCCCTTCTGAATCGTAAATGGAGAGGCTAAATGTTTGAGTGTCGATCGCAACTCTATGCACCAGGTCGGTTTTGTGCAACAGGTAGCGAAAACAGTCGGTAATTTGCATTTCTAGTTTGTTGAGTTTTTTGAGGGTAAGTTTTTCTTTAAATAGTTTGAGGGTTGCTTGGG
Organism: Lyngbya sp. CCAP 1446/10; assembly: GCF_026130175.1. Classification (GTDB taxonomy): domain Bacteria; phylum Cyanobacteriota; class Cyanobacteriia; order Cyanobacteriales; family Microcoleaceae; genus Microcoleus. Next base: position 129,570 of record NZ_JAIGNI010000009.1, on the reverse strand, counting down.
CTTTGGCGATGGAAGTGATGACGTGTTGGCTGTTTCTGATGGTGATGTATTCGCTACTGTAGCTTTCTAGTTCTTTCTGGGTTTTGGCTAATTCTTTGTCTAATTCGTCGATTCGGCGATCGGTTGCTTCCAAGGCTGCGGCTGCGATTGCGACTGCTTTTTGAGCATTCCTGACCTCGGATTCTAGTTTCTCGTAGGCTTCGGGGGAAGCTGCGCCAGCGAGTTGTCTGTCTGTGAAGTCGATTTCTGTTTCGATGTTGGTGATTTCTGCTATTTGTTCGACTGCTAGAGTTTGCTGGGCTGGTATTTGGTATCCCAGCAGGTTTTCTAGTTGCTGGATGTTGTTGTGATCGGCGTTAATCCAGGGCGGGGTTTCGGTTCCGGCTTGCTGTTCAAGTTCTCGATCTTCTTGGCGGATGAAGTCTTGAATTTTATCTAGCTGTTGGGCATTTAATGAGATTTCGGCGATATAGTTGAGGAGGCGATCGCTTCTTTGTTTGACAACATTTTGGGCAATCTTTGCTTGCTGCTGGCTGGCCTCGGTTTCTGCTTGGGTTTTCGCAGCGCTTAGCAAGGGTGAAATAAGCGCTAGTGGCAGCATATTTGATGCTAGTTCCATCATTGATTGACGGGTTTTGTCTGCCTGATTTCTGTAGTCGTTTAGCTGTCTGTCTAGTTGACTGCGATCGGCCGCAATTTTCCCGCCTTGATAAATAAATTTGTCTGATGCTTGTCGCTGATTTGTTTCAGCTTTATCGAATTCATTTTTAAGGCTACCTCGTTTTTCCATCGCCAATTCTTTCTGATCAGTAATTTCCTGAAAAGTTTGTTCAATTTTTTCTAAAGCTGCCAAGTCTGTTTTGCCAGCAATTTCTTTGCGCTTGCGACCGGCTAATATTTCTAAATCGACGGCGAGGCGTTCTGCTAATTCTAAACCCAACAAAGATTTAATCGCGCCGACGACAAACTCCGGTGGTGTTTCGAGTTCTGCGAGTTCTTTTACTTGTTCACCATCAAACAGGAATAGGTTGGATATTCCGACTGGTAGCAGGGTTTCGATGTATTCGTCCCAGGTGTTAGTAATTGCTTTGTCTGACCACCAATCGCTGACAATATCGCTGTATATGAGAATGCTTAAGGTATCTTTGATTTCTGGTTTCTTCCAGTATCTAACTATTTTAAATTGACTTAATTTGTCGTCTTGGACTTGTTCAAAGGTTAGTTCGACGCGGGTTTCTTCTAATGGGGGAGTATGACGGTTGATGGATTGATTGAGGAAGTCGCTGTAGCTTAAATTGCCTCTGGTGGAACATTGGGCGCGGCCGCCGTAGAGGGCGAGGCGAATGGCGTCTAGGAGGGTGGTTTTGCCGCCGCCGTTCATGCCACCAAATAGGATGACTGGGCAGGGATTTCCGTCTTTTTCGGGGCGGAGATTGATGGTTTGGGTGCCTGCGTAGGGGCCGAAGTTTTTGAGGACGAGTTCGAGGAATTGCATTGTAGATGTTGTCGATGGTTGCTGATTAGTTTGGTAGGTGCGTCAGTGATTAGGCTATCAATTAGGTATAGAATAATGCTGGCTGACGCACGCTACGCAGGGGAAGTTTTGATTTAACAGATTTAATCTTTGGTATTTCCTTCTCCTACCTCTGGAGTAGAATATTTGATATCGGCCCAAGATAGCTGCTTGCTTTGACTGTTGCTTTCAAGTTCTTCTTTGAGTTTGGCAATGTCAACGGTATCGTTTTTTGCAGAACTGTTGGTTTGGGCGATCGCACTTTTGACTTGCTGAATGTTCTCAGTCGGATTTGCTTTAACAGCTTCCACCGCTGTTTTTAAGTTGCGTTGATAGTGGGCGTTACCAATGGCTTCATCCTGCGATCGCGAACTGGTTTCAAAACACTTGTCCAAATCCGCATAAATCCCTGTACGGCGGGGTTTTGTGTAGTATTGGCGTTCTGTGTCGAGGAGTTTTGCCATCAATTCCAGGTGCATTTTGTCGTCGCTGCAAATTTCTTCGATCGCAGTCCATTCGTCGCTACCTAGGAGTTTCCTTTCGGCGGCGGGACGGGAATCTTCAAACCGTTCGCCCGTGACTTCTTCATAAATCCGGGGTAAACTATCGTCAAATTCGTGCTTTTGTTCCAACCAAATGCGGCGGATTTCGCTAAGTTCTTCCGGGGTAATTAAGGTGATGTCGCGCATTTCTTCTGGTGCGGTTTTGCGGATGTGGGTTTGTGCTTCCAAGACTCGCCTCAGCCAGTGTTCTCGCCAGAATTTGGTGTAGGGGCCTGGGATGGGTTCGACGGAGGTTTTGTCGTCGCCCATGTTGCGTTCAAACAGTTCTACTCTACCGTAGATGCGGCGGAAGTCTCTTTTTGGGCGATCGTTTTTAATGTCTAATTCGTTGCGAATATCGAGGAGAGGCTGCATCCATTCTTTTTCTTCATCATTTTGAATCATTGCCTCCATAGATTTATCTTTGTCAACCATTGTACACACCCAGCAGCCAAAGCGAGAATCGCCACAACTAGGTGTAGAAGTATCGACAACTAAAGGACATTCATTGTCTGCTGTAGCACCTCTATACATGGTAAATAATTCTTTATTGTTATTTCCCCAAGGGTTGTCCCACTGCATTAGGTACAGCCAAACTTCATCATCACGCCAATCTTCAATAGGGGTATAAATTAAAGAGTTAGGTAAACGAGAATTAGGACTGAGCCGATCGCGCAATCTACCTGCTTCATACTTTTTCATTGTTGCTGCACGTTTAGTGCTTTCAGCCTTGCGAGTACCCAAAACCACAATAGTTTCACCATGTACTCGAACCAAGTCTCGGATAAATTGATTTACAGGCTGAATTTTCATCCTATCTGTGCACCACCGAAATCCATTACGAGGTGCTGGATAGCCTTTACCAATCAAGCATACCCAGAATGTTTCTTTCACCTCTGGATGCAGCAGATGCGGAGAAATAGGCATTTTTTGCTCTTTAGCAAGTATCTTGAGCTTCGTTAAAGATTTACGTACCCAAGTCGAAATAATCGGATTTTCAACGAAAGTATCAGTTGTGATCACATGGATAGTTTTTGTACGTTTTTCTATCGGAAGTGCTGCTATCGCGTTCCAAATAAGCTGTAATACTGCGGTGCTATCTTTCCCGCCACTCCAACCGATTAACCAAGGTATAGAGTCTAAGCAGTATAATTCTTGAATTTCTTGAGTGAGCGCTTTTATCTCTTCGAGTAACTCTGGAACAGTTCGCGGTTCAAATAATAACATCTGTTGAACTTCTATCACGTTATAAAACTCCTATCTTGCTAATTTTTAATTTTTATGATACAATATGCTTGCTAGCATACTGATCCATGTGTCTATTGTTATTTGCCCTTTTCACAATAGCATCCCTGGTTCACGTACCGTCAAAAAGTTATAATAATTAAATAAATTTTTCCCCGCATTATGCCAGAAAACAATTACCCAGAGACAGATTCGAGCCAGAAACTTGACGAAGTTCTAGAGCCTTACTTTGCCAAGTACCACCGTCAGAAGTGCTATCCAGGGCTAATGTTTCAGCAGGGGAAGCGGAAGATGGTGCAAATCAATATCCCGGCTGATGACTTGCCTACTCTCCTCCAGGCAAGACCATCAACTGGCAACGATCCTGATTCGGGTAAAAATCGCCCAGAGATAAAGGGTCATGCTGAGGAAGTAAAACAATATATTCTTAAGCGTGCTAGAAACGATCAACCCTGGATTTTGGGTACACTGACAGCAAATATCGATCCTGAAAAAATTGACATTATAGAACTAGGTCGAGGGATTTGTCTAGTAGTTATTCATCGTGGTGTTAAGTTAGATATTACTGATGGACAGCATCGCAAGCGCGCGATTCACGAGTTAATTGAAAGTGGTGACGGTGAGTTAATAGGTGATAATGATTTCCCTATTACGCTGGTTTTAGAGGAAGATTTTAACCAGTGTCAGGCGGATTTCCGAGATATGGCGCAGACCAAACAACTGGATAAATCATTGCTTTTATCATTCGGTGAGTTTGAAGGTAGGGTTGGTATTACCAAGAGCTTACTTGAAAAAGTGCCAATGTTTCATGGAAAAACAGATAAAATCAAAACTAATCCAGACAGTAAAAGGAAACTTATATACACAACTAATTTCATAGCTAAATTGGTGAGTTGCGCGTTTAGTGACGGCCCAATTGATGAACTCAAAGATTATGACGTTGCCGAATCATCAAATATCTTGGCGATATGTCTTAACAATTTGTTTTCAGAATGTAGTCAGACTAGACATATTTTTGAAACCAGTGTTGAAGATTTGAGTGTTGAAGATGTTAATCAGTTTAAGGAATACTGTGTCTTAGGTAGAAGTGTAGGGCTAGAAGTTTTAGGTAGGTTGCTATACTGTACCTATGACACAGATAGCAGCCAAGATTTTGATCATAAAAAAGTATCTGAATTGGCACAACTTGATTGGTCTAGAAAAAGCCATATTTGGGAGGGAAATGTTGTTTTATCTAACTCCAACCCTAATAATCCAAGAGCATCCTATAAAATAACAGCAAGTGCTAGTGCTGTAAAAATGGCAGTCGAGGCAGCAAAAGCCGAGTTAGGATGGATTTAACAAATATTATCCGCGTGCACCTCCGGTTTCCAAGCCCAACCGCTTTTTCAAATAATCAGTCATCCAATTAACACTCGCCCTCGATTTAGAAATTCCCCCTTTCACCAAAAATCCTCCCTCCCAATTAGGATTAGAAATCGACCAATCAACCTGCTGCAAAAGACTCAAGTGTTCCTCCCAACTATCAGGAAAAACGGACAGCAAAACAGCCCCAACTTCTCCCAAACTCTCCAGTACAACAATGTTACAGTGCACAGAATCCCGGCGGATTTCCCCCGCCCCAACTTGCTTGTGCAGAACTAATTGCCAATCAGGAATGAAATTGCTAACCGCATTCCAATATCTAATCGCTAGTTGTATTTGGTGAGTAAGTTCTGCCTCTTTTTCCTGTTTTGTGGCGCGGTAACGAGAGGGTTTCGCGTGTTCGCTGCCGTGCATATTACATAGCAAAGCCATCATAGCGCGATCGATCGCACTTAGCGTAAACAATTTGGGCGATCGCCCATTCAGACTTCCCTTCTCCATCTCCGTCAAACACCGGAACACCTCAACCTGCTTAACAACCGCTTTTAGCACCAAAGCCGAATCGCCCCGGTGATTGAAAAGTACCCTTAGCGACGACTCCAAAGGAACTTGAAAATTGTTCAGATCGGAAAACTTTTGCTGCGAATTTTCCAACCCAATATCCAGAAACAAAATCAGCGCCACCGTCTCGTATCCCAACTGCGGATTTTCCCTCAAAGCCATCTCAAAAGCAGCCCTGCGATGCTGTCCGTCATTAATCGTAAACTTAGCATCCATCGGCACTCGCAAGCGACCGATTTTGCGTTCCTCCGCCTCATTTCCCACCGCTTCAAAAGTAATATCCGCATCAATCGAAGCGGCGATTGCCCCACAAGTGTAATTTCCCGAATTCTTGACAAAATAATCAGCAATTTCGGGAATTCTAGCATGATTAAGCGCGCGTTTCGCCCGCAGAGACGGCGGCAATTCTTCAGAATCTAAGGGAAACAATTTCGGCAAAAAACGCACCGGACACATGGATACGTAATATTCGCGGCCCGCTTGAATTCCCCGGATCACGGGCAAAATGTATTCAAAGGAAGGAGTAGACATATTTTAGAATTGGGAATAGGGCATTGGGAATGGGGCATCGGGCATCGGGCATCGGGCATCGGGAATGGGAATTAACATTTATTGACTTTTTGTCTGACTTGTGGTATTTGTCCGGGTTATAGCAAGATAAATCAAGTATTTCACAAATATTTTTAAAAAACAAGAGTTGACATCAATTTTAACTTATGATATTTTTGAAAAAATAGCCTAATTATATAAAAACTGCCAATGACTACCAACCCAGCGGCTGACCTCGCTAGCCAATTTTTGGAAAAAGAAAATCGCGAAAGACAGGAAATCGCACTCTTATTAGACAATTATTTAGGAAAGGACGATCGCATTTTCGTACAAAAAACCCAGATGGGAAACACCGAAGCCTACATCGGTTCTGTCACCCTAGAATGGTTAGATTCCCGCGTCCGTTTCGCCTCACAAATGCCGCTTTTCCGCCAAAAATTCGACCTCCAAACGAACAACATCGTCCGCGACGACGAAACCATTGACGAAATTATCCAGCGTCCCTTAGATTGGTCGCGCCAAGCCGCCCTCACTCAATATTTAGCCGCCCGAAAATCGCACAAATTCCCCGCAGTTTTAGTAGTCGTCAGTCCCCCCTGGGTAGACAATCCTCACGCGGAAGAATGGGATGAAAACGGCGTAGCAACTAAATCCGCCGCTGAATTTATATCCTTTGATAAAAACGGGAATTTAGGGCTGTTGGATGTTTCTCAAAAAGTCTCAATTTTTGCCTTAGACGGCCAGCATCGGCTGATGGGAGTTCAAGGTTTAATGAGTTTAATTAAAACCGGAATCCTGCAAAGATACAACAAAAATAAAAAACCTGTCGGCGCTGCAATTACTCTCGAAGATTTAGCGGAAGAGTATCAAATTGACCCCGAAACAGTGTATAAATTAGCTCACGAAAAAATCGGGATTGAGTTTATTCCGGCGGCTGTGGCGGGGGAAACTCGGCAGCAAGCACAACGGCGCGTGCGATCGATCTTTGTGCACGTTAACCTCATGGCGGTAACGCTGAGTCAGGGACAACTAGCATTATTGAACGAAGATAACGGATTTGCGATTTGCGCCCGCAAAATTGCCGTCACCCATCCCTTATTAAAAGAACAAGAAGATAGAAATCCCCGCGTCAATTGGGACAGCGCCACAGTCGCAGCAAAATCAACGGTGTTAACCACATTGCAAGCGCTGCAAGATATGTCGGAACGGTATTTAGAATACAAATTCCCCCATTGGAAGCCAGAAAAAAAAGGTTTAATTCCCATGCGTCCAGAAGATGAGGAACTGAAAGAGGGAATAGAAGAGTTTAATAAATTGTTCGATAATTTAGCAACTTTGCCCAGCTATCAAAGAATTGAAAGCGGCGAAGAAACAGCCGAATTGCGCCGATTTAGTTTTGAAAAGCCGGGGGGCGAGGGAAATATTTTGTTTCGTCCAGTCGGTCAAATTGCTTTAGCTAATGCTTTGGGAATTCTAGTATTTAGAAAGAAATTTTCGCTGAAATCTATTTTCGACAAACTCCGCAGGTACGATGTGGATGAAGGATTTAGCCACATGGACAATCCTGAGTCTGCGTGGTACGGGATTTTGTACGATCCGAACAAAAAGCGAATGCTAGTTTCTGGAAGGGATTTAGCCGCGAAGTTAATTGTATATTTGGTCGCGGGAATTAACGATGATATGGATCGGGCTCATTTGCGGCAAGCGGTGGCCCAAGCGAGGACTTTTGAGGATAAAGCTGTTAGTTTTAATAGCAGGTTTGTGCATCCAAAAGAGGTGGGATTGCCGCCAGTTCTTACTTAGATAATGTCAAGATAGTATGCAACTGCTTGCAATTCAAGGCTATTGTTAGATAGCTAACTGCTACCATTTCTTGCAGCTTCTAACTTTTGCCGAATTGCGGCTTGAACTTTCTGATCAAAATCAGGATCGCCGGGACTTTCAATAATCCTCAGCGGATGCTGATTGATTCTGTCTAAGTACGCTTGAAATGCGGCTCTATCTCCTCGATGTCTAAGAAAATACATTTTCAATTCAGCATTCAACATTGCGTTAGAGTTAACTTGGCTCATCCGCAAACTCTCCTTTATTTTAACAAAATAAGTTCTGCTCCCACGGGCAAATGATCGGACTCGGTGGCCTCCAAAACCGAACTCGATTTAGCACCCCAATGCTTTGAATACCAAATATAATCAATCCGACAAACGGGATAATTTAATCTCAAATTCGAGGTTTTCAACAAGAACTTAAGTTCCCAACCGTGAGGCCAAGTAAAACCAAACCCAAACCCCGATTTTCGGAAAGAATCTTGCATAACTTTCTGCACATTATAGTAGTCTTGAGTTTCGTCTGTCATGTTAAAGTCGCCCGCGACAATTACGGGTAGAGTTTCTTGCTCAACTCGCTGGACTAAATCTTGAATTTCCGGCCCTCGTTGTCCATATTTGTAAACTGGAATTTTGAGAAAAGGCAAGATGTTATATCTCTTAAACCACGGCCCGGTAGCTTGCATATTATAAATCACTACTTCTTGTTCGTTAAATTTAATAATTGCTCGCTGCTGCGTTTCTGCATGACCGGCTAAGTGCAGTATTTCGCTGGAGACAATGGGATATTTACTGAGAATTCCTACCGGAGGAATCCCAATTTGATATGGGTAGTCTATTTTTAACCATGCGAAAGCTCTTTCGGTATGCTTTTTAACGATTTCTTGTAAAAAGATAATATCGGGTTTTTCGCGTTCAATTAGTTTAAATAAAGTTGGTGATTGTGTTGTATACCAGCCGACGTTATGGGATAATATTTTGAGGTGGGGTTGGGAATTTGTGATGTTGATTGGTGAGGGGGAAAAGTATTTTATGTGCAGCCAACTTATGAGGAGAATGCAGGATATCGCAGAAATAATCGAGAACCATCTTTTTTTGATAATTGAGAATCCGACGATGGGAAGTAGGAAAATTGGAAATAAAATTAATGGCAGAAAAGTGCTAATTAAAGCAATAATTGATATTCGCTCCCAAAAGATGAGTCTGAGCAGGAAATAGCAGATAATAAATAGTGAGTAGCTGTAAGTGAGAATTGTTACAGATTTTAGGAAAACTCTTTTGATGATATCTGTTATTTTGTGCTGCATTGGAAATTTATTAAAATAAGAACTTGCTTAAGTCGAATTCTTCGTTTGACTCATGTTTATTGTCCCTTTCGGAGATTAAAAACAACAAAAGGCGATCGGTATAATCAGCGGCACCCCGAAACTCTTCTCGCAAAATTTCCAGGCCGCCATTAGCATATTCTTCAAAAATTTGCAAGCGTTCTGCTTCCGATTTTTGATCAAGATGGGAGAGAATTTGAGGATTTTTGGTTTCGGCGATCGCAATTAACTTAATCGCCATATCATAACCCCTTGATACAAAAATATCAACATCAATCGCACCGGGTTCTCGCTTGGAAATTTCCCCCAAGGGCGATCGCTTTTTCCGCTTATTTCCCAAGGATGCAGCAAACACAATCACATCGGCGTAAGTCTGAAAAGGGCCGGAGTTGTTATCCGATAAAGTTAAGGATTTAACTAAATCAGCTTTGTCTTTAGCAATTCTAATTTTGTTAGCAGCCATTGGGATTAATATGTAATTTTTAATTTTATAGAACAACCGCAGATGTGAAGCAGATTAACACAGATTAACGCCGATAATTTTCAGAATGTCCGTAATAACATAATTTTTTGGGCAAAACTTCCTCTGACTTCCCGGCGCTTGGTTTTTTCGGCTAAAAGTCGATCGCCCGAAACGCCAAAACTCAGCATCAGCGCATCCATCACCTCAGACAAATCAGCCAATTCCGCCACCAAATCATCCTCATCAGCCGCCGCAGCTTCTGTCGCTTCCTCAATCAATTTCTGGCGCAAAGCTTGACGGTATTCGCGATCGGACAAAATGACAAACTCGCATTCATTGCCACTTTTGCGAATAATTTCAGGAATGCGATCGCGCACCAACTTATGATACTCTTTTTCCATGTCAAACTCCCTTCAACCCTGATTAAAAGTTTGAATCAACCAGCGAGTAATTTCGCCATCATCTTGAGTTTGACTCCGATTCAAAGCTTCCTCAACTAACGCAATTTCCAGCCCAGGTAAAACCCGCGACTCTTGAATTCTACCGCTACCACCGCCATTAATCGCAAAGGCAAAAACCTCCTGCCTATTCGCACGATCCACCCAATATTCGCTAATTCCTGCGTCTTCATAAAGCAACCGCTTGCTGCCTAAATCATCATCAAAAGAAGATGCACCAATTTCAATTACCAAATTCGGCGGATCATATTCATTTAAATCAACAGGTGAATTGCTGTCATTAGGAGGAACTCTCAAATCTGAACCAATGTAGTAAGCTAGATCGGGTTGAAACTCGTGAATACCTGTTTTCCGAAAACTGGCATTAATCAACTGCACTACTCGGATATTTTTCAATGTAGCAAACAGACTGACTACAGATGAAAGGATTGAATGTTGATGCCCGTGCAATGGCCCTACTGGTGACATTTCTACCTTTATTTGTTCTTGATAATAATAAAATTTTCCCTTTTCCCAAGTTACATCCTCAGCAAAGTTTAGAAACTCTTTCCATGTCGCCTTAACCCAAATATCCGTTTCCAAAACCTGCGTAATTACCGAACTAGAAGACATCATCCACCTCTACTATTTCTGTATATTCAAATTCATTCGGACTGCGCTTAACTAAAGGATAGCGCATCCCAGCCAGTTCGATCGCATCTTCTTCACAATCAGCCTTCGGAGAATTGTACACCAGCACGTATTCCTTACCGATGCAGCTTTCCATTTCTTGAGCAACTTCTCCGCGCCACTGAGTTTTCGTCACCAAAACTACCAATTGATTCGCCAATTTGGGCAGCTTATTCGCGATTTGCTTGCGATAAATCTCGTCCAAACTGCCAAAGGGAGAATCCATCACGATCGGAAAGGTACTGCTATCCGGGCCCATCAAAGTATTTTTTTGACTCCACTCGCGCACGCCCTCAATAATTCCGCCAATAAACGACAAACTAAGGATTTGATTTTCTCCCGTCGAAGCAGCGACTAAAGATTCTTTTCCCGACGTATTTTCTACTAGCGTGAGTTCGTATTTATCGCTCAATTTGGGGATGTAAGGAGTAAAAGAAATTTGGCTAAAAATATCTTGTACACGTTTTTCTAATTGAGAACAAAACTGTTTTTCTAAGCGCGATCGCACTTCCGTTAGGCGATCGATCGCATCCTGAGTCGCCGCAATCCGGCGCTGGGCCAAAACTTGCCTTTGCTCATTCAGTTGCTGCTTGTCGATTTGCTTATCCAAAGCCGCAACCTGGGCATTCAAACTCTCAATCTGCTGCTGGTTAGAGCCTGTTTCACGGTGCAACTCGCCAATTTTTGCCTCAATCTCATCCAAGCGCTTTTGCAAGCGGCTGACATCGCCGTCAGGGAAGTTTTTCAGCTTGCTGTGAATATCGTCTAACTGGGATTCCACGCGGGAAAGTTCGGCTCTAGCGCGGCTGACATTGCCTTGTTGGCGATCGATTTCGTCCCAAAAATCAGCAATTTGGCGATCGATTTCATTGATGCGATCACTGATCCGAATAGTAGTTTCTTCCACATCGCCAGCACCCGCTTTATTGATCCAACCGCTAACATTTTCGCAAGCTTCAGAACCCTCCACCAATTGGGCACCGCAAATACACCGCTGCTGCGCTAATAACTCTTCCAAAAACGGCCGTCCAATCCCCGAAAGCAACTCGCCTTTTTCCCGCAAATTCCCAAAAATCAAGTTAAATTCAGCCGCAGCATCCGAAAGAAATACCGTGTAAGCGCGCCCAGAAATTGCTCGTTTCATCGCATCAGAAGCCAAAGCAATTTGTTCCTTAAATAAAGTCCGCTGCTTTTCCAATTCGTCTCGTAATTTTTGCCACTCAGCAGCACCGCTTAGTTCCAAGAAATCACCGTTAACTACTTTTTTTAATTCACCTTGATTCGTCAATTCTTGCTCAATCTCTACTTGTCTTTGTGAAAGTAAATCTACCTCTTTTTGACAAGTTTGCTTGTTTTTTAAAAGTTTTTTGATTTCAGAACTACCAATCACGCTCAAATCTGTTTCTAGAGACTTTCTGGCATCTATCAAATGTTTAATCGATCGACTCAATACCTCTACTCCTAGCAATTCCTTAGTAGCTTCAGCAATTTCTGCTTTCTTGTCGTGGCGAACAATTTGCTCGATTCGTTCCCCATCAAAAAAGAAATATTGATGCAAACTTGCAGGCAATATCCGTCCGATAATATCATCGGGATGCTGCGCTGTCGCAATCCAGCGACCGTCATCTTTTGCTACTTGTAGGAACAATTCGTCTTTGATGTATTCTACAGTATTTGCATTTTTGTAAGCACGGCAAACACGCCTTGCTTGATAGCGCTTGCTGTCGTGTTCAAACACAAGTTCCGCCCAACAACCCACGGCTTTTCCCATTTCCGCCTCAGCAAGGGCGCGCTTGTTTACCAATTGTTCTTCCGCAGCAAAAGCAGGGCTAAATTTTCCGTAAAGTACCCACGTAAAGGCATTAATTAATGCTGTTTTTCCAGAACCGTTATTACCATGAATGACTGTGATATTATGCTCGCCACAGGCTAGCTTGATTTCGGGACTTTTGCCGTAAAATTGCCGAAAATTGCACAGAGTAATTGAAATTAACTTCATACAATTGCTTCCTTAATGATTTTCAAAATGTCATCGCTAATATAGCGGGGAGATTTCATGTAGAGTTTATCTTTTTCAATTTCTAATACCTGCTCGATAATTTGTCGGACTTCCGGCGGCGCGCTAGTAATTGGTTGCTGTACGTCGCTCAAATCTTTGTCCGTGTGATAACTAGAACGCTTTTCTGCTAAAGTGCCGATCGCTACAGGTGCGATCGCGCTATCTGCATATCTAAAAGCCATAACCAGATTTTCATTCAGATTTTTAGTCATAATTAGAAGGAAGAAGGGAGAAGGAAGAAGGAAGAAGGAAGAATGCTTATATAGTTAGCTTTTTAGTCATCTCTATTTGACGCTTAATTAAGTGGATTTACTTATTTTATTGCAAAAATCAAAACTACAGGGTTACGTATGGGGTGAGAAACCGGGTTTCTACGAGTTTGGCTCTCGCGTCACGAGAAATCTACAAAGAAACCCGGTTTCTAGGATTTTTGTGACTAAAAACGAGAAATTTACGAAGAAACCGGGTTTCTGAGTTCGTAAGTGCGATCGCTAACGAAACTAGCAACTCAAACTGCAATAAAATAATTCTATCTTTTTAAGATAAACCGAACCTGAATAAATGTCAAATATCTAACAATCCGTAACGCCTCTGAATTTGCAGCAATTTCACCCTAGCTTCCCCAGCATTGTCAGCCAAATCAGCAAATTCCAAAAACCGCTTCAACTCTTTTCGCAGCAGATTGCGCTCAACTTCTAAGCTTTCTCGACCCAAATCTGGAGGTAAAACAATCATATCAAATAAAGTTGCCCTTTCCTTCCCCGGATGCGGCCGCAAAATACGTCCTCGGCGCTGAATAAACTGGCGCGGATTGCTGCTACTTGCTAAAATTACAGCATGGCGAATTGCTGGAATATCAACGCCTTCATCCAAACACCGAATCGCGACTAAACCTTGCAATTCTCCACTCTCAAATTGTTGGCGCAATCGTTCTCTTTCTGCTAAAGGAGTCGCCGCCGTATAAGTATTGACTCGATAGCCTAATTCTGAACCCAATAATTTCGCGGTTTCTGTTAGTTGGCGGTTGTTACTTCGGCGCACACCTGCTTCGATCGCACCATCGCCGCAGTAAAATAATGTATGGGCTGTGTCGAGACGGTGGATCATTAGTTCTCGCAAAGCTGTTAATTTATTAGCCGCCGCCCCAATTAACCTGGCCCGCTGCATTAATAAAGTTGTTAAAGCATCGTTTGGTTCTACTTTTTCATCGCCCCACAGCGCCCAGCCAATTTTTTTAGTTAAGTAGGAATATTTGCGGGTTTCTGATTCGGTTAATTCTACTAAAATCGGATAGTATAAATAATGTACTAATGCTTTTTGGCGGATGGCATCGGCTAAGGTGAGTTCGGGTTGCAACACTGGGCCGAAATAATCTAAAATAGACTCGGTTCCCTCTTCGTCAAAGTGTCTTTCTGGGGTAGCAGAAAGGGCGAGGCGTAGTCCAATATTCCGCGGCAAACTTTGTCCTAAACGGGGTGCACCTAAGTTGTGAACTTCGTCTCCAATAATTAGGGTTTTTTCTGGGAAATAGCGCAGTTGAGACTGCAAACTATCGGACATTAGTGTAGCGTTTGTAGTTATAATTGTCAGAAATATTCCCTCGCCCGCTCGCACTTTATACAAACCCCGATCCAGCTTATTTTGCCAACTACTGGCGTTTTCAAAAGCCAAAATAGGTTTCAAACAAAATTTTTCCGATTCGCGCGCCCACTGATTCACCAGGTGGCAGTAGGGGCAAATTACGAGGAGGACTTGCAGGTTAATTTTATTGTATAATTCAGTGGCGATCGCAAGTGCAGTAATCGTCTTGCCACTACCCGTCGCCATCTTCAGCGTACCGCGTCCCTGATTTGCAAACCAATTATCAACCGCCGCTTGCTGATACGGCCGCAATTGCAGCGATGGCGGTATCCTCGGAAACCCAAATTGCGAATTATTGGCTGTGGAGTGATTCACCTTTAAATGCCGTTAGATGCAAAATTACCCTGATTCAACTGTAACTCATATTCAACTAAAACTTAACAGCTCAAACAAATTTGCCGCCGACAATTGCAAACCAAACAACGCATCCAGCACTGGTAAAACATCTTCATTTTCTTTAATCTCAGGTTCCTGCTGCGGTTTAAAAACAATGACTAATCTTTCTTCCGGGTCAATCAGCCAACCCAATTTAGTCTTATTTTTGAGGCAAAATAGAATTTTATTAATCACGCGAGTTGAACTTTGATCCGGCGATAAAATCTCAATTATCCAATCGGGCGCAAGTTCAAACCTATTTTCTATTTCTCCCTGAGAATTTAGAGGAATGCGCTGCCACTCGAATACTGCGATATCTGGAACAATAGAACGTCCACCAAAAGAGCAGCGCAATTCTGGAAACGCATAAGCCAACTTCTGCGGTTTTCCAATTCGATTAATTACAGATGGGAACTCAAATTGTAATGTACTATGTTTTCCTTGCGGCATAGCTTTTTGATAAATTTGACCATCAAAATACTCGCTAGCCGGCTTAGTTTCTGGAAGCAGCAGAAACTCTTTCAGAGAAATTTTTGACGGAGACTGAATTGACGTTAACATAAGCGATTAAACCCTCAAAAACTCTTATAAATTCACGTCGCTGTCACCTTCCCAATCCTGACAACTCTCCGATTCCACACCAGTAGGGTGCATCGCACAAACCAACAAATTTCCGCCGTAAACTTGACCGTGATAGTTAGTACAACCGCGACAAACCGGATGCTGAGTCGGCGAAGGGTCTACATAAGTCACCATCGACAAATCTATCTCATCAAACTCCGGGTCAAAGTCCCGGCAAATTTCAATTATCGGTTCGAGAAATTCATTTAAATAACCATCGAATTCATTTAAATAACCGTCAACTTCACTAATCAGGTTATTTTGTACTTGTTCTGTAAACTCTTCCGAAATATGAGCCAAAATGTCCAGCATTTCGACAAACTCTTCGCTCATGTCGGTGAAAAAATGCTCTACTTCAGAGACAGCATTTTCCATTACTTCAAAAAAATCTTTAGACCAATCTTCCATGAATTTGACAGCTTGCTATTACAAAATATTTTACAGACAGGTGCAGCCAGCCTCATGTGAAGTGCTTGCACCTACTCTCAATTCTATTACCTATTGCGGTATATCCGTCCACATCTGACAGAGGAGATATTCAAAAAGGGAACTCAAGAGTATTATCCTGAGTTCCCTTTGTGCTTTGCGAGCTTTTTGTAGCTTAATCTTGCTTCAGACGCCGCAATTCGTCTTGTAAATTCTGCACTTGTTCGCGGAGCTTGTCTACGCCACCAGTTTCTTTAGTTTCTTTTGCAGAAACATCTTCTTCCTCAGAAACAATTTCAATCCGCCGAGGTTCAGCCGGTTTTTCTTCCCTAGCCGATTCTACGGGTGGCTGCTGCTGAGCTTGTTGCACCATATCATCAACAAAGCGACGTGCTTCTTCCGTTGACATTTCGCCACGCTTGACTAATTCATCTGCCAGCTTTTGGGCTTCAGTGCGTAATTCAGTTAACTTGCTGCCTGCTTTTTCTCCAGCGTAGGAAGCTAGCCCGACACCAAGGTAAACTGCTTTCTGTAAAATATCTCCGAAACCAGGCATAGGAGCTATACCTCATAAAACTGGGTGAACCGGAGACCACGCCTATTACAAGCATCCCGTGTTGCTGCTACCTTCCGGTCCTGACAAAATTTGGGCGTTGGAATCGCGTGGGGCCAGTTCATTTATGAGTATAACACAGTTATTTATTCTTCAACCACACACCAGTGATAAATTTCATAAATAACGCAACCGTTCTTCACCAGCGGGTCTTCAGCGACGATCGCCTTTGCTTCATCCATAGAACCCGCCTCAAACATCAACATACCGCCGCCCCGCCTCGCCCAGTAGCCAGTTTTCGCTCGGTGTCCTTTAGAAATCAACTCTCGGACATAAGCTCTGTGAGCTGGCACATATTGGTCAAAGACAGGCTTTTCCACAATTCCTTGTTCAATTTTGACAAACCAAGGCATTTTTTATTTTGGATTTTAGATTTTAGATTTTAGATTGGGGATTGTAGATTGGGAATGGAGGTTTTGGTACCGAGCATTGAGCAAATACTCGATCGCCCGTACTCCGCCATTCCTTCCTCACTGCGATGTTATCCTATGAACCAGTCAAAACAGCGATTTTTTATTGCTTTAGTGCCACCTCTCGATATTGAACAGCAGATTACTGAGATCAAACTGTATTTTGCGGAACACTACAATACTCGCGGTGCATTGAATTCGCCGCCCCACATCACGCTGCAACCTCCTTTTGAATGGCTGGCGGCGGATGTACCGAAGTTGGAGGAAAGTTTAAAGGCCTTTGCTGCAAATCGGCTGCCAATTCTCGTTACTCTATCCGGTTTTGCGGCTTTCGATCCCCGCGTCATTTATGTTGATGTTGTCAAATCGCCGGCATTGCTGGAGATGCAACAAGATTTGATGAGTTATTTGGAGGCAAATTTGGGAATTGTCGATCGACTTTCTCAGACTCGCCCATTTGTACCGCACATGACAGTAGCGTTTCGCGATTTAACTCAGGAGAATTTTCAAGCGGCTTGGTTGGAATTTGCAGGGCGTGAGATCCACTTTGAGTTTACCGCTGCGGCCTTAACTTTGTTGATGCACGACGGCAGCCGCTGGAATATCAGAAGATCCGGCGGTTAGAAACCGCGTCTATAGAAACAAAACCCGGATGGTGCGCGGGTTAAATACCTGGTGGTTAATGTGTTATTTTTTTTAGTCCCTCGCTCGCTCGGACATCGTTTGACAAGAAGCGGTTGAAACCGTACGTCTTTTCTTACCAGAAAGAATTGGTTTAAAGCCGGAACCCCTAAAGGTGAGAAATTAAAATCAGACTATTCATTGCTTCAATCCTCGGACGTAAAGTAAAGTGCTGTCAACTGTCAACTGTCAACTGTCAACTGAATGAACGATCGCTCTTATTCGGACTTGCAAGTGCCACAGTTCCATAAACCGAAATTCCCGACTGTTTCAATATTTGAATTGCCGACTTCACGGTAGTACCGCTAGTGTAAATATCATCAACTAACAAAACTCGATCGCGCGGGAGACGGCGGCGAAAATCTTTGCCCAAACTTAAAGCATCTTTCATTTCAGCTTTTCGTTGCTGTGGTGTCAGAGCGAATAAAGCCTGAGTATTTTTCACACGCTCCAAACCGTGCCGCTGCAAAGGCAAACCAGTCAACTCGCAAAAACTTTCAGCCAAAAGTTCCGCCTGGTTAAAACCACGCTCCTTGAGCTTTTCTTTGTGCAGAGGAATTGGTACAACTGTTAAATTGTCAATAGCTAATTCGGGAAAACTTAGCCAAGATTCTGCCAGCCAGCCGCCGAGGGGTTTCGCTAATTGTGGATTACCGTCATATTTCAAAGCTGCGATCGCCCGTTTGAGAGTCCCGCCGTACTCGCCCCACACAAAAACCCGCTGCTCTGAATCCCAAAATCGACCTGGATCGGCTAACTGACATCGCTGAAGTTGCTTGTGGCAGTAGGGACAAAACTCTTCGGCAGCCGATCGCTGACAAAGAGGACAGTTAGCCTTAAGAAATAGATTGAGAAAAGATTTGACCAATCCCGTCCATTTTCGGTTGTTCATCCTAAAATTGTGGTAAGTGATTAATCGGAAAAACTATCAAAATTCAATCAGTTTCCAAGAACAGGATCGCAGCGTGACAAACCTCTACTGGCTAGACAAAATTCAACCTTCAGACCGAGATGCAGTGGGAGAAAAAGCATTTTACTTGAGCTGTTTGCTCGCCCAAAATCATCCAGTTGTACCGGGTTTTGTCGTGCCGGCTACAACATTTTGGCAGTTTTTAGAGTCGATCGACTGGCTAGAACCGCTGTTTGCCGACTGGCCCCACTCTTCGCTACACTTGAACGTCGATGAACCCAGACAACTGCAATCGATCGCCCGCAGCATCCGCCACCAAATCCTTACCACCAAACTGCCAGAGGCACTGCTCTCCAACCTAGAGTCTGCGGTTGGTACTCTCAACTCCCAAGCCTTGATTTTTCGCCCTTCCCTGACTTCCAGGAGCCCGAAAACAGCCGGAATCCTGGAATCTCACGCAGTACGCGCCGAACCAGAATCCATTGAGGCCGGACTAAAACGAGCCTGGGCAGAAATCTTCAGAGCCCGAAGTCTATTTTACTGGCAGCGGTGCGGCATGGAAATACAGCAAATCAATCCCGCAGTTTTGGTGCAGCCGCTTCAAGGAGCAATCGCCACAGGTGAGGTGAAAACTAATGCCGGCGCAGCATGGGAAATCCAAGCCACTAGCGGTTTGGGAATGTCCCTCGCTAGGGGAGAAACTATACCTGATTACTATGAAGTACAGTCAGAAACAGGTGCGGTTAAATTCCAGCGGCTCGGTTACAAAACATTAGCATATAATCTCAAAGCTGATGAAATCAAGCCGAGGGAAAAAACGCATATTGGGAATTTTGCTGCTTTTCCAATCCCCGATTCTCCATTTCTAATTCCTGATTTTGCTGACAGTTGCCTGGAAGTTTTGGCGCTGGGCGAGGAATCACAAGCTGAATATGTTTTAGAGGAATCGCAACTGCAAAAAATTATTAAATTGAGCAAAAAAGTTGTCGCAGGAGTTGACTCTGATTTAATTTTGCAGTGGACAATCAGCGAGACAGAAAACAATGACGAACCGCAGTTTTATTTTACTCAAGTTCGTCTTTTGAAAGCGGAAAAAATCGCGTCGGTACGGGAAAATGCGATCGCCCCAGCCAGAAATCCTGCGATTCTCAGAGGTTTGGGTGCAGCATCAGGAAAAGCCGAAGCAATTGCCCAAGTTATGACGAATTCTCACCCAGAAAACACCCAATTCTTAGCCGGAGGCATTTTGGTAGCCCGCACAATCGAGCCGCACTGGCTGCCTTGGCTGAAACTTGCTGCTGGGGTGGTTGTGGAACAAGGAGGCATGACAGGGCACGGCGCTATTTTAGCGAGAGAATTGGGGATTCCTGCCGTTGTGGGAGTTGCTGGGGCCACGAGGGCGATCGAGACTGGCGATTGGGTGTTGGTAGACGGCGATAGCGGACAGGTTTTTGCCACCGCCGAACCAGATGGCGATCGACTTCGGGAACTAGGAAAAAATCCAGAAAATTACACTACAGCAGCAGAAATGTCAATAGCTAATTACCAATTTTCAACATCAGATCGATCGTCCAATCCCGCGTCTAAATCTCGCCAGCCTGAGTCTGCCGAATCTGTTGCGCCAACGGGGACTCAACTGCTAGTTAATGTCAGCCAAACGAGTTCGATCGATCGCCTCAGAAATTTGCCCATCGACGGCATCGGATTATTGCGATCGGAATTGATGGCATTGGAAGCTTTGGACTGTCAAAACCCTAAAGTTTGGCTGCAAAACGGTCAAAAATCGGAATTTGTCTCGCGCATGGCGGATTGCCTCAGTTTATTTGCGGCTGCCGTTTCGCCGCGACCAATATTTTATCGATCTCTCGATTTGCGCGAATCAGGAACCGACGGCAGTTTCAGTTATACCTTTGAACCGGAGTTATTTGATTGGGAGTTGTCCGTACTTCAAAAAGTCTGCGAGTTAGGTCACACAAATCTCAATTTAATGTTGCCTTTCGTGCGCTCTGTGGACGAGTTTGTCTACTGCCGCCAGCGCTTAGAAACTATTTGGAAAAATCGACCGGCTCAGTTTCAAATTTGGATCATGGCGGAAGTTCCTTCGGTATTATTTTTATTGCCAGATTATGTAAAAGCAGGAGTTCAAGGAATTTCTATCGGTACCAATGATTTAGCCCAATTTTTGTTAGGGATTGACCGCAACTCCCAACAGGTAGCAGGTGGTTTCAACGGGCGCGATCGAGCAGTGATGAGGGCGATCGAGCAATTAATCCGACAGGCCAGGGCTGCGGGCATTCCTTGCTCGATCTGCGGGGACGCGACCGCATTGTATCCTGAGATAGTTGAATCCTTGGTGCGGTGGGGGATTTCGTCTATTTCGGTGAATGTCGATGCTGTAGAACAGACTTGGAGGGCGATCGCCCGTGCCGAACAGCGCCTGCTCCTAGAAGCCGCGCGATCGATATTAACAGTTGACAGTTGACAGTTGACAGTTGACAGTTGACAGTTGACAGTTGACAGTTGACAGCGAAGTTTTTAGGCAGGGGCTTAAATCCCCAGCCTAAAAACAATCCACCTAAAGGCGGGGGCTTAAATCCCCTGTGATGCAGGTTAATAATAATTAAAAAAATCAGACGGCGGTTGAAACCGTGTCTACACAAACGAATTCTGGATGGTGCGCGGAATGAAGAAAATAACATAATTTTAACCGCCCGATCTTCTTCAACCCGGCACCATCCGGGTTTTGTTTGTATAAATGCGGGTTCAACCGCCCGGTCTTCTAAATTAAAAATATCCGATTTTCAAGCTAAGATAGAAATATCACCAACACTTGACCCAAAGGTAAAAACAATGAAATCAAAAATCATTGCAACCGCAGCAATACTCGCCGCCCTCGGCTGTCTGCATCCCCATCCAGCATTATCTCAACCTGCAACTGACGGCGGTATGAAACCTGGATTCTGGCAACCTCAAGCACAGATTGACACTACTCGCAATATTACCCTCAGACTGTTAAATGAAACCGGATTAAACCTAGAATACGGTGAATCAGGTGTTGGCTTGTCATCCTTGCCCGTCGGAGCCAGCAAAAACATCATTGTTCGCGTCAGCAATCGCACCGCCGACATTGCAAATATTCCGATTAATGTCCAAGGAGGAAGCACAACTTTGAAATACGACTATAATGTTGATGCCAAGCAAAACCTTGTGACGGTTCGCATCACCAGATCAGATGGCCGCACTCAGCAAGATCGGTCAGTTTATATTGATGAAAAAGGGCGAATTTACTCTTTCTAAGACTGACGATTGTTAACCAGATTCCCGATCGTGGATCTTGGTTTTAGCAGCGAGATCTCCGGGGCGTTGCTGACTCGAAGTATGAATTCATCAGCAGAGACGCACTCGTAGCGCGTCTCTACAAAGGTTTGGAGATCAGGTTAAATTATTTTCATCCCTAAAATCAGCAACGCCCGCTGTTGCTTAGTCGATCGAGATTGACTGAGGCCCCGTGCTTTTACCGTTGGTTGGTTCGGCTGTGGGCGCAGTGTAGGAAGTTGAGCCGGCTTGTTCGTCAATCCAGCTTCTAACGGGCTCTTCGTGAAGGTTGAGTCGCAGCAGGCCTGAAAAAAATCCGCCCGCAAAGGCAAGAGGCTGTTGCATCAATTCTTTAACTACTGGGATGAGTTCATCGAGGAACATTCAAGAGTCTCCTTGTTCTGCTGGGTTTCTACCTTTACTGTACCGTTTGTACTGCGATGCTGGCAGCGGCCGACAAAAAACCCTATTCTCAAACGCTGAAGATGGGCGATCCTGTTCAAGGGCTTCGCTAACCACCAATTTGGCGGCTGATGGCGTACAATGCTAATCAATTTGCTGTAAAAATTTTATGTGCCGTTTGCTTGGCTACCTGGGCGAGCCGATTTTACTCGATTCTATTCTGTACAAGCCGGAACATTCGCTAATTGTGCAGAGTTACCAGCCCCGCGAAATGACTTCGGGCCTGCTCAATGCTGACGGTTTTGGCATCGGTTGCTATCACCCGCACCTAGATACTGACCCGTTTACTTATAAAAATGTACAACCAATTTGGAGCGACATCAATCTGCCGAGTATTAGCCGGTACGTTGAATCAAAATGCGCGATCGCCTATGTTCGTAGTGCAACTTCGGGACAAGCTGTAGATTTGAGCAACTGTCAGCCCTTTGGGTACGATCGCCTATTGTTCGTACACAACGGCTTTGTGCAGAATTTTCGGAAAACTCTTTATAGACCAATTCGCGATCGGCTCAGCGATACCCTTTATCAATCAATTAACGGTACTACAGATTCAGAGCACATCTTCGGCTTATTTGTCAATGAATTAACAACCGCAAATCTGACTATACAAGCTGCTTTGCAAAACTCCCTAAAAACTTTGGCAGAGCTAGCAAACCTTCACAACGTAGAATTTTCAGCTAATATCATTATCAGCGACGGACACCAGCTCGTTGCCTCTCGCTTTGCTTCCCAAAAAGTCCCTCCTTCCCTTTATTGGCTGCGGGACGATCTAAATTTTCCAAATTCTGTCATCATTGCTTCTGAGCCTTTATTTGCTGGCAATTGGCAGGAGTGTCCAGTCCAGAGCATTATCAGTACGGGAGTAGACGGTGATATCCAAATCTATCCAATCTTCTAAAGAGGCAATTTATCACGATTTGCAGCAGTGTCGCCGTGGCACTTTCAAACTATTTGCAGACATCGATCATGATACTTTTTGCAGTCAAGCTCATCCTGATTTTAGTCCGGTTGGCTGGCACTTAGGTCACATTGCTTATACTGAGGATTTGTGGCTGTTGCAGCGATGTGCTGGGTTAAAGCCTGTTTTTCCTGAGTATCACCAATTGTTTGCTGCTGATATTTTGCCGAAAACACAACGGGTTTTTTTGCCTGCGTTTCCAGAGGTTGAATTTTATCTGGATGCGGTGCGAAAAAATGTCTTAGATTATTTGGAAGTTGCGCCGATTGAACAGCAGGAACGTCTCTGGCGGTTTATGATTCAGCACGAAAGCCAGCACTGTGAAACTGTTGCTTTTGTGTTGCAAATGGTTCAGAAGGAAGAAGGAAGGTTAGCAACGGATTTTGTAGCGGATGTAACGGATGTCACGGATAGAAGAAGGTTGGGAGCGGATTTTGTAGCGGATGTAACGGATGTCACGGATAGAAGAAGGTTGGGAGCGGATTTTGTAGCGGATTTAACGGATGTCACGGATAGAATTAAGAAGGCAGCAGGAAGATTAATTACTGATTCCGAATTACCGATTACTGATTCCGAATTACCGATTCCCAATTACCAATTCCCCATTACCGATTCCCCGGCGATCGCAATTCCGGGCGGCGAATTTTATATGGGAAGCGATGCTGCTGAGGCTTTGGATAATGAGCGATCGCGCCACTTGTGTTATTTGGAAGCATACGCGATCGATCGCTATCCCGTCACTTGCGGTCAATACCGAGATTTTATGACATCCGGTGGCTATCAG
The DNA here is from genome assembly GCF_026130175.1 of Lyngbya sp. CCAP 1446/10. Classification (GTDB taxonomy): domain Bacteria; phylum Cyanobacteriota; class Cyanobacteriia; order Cyanobacteriales; family Microcoleaceae; genus Microcoleus. The sequence continues at coordinate 105,799 of NZ_JAIGNI010000009.1, read as the reverse complement.
AACCACGATTGGTGGTCTGCTGAGGGCTGGGAATGGCAAAAAGTTCATTTAGTCGATCGCCCGCTTTACTGGTCAGAAAATCCAGCTTTCAGCAACCATCCAGTTTGTGGCGTCAGTTGGTACGAAGCCGAAGCTTACTGCAACTTTATCGGCAAGCGTTTGCCATCGGAAGCCGAATGGGAAAAAGCAGCGAGTTGGGATGCCACAAATCAGACGAAACTTACCTATCCTTGGGGAGAAACACGGCCAAATGCCAGCCTGTGCAATCACGGCAATCATCTTGCAAATACCTCGCCAGTTGACACTTTTCCAGAAGGAGCAAGTGCGATCGGCTGCTGCGATATGTTGGGCAATGTCTGGGAGTGGACAGCTTCAACCTTTGACGCCTATCCAGAATTTGAAAGTTATCCTTACAAAGGATACTCTGAACTCTATTTTGATGGAGAACACCGGGTTTTGAAAGGCGGGAGTTGGGCGACTTTTCCTCAAGCAATGCGATCGACTTTTCGGAATTGGTACTATCCGGGCGTGCGCCAAATTATCGCAGGTTTTCGTTGCGCTAAGTAGTTTATTATGCAATTCTAACTGCAATAGACAAAATTGCATTTATTCGCTTTTTTATCTTGAAATTATCTGCGTCAATCTGTGTTTATCTGTCTTGTATCTGCGGTCTATCAATCAAACATTTAAGCAAGAAGTCTAGAGAATCTGGGGGAAGTTGCTTGATAAATGTCAATATAAATCGCATTTCAAAATATTAAGTAAAAAAACTTGGAAAAATTATTTTTAAGTTTTAATTTGGGGAGCGATCGCCATCTGGTGAGAAAATAGATAACGGAGATCGGCATAAAAAATCAGGCTTAAGCGTGATATTTGGCAAGGTGACTGCGTGCTATACCCATTGTTGCATCTTAATTTTACTCTATGAAATCCCCAAGACTGTCCGACACGACAAACCCAGCCTCAACACAGGAAAACCGGCTGCACTTAGAGCGGCTGGTGAGCGCTGTGGCACCGACAACCGCAGAAATCAATCCTGGCAGCGATGCAGTTAGCGGGTTGACTCAAAACCCCAAAACCCTTCCTCCCAAGTATTTCTACGACGATCGCGGCTCGAACCTGTTCGAGTTGATTTGTCAATTGCCGGAATACTACGTGACACGCACGGAGACGGCGATTTTGCAAGAGTGCGCAGGGGCGATCGCCCATTTGACGGGCCCGTGCGAAATCGTCGAACTCGGCAGCGGCAGTTCCACCAAAACCCGGATTCTCCTCGATGCTTACAGCAAATTGGAATATCCCCTGCACTATTTGCCGATCGACATCAGCCCTACCATCCTAGAAAGCAGCGCTTGTCAACTGTTGACAGATTATCCGTCGCTTCAAATTCACGGACTTGTCAGCACTTACGAATTAGCCTTAGCTAAAATTTCCCCGTCACCGTTGCCAACCCGAATGATTTGCTTTCTAGGCAGTACCCTCGGCAATCTCAACCCTCAAGAATGCGATCTATTCTTCTCGCAAATTGTCGGTGCATTGCAGCCTGGAGAGTATTTTTTACTGGGAATTGATTTGGATAAATCTAAAGATATTTTAGAGCCTGCCTACGATGACAGTCAAGGAGTGACAGCAGCATTTAACTTGAATATGCTGCGGCATTTAAATCGGAGGTATGAGGGAAATTTTGATTTAGCACAGTTTGAGCATTGGGCTTTTTACAATCAAGAGGAATGTCAAATTGAAATGCACTTGAAAAGTAAAAAAGCGCAAACCGTGAACTTACGTACTCTAAATTTAACGGTGGAATTTGCCGCAGGAGAAACTATCCGCAGCGAAATTTCGCGCAAGTTTAATCTCAATACTGTAAAGGCAGATCTTTCGCAGCGTGGTTTAAAGCCTGTACAAGTTTGGACAGATCCAAATCAGTGGTTTGGCTTGATGCTTTGTCAGTTGACAGTTGATAGTTGACAGTTGATAGTTGATAGTTAACAGTTGATAGTTAACAGTTAACAGTTAACAGTGGGCAGTTGTCATTAGTTAGTGTGAGGGAAAGAAACCGGGTTTCTACGATTTTTGAGAACAGGAACGAGAAATATCGCAAGAAACCCGGTTTCTGAAATGGTGAGTGCATCCATTAACTTCTGAATTATTACTTTAGGATTCACGTATGAGGTCAACAAACTAAAGCTGTGTCTACTACGCCCCCTACTTCTCAACTGTCAACTATCAACTGTCAACTATCAACTGTCAACTATCAACTGACCAAGGACTACTGACTAATTAACAAATCGGCCGTTGTCCAGGTTTTACGGCGTGAATGTACTCGCTGCCCGATGTCGGCCATCCCCGCTTATAATAGGCTTCCTCCGGCTTCCCCCAGCCCAACTGCAACAAAATTTCCAGAAAATCCAACTTTTCCCACTTCGATAGACTCGCCCATTCTGTACGCTGGGTTAGAGCCTCTACATCAATTGGCTCGATCGATCTAAAATCCTTCCCGCTGTTAATACTCAAATACAAATCCATCCCCGCAGTTACCCGCTGCCAAAATTCCAACATCGCAATCTTAGCTGCTTTCAGAGTCATCAAATCGATCGGTAGAGCGATTAATTCGTCATTGACTGCCGGATAGCGTAGAGTATTGCCTTTAACCGTCATTTCCCGCCAGACAATCCCAGAAACTTGATGTTCCCTCTGGTATTCGTGCACGGCCGCCTTAAAATTTTGATAAGCAGTGAACTTTTGAACGCCCTCAGATTTGAGAAAGCGGTCAATTACGGGGTTCCCTGTAGCATCCGTTTCAGTCAAATTGAGACGCCGCCCGTGCAAGCAGGCTTGGCGCTCTTCTTCGAGGATTTTAATGAGTTGGGCCGTGCTGTAAACCTTGGGCATCTTTATTCAAGCAAAATCAATACATTTGCTGGTCTGGCTGATTTTCTAGGCTAATTTTCAGTAAAGATTGTTTTTTTTGAGCAATATCACTTTTGCGGTTATTGTAACTTTTCTTTGTGCTTAATTCTCGTTTGATAGTTTACAGGAGTTGAATTGAGAAATCCCGAAAGCTTCTTGAAAAAAGCAGTTAAGAAGATACTGAATCGCGAGTTAGGCTGGGAAGTGTGCCAAGGGCTTACCTGGCGGGATTTTTCGCCAAAAACAAAGCCCCCTCGAAGGAGGAGGCTAAACTGAGTTAAAGGTTTGGGAGTTTTATTTGGCGGATCGATCGCACAAACCGCTAAAAAATCAGCATTCGCACCTGCTGTCAACCACCAAAACTCAGATTTTCAGTCTCAAAGCTTAGTAGCGTCGTGAAGAGCGATCCTTGTCGCCCCAGCCGCCGCCGCCACCCGAAGAGCGTTTGTTGTCTTCGCGAGGTTTAGCTTTGTTGACTTTCAAGTCGCGGCCCATCCACTCAGCACCGTCTAGGGCTGCGATGGCTGCTGATTCTTCTGCTTCGCTTGCCATTTCAACAAAAGCAAAACCCCGCATCTTGCCTGTTTCCCTGTCCGTTGGCAGTTGAACCCGGCTAACGGTACCGTACTCGGCAAATACTTGGCTGAGGTCTTCTGATGATACCTCGTAGGAAAGATTACCAACGTAAATCGACATAAAATCTCCAGAATCATTAGGGTGCAGAGAGTTAGATTCGGAGAGACGCTTGTAAATAAATACCAACAAACTACGCAACCGAATTTAATTCTTGAAAAACTACTATAACATGAAGTCAGCAGAATCAGCAATTGCCTGTGCTAATTTTTAATTTAGGGTGCTGTCGGGCAATCTCCCACAGAAAGTATTCTTGATAACTGACATCTTGCACTATTGGCCCATCACCTTGTTTTTTTGCTGCGGGATCGAGCTGATGGCTGAAATTTTTCGTTGGTGATGGCAGCGGGGCCGAAAAAAGGCTGTCCACCTTGATTTACTTAGAAAGGATCGTGGATGCGCGATCGCATTTCGGCGATGATTTGGGTTTTGTTTAAAGCTGGCCAAAAGCTGAGCAGGTTCGAGCGTTCAAATTCGGAAATTGCCTGATCTGCCTGCTGTAGCGAATTTTCGCGTGGCTGTTGGGAAGTGGAACTCGCAACTGCGATCGAGTTGTCTGATTGTGTCATTTTTGTTGTCAGTTGGATCTGTTAATATTTGCCTATAATTAATCACTTCTGCGATCGCACTTGATCGGAATAGATTAACATTATTTTAGGGTTTAATTAGTTTTTTTTATATACCGCAGAGGGCGCAGAGAACCCAGAGAAAGAGAGAAGAAGATATATCTCAGTAAGTTTTTCCTTATTCCTTCTTCCTTACTTCCTTAGGTGAACTGTCAACTGTCAACTGTCAACTGTCAACTCTTCCTTCTTCCTTCTTCCTTCTTCCTTCTTCCTTCTTCCTTCTTCCCCCTTACCATTTTCCTGGGATTGCGTCTTTGAGTCTCAATTCTTCTCGACTTACTAGAGCTTCGTAGTAATCTGGTTTGATTTCTAGGGCGACTCCGTAAGAACTAATTGCATCTTGAGTCCGCTGCAATTTTTGCAAAACGTCGCCCCGCTGCGCCCAAGCTTCCCAGTTGTCCGGCTTGAGTTGAATCACTTGGTCAAAAGCGACGAGTGCTTCGGAATAGCGCTGCATTTTCCCTAGCATCAAACCTCGCTGCACCCAGCCTTGATAGCTGTCTGGCCAGATAGTAATTGCTCGATCGTATGATGCTAGACTTTGCTCGTACTGCTGCAAATTTGACAGGGCGTTGCCACGTTTCAACCAAGCTTCAAAATTGTCTGGCACGTTTTTAATGACGCGGTTGTAAGCTGCGACGGCTTCTTCGTAACGCTGCAATTTTTCTAGCGCTGCGCCTTGCTGCAAGCCTACTTTTGATGTAATTTCTGCTTCTGAACTGAGAGAGATTACTTTATCATAACAGGTGATCGCTTCTTCGTATTGCTGCAATTTTTCGAGTGCTTCGCCTCGAAAATTCCAAGCTTCTAGAAAATTACCTTCAATTTGGAGGGCATTGCTGTAAGCGATGATCGCATCTTTGTAGCGTTCCATTTCTGCTAGGGCGATGCCTCTACCCAGCCATGCTTCGGGGAAATTCGGATTAATTTGAATCGCTTGGTCAAAAGCAGCGATCGCACCTTCATGATCTCTTGATTCTGACAGTGTTTGACCGCGCCCGATCCATGCTTCAGGATAAGCAGGATTCATTTGAATTGCGCGATCGAAACAAGCAATTGCCCCATCGCGCCACTGGTGTTTGAGGGCCATGCCTTTATACAACCAAGCTTCGCAGTCGTTGGGTTGGAGTTGCAGCACGCGATCGTAAGCTGTGACTGCTTCTCCATATTTGTGCAATTTTGCCGAAGCAATGCCCCGATTGAACCAAGCCAGACTGTTTTGTGGTTGCAGTTGAATGGCGCGATCGTAAGAAGTTACAGCTTCAGCGTAGCGTTCGGCCTTCATCAGAGCCAAACCTCGGTTTAGCCAAGCTTCCCAATTGTTCGGGACGAGTTTGAGAGCGCGATCGTAGGCAGCCACAGCCTCAGGGTAGCGCGAGGCTTGCAGTAATACGCTGCCTTGCCTATACCACATCGCGGGCAAATTTGGATGAATTTGGGTGGCTTTTTTGTAACAGGTTGCTGCTTTATCCCACTCCTGCAATTCCTCTAAAACTCTGCCCTGCTGATACCAAGCTTCGTGCTTTTCTGGATTGATTTCAATTGCTTTGTCGAAAGTTGCGATCGCCTCCGGGTGATTCTGCAAACTTAACAGTGCTGTCCCGCGGAGCATCCAGGCCCAATATTCTTCGGGGTTAATGGCGATCGCTCGATCGCAACAGGCCACCGTTTCTGCCCAGGAGTGCAGTTGCTTGTAAGCTTTGCCCAGATTCAGCCACGCCCGAGTCCAATCCGGCTTAATTTGCACCGCTTTTCCGTAGCAAATGATTGCCGCTTCGTACCTTCCCGAGGCGTACTGTCTATTACCCCGATCGTAATCTGGAAATGCTGCAAAAATTCTTAAAATCGGCGGCAGCAAAGCTGGTTGGGGGTTTGAGGAGTTTTCCGTGGCATTCGTCGAGAAGTCTGGCATACGCCTTACATATATAAAATTTAGTGGGTTAACAAGCTTGCGGTCTTAATATATTAACTTATGCTTTATTTTAACTCGTTGCTGTTTTGAAACCAATCTACCATATCAGGTCTGGTCTGCTGTGACAAATTATGTTTACTTAACTGTATGTGTATAAAATTATGCACTCCCCCCACTTTCGGTAGACGACTGTACAATACAGGCAGGACCAAAATAAATATGTCCTGATTCAGATTTCAAATCAAATTTAATATGTTATTTGTGCACGCACTTTTAGATTTCACGGACTGCTTTACAGATCGTAATTCGGGGTCGATCGACCTTTCCTGCAATTATTGGTACGAAGGCCGTTGTCCTCAAAGCGGCGAGCTGCTGAGACTGCCCCGCAATCGAATGTCTGAGGAGATCGCCAGGGGCTTGATGCAATACCTGGCTGCTGACAATTCCTGCACTACCGAGGGCAAGATGTACGGCATATTGCTGGTGGAGATGCCTTGGGGGGAACAGCGGATTCTGAAAGCATTTTCCGGGATGCTGAACGGTTGCAGCGTTGTTGACGGCTGGGTGCCGCCGATTCCAGGACGATCGCGAGTTGCATTCGAGGAAGCCCGCACGTTGGCCCAATTGGAGGCGATGAAACAGGAACTGATTGCACTGAATCAACTCCCGCAGCGACAGGATTATACGGCTTTATTGGGCGAGTTTGAATTGCAATTGCAAGTTTTGAATGAGCGCCACCGCAATTGCAAGCAGCAGCGAGACGAAAAACGCCAGTTGCTATGTCAAACTATCGCAGGAGAAACACTCTTAATTGCATTGGAAGAACTGAATCAAGCCAGCCGTTTGGAGGGAATTGAACGGAGGCAATTGAAACGGCAGCGGGATCAAATATTGCAGCCACTAAAACAATTAATTGAAGCTGCTGACGGGCGGATGCGGACGCTGAAACAGCAGCGAAAAGAACTTTCCCGCGAACTTCAGACGCAGATGCACGCGGCTTACACTCTGGTGAATTTTTTGGGAAAATCGCGATCGATCCAGGAATTGATGCCAGCTAATTCTATTCCCACTGGCACCGGTGACTGCTGCGCGCCAAAATTGCTGCACTGCGCGGCAGTACACAATTTGAAACCGCTAGCAATGGCTGAGTTTTGGTGGGGGCCGCCATCGGGGGATAAGGTTCAGGGAGAATTTTACGGTGCTTGTGGCGATCGATGTCAGCCACTCATGGGTTTTTTGCTGTCAGGATTGTCGCCAAATCCAAGTATTTCGCAACCGAAAGCTTACCCGGATTTTCAATCGTCGGCTAATCACAAAACTCGGTCACAAGTCCGATCGCAAACATTTTCACATCAGCATTTTAGTGGCGGGTTAGAAGCCCGCCCCACAAGTGAGAAAAATTCTGGTGGAACGGGCATCTTGCCTGTTACCGATCGCAGTACAATCACTGATTACCAGCAAATGCTGCCGATTGTTTATGAAGATAAATGGTTGATTGCGATCAACAAACCCTCAGCTTTGCTGTCAGTTCCCGGCCGTTATTTGGCAAATCAAGATAGCGTGCTAAGTCGCTTGCGGAACTTGTTACCGGATGGGTTAGAACTGACTGCGGTGCATCGCTTAGATTTAGGAACATCTGGGATTTTGCTGCTAACACGGGACAAAGAAACCGCCAGTCAAATCAGGCAGCAATTTGAGAAACGCCAGGTTCACAAAGTTTATGAAGCAGTGCTTTCGGGGACTGTCAACATAGAGGCGGGGACGATCGAACTGCCGATCGCCGAAGACGCGGAAAATTCCCTGCTTCAGCAAGTTGATTGGGAGTTCGGAAAACCCAGCGTTACTCGCTTTCGGGTAATGGCGCAACAGGGAAATTACGATCGCGTGGAGTTTTTGCCACTGACGGGGCGCACGCATCAATTGAGGGTTCATGCAGCGGATGTTCGAGGGTTGGGAATACCGATTTTGGGCGATCGACTGTACGGATGTCGCGCTGCTGCGAGCCGGCTACACTTGCACGCGCGGGAGCTTTCCTTTGAGCATCCGCAGTTGGGATCGAGGCTGCACTTACGGGCGGCGACGCCATTTTGAGAAAAGGGCGATCGCGCGGGCGAGCGATAATTGATCGCAAATGTGTGATGCCGTTAGTATTGCGGGCGATCGATGATCGATTCAAGTTATGCTCATAAGCGATCGAACTCTGAATTTCCCTGATTCTTCAGTTGAAAAAATACCAAAACCATGAATACCCCAACAACTTCTCCACTCCTACTCAGTCCCTTCAAATTGGGAGATTTATCCTTAAAAAACCGGGTAGTCATGGCACCCCTGACACGGAGCAGAGCTGGTGAAACGCGGATGCCCAATGCTTTGATGGCAGAGTATTACGCTCAGCGGGCCTCCGCTGGTTTAATCATTACAGAAGCTACGGTGATTTCTACTCAAGCTAATGGTTGGCTGAATACGCCCGGTATTTATTCAGACGAGCAAGGCGAAGCTTGGAAACAAGTTGTGACTGCGGTTCATGCCCGCGAAACACCAATTTTCATGCAGCTTTGGCACTGCGGGCGGGCTTCCCACAGTAATTTTCATGAAAACAATCAATTACCAGTTGCAGCGTCTGCCATCAAAATCAACGGAGAAGGCATTCATACCCCTGCGGGCAAACAACCCTACGAAACTCCCCGCGCTCTCTTAACAGATGAAATTTCGCTGGTTGTGGAAGATTATCGCAAGGCCGCAGAACGGGCAAAAATGGCAGGTTTTGACGGTGTAGAAATTCACGCGGCTAACGGCTATTTAATTGACACGTTCCTGCAAACTAAAACCAATCACCGCACTGATTCCTATGGCGGCAAAGTCGAAAATCGTTACCGTTTTCTTAAAGAAATTGTGGAGGCGATTCTGACAGTATTGCCTGCCAACCGAGTTGGAGTTAGACTTTCTCCCAACGGTGTTTACAATGATATGGGTTCTCCCGAATATCGGGAAGATTTTCTGTATTTCGCGGGTCAGTTAAATGCCTATGATTTAGCTTATCTTCACCTGGTGGATGGTTTAGCTTTTGGCTTTCATGAATTGGGTTCGCAAATGGTGATAGGAGAGTTTCGCGATGTGTTTTCCAAGCCGCTGATTGGCAACTGCGGATATACTCAAGAACAGGCTGAAACGGCCTTGAGCAGCGAAGTTGCGGATTTAATTGCTTTTGGTCGGGATTTTATCAGCAATCCAGATTTGGTAGAGCGTTTTGCTAATGGTTGGCCGCTCAATCCGCCTGCGGAAGTTGGCGTCTGGTATTCTTTTGGCCCGGAAGGTTATATTGACTTTCCTACTTATCAGGAACCGGCAGCTATTTCTTAGTTTAGTCGATCGCACGGGGCGGAGCGATATCAAGTATCGCAACCGCTTTCGTGGGTTAGGAAGCCATGCCAGTAAGATATGCAAAACTCCCAATCAGTCGCCTAACTTGAGCCAAAGCTTCTTCGCCTGCAATCGGTTGCACTGAAGCATCCCGAACCTCGTCTCTGCGTCTTTTTGCTTCAGTAATCCAAACTGCCTGAATTGCTGAGTCGGTGTCGAATTCTCAGCTTTCTACCAATTTGTCTGCAAGGAGTGCCCTTGATTCATTAAGTAAAGATAATATTTATTCTGTCAGTTGCTCGATCGACTGCATAGCTCCTCGCAGAATACTAAAGTCTAAACTTATTGTAACAGTTGAGATCTAGAACGTTTGGGCCTATCCTATTAACCTGAGGGTATCTCAAAAGATCCGAGCTGCTAGCTCAGCTTTTGAGATACCCCAAAATAATCAGTAGCGATCGAAGCATTTTTAAGAAAATGGCACAAAATCACAAGTCAACGGTTATCATTACCGGCGCATCCTCCGGCGTCGGATTATACGGCGCTAAAGCCCTTGCAGACAAAGGATGGCACGTAGTCATGGCCTGTCGCGACGTGCGCAAAGCCGGAGATGCCGCCCAAGAGTTGGGCATACCTCAAGGCAGTTTCACGATTATGCAGATTGACTTGGGCGATTTGGAAAGCGTGCGCCGATTTGCTAGGGAATTCAAGTCAAGCAACAAGCCTCTAGACGCTTTGGTGTGCAACGCGGCTATCTATATGCCTTTGATTAAGGAACCGCTGCGAAGCCCTGAAGGTTACGAGTTGACGATGACTACCAATCACCTTGGTCATTTCCTACTATGCAACCTGATGATGGATAGTATGAAGCCTTCGTATTATCAAGATGCCAGAATCGTGATTTTGGGAACTGTAACTCACAATCCAGACGAGTTGGGCGGCAAGATTCCGCCACGCCCGGATTTGGGCAAGTTTGAGGGTTTTGAAGCGGGTTTCAAAGACTCGATTTCGATGGTTGATGGCAAGAAGTTTGAACCAGTCAAGGCTTACAAAGATAGCAAAGTTTGTAACGTGCTGACGATGCGGGAACTGCACCGCCGCTTTCACGAATCCACGGGGATTAATTTCACTTCGCTGTATCCGGGATGCGTCGCGGATACGCCACTTTTCCGCAATCACTACCCTTTATTTCAGAAGCTTTTCCCGCTGTTTCAGAAGAATATCACCGGCGGTTATGTGTCGCAGGAGTTGGCGGGCGAAAGGTTAGCGATGGTGGTTGCAGATCCAGAATACAAGCAATCTGGCGCTTATTGGAGTTGGGGAAATCGGCAGAAAAAAGATGGCAAATCTTTTGTGCAGAAGGTTTCTCCGCAAGCCCGCGATGATGAAAAAGCTGAGCGGATGTGGGAGTTGAGCGCTAAGTTGGTGGGATTGGCTGACGGGGCCCAAATGGGTGCTGCTAGTGCGGGTCGTTCTGCATAATTCATCTCGTTTCCGGTTGCATCGGAATTATATATTTGAATCGTCGTCAAGAGTGCGATTTCAAGAGTGCGATCGTCCCCGATCGCGAGTGTCAATCACGCGAGTGGGGACGATCGTACTACAAATGCAAAAATGAGCATATATTGTAGGGTGCGTCAAGCCAAAAATCTAATTATTTCTTACACAACCTAAGTCTGACGCACCTTATACATCAAAATTTATGAACAGAATATTTCGCGCGATCGCTCTGATTTTAATCGCATTAAGCTGCATTGCTGCTGTTTTAATTCAGCCATCGCGATCGGCCTTAACCGCACCAACTCCAGCGCAGCAATTCGGAGTTCGAGGAGGAAATGTCGCTCAAACAACTAATTTTGAACGGCACTTTCAAGAATTAGGAGTAGAAGGATCGATCGCCATTTATGACTTGAATAGCGATCGGCTTTATCAACACAACCCGCAGCGCAACAGCACAGCTTTTTTACCCGCATCTACATTTAAAATTCTCAACTCCCTGATTTCCTTAGAAACCGGCGTAATTGCCAATGAACTTGCAATTCTAACTTGGGATGGAATTGAAAGGCAAATTCCCGCCTGGAATCGAGACTTGAACATGAGAGAAGCCATCAAACTTTCCGCCGTCTGGTTTTACCAAGTTCTCGCGCGCCGAGTCGGACACGAGCAAATGCAAAAATGGGTAGCAAAAGCCGATTATGGCAACCAAAACATTGGAAAAAAAGATGATATTGACAAATTTTGGTTAGAAGGAGAACTGCGAATCACACCCAACCAGCAAATTCAATTCTTGCGCCGTCTCCACAAAAACGATTTACCATTTTCCGAGCGATCGCTCTCTCTAGTTAAAGATATCATGATTGTCGAACAAACCCCCGATTACACAATCAGGGCAAAAACAGGCTGGGCTGGCTTTGGAGAGCAAACAGAGACTCAAATTGGCTGGTATGTCGGTTATTTAGAGCAGAATAAAAACGCTTACTTTTTTGCAACAAACATTGACATTCGCAGTACAAAGGATGGAGCAGTTAGAATCGAGTTAACGCGCCAATGCTTGAAGGATATCGGGCTGCTGTAAATGCTTTATCTGTTCTCTAATAAAAAGCGTGTGGGTGGTTCTTCTAAAATCTTACCATTTCATATCTTGAAAAACATCTGCGTGTAAGCTGTTGTGCATTTAAATTGTATATTTTGATGACAATCAAAAATCCTCTCCCCCTCTCCCCCTCTCCCTTTCTCCCCCTCTCCCCCTCAATCGCCATACACAATCTATCTATATGAGTAACAGCTTATCTGTGTTAATCTGCCTCGATCTGCGGTTTCCCGATCGCTCAAAAAATCACGCAATAAGTTTACCAATTAGCAATTACCTTTTTCCCAATCTTACCAAAATTCAAAATCTTTTTAATACTTAACAATTTATTTTGCGAAATGCAGGTGACAACTGCTGTATCAAAAGGCTAAGCTAGTTGCAAGCTTTGGAACTAAGCACGAACCGCAGCCAATTTCACTCGCCTTTAAAATATGGCAAAAGAATTAGCAATAGACACTCGCGGACTCACCAAACAATTCGATCGCCATATTGCGGTTAATGACATCGACTTGCAAGTCGCCGCCGGCGAAATCTGCGGGCTGATCGGCCCTAACGGTGCGGGAAAAACTACCTTGCTGCGAATGTTAGCCGCCGCTGAGGAACCGACAACAGGGGAGATTTACATCAACGGCTGTCCCTTGTTGCGCGATCGATCTAACCCCACTCTCAAACAGCACATCGGCTTTCTTCCCGACGATTTTCCCCTGTACGACGACCTGACTGTGTGGGATTATTTAGATTACTTTGCCCGATTGTACAACCTGCGGCAACCCCGCCGCCGAGAACGCATCTATGCAGTTTTAGAACTCGTACAATTAACCAACAAACGCAACAGCTTAATTTCCACTCTGTCGCGGGGGATGAAACAGCGCCTGAGTTTGGGACGAACTATTATTCACGAACCGCTGTTGCTGCTGTTAGACGAACCAGTTTCGGGTTTAGATCCGATCGCGCGATCGCAATTTCGCGAAATTATCAAAGCTGTGCAACAAGCCGGCATGACCGTAGTCATATCATCCCACGTTCTCAGCGATTTAGCCGAACTTTGCACCTGGGTAGGGATTATGGAACTCGGTTATCTTGTCGAAAGCGCCCCTTTGCAAGAACTTTACAAACGCCTGGGAAAACAGCAAATTTTCATGGCAACTTTGGGCGATTTAGCAGCGCTGACATCGGAACTCAAAAACTTTCCTTGGGTTGAAAGTTGGGAAATCTTGCCGGAAACTCAGCAGGTGTGCGCTCATTTTTCGGGAAGCCGGGAAGATGCAGCTAATTTATTGCGATCGCTCGTCAATGCTAACATTCCCCTCACGGAATTTCACTGCACTCAAGAAAACCTAGAAACTATCTTCCTCAAGATGGGACACAAACAAGCATCTTGACAGTTGACAGTTGTCAGTTGACAGTTGTCAGTTGACAGTTGACAGTTGACAGTTGTCAGTTGACAGTTGAGGGCGACTTTTTCACTCATAACTCAAAACAATTACCTATGAACACAAACATACTAGATACAATTGGTAACTGGAATTCCCAGTTATTCCGAGAACTCAAAGGTCGGCTGAAAATGGGCAAAATTGCGATCGTCAGCGCCTTTTCCCTCAGCGCTCAACTGCTGCTAATCTTGTATTGGCGCGCCCAGCTACCCGTTGCCACTCCTGTCGGTAATTACATTGATTCCAGCAGATTTTGCACCGAATCAAATGACAATGGTAAGCGGATAATATGCATCAAAGATGCGGCAGGAAATTTTATCATTAACTGGCCGTCTTGGTGGCTACAAATATTTGTTGTGCTGAGCATATTTAGTGCGATCGCACTTTTAGTAGCCGGCACTTATCTACTCGTCAGCGACTTAGACAAAGAGGAACGTCGAGGCACACTCAACTTTATTCGCCTCAGTCCCCAATCTGCCACCACAATTTTTCTCGGCAAAATTCTCGGTGTCCCAATTTTACTGTATCTCGCAGCAATTCTGGCTGTACCGCTCCACGTCTACAGCGGATTAGCAGCTCAAATACCTCTGTATCATATTTTATGTTTCGACATAGCAATGGTAGCTAGCTGTGCTTTATTCTACAGCGGCGCGATGCTATTTGGCTTAACAACCAGTTGGTTGGGAGGGTTTCAACCTTGGTTGGCTAGCGCTGCGGTTTTGACTTTTATTACCACAGCTTTTTGTGCACCGTCAGTCGGCAATGCTGCTGATTTGCTGACATTTTTGTCTCCGGCTGCTGTCCTGAAACAGGTAGTTTATCAAGTTAGTCTGTCATCTGATTATAACCTTAATTGGTTCATCGGAGAGTTCGATCGCCTGAAATGGTTTCATTTGCATATTGGCGAAAATTTTGTATCTTTTACCGCCTTATCTTTATTGATTTGTGGGGTGGCAACCTACTGGATGTGGCAGGGATGGCAGCGCCGTTTCCCCAACCCCAGCGCCACTGTTTTGAGCAAGCGACAAAGTTATTTGCTGGTGATTTGCTATCAGTCAATAATTTTAGGGTTTGCACTCCAATCAAATAGGTACTCGATTGACGGTATCGCCTTTTTATTGATTCCAAATTTGATGGTATTTTTAGCTTTAATTGCGGCTTTAACCTCGGAAAGACAAGCTTTGTACGATTGGGCGAGATATCGGAAACAAATCGTTCCCAGCAGTCATAAATCGTGGCGCAGATACCCGATACTAGATTTAATTTGGAGTGAAAAAAGTCCGGCATCAGTTGCAATAGCAATCAATCTCCTCAGTTCGACAGTGATTTTAATACCTTGGCTGCTGGTGAATCCCAACGCTTTTCCGAGCATGATTACCTTCATCAATCTCATCCTGATTTACGCGGCTGTTACCCAACTATTCATGTTCGCAAAAATCCGAAACCAGGCAGTTTTGGCGGCTTGTACAGTCGGAGGCGCTATCTCTTTACCACCAATTATTTTGTATATGCTTTCCCTCACCCCAGAAAAAGCTCCTTTCATTTGGCTGTCTTTAGTATTTCCCGTCTTTGGATCGTCGGCCCTGGAGAGCGCGTCAGGACATACTATTTTGCTCTCAATCCTCGGCCAGTGGACTGTGTTGGTGCTGCTGAATTTGCAATTGAGGCGGCAACTCCGAATCGCTGGGGAATCGGCATCTAAAGCTTTGCTGAAGGCTTGAAAAAATAAAACGGCGGTTTCAACCGCCTGCTATTTTGGAAACAGTCGGATGTTTCAATTGAGAAGGGAGTTGAGCCAGTCATGGACTTCTCCTTTTTTAATGCGATTTGATGATTCCGAATCAAAGGCATCTTTCAAAACTTCAGACATGACTATTTCATATGCGGGGTGATTGCGTTCTATTAAGTAGAGTTTTTCATAACTCAATTCTGTGATGTCTTCGAGAATAATTGGTTGCGTTGAAATTGCTTTAGGCAGTATACATTTATGAGCTTTTGTCCCAGAAAATTCACCGTGATTCATACTAGCTTTTTTCAATTAAGTGAGGTAGGTGGATCTGGATCGTAGTGCAAGTAATACCAATTTAAAAAATCCTTGCTACAATACTCTTCGTTGAGTTTGTTTCCTCAAATATTATCGCGCGTGCTGGTGCGTCGCTCGCTAGATTTTTCGTCTTTTTTTGAGTAAAATCGATGGCGACACTACGAATCTTTACTCTTTAGTCGGCGTCCGGCTGACATCGTTTGTGTAGACGCGGTTGAAACCGCCGATTTTTTTCGGTTTGTCACTAACTATACTTGCGGCCGCGCCACTGAGTAGGCTGATTTAAAGCAGAAATCAGAATTCGCACAAACGCCAGCGGATCGGCCAAAGGTGACAGCCAAAACAGCCATTTACCCGATGCTTGAGTTGTATCGTAACTCGGAGCGATCGCAAAACACAAAGCCGATCGCACCGCCACCAAAAATACATTCAATCCCCACAGCCAAAACTGCGGAAACGCGCCCACAGCAGGCACAGAACCAGACAACAAATACCACAGGACGATCGGCACCGGCAAACCTTGAACCGCGAATAACAGCCACAAATCGCCCCAAATTTGACCGCTAGAAGCAGCATCTTTCAAATCGAGCGATCGCCCCCACTCATTCCAAGTCTCGATCGCCCCCTCATACATCCGCACCTTCAACACCTTCGCCCCATCCAAAAAACCCACCTTAAAGCCCTGAGCCGCAGCATAGCGAGCCAAAGTCACATCATCGCAAAAAGAACCTTTTGCCACCTCATAGCCCCCTAAAGCCACCAAAACCTCGCGCTTACAGAGGAAACACTGACCGTTTGCCATCACCCGTTCCGGCACATCTCCCCCAGTTCCCGTCGGCCCGAACCGATACACCAAAGTCATTAACAGTGCAGGTTGCAGCCACAACTCGCCCGGATATTTCAGGATAAACTGCGGCGACAGCGAAATCAAATCATAATTTCCAGCCACCGCCGTCTTTAGCAAACTCGCAATCAAACCTGGATGCGGCTGAGTATCCGCATCTATCCCCAAAATCCACTCGCATTTGTCGGAACTTGCCAAAAAACCCCAATTCAGCGCCCACGGACGACCAACCCAACCCGTCGGTAGCGGATCGTCGTTAATCAACCGAAACCGGGGGTCTTTTTCGGCGGCAGCTTTGACTAAATCCCCTGTTCCATCTACCGAATAGCTGTCAACTACGATCGCCTCTCGGAGCTCGTAACTTTGGCGGCTCAATCCTTCCAAACAAGGCGCAATTCTCTCTGCTTCGTTCAAAGTCGGCACCACCGCCGTACAAGCACCAAGCATATCCAGTGTCGGCGAATCCGGTTCTAGGGGCGGGATGCGCGATGGGCCTTTAATTAAGCGCGACATTAAAAGGGCGGCGGCGGGTAATTGCAGCAGCAGGAGTGCGATAGGGATGATGCTTGTCAAGAGATTTGGGAGGTTGGGGGCGATGGGGGAAATCAATTTAAAATAAGGAAGTTGATCAAATTTTGACTTAAAACATATTACAGCAATTGGGCTTGAAAATATCGCTGAAAAACCCGGTTTCTTGCCGAAACCGGGTTTTTAAAGTAGCTCAAACATTCCTGCTTAGATCGCAATAGGGTTCCTTTAAGCACAATCTGACTTTTAAAAGAGTGAAGTAGGGAGCCTCGGAAGCTTGATATTGTCGGGAAAAACTCACAATCTCACAACTGACGCAGGCCCGCAATAAATGGTGCATCAGAATTAGATTTTCGGTGATGATTGAGAATTACTTTTCCTGACGCACCCTACCGCTAATCTCTAGCTGAAAAAACCCGGTTTCTTGTCAAAACCGAGTTTTTAAACTAGCTGAAAAATTCGTGTAAATTTTTGCCAAATCAGCCGCGATTGCTCATTAGCCGCTTACTTACGCAAAGCGCCCACGCGCTGAGATGGAATTTCAGCTTTGAGAGCAGATTCCAAAGATGGAATTGCTTCAGTTACGTCATCTACTGCGGGTTTTGCAATCCTGCTTAACACGATCGCCGGAACTACACCCAGAAGCACAGCTAGCGATGTCGGGAACCAGAACCGAGAATCCAAGGAAGTGACAGTGATAATTGCTCCGAAAGCAAAGTTTACCAAATAAACAATTAAGGGCAAACTCAATTCCGATCGCTCTAATTTAATCGACGTTTTTCTCCAGAAGAAAGCTGCTACAGACATAAATAGAGCCCCCGTGCCCATCCATCCCGCCAAATTGCGGTAAGGCATCCCAAAGAAAGCCCCAAGTTCCTCAAACTCCCAAAAAGGTACAGAAGTTTGACTCATCGCCGGATCGAGTACAAAATCCCAAGCTGTCAATAATAGAGCGCCAAGGGCGATCGCCCCTATTTGGCGCACCCAGTTCAGTTCGCCTTTACCACCAGCGACTCCAGCGCGAGCAATTATATATGAAACCAGTCCTAGATAAAACCACGACAGGGGAATTGTAAACGGCACCAGCCCTGCAATTTTGTAGCCCAAACCGCTCAAATAGTGGTAATGGCCGAAGGGAAAACCGGTACTGGTTCCCAACAACTCGCTACTCAAAGATAAAAACACCGAAGGCACCAAAAATGCCAGAGTTGCGCCCAAACCCAACGTCCGAAAGGCATAGAGAGCAACCGCTGCTGCACCAAAAATGATATAAACTACTCCACCTCCAGCCATCCCCCATTGGAACAAAGTTTGTCCAGCGGGCGGTAAATTCATCACCAATTCGGGGCGGGGTAAAATCAGCAGCAACCCTGCCAATCCAAAAGCCATTGATAAGACGTGGGCTATCAGGCAAAAGCGCTCAGCAATCAAAAGTTGCTTCATAAGACTCCTCGAAAAAATATCAGATGCAGAAAGCACTCGTTAACAGTTTACAATCTTTAACAATCTTTAACAAAAAACCAACACAAACTGGGCACAGGCATTTTTCCAAGATTTACGCCCAGGGCCGAGAAACCCAGTTTATTAACGGATTGGCTGCAACAAGCCTAGACAAGATTGCAAAAATAGCTGGGACAGGCAAGATGCCCGTCCCACAAAGATGGTTTTTTCTGGTGGCTGGGACTGCCCGGAGAGCCCGTCCCAAAAATTTTTTCCCAGGCGAGGCAGAGCCTCTAGATATCGATACCCAGGAGAAGAACCAATGACCAATGACCAATGACCACTGACCAGTTTACTGCCAATTCCCCACCAGTACGAAAGGCGCCCAGAAATAGGGATTTTGATAATCTGGGTTTTGCAGCAGGGTTAATTGAGCGTTGCGGAGGGCTTCAGCTTTGCTGGTTTTAGCAGCAGCAAGCTGTCGGTAAAACTCAGTCATAAAAATAGCTGTAGATTCGTCGTTGACTTGCCAAAGGGTCGCGACTGTGCTGCGGGCACCCGATCGAATTGCGGCGCCAGCTAAACCCAAAGCCGCCCGGTTATCGCCGGAAGCAGTTTCGCAAGCACTCAATACCAAAAGCTCGATCGGCTGTTGTTTCTCCCCAGTGCGCGATCGCAGCAGTCGATCGAACTCCTTAACATTCACCCGCTCGTCCCAAGTCACAATAAAAGTATCCGCCGCATTCGAGCTAAACTGACCGTGAGTTGCCAAATGGACGATCGGGTAAGACAAAGCTTTCATGCGATCGCGCAACCGCCCGCTGACAAAATCTTGATTTAGCAGCGCACTCGCCGGCATCTGGGCTGAAATTTGTTCAATTTCCTGTTTCACCCCCGGCAAAGCCGAGAAGCCTTGACGCGCTTCCGACAGGCCACCAGTCAGCACTTTTAACTTGACTTGACTCAGCGGTTTCGGTGCCAGCAATTGCAGTCCCGGCGCCAAAGCAATACTGTACTTTTCTATCAAAAACTGTTCGCCATCGTGCAGCACCGCCATTGGCAGATTTCGCAAATAACCATCGAGCACAAATACCAGCGTTTTAATCCCGCTGGCAGTCAAATCCGCCTCTGCGGGGCGGATTAACCAGTCGTAAACCTGTTGAATAGGTGGCAACCTGTCGCGGACAAAAGCAGAAGGCCTGATCGTATTTTTAGCTAGTCTGAAGGCAGTTTCTAACTCGGCTTGAGACTTTTTAGTCGTGTAGCGGCGCAGGGGTTTGCCCGGAATTGATAAAATTACCTCCAAACGATCGCTTAAAATAATTGGATAAATCACCGCCGCCGTCGGATCGATTGCCTCGATCGACTTTGGTTTAGCATCAGCACAAGCATCCCGAAAAAAGTTATCCAATTCCGCCAACTGCAAAGATTCCACCGTTTGGCGCGCCTGTTTCAACTTATCTTGACTGGGGGATTCATCTTGCAA
Source organism: Lyngbya sp. CCAP 1446/10 (assembly GCF_026130175.1). GTDB lineage: Bacteria > Cyanobacteriota > Cyanobacteriia > Cyanobacteriales > Microcoleaceae > Microcoleus. The sequence continues at coordinate 85,993 of NZ_JAIGNI010000009.1, read as the reverse complement.
AAGCAGCCCGACTAATTCCCGATAAACCGGTTCGGCACTTTCCCGAAACGAAAATTGCACTTCGGGATTGACTGTCACCAAATCACCGCGCAGAGAAGACAGTACATTCACAGCTTGAGTATATTGAACGATCGCCCCTTCTGCATCTCCCTTAGCTTTCCGAATCCGTCCAAGTTGCCACAATAATTGGTAAGCAATATCGGGAGATTGAAACGCCGGTGCTAAACTCAAAGCCTGAATTGTCAAATTTTCGGCTTTCTCATACTGCTTTTGGGTTTCCGATAGTTTGCCTTTAGCTGCCAGAATGTAAGCTTGTATTCGTTTGTCGCCCAAACTATTTGCTGGTTCCAGAGAGCGATCGAGCATTTTGTCAATATCGATAAAACTCAAAGTTTTCCCAGGCGACTGAGCTAATTTCATCAAGCTTTGAGCTAGATTAATTTTAGCATAAAGTCCCGCGCGATTCGACGGAAATTGAGCGACTTGAGGTTCGATGGAACGCCACAAAACTTGTGCTTCCGAAGCATTTTGGTTGTCGGCCAACAGACTCAACTGATTCAATCTCGCCTGCATCCCGATAGTTGATTTCCCCGGCATAGCCTCTGCCGATCGAGTATAATATTCTAAGGCAGAGCGTTCCAAATCAGCCCGTTGTGGCGCTTTCAAACTCGGTTGATTGCTTTTCGCCCGTTGAGTATTGCCCAGATTTAGATAAATTGCCGCTTCCTCTTCTTTCAGACTCAAATTGCGAGCCGCTTCCAGTCCTGTTAATAACAATTCATTGGAACGTTCGAGTTGTCCCAAAACCCGCATCACCCTTCCTAAAGCATTAATTGCTCGAGTTTTTTCCAGGGAAAACGATTGATTTTTTAAACTTGTCAAACCTGCGGGCAACACTTCGCAAGTTTTGTTTTCCAGGTTCAAAGAACCTAACAAAATTTTGCAAGCTCTGGGGTAAAGTCCGAGAGTTTCCCAAGCGCGACTTTGATTGATTTGAACTTGAAAAAGTTGATTGTTGCGATCGATTTGCTCGAATATTTTAGCAGCTTGCGTCCAAATGTCGATCGCATCTTGAGTCTGCCCCCGTTCGAGTTTAATCTGTCCTTGAATGTTGAGAGTTTCCGCCCAAATCCGCTGTTGTTCGGGAGTTTTCGGTTGCGATCGCACCACCGACAAACTCGAATTCACAGCTTGTTCTGCTGGTTCCCAAAGTGTTAACTGCCCGTAGGTTGCAGCTAAATTGCTCAATGCCGTGGCGCGATCGAGATTTTGACCTTTTGCCTCAAACTGCGCCGCCGCTTCCTGTAACAGCGGTACAGCTTCGGAAAAACGTTCCGCAGCGTACAGAGTTCGAGCTTGTCTCAGAATCTGCACTCCTTGTGGTGACTGAATCTGAGCAACTGCGGGAGGAATCGCCACGGCTAGCAGACAGGATATCAGAAATAAGATAATTGCTTGTCGGAGCGATCGGGTAAACTTCATATAAGCTTAGAGCACTTGTATTTTAAATCGATTGAAAACCCCAGGCCAAAACCTGTGGGAGCGTAGATGAGCACCAATATTTATCCCTGTTGATCCGCCTTGATCCGCAGTAAAAAACATCTTGTCAGCGCGGCGGACAAACAGAATGCGATCGAGGATGGCGATCGTCAGCAGCATTACCCGGATTGTATCCAACCAGTGTAACTTCTCCTTGAGCATTCACCACCCAACCCCGCGCCGGAACAACTTCCCAAGCTTTTTTTCCCGATTCTTCCCGCATTCCTTCTTCCCTCTTCCCTCTTCCTTCTTCTTCCTCCCTTCTTCCTTCTTCCTTCTTCCTTCTTCCTTCTTCTTCCACCCACGGAAACGGTGTTTCTGCGCTGCTGAGGGCATCGTTAGGACTCGGTGCCACTCCCCCTTTCCCAGTAACTGTAAACTCGTTCTCGCCCCCTTCAATGCAGGGATTTGCCGCAATTAATGCAGCCGGATCGACAACATTTTGCGGCAACTCCACTAAACCTTGAGCGGGATTCACCCCAGCAGCGCTGAATGTAACAGTCCCTTGCAAAGCCGGGCCCCCACTTTGGGAAATAGCCGCAATATCGCTGGTAGGAACTAGAGAAGTAGGACTTACTTGCAAATTTGTAAATTGAGCATCTGTTAATCCCAAATTGCCTCGAACCTGTTCACGAGTGGCTGCTGTAAACCCGAAAACATTGGGGACATTGATATTAACCCGACCACCCCCGGCCGATCGCGCATTAGCAGTAATATCGCTATTTTCCTTGGGGAGAGTAGCCAGAATATCGCTTTTAATATTGATACTGCCACCATCAGAAATACTCGCATCCGTTGTAATTCTGCTCCCTCGGCGCAACTGGATATCCCGTGCTTCGAGGTTAATATTTGCTCCTGCACCGGATTCAGTTCTACCGTCAATGCTGCTTTGGTTGTCAAGGGAAATTGAATCTGCTTTCACGTTAATGTTACCAGCCCGAGCCGAGCCCAAGGCTTGCAGATTGAGTGTTCCCCCATTCCGCAGAATCAATTGCCCGACATTCAAATTCAACGAACCTCCGTTAGCCGTAGCATTGGGATTTCTAACGCCAGAGGCAATCCCAACGGAAGTTTGAATTTGACTGTTAAATTGACCTTGACCCCCATTCCCAATTAGCTCTACACGCCCCGCATTGATTGTGATGCTTCCCGCTTCTCCTTTGCCTAAAGATGAAGTAGAAATAACTCCCCCACCCCGGAGAGTCAGTACAGGTGTAGAAATGTTCATACTTCCTCCCCGATTAGCAGCGTTGGCATCAGCGGAAATGAAACTGGGATTTCGACTCCCGTTCGCCAAAACTCCAGAAATACCCTCTATTGTTACTGACTCACTGGCCCTAACTGTCAAATTACCTCCGCGCCCGCCCGTTGTATTCAACGGTTGGTTGCCCACAATCGATCCGCTAGATAAACCAATTCCGCCTCCTTCAGAGATAATCAACCGCTTTGTGTCGATATTAATGTCCCCGGCTTGCCCATTCACACCAACCGCACTTGAGGCGATTAATGTTGCTACGGGACTTCCAGCGGGAGTCCGCAGCACTTCTACTGATTCAGAAGCTTTAATGTTGATATTTCCCGATGCTCCTCTATCGCGTGTAAAGCTAATAAAAACAGCATTATCGCGCACTCTTAAACGTTCTCCCTCAAAGCTGATATTTCCTCCGCTACCCGTACTCCCCAAAAGTGTACCGCTGTTGATTCCAGAACCGACTAGATCGAAAACCTCCGCACGGATGGTGATACTTCCAGCGTTGCCAGTAGCGAATGTGGGGCTACCCAATACAGTTCCATTGTCCATTAGCAATCGTCCCGTCTCGATCAAGATGTTTCCGGCATTTCCTATACCAGTAGTGCCAGAGATCAGAAGAATTTGTGGGTCAAAAGGCTTGAACGAGCCAGATACCAAATACCTAGCACCAAACACTCTATAGCTATCTAATCCAAGGCCGATCGTTTCTAATGAGTCGGTAGCGCGGATGTTGATAGCGCCTCCCGCACCACTTCCTAGTGTCATTGTGGAGATTTGCGCCCCACCTTGGGCCCGAAACTGTTGAGCGTTAATATCGATGCCTCTACCATCAATATTTCCCAGTGTCAGTGCATAAATTCGCGAACCACTCAGGCTGACATTTCCACCTCTAATATCCACTTTGCCACCACCGAGTCCGCTGGTATTAATCAGCGATCCGTTGGTTATTTGAATGTTACCAAAGTTGGAAATATTATCATAATTTAAATTCAAACCTAGCGCAGTTGGCTCGAAACTAACTAAACCCGGACTCGCCACACTACCCAAGTTAATTTGTCCGGTACTAGCAGTTAAATTACCGCCTGTGAGTTGGATATCACCGCCAACTAAGGCTAAAGTTTGACCGGGAGCTACTGCTAAACCAACAGCGTTGTCAATGGGAAGTTCCGGGGGAAAGAGCCGTTCTCCCTCAACCACAGCCCTTGACTGATTGACAATTGTACCGGGATTGTCTCTAAACCTTAAACCCACAGGAATATTAATTGCTAATAATGGTACTGCGTTGGGATTCGCAGCGTTGAATTCAAAACCATTATTAAACACAACACCCGCAGCAGAGGAACCAATAAATGAACCGCGCAAATCTAACCGAGCATTGGGACCAAAAATAAGTCCTCTGGGATTGATTAAAAATAAATTAGCATTGCCTTGCACTCCCAATACACCTAAAATATTGGAAGGATTACCCCCAGTAACACGGGTGAAAATATTAGAAATGCCGTTAGGATTGACAAAATATGCTCCTCTGCCTGCACCGACGTTAAATTCCCGGAAACTGTGAAATAAACTTACACCACGATTTGCGCCGCCAGTGATTCTATCTGAGGGTAAATTGTTGATAGTGTCGGGAACAGTGCGCGAACTTTCCGCGCCCAAGCTGCCATCGGGGACGATTTGGGCGAGGCTGCAAGTGGGAAACAGGCACAAATAACAACTCACCAATAAAAGCTGAATCGCTGCTGAAATATAGTATTTATTTCGGTTTTTGAATTCGTTGATTTTGGATAGTTGCCAGAAAAAGAGATGTTGGGAAACCATAATTAACCTATTGTTAGCTGACATTCGGCGAAAAATTTTCAAGCATAAACTATTTTGAGCTCATCGGGGCGGACAACCCGACACTTGCTGCTTCGTGCGCCCTGGAAATTGACCCGCATCGTCAGCAGCCACCAGCGTAACTTCTCCTTGAGCATTCACCACCCAACCCCGCGCCGGAACAACTTCCTGAGCTTTTTCCCCCCTTTCTTCCCGCATTCCTTCTTCCCTCTTCCCTCTTCCTTCTTCTTCCTCCTTTCTTCCTTCTTCCTTCTTGCTTCTTCCTTCTTCTTCCACCCACGGAAACGGCGTTTCTGCGCCGCTGAGGGCATCGTTAGGACTTGGTGCCACTCCCCCTTTGCCAGTAACTGTAAACTCGTTCTCGTCCCCTTCAATGCAGGGATTAGCAGCAATTAACGCAGTAGGATCGACCACATTTTGCGGCAACTCTACTAAACCTTGAGCCGGATTCACCCCAGACGCGCCGAATGTTACTGTTCCTTGCAAAGCCGGGCCGGCACTTTGGGAAATCGCGGCGATGTCGCTGGTGGGAAGCAGAGAAGTAGGACTTACTTGCAAATCTGCAAATTGCGCGTCACTGAGATTCAACCTGCTTCTGACTTGTTCGCGCCCCACTGCTGCAAAGCCCAAGACATTGGGGACATTGACATTCACGCGGCCACCTTGGGCCGATCGCGCATTCGCAGTAATATCGCTATTTTCCTTGGGTAAAGCAGCCAGAAGACTGCTGTTAATATTGATATTTCCACCATCAGAAATACCAGCATCGGTAGTAATTAGGCTACCACGTCGCAACTGAATGTTTCGCGCTTGCAGGTTAATATTTGCTCCAGTACCTGATACAGTCGTGCCATCAATTATGCTTTTATTATCCAGAGCAATTGAGTCGGCGACAACGTTAATATTGCCAGCCCTACCTGTTCCTGAAGATTGAACATTAACCACTGCATTATCCCGAATAATCAATTGATTAGCATTCAAATTCAGCGACCCTGCATTTCCGGTAGCATTGGAATTAATAGCATTAAACGCCCTACCAGCCGAGGCTTCAATCCCACTCCTCAACCGACTGTTACTCCCAATACCTTGCACTTTTAAGCGATCGGCATTAATTGTAATATCTCCTGCATTTGCTATACCCAAAGAAGCCGCAGAAATAACGCCGCCATTCTGCACAGTTAGTTTAGGTGTTGAGAGGCGGATATCTCCACCTCTACCAGAACTTGCAGTTTGAGTAACAAAAGAACTTGCTACATAGCCCGCATTCCCCAAAAATCTTGACTCGCCGCTCACTTCTATAGACTCGGAGGCTCTCACTGTTAAATTTCCTCCAGTCCCCCCACTTGTAGAAAACACGACTTCGCCAAAAATCGCACCCGTCGTTAAACTAATTGTGGCTCCATTAGAAACACTCAATCGCTTAGTGTCGATGGTAATATCCCCACCTTTTCCATTAGCATCAAAAGTATTCGTACCGAGCCGAGTTTGCCCTAAACCTACAGGGAGACTACCCGACAATTCCACAGATTCACTAGCTTTAATCGCAATATTCCCCGATGCTCCATCACTAAGGCTGAAGCTGGCAAAAGCACCGCCATCGCGCAGCATTAACCGTTGGGCTTCAACAGTAATGTTTCCGCCTTGACCGGTGCTTTCGTTCGTTGTTCCGTTATAGAGCGTTGAACTGACGAGTTCGACGGTGTTGGCGCGGATAGTCAGATTTCCGCCATTCCCAGCACCAAAGGTGGGAGCACCGGCCACTACGCCATTGCTCATTAACAGCCGTCCGGCTTCAATGTTAATGTCCCCAGCTCTTCCACTACCAATAGTGCTAGTAAACAAAACAATTTGCGAAATAAAAGGGTTCCCTGTTCCAGATGTCTGAAAATTTTCTGTAAGCTGCTGATAGCCCTCAATTCCTAGGCCGATCATTTCTACCAAGTCAGTAGCGCGAATATTAATATTGCTCCCTTTCCCCTCTCCCAGTGTCGTGGTGAAAATTTGCGATCCTTGATCTATTCGTAAGTTTTGGGCATTGATGTCAATACCTCTACCATCAATATTTGCCAGGGTCAGTCCATAAATTCCTGAATTACTGAGAGTTACATTTCCACCCCTGATATCAATTTTTCCACCTCCTAATCCGCTGGTATTTATCAATGCACCATTCATGTCAATATTGCCGAAGTTCTGAATATTGCTATAGTTGAAATTCAGACCTAAAGCTGTTGGTTCAAATTGCACTAAACCTGGACTTTTGACGCTTCCCAGAAGAATTTGTCCGCTACTGGCGGTAGCGATTCCCCCGTTGAATTGGATATTTCCCCCTACTAGCGCTAAGGTTTGACCGGGGTCTACTGCTAAACCAATATTCTTGAAAATTGGTACTGGTAAGGGAATGTCAGGCGGTGATGGGTTAGGAGCAATTGACTGATTGACAATTGTGCCGGGATTATCTCGAAATCTCAAACCCACAGGAATATTAATTGCTAACAATGGCACTGCATTAGAATTAGCTGCACTAAATTCAAAGCCATTATCAAAGAGAATACCGCTACCAGTTGAACCGATAAATGAACCGCGTAAATCTAACCTCGCATTAGGGCCGAAGAGAATTCCTTTGGGATTAAGTAAAAATAAGTTAGCATTTCCTTGCACTCCCAACACGCCTAAAATATTGGAAAGATTACCCCCAGTAACACGGGTAAAAATATTAGCAATGCCGTTAGGATTGGCAAAATATGCTCCTCTGCCTTCACCCACGTTAAATTCTCTGAAACTGTGAAAGAGATTAGAGCCGCGAGTTGCGCCACCAGTGATTTTATCTGAGGGTAAATTGTTGATATTATCGGGAACAGTGCGCGAACTTTCCGCGCCCAAGCTGCTGTCGGGGACGATTTGGGCGAGGCCCGAAGTGGGAAAAAAGCACAAGTAACAACTCACAAATAAAAGCTGAATCGCTGCTGAGATATAGTATTTATCTCGGTTTTTGAATTCGTTGATTTTGGATAGTTGCCAGAAAAAGAGATGTTGGGAAACCATAATTAACCTATTGTTAGCTGACATTCTGCGAAAAATTTTCAAGCATAAACTATTTTGAGCTCATCGGGGCGGACAACCCGACACTTGCTGCTTCGTGCGCCCTGGAAATTGACCCGCATCGTCAGCAGCCACCAGCGTAACTTCTCCTTGAGCATTCACCACCCAACCCCGCGCCGGAACAACTTCCTGAGCTTTTTTCCCCCTTTCTTCCCTCGAACCTCTATCCGTTACATCCGTTAAATCCCGTACAGTGCTCGCTGCCGAATCCGTTACATCCGTTACAGAATCCGCTGCCGAACCTTCTGCTTCCACCCACGGAAACGGTGTTTCTGCGTTGCTGAGGGCATCATTAGGACTCGGCGGCACTCCCCCTTTTCCAGTAACAGTAAACTCGTTATCGGCCCCTTCGATGCAGGGATTTGCCGCAATTAACGCAGCCGGATTCACAACATTTTGCGGCAACTCTACTAAACCTTGAGCGGGATTCACCCCAGAAGAACTAAAATTAACAGTACCTTGCAAAGCCGGGCCCCCACTTTGGGAAATCGCGGCGATATCGCTACTCCGAAGCAGAGAAGTAGGACTTACTTGCAAATCTGCAAATTGCGCGTCACTCAGATTCAACCTGCTTCTGACTTGTTCGCGGCTAACTGCTGCAAAGCCCAAGACATTGGAGACATTGACATTCACGCGGCCACCTTGGGCCGATCGCGCATTCGCAGTAATATCGCTATTTTCCTTGGGTAAAGCAGCCAGAATCTCACTGTTAATATTGATATTTCCACCCTCAGCAATACCTGCATCCGTTGTAATTCGGCTCCCTCGGCGCAATTGAATATCTTGTGTCCTGATATTAATATTTCCCCCACCGCCAGAGTTAGTTCTACCGTCAATACTAGCTTGGTTATCCAAGTCAATTGAGTCAGCTAAAACATTAATATTTCCAGCCCTTCCCCTTCCTAAAGACTGAACGCTAACCGTTCCGCCATCTCGGATACTCAATCGATTTACATTCAAATTCAATGAACCCGCATTCCCCGTAGCATTGGGATTGACAATAATCGAAAAACTGCCAGCCGAAGCCTCTATTCTACTTCCAAACAGACCGTTACTTCCTTTGCCTTGAACTTCTATGCGATCGGCATCAATTGTAATATTTCCGGCATCTACTTCACCCAACGCAGCCGCAGAAATAATCCCCCCATTCCGCAGATTGAGTATGGGCGTAGAGAGGTAGATATCTCCACCCCGACCAGAACTTGAAGTTTGAGTAGCCAAAGCACTCGCTCCGAATCCTACATTTGCCAAAACTCCAGACACGCCGTTAACTTCAATTGACTCGGAAGCTCTCACACTTAAATTCCCTCCTAACCCCCCATTCCTAGAAAATACGACTTGCCCAATAACTGCACCCGTAGATAAACTAATTGAGGCTCCATCAGTAACAGTTAGCCGCTTAGTATCGATGGTAATATCCCCGGATTTACCATTGCCATCAAAAGAGTTTGTACCGATACGAGTTTGCGCGGCACTTCCAGAAATACCACCCGACAATTCTACAGATTCAGTTGTTTTAATCGTGATATTCCCCGATGCTCCATCACTACGGCTGATGCTAACCAAACCACCAGCATCCCGTATGATTAACCGTTCGCCCTCAATATTAATGCTGCCGCCAGAGCCGGTACTTTCTTTAGTTGTTCCATTATTGATTGCTGAACTGACGATCTCGAAGGTTTGAGCGTGGACAGTTAGATTGCCCCCATTTCCAGCACCCAGGGTGGCAGTACCGCCCACTACGCCATCACGCAGCAGCAACCTTCCGGTATTGATATTAACCTCTCCAGCGGCTCCACTACCGACAGTACCACTATTAATTACAATTTGGGGATCAAATGGGTTAAGAGTTCCAGATAATATATATTGGGTATAAAATCGCTGATAGCCTTCTATTCCCAACCCAACCATTTCTACTGAGTCAGTAGCGCGGATATTAATATTACTCCCCTTTCCATCCCCCAGAGTTGAAGTGAGAATTTGCGATCCTTTATCTACTCGTAAATTGTGAGCATTAATGTCAATTCCTCTCCCATCAATATCCCCTAGTGTTAAGCTATAAATTCCTGAACTGCTGACTGTGACATTTCCACCTTGAATGTCAATTTTTCCACCTCCTAACCCACTGGTATTTATAAGTGCCTCATTCATTTCAATATTGCCAAAATTATGAATATTTCCGTAGTCTAACTTTAGACCTAAAGCCGTTGGTTCAAATTGCACTAAGCCGGGACTTTTCACACTTCCCAGAATAATTTGTCCGGTATAAGCTGTTAAGTTTCCACCTTGTAGTTGAATGTCTCCACCAATTAATGCTAAAGTTTGACGGGGATCTACTGTCAAACCAAGTTTATTAGACACAGGAATTTCTATGGGCAATGGCGGTAAAGTTGGTGTGGGGCCAATTGCTTGGGAAGAGTTGACAATTGTGCCGGGATTTTCTCTAAATCTCAAACCCACAGGAATATTAATCGCTAACAATGGCACTGCATTAGAATTAGCTGCACTAAATTCAAAGCCATTATCAAAGAGAATACCGCTACCAGTTGAACCGATAAATGAACCGCGTAAATCTAACCTCGCATTAGGGCCGAAGAGAATTCCTTTGGGATTAAGTAAAAATAAGTTAGCATTTCCTTGCACTCCCAACACGCCTAAAATATTGGAAAGATTACCCCCAGTAACACGGGTAAAAATATTAGCAATGCCGTTAGGATTGGCAAAATATGCTCCTCTGCCTTCACCCACGTTAAATTCTCTGAAACTGTGAAAGAGATTAGAGCCGCGAGTTGCACCGCCAGTGATTCTATCTGAGGGTAAATTGTTGATATTATCGGGAACAGTGCGCGAACTTTCCGCGCCCAAGCTGCCATCGGGGACGATTTGAGCGAGGCTGCAAGTGGGAAACAGGCACAAATAACAACTCACAAATAAAAGCTGAATCGCTGCTGAAATATAGTATTTATTTCGGTTTTTGAGTTCGTTGATTTTGGATAGTTGCCAGAAAAAGAGATGTTGGGAAACCATAATTAACCTATTGTTAGCTGACATTCTGCGAAAAATTTTCAAGCATAAACTATTTTGAGCTCATCGGGGCGGACAACCCGACACTTGGCGCTTCGTGCGCCCTGGAAATTGACCCGCATCGTCAGCAGCCACCAGCGTAACTTCTCCTTGAGCATTCACCACCCAACCCCGCGCCGGAACAACTTCCTGAGCTTTTTTCCCCCTTTCTTCCCGCATTCCTTCTTCCCTCTTCCCTCTTCCTTCTTCTTCCTCCCTTCTTCCTTCTTCCTTCTTCCTTCTTCCTTCTTCTTCCACCCACGGAAACGGTATTTCTGCGCTGCTGAGGGCATCATTAGGACTCGGCGGCACTCCCCCTTTTCCAGTAACAGTAAACTCGTTATCGGCCCCTTCGATGCAGGGATTTGCCGCAATTAACGCAGCCGGATTCACAACATTTTGCGGCAACTCTACTAAACCTTGAGCGGGATTCACCCCAGAAGAACTAAAATTAACAGTACCTTGCAAAGCCGGGCCCCCACTTTGGGAAATCGCGGCGATATCGCTACTCCGAAGCAGAGAAGTAGGACTTACTTGCAAAGCTGCAAATTGGGCGTCACTGAGATTCAACCTGCTTCTGACTTGTTCGCGCCCCACTGCTGCAAAGCCCAAGACATTTGGGACATTGACATTCACGCGGCCACCGGCGGCTGTGCGGGCGTTGGCGGTGATATCGCTGTTTTCTTGGGGAATAGCCAGCAAAGTATTGCTTTTGATGTTGATATTGCCGCCGTCAGAATTGCCTGCATCGGTGGTAATTCGACTCCCGCGCCGCAATTGGATGTTTTGTGCTTGCAGGTTAATATTTGCCCCTGTACCCGATACAGTTGTACCATCAATTCTGGCTTTGTTGTCAAGGTCGATCGCATTTGCGACAATATTGATATTACCAGCGCGCCCGGTTCCCGTAGCCTGCACCGTTACTGTAGCTCCATTTCTGACGGTTAGTCGATCGCGCGCCGTCAGATTCAACGAGCCGGCATTTGCTGTAGCATCGGGATTAGTACCGAATGTCTTACCAACTGAAGCATCTATGGTACTGACAAACAAACCGTTATTGCCGCTACCGCTGACTAAAATGCGATCGGCATTCACAGTAATATTCCCCACATCTCCGCTACCCAAAGAACTCGTAGTAACTATCCCCCCATCTCGCACAGTTAAGCTTGGCGTATCAATGCGAATATCCCCGCCCCGACTAGAGCTCAAAGTTCCAGAAGTCAGCCCGCTAGCATTCTGAATTCCGCTAGTCAAAACTTGAGAAATACCTGAAATCTCTACTGATTCAGTCGCCCTAACTGTTAAATTTCCAGCAGGCCCGCCATCCTGAGAAAACAAAAACCTGCCAACTAAAACACCCGTTCCTAATGTAAACGCAGAACCGCCAGAGAGACTCAACCGCTTGGTATCAACATTAATATTACCAGCACGTCCGGTAGAACCGATAGTTAGTGTGCTAATTCCGGTTGACACAACTGTTCTTGGGCCGCGGTTAGACAATTCGATTGATTCAGAAGCTTTAACATTAATACTCCCAGACTGGCCGCTGCTGTAACTCGTAGTACCCAGAAGAGAACCGTCGCGCATAATTAATTGACTGACATCAATACTAATACCTCCTCCCGCCCCGGTACTTTCTTTCGCCGTCCCGTTGTTGACTCCAGAACCCACCATTTCAAAAGTATTGGCGCGAACAATCAAATTGCCGCCCCGGCCAGCACCAAAAGTTATCCCGCTACCGAGTACCCCATTGTTTAATAACAAGCGTCCGGTATCCAAGGTAATACTCCCCCCAGCACCAGCACCAGCACTAGCATTAAACAGCGTAAATAGCGGGTTAAACGGGTCTGTGGTTCCAGATACCAGATATGTAATTACAACTTGTTGAAAGCCATCAATTCCCAGCCCGCTCATTTCTATTGAATCAGCAGCACGCAAATTGATATTACCTCCGGCACCATCTCCTAGAGTCAAAGTAGAAAATTGTGTGCCGTTTTGCGATCGCAATTTTTGGGCATCGATATCGATACCTCTACCATCAATATTGCCCAGTGTAATCGCATAAAATCGCGCAGCGTCGAGGGTAATATTTCCACCTTTTAACTCTACTCTGCCGCCACCGGTGCCGCTGGTATTTATGAGCGTTCCATCGGATATTTTAATATTGCCGAAGTTCTGAATCTTGTCATAATTTAAACTTAAACTTCCCTGCTGTGGGCTCGATGTCAGTGCCAAATTAACTAAACCGGGACTGGCTGCACTACCGAGCAAAATTTGTCCGCCATTGGCGGTTAAATTTCCGCCTGGGATTTGGATGTCGCCGCCAATCAGTGCTAAAGTTTGACCTGGATCTACGGCTAAACCAACTTTATCTGTAATCGGAATTGGCATCGGAGATGCTGGCAGGTTAATCTTTCCCGTCGCCGTCGATTGATTGACAATTGTACCGGGACTGTCTCTAAATCTTAAACCCACGGGAATATTAACTGTTAATAATGGTGATGTTTGTGGGTTGGTGCTGCTGAATTCAAAGCCGTTATTAAACACAACGCTGTCAGCGGTTGTACCGATAAACGAACCGCGCAAATCTAACCGCGCATTTGGCCCGAATACAATCCCTTTCGGGTTAATTAAAAATAAATTAGCATTTCCTAAAACTCCCAGAGTTCCTAATATATTTGAGGAGTTACCGCCGGTGATGCGGGTAAAAATGTTAGCAATGCCGCTGGGATTGGCAAAATAAGCTCCCCGCCCTTCTTTGATGTTGAATTCGCCGAAACTGTGAAAGAGATTAGATCCGCGAGTTGCGCCGCCGCTAATTCTATCTGAGGGTAAGTTGTTGATAGTATCGGGGACAAGGCGCGAACTTTCCGGGCCCAAGCTGCTGTCGGGGACGATTTGGGCGATCGCGCGATCGGGAAACAGCACTAAAGCAGCCAAAAGTAAAGTGAAATGCAGGCGATTCATACAGTAATTCCTGTTTTAAAAATGGGAAGACAAGCGTTCGGGAACATCTCATTTTTGAAGCATTTTTTATGATATTGCTGTCCCCCTTCGCGAGAAAAAAGGTCGCCAGCGGGGATAGCACTAGGGAGCATCTCAGTTTTGCAAAAAGGATTTTTTTTATGATAGTGCGAGCTGTCGCGAGCTCGCGTATTGTATGCAGGAGCGAGCGGGGACGCTCGCACTATAAGCAAAACTGAGATGCTCCCCAGCACTCAATGCAAAACACCAGATGCTCCCAATAGTTCAATAAAACTTACACAGTTAACATATTTCTGCCCCGGAGATCCCCCTAAATCCCCCTTAAGAAGGGGGACTTTGAGGGCATTCTTGTCCCACCCCCTACTCCCCTTTTTTAAGGGGTGTGCCAGGGAGATCTGTCTTAAGTGAACCGTATTGGTTTATAGTGAGGACTTTACTCCTCATTTATCAGGACTAAAGTCCGAACGATCGAACTTGATTTTGGTTTTATATAACTCCGTTGATGAGAGTCTATGTCCGTAAATCCAAATTTAAAGATTTTGAACTTGACTGCTGAGTACAATTTGCTCTACAGTAATTTCTAGTCCCGGAAAAGTGGGGGAAATAATCCGCTCATTATCTTTAAAACTTTGAACTACATAGCGGTCATTTTCCAAAGAGTAAACAAAAACTGTGGGAACTTTGGGATTGCCTAGATACGCCCTAGCTGCGATCGCCAAATAGTCCACAATCCAATACTCAACAATACCGAGCCGTTGATACTCATCTAGCTTATCAACATAGTCATCTTCCCAGTTAGTTGAGGTAACTTCTACTGCTAATTGGATAGGTTCGGTAAGGGCTCCATAGCCACGTACATTGCTGTTCCATACTGACGCTTTAACCACGCCAACATCAGGATTTCTGCCTTGTTCTTGCCCTGAAGGTTTGACAGTTCTGATAACTATATCTTTGTCAACAATATAATCAAGTCCCAAGCGCCTGATTTCATCGTTAAAGCCAAAGACTAGAAATCTTGCCACATTTTTATGAGCTCTGGTTGCTTCCACTTTGACAATCTCCCCATTTACAAGTTCGTAGATGCCAGATCCGTCTGGGTACTGTTGCAGGAAGTCTGCAAATGTTAGTTTAGTTTTTGTCTGAACCATAAGACAATCCCTCTTGTGTGAACTACTTTATATTTTAAAACATGGTTTGTAGTGAGGACTTTAGTCCTCAGATGCGGACTAAAGTCCGCACTACGAACCTATTTTTATTGTTGTCGCCATCTAAGAGCTAGAAAGCAAAGTAATTAATCCGAAAGTATAGGCCTTTTTCCTGCAAAGTTCGATCGCCCGATCGAGCATTAATCAAAGGAATACCATAATCTAGACGCACATTCAAGCGATCGCCCATTTGCCAAATCAGCCCCAAACCCGCACCCAACAACTTATCCGAGTCAGGATTCGGTTTTTCTCCCGAATGGTTCCACCCTACCCCAAAATCGATAAACGGAGCAACCTGCAACAATCCTTTGACTTTCGGCACCCGCCAAACCGGGATTCGCACTTCCGCAGATGCGATCGCACCGCTATCAGTTAACAGCAAATCTTGGCGATATCCGCGCACGCTTTGCACGCCACCGATCCCGATTTGTTCGAGAGAAAGCAGCGGGCGATCGGCTAATTGAATGTCAGAACGCACAATCAGCAAGGTTTCCGGTGCTAACAGCCGCACATACTGGGCTTGTCCCCGCCACGACAGAAAGCGACTATCAGGGCTGCTATCGTTCGCAGTAGCGCCCAAAAAATTGGTGCCGACGGAAAACTGCGATCGCGCCGCGAACACTTGACTGGTATTCCGCTGCACGTATTCCTGAAAAAACCGCACCGCCGAAACCCGCGTTTCGCCGCGCTCGTTGGCTCCCGCCGATAGCGCAAATCTTTCTCCCAACAGGAATGTATCGCTTTCTTGGCGCGATAAACTTACTCCCACAGCTAAATTGCGATCGGGCTTTTCGACAATCGGCTGGCGGTAAGTTAACTCGTAAGTGCGGGATTTCCCCTCAATTTCGGCCGCAGCAAAGGGTTCCTCGATCACGTTGGTGCTCGCAGCACTCGCAGCGAACCGAATCGTGCCGTTGCGCGGGTTGACGGGAACTGTGTAGCTGCCGTTGAATTCGTTGCTGCCATCGGTGTTAGCATAGGAGACCTCTAACCCGTCGCCCAAACCGAGCAAATTCCCTTGATTGACGCGCACACCGCGCCGAAAACTGCCGACGCTGGGCGATCGATTGTTGTCTGCGAACACTTCACCACTAAAGCTGTCTGCTTCTTTGATCCGCACTTCCAATCGGCTGTTTTCCGGGCGGCTTCCGGCTTGCAATTCGGCGGAAATATTGGCAATTAAGGGGTCGAGTTGCAGCATTTGCAAGGCTTCCAGCAGGCGATCGCGGTTGAGTGGCCTTCTGGTGGCGCGTTCGAGGCGCGATCGCACGTAATTTGCATTTAAACGCTTGTTTCCACTAATCTCAATTGCATCTAATCCGCCTTCGATAATCTGAATTTTCACCACACCTCCTTCTCTGGGAAAGGTTTGGTTGGCGGGAATTAAAGCGCCGGAATTGATGTATCCTGCTGCTACGTATTTTTGAGTCACAGCCGCTTCTGCTGCGATCAGTTCGGCAAAGGTGATTTCGCGCCCCGCAAACTGTTTTGTAACTTCTGCAAGTTCGCGATCGCTAAAAGCTGTGTTTCCCTCAAATTCAAAGCGCAAAACCCGAATTGTACCCGGAATCCCCGGTCTCAAGTCGCCGGGAACTGGTGTGAGCGGGGTTGGTTGGAGGGGAGACGGTGGCGGAGGTTGCGGGGCTGTTGGTACAGGTAATTCCGGCTCTCTGGGTTGAATTGGGTTGGGCAGTTGGCTGAGCTGCGAATCTCGATCGCCATCCAAACCCGTTTTTTTGGCGCTAATACTTTCTTCTAGTTTACCCTGGTTAGAAAGCTCGGTTTCTTGGGCTTTTGTGGCTAATGTGCGATCGACAGAATTGGCAACTTCCGGCTGTAAATCGGGACTCTCGACAGGTATAATTGGTGCAAAAGTCGATCGGTCTAATTCTTGGACACGCAAGTCTTCGCGGTGGCTGATCTCGTCAGTGGGAAGCAAAGGTCGATCGGCTCCGCTGCTGACTGCTGCCAAATCCTCAACATTTGAGGTCAAGATTTCAACGTTGCTCGCGGATGTTTTAGCTGGTTTTCCCAACCAAAGTAATCCAAAGATTCCAGCAATTAAAAATAGTTTTTGCGATTGACAGTTCATATGATCGAGTTACTGTTTAGCTGCATTGGGTGGAAATATTTTAAGGAACCTGTGCACCCTATACTCAAAATTAATCTTAACCGAAAACAAGGTAACAACCGTCGCTGCTAACAGTTTCCCAACAGCTAAAAACCAAAAGCTCGATCGAGCTTTTCGTTCATCTGCCACAAATTACGCAGCAACCGGATGCCGATCCGCAAAAATATCTTAACAGTTGACAGTTGACAGGATTTGTCAATATCGTCTTTGTTACCAATTTTTTGGTTGCCATGATCGACTTTGGCGATCCATTTTTGTATTGGCTCGTATCCGACTCGGCGCGCCAGAACTTGGTCAAACCAAACGGCGGAAAATTTGATAGCTTCTCTCATATTCAAGTCTCGATTCTATGCGGGAAATTGCCTGGTAATTCCATCTCAAGTTATACCACTAATTTGACAAATCAATGCAACAATATTAGTATGGTGTGTCGCCTTCGATAGTATCCCAAAAAAGACGAAAAATAAGCGAGAGCGACGCACCATCGACAATATTTGAATAAACAAACTCAACTAAGAGTATTGTGGCAATGATTTTTTTTAATTGGTATTAGACTATAGCCAGCTTTTAAGCAATAAAGTGCTTGGATTTTTAGTCGGTTAATTACAGTTTGTTGTGACAAAAGTATTTTCAACTCCTTGACTGTTGCATCAATTATTTCTTGATAGTTGACTTTCATAAAATATCCCTTAATTTTGTGGTCTTGTAGCACTTATTCTGCAAAATGGTATTACCTTGAACTAATGACCAACGTAACTGCCAATTGCCAATGGAAAGGGAGAGGAAAAAAAATACTTTTCCTTTCCATTCAATCCGTTAGATCCCGTACATTGCCCGTTGCCGAAGTTCCTTTAGAAAAGTGACTAATGACTATGAATTTTCATGCTCAAATCTAGCCAAGTCGATCGCGTAATTGGAGCGCTAGTTGAAATATAATCAACTCCAGTTTCCGCAACACTTCTAATAGTTTCTAAAGTAACATTGCCGGAAGCTTCGATTTTTACCCGATCGCTCTTTTCGCGAATTATTGCCACAGCCTGCCGCATCAAATCATAAGACATATTATCCAACATGATAATATCAGCTTTGTGCTGCAAAGCCGTTTCTACTTCAGCCAAAGTTTCCGTTTCAACTTCGATAGTCAGCGGATAGGGAATCGAATTGCGGATACGGGCGATCGCCTCTGCAATACCGCCAGCCGCCGCGATATGATTGTCTTTAATCATCACTGCGTCATCCAATCCCATCCGGTGATTGCAAGCACCGCCGACTTGAGTCGCGTATTTTTCCAACAATCTCAATCCGGGCGTGGTTTTGCGGGTATCGACTAATTGCACAGGTAAATCGGCAATTTTGTCAACATATTTGCGAGTTAAAGTCGCGATGCCACTCAAACGCATTGCCAAGTTTAATGCTACTCTTTCACCGGTTAGCAGCGCATCGAAATTGCCAGAAATCTCGGCAATTACTTGTCCTTTGTCGCACAATGTCCCTTCTGGTACTTGCGGGTTGAAGCTCAAGCGGCTGTCTAAAAGTTTAAAAGTGCGATCGGCGATCGGCAATCCAGCGACGACTCCCGCCTCTTTGACAATCCATTTAGCAGTACCTGGGACGCTCTCTGCGGGGAATAAGGTCGATGTTGTGCGATCGCCCCTACCGATATCTTCTAACAGCCAGTTGTGCAATAGGGAGTCTAAAACAATCCAAGGCGGCAATATTGCTGTCATATTTTCTTTGTTATTCCTGCTACTAGGAACGATAGTCGATCGGGCAATTTTAGGCAAGTTGCAGAATGATGGTGGTGTGAGTGCGATTTTGGGCGATCGGGCTAGATGATGGGGTATTCTGTTGCTGACATTGGGTTTTGGTGCTTTAATGGAGTAGATGGGGCGATCGCGAGAATAAACAATGATACAGCCAGTCATTTTAGAAAAACTAGAAGAACTCCCTGAGTCTCTTCAAACAGAAGTGCTTCATTATATTGAGTTTTTGATCGAAAAGCAGGCTAAAAACTCCAATCAAGAAAAGCCGACAAAGAAGCGTCGAGTTGCCGGAACGATGAAAGGAATGTTTGTTCTACCGCTACCTGATGACTTTGATGAGCCGCTTGAGGATATGAAGGAATACATGGAATGAATAGATTACTATGGGATACTCATGCTTTGATCTGGTCTGTATCGAATTGAAAGGAGAGTAAAAAATGATGATAGAAACTGCTATCTTAAAAAATCTCAAAAAATTGCCTGAATCTGCCAAACAGGCAGTCCTTGACTATATAGAATTTCTGGTAAACCGATACGCCCAAGAGCCTCCTAAAACGGAAAAAGCTGCCAAGCGAGGCGGACTTGGAATTTGGAAAGATAAAATCTGGATGTCTGATGATTTTGATGAACCTCTCGAAGATTTAAAGGATTATATGTAAATTTGATCGGCGGTTCAACCTGCTACAAAAAAAATGACTGTGAAGTTTCATGAGGAACTCAGGCTTCTTTCGATAAGTAAAGTCGCACTCAGAGCATTATGGAATACTCGGCAATACACTTGTAGCTATATGTCACGCCCATTGGTACTTAAGTATAATTTTTAAAATGGAGTATCATCAAGATCCGTCCTCGTGTTTAAAACTGCTACTCGAAGAGGTGGAATACCTCATAGCTATTGAATCCGGTAGCAACGGCAATCCCTGGATTTGCGTGGCTAAGCTCACTGAAGTATTTTATCAAAAGCATGGAGTCTTACTTGAAAAAGTGGCAGAAGTTCAAGGTTATAGCGACGGTTTTAGGGGGCTTTTGACAAGTAGCGGGCGCTTTTCGATCTACGGTACTCCAATACCGACAAAGTTTTACGTAGCTCTTATTCAGGAAGTAGTTCCGAGCTTTTCCCAGTTTCAAACAACGTCAATTAATTACTACAAAATAAGGACTTCAGAATATCAGCCAAGCGTAGTTCCGGGTATTGAATCAGTCAATAACTTGGAAATTGCAAGGATTTCAGCAATTAAGCCAATATTAGTTCCTAGCATTAAATCAGTCAACGACTTGGAAAGCGCTCTGATAGAAATCATCAATAGATTAATGGCAAATCATCCGAACAAAAATGTGACAACTGCAATATTGAGTAAAAAATTTCACGATGATTATAAGCAACCCATACGAACTGTAATACGAAGTGTGTGTCCGGATATGAAATTGATTGAGTTACTTCAGACAATTCCTAGTCTCCATGTCCAAAAAGTGGATAATGATTGGCAGATTACTGTAGAAAATTATTCAATTATAGAATAAAGGTCATTAGCCGCTCAATTTTGCCATTATACCACTAGGAAAGATGCGATCGCCCACTATTGACTGCTACAATAAGGGCGATCGCTTGTTATGATTGTGTTAAAATATGGTTCAAGTCCCCCACAATTCTAGCTTATTTGAAAACAGTCATTGAAACATCACATAACCATCATGCAAACCAAAACGATCGCAATTCGCGTTAATGCTGAAGTTGCTAAAATATTTGAGGCTGCTTCTGAAGAACAGCGTCGTAAATTAGAGGCATTACTTAGCCTGAAACTTAGTGATGCAATTCGACACAAAAGACCCCTAGAGGAGGTAATGAGTGAGATGAGTCGGAATGCTCAATCGCGAGGATTGACCCCAGAAATTTTGGATTCAATTCTTTTTGAGGAGTGAGATGCGCTACGTTTTTGATACAAATGCCATTGTCAGTGCGATTTTGTTTGATAACAGTAAACCCGATCGCGCCCTTCGATATGCTTTAGCAAACGGAGAGGTGTTACTATCACTTGAACTGCTAGAAGAATTGAATGAGGTATTGGGGCGCGAAAAATTTAATCGGTATGTCACAAGTGAAGAAAGGGAGGAATTTTTAGCAGCTTTGGTGGAAAGGGGAGTTCTAGTGGAGATAATTGAAAAGGTGCAAGAGTGTCGCGATCCAAAAGATGACAAAGTTTTGGAGTTGGCATTAAATGGAGAAGCGAACTATATCATCACTGGTGACAGGGATTTGCTCGTATTGCACCCATTTCGTGGTGTGGTAGTAATCACAGCAGACGAGTTTTTGAAGACGATCGAATCTGAGTAGTTTTGATTTCGGATATCAGTTACCCATCCTTTGTACGCCTGATGAACTACTAGGAAATTAATTTATGTTGCAAGATGAAATCGTAGAAGAAATTCACAAAATTCGTGAAGAGTATGCCAAATCTTTCAATTATGACTTGGATGCAATATTTGCAGACTTGCAGAAGAAACAAGCTGAAAGCGGCAGAGAAGTGGTGAAATTGTCGCCAAAGCGCGTTCTAACAGGGCGTTGGAGCGGACGGGGCAAAAATATTCTGTGACAAAACTAAAGCCCTTTTCCGTTGTTGCGGGAAAAGAGCTTTAATTTATTATTAACCTGGCACCGAGCTATTTTACCGGGCAGTGACCCGCCGAGTATCTTCGCCATAGTAACGTTTAACAACCGAGTTCGGGATGGATCGGAGTGGTTCCATTACACCATAAGCACCAGGAAAGCTTTGAAAACTTTAAATCCTGTGTCTGCGTTAAGCTTGATGCGCTGCATCTCTTTCGCTCGACTTAATTACATTACCAAGCTTTCCCCAGTTTGTCAACCCCTTTGTCAAAAGTTTTTTTTCGATGATGTCATGGAGTCGGACGAGGGGCGAGAAACCGGGTTTTTATGAAAATATTTCGTTGCAGGCGACAGATGCCGAAAAAACCCGGTTTCTGCCAGTCTGAGCGCGTCAGCCCAATCACAAATCCAAAAAAGCAGCATCGGTTCCCTGCTCTCGGCGAATCTTCCCATCCTTTACAAACCACGCCACGACCTGCTTAACTGTTAATTGCTCGATCGTCCCTCCAACTTCCACAGCAATTTGCTTCAACGGTCGCAAAGACGCAACCACCAAATTAGTAAAAAAGTTTTCAAAACTAGCATCAACTTGAATCGACTGTTGAATGCTCTCATCATTCTTAATCCAATCCATCACCTGCTGGTTAGACACCTCAGTTATCGGCAAACCAGTCTCCCCAGCAATTTGCTTGAGCACCCTCAAACCATAAATTGCCAATCGAGTCGAAAACTTTTCCTTCGACGACAGCAGCGCCATATCAACTTCGGCGCACTCTTCCGGCTTTAAAAAATCTGCTAGCGGTTCCATATATTAAAAATTGATAATCGGTAATTGATAATTGTTACTAATGACTAATGACTAATGACTAATGACTAATGACTTCTTCTTAGCAATAGAATAACCGCAGCGATGTTCCCCATCAATAATCCAGTGAGTCCGCTCCACAATACAATCCGGCAAAACCCCCGCAAACATTTCCAACTCATTGCCGCAAACACTCGGAAAAGTTTCCGCAACATTAGAAATCGCGCAGTTGTGTTCCATCAACACAAATCGATCGCCCTTAACATCGCGATCGCACATTTCCACACCTACAGATTCTACAGGATAACACTCAGCCATATAACCTTCAGCCCTGCGGAGTTCCACCAACTTACTCACCCGCTCTTGCAGCGAACCCGAACCCACCAGCCGCCGATAGTCCGTAGCCTTGCGCTGCCACTGTTTTCGTAGGATACTAATCACTTGCTCGCGGCCGACTGTTTCCGCCAACGTATCCAAGAAAGACACAGCAAAATCGCCGTAACGATTCGGGAAGCGATCGCGCCCCAGACTGGTAAGCTCATAAATATGCTGCGGCCGCCCCATACCAGCCTGAACCGACTGATACCGAATTGCGCCCTCCGCCTCCAAATCCTTCAAATGACGGCGAATCGCCTGCGGGCTCATCTCCAAAGACTCCGCCAACTCAAGAGCCGTCCCCTGACCCCCCTTGAGCAAATATTGCAGGATGTCTTGTTTCGTGGAAGTCTGCTGAGTCGTCTCCATCTTCACAAAAAATTATTAATTTGACTTTGACAATATCACTATTGTTAATGTAGCTTAAAATATACTAAAGCAACAAAACAGTTGTTTAACTTGCCAGCAGCCCCCAGAACTCGCCGGGCCCCCGACAGTTCAAGCGTCTGCCATCTTTGAGAGACTAATCCAGAACACTCGAAAGCACAAAATTCATGAGCTCTACAGTCACAACCCTAGTCAACCAGCCCTACAAATACGGTTTCGTCACCGACATCGAGTCGGACACCATCGCCCGCGGCTTGAGCGAAGATGTAGTCCGCCTGATTTCGTCCAAGAAAAACGAACCGGAATTCATGCTGCAATTCCGCCTCAAAGCATACCGGAAGTGGCTGACAATGACTGAGCCTACTTGGCCTCATGTCAACTATCCGGCGATCGACTACCAAAACATTATCTACTACTCCGCGCCCAAACAAAAGCCCAAAAAGCTCAACAGTTTGGACGAAGTTGATCCGGCACTATTAGAAACCTTCGAGAAATTGGGAATTCCCCTATCCGAACAAAGACGACTGGGAAATGTCGCCGTCGATGTTGTTTTTGACAGCGTTTCAATTGCCACAACCTTTAGAGAAAAGCTAGCCAAAGACGGCGTTATATTCTGTTCCATCACAGAAGCCATCAAAGATTATCCCGAACTAATCGAAAAATATCTTGGCACTGTCGTACCAGTAGGCGACAACTTTTTCGCAGCCCTCAACTCCGCCGTATTCACCGACGGTTCCTTCGTTTTCATTCCCAAAGGCGTAAAATGCCCAATGGAATTGTCAACTTATTTCCGCATCAACAACGAAGATTCCGGCCAGTTCGAGCGCACCCTAATTATCGCCGAAGAAAACAGTTCTGTGTCTTACCTAGAAGGCTGCACCGCGCCGATGTTTGACACCAACCAACTGCACGCCGCTGTCGTGGAATTGGTAACAATGGACAATGCCGATATCAAATACTCAACCGTGCAGAACTGGTACGCCGGCGACGCGAACGGCAAAGGCGGAATTTATAACTTTGTTACCAAACGCGGCTTGTGTCAAGGAGTCAACTCTAAGATTTCTTGGACGCAAGTAGAAACAGGTTCGGCGATTACCTGGAAATATCCCAGTTGCGTGTTAGTTGGTGATAACTCTGTAGGCGAATTCTACTCGGTAGCACTAACAAACCACAAACAGCAAGCTGACACCGGCACGAAAATGATCCACGTCGGCAAAAATACTCGCAGCACGATTATTTCTAAGGGAATTTCGGCGGGAAATTCTGCAAACAGCTATCGCGGCTTGGTAAAAATGGGCCCCAACGCTAAAGGCGCTCGGAATTATTCTCAGTGCGATTCGATGCTGATTGGCGACAACGCTCAAGCGAATACTTTCCCCTACATTCAAGTGCAGAACCACACTGCTAAAGTAGAACACGAAGCTTCTACTTCCAAGATTGGGGAAGAGCAATTGTTCTTCTTCGCACAGCGGGGAATTTCCGCAGAAAATGCTATTTCGATGATGATTAGCGGTTTCTGTAAGGATGTTTTCAATCAGTTACCGATGGAATTTGCGGCTGAAGCTGATAAGTTGCTGAGTCTGAAGCTCGAAGGAAGTGTGGGATAATCTCGAAGGAAGAAGGAAGAGGGAAGAAGGAAGAAGGAAGAAAGAAGAGAAAAGAAAATTTATCGAAGTTTCTTTCTTTTTCTTGACTCCCAAATTCTCTTGAAATTATCTGCGTTTATCCGTGTTAATCTGCCTAACATCTGCGGTTCCTTCATCAATGCAGAAGTTAGGCAAAAGTTGAATTACAACAAGACCAAAAAATTAGAGGAGTTAGGAAAAAAAGAGATGATTGTTGAAAATAGTCAAGTGGTGCTATCCGTCCGCGATTTAACTGCGAATGTGGAAGATACCCAAATCCTTAAGGGTTTGAATCTGGAAATTAAATCGGGTGAAATTCACGCGATTATGGGCCCGAACGGTTCGGGAAAAAGCACTTTGTCCAAGATATTAGCCGGCCATCCTGCTTATACAGTAACGGGCGGAGAAGTTATTTTCCTGGGACAGAATCTCCTGGAATTACCGCCGGAAGAACGTTCTTTGGCTGGCATATTTTTGGCTTTTCAATATCCTTTGGAAATTCCCGGCGTTAGCAATGTGGATTTCTTGCGCGTGGCTTACAATTCTCACCGCAAACATCGCGGCTTGGAAGAGTTGGATGCTTTTGATTTCCAAGATTTAATCGAGGATAAGCTGGATGTTGTGAAGATGAACCCGGCTTTCTTGAGCCGCAGCGTCAATGAGGGTTTTTCTGGGGGCGAGAAAAAGCGCAACGAGATTTTGCAAATGGCGCTTTTGGAACCAAAGTTAGCTATTTTGGATGAGACTGATTCTGGTTTGGATATCGATGCTCTCAAGATTGTCGCCGGCGGTGTGAATCAGTTGTCAAATGCTGAAAATTCGATGTTGGTGATTACTCACTATCAGCGGTTGCTCAATTACATTATTCCTGATTTTATTCATGTCATGGAAGCGGGCCGAATTATCTTGACTGGCCCGAAAGAATTGGCGCTGGAATTGGAAGAGCGCGGTTATGATTGGGTTGTGGAAGAGGAAGCAGCAGGAGTTGGGGCGCGATGATAAATACGCAAGTTGCTACTAGGGAAATGTTTTTGGCTGATTTGGTGAATCAGTGCGGTAAGTTGGAGGTTGCTAATGGCAAAGGTTCGGCTTACGGGTTGCAGGATTTGCGGGATACGGCGACTGAATACGTGCTTGCTGCGAGTTTTCCGACGGTGAAGGATGAGGAGTGGCGCTTTACTGATTTGTCGTCGGTGTTGCAAGTTCCTTTTCATGTACCGCAAAGCTATCAGTCAACGGTTAAGCTGGCTGATATCGTTATGCCTGTGAAGAATCGGGATGATTTACCGTTAAGATTGGTATTTGTTAACGGTTTTTATGCGCCGGATTTGTCTACCGTGGAGTCGGCGGTTTTGCCGAATTTGCCTAGCGACTTTTATGCTGGTAATCTATCTAATGTACCCGAAAAATATCGATCGCGCATTACCGATGTTTTGAGCAAGCACAGCCAACAAACGGAAGTTTTTACAGCGCTGAATACTGCGGGTTTGGTGGATGCTGCAGTGGTGTTCGTGCCGGCCAATATGTCCGTCGAACTGCCGATTCACTTGCTGTTCTTGACCGCACCAGGTGCATCTGCGACGATGTGTCAGCCGCACTGCTTAGTCATAGCTGAGGCTGGCAGCAAAGTTACGCTGATTGAAGATTACACCACAATCGGTAATTTACCCGCTTTTACGAATGCTGTGACGGATGTTTTTGTCGGCGAAAACGCCACTGTGAATCACGTTAGGCTGCAGCGCGAAGGTTTGAATGTGGTTCATGTGGGCAAAAGTGCGATCGCCCAATCCCGCAACAGCAGCTATACTTGTCATGCTATCAGCTTGGGCGGCAAAATATCGCGCCACAATTTAGAAGTATTTCAAGGCGGCGAAGGCACCGAAACAATTCTAAACGGCTTAGCCGTAGCCTTTGGCGAACAAGTAGCAGACACTCACAGTCTAATTGATTTCAATCATCCCCACGGCACAAGTCGCCAATTGCATAAGTGCATCATTGGTAACAAAGCCCGTGCAGTATTTAACGGCAAAGTTTTCGTTCGCAAAGCCGCACAATTGACAGATGCGGGACAATTGAGCCGGAATTTGTTGCTGTCGCCGAGGGCGCGCGTTGATACAAAACCACAGTTAGAAATTGTGGCGGATAACGTTAAATGTTCCCACGGTGCAACTGTCAGCCAGTTAGAAGATGACGAGCTTTTCTACTTGCAAAGTCGCGGTTTGAATTTGGAAAGAAGTCGCTATTTGTTGATTGATGCTTTTGCGGCGGAAATTCTCAATATGTTGCCGATTGTTGGGGTAGCGAAAATGCTTTCTACCTGTGTGGCTGTGCAAGAATAAAGAGGAACCGCAGATTTAGGGCAGATGAACACGGATAGACGCAGATAATTTCATTACGAGGAAAGTTTTGGAATTCAATCTTGTCTAATAAATCTGTAGGGGCGGGTTCACCAACCATCTCTAATGAGTACCAACAATTGAAATAAACCCGCCCCCACCCAGGAAAAATATCCAATTGACATTGATGCCTGATGTCAGATGTAAAGGATTTCAAAAAGAAGAAAAAAGAGTCTGGTGGGAGGGTTTATTTAACCTGTTTGTTTCTGCTATTTGGGGCTGTTGGTGGGGTGGGGGCGGGTTTATTTAACCTGTTTGCTATATTTGGGGCTGTTGGTGAACCCGCCCCTACAAATTGTCGAGAATTCTGCCATATCTCAGTTACATCTGTGACATCCCGTACATTGCTCGTTGCCTAATTTTCTCCTGCTTAACTTCTCATTATTAACTCAGAAATTATGACACTTATTCAAGAAAAAACCCTAGCATCAAAAGTTCGCGGCGATTTCCCAATTTTGACTCAAAAAATCCACGGGAAACCCCTAGTTTATTTAGACAATGCAGCTACATCTCAAAAACCCCTAGCTGTGCTCAATGCTTGGCGCGATTACTACGAACAATACAATGCTAACGTGCACCGCGGCGCTCACTCTCTCAGCGCTAAAGCGACTGATGCTTACGAAGGTGCGAGAGATAAAGTTGCAGCGTTTATTAATGCGGCTTCGCGGCAAGAAATTGTTTACACTCGCAACGCCACCGAAGCGATTAATTTGGTTGCTTATTCTTGGGGTTTGAGCAATCTGCAAGCGGGAGATGAAATTATTCTGTCGGTGATGGAACATCACAGCAATCTGGTTCCCTGGCAAATGATTGCTCAAAAAACTGGTGCGGTACTCAAGTTTGTGGAGTTAACGGAGACTAACGAGTTAGATTTAGAACAGTTTAAAACGCTGATTTCCGATAAAACTAAGTTGGTTTCAATAGTTCACGTTTCTAATACCTTGGGCTGCATCAATCCAGTCAAAGAAATCTGCGAAATTGCCCACAGTTTCGGCGCAAAAGTTTTAATTGATGCTTGCCAAAGCGTGCCGCACATGGTAATAGATGTGCAAGCAATGGATTGCGATTGGCTGGTTGCTTCGGGTCATAAAATGTGCGCTCCGACTGGCATCGGTTTTCTGTACGGTAAACTGGATTTGCTTAGAGAAATGCCTCCGTTTTTTGGCGGCGGCGAGATGATTGCTGATGTGTTTCTTGAATATTCTACCTATGCTGATTTGCCGCACAAGTTTGAGGCGGGGACTCCGGCAATCGGCGAGGCGATCGCCCTTGGTGCAGCAATCGACTATCTTAGTAACATAGGCATGGATCAGATTCACGCTTGCGAAGCCGATTTGACGGCTTATCTGTTCCAACAATTGCGGCAAATTCCACAGATTAAAATTTACGGGCCGCAACCGGACAGCAACGGCGAAGGTAGGGCCGCGTTAGCATCATTTACAGCGGGAGAAATTCACCCTCAAGACTTGTCTACCATGTTAGATCAAGATGGGGTCGCGATTCGTTCCGGGCATCACTGCACGCAACCTTTGCACCGCTATCTTGATATCTCATCTACTGCCAGAGCGAGTTTGTATTTTTATAATACCTATGAGGAGATTGATGTGTTTGTCAAAGCGTTGAAAGAGACGATCGACTTTTTCAGTTAGATTATAAGCTAAGTTTGTGGGGTGGGTATTTGCCCACCTTTTTCTTCATCCGCGTTAATCCGCGTGCATCTGCGGTTAAAAAAGATGGCTCTTTCAGAAGTCTCATTACCCGTGATAAAATAAAACTATAGTTTGCTCAACTCAAGGAGATTTTGAGATGATTGCTACTACTTCAAGTTTAGCCGAACAGAGAACACTGCTACAAAATATTAGCTGGTCAACCTTTGAAACGTTGCTAAAAGAAATAGGCGATAGCCGAGGTTATCGCATAGCTTATGATAACGGGATGTTGGAAATTATGAGCCCTTTATACGAACATGAAAATCCCAAGATTAAGTCTGATCGTTTCATTTTCATTTTAGCAGAAGAACTAGGCATTGAAATCAAAAGTGCTGGCTCAATGACTCTCAAGCAACAACGAGCTAAAAAGGGCATAGAACCTGACAATTGCTATTATATCCAACATGAAGTAGAAGTCAGAGACAGGGAAGAACTGGATTTAGAAACTGCTCCACCGCCGGATTTAGCAATTGAAATAGATATTACCAGCAGTTCAATGAATAAATTGGCAATTTATTCAGCACTTCGCGTCCCGGAACTCTGGCTATATAACGGGCGAGTTTTGAAATTTTATCAGTTGGTAGAGACAGAATATGTTGAGTGCGACTTTAGTATTGCTTTTCCCTTTGTATCGGTAGCGGAAATGGCTGTTTTTTTTACTCGCACTCAAACTATGGGAGAAATGGCTTTGCTCAAATCCTTTAGAACTTGGGTTAAGGAGAAAATATAGAAATGTCTCACATCATGAAAAAATTACTAACTACTACAATTGTTTTTCTGTCCACAGCAAATCCTTGTTTCGCGATGACTCCCTCAGAGCTAACAATATTCGCAACCAACTATAAATACAATGAGAAGGCTCCGGTAGTTTATTCTTATTATGACAAAGCTTGTTTAACTACTGTTTCTGTTTATTTGGTAAAAACTATGGATTTAGGCAATGGAAGAATCGGAGGAATTACCGGGAAATTTCTGTGCTGGGGAGGTACTTACACTTATTTTGAAATGACTCGCGGCAACTTAGAATCTATTCGAGCCTTTGCGGAAATAAATGCAGGCAGAAGCGCTCGCCATGCAAACTGGGGTCCAGTGGCTAATCCCGGCGATGGCTTCACTGGCAAGTTGACATCTGTGGCAAAAGCGATTATGGCAAATACAAAATGATTTGTATTTAAAACTCCGTAATTTCAGGATGGATAAATTGATAACCTGCTGCCTTAATCTTTTGATTCGACACCTTCGCATTATAAGGTCGCACGCTAGGACTTCCATCCCAAGTAGCTTTCGGCAGATTATGACGTTCAAAAATGCGATCGAGCAATTCACGACTAGACAGCGACACATCCCCGACTAAATTGTAAATCCCCTGCAATCGATTGTCCAAAGCAAAGGTTAATCCCCCAACAATATCATCTCGATGCACCCAATTTGTAGCATCTTCCCCCGTACCCGGACGAGTGGTTCCAGCCCAGCCTCCAAAGATTTTAACTAATTCTCGCCCAGGCCCGTAAATGCCACCCAAACGAAGAATGCAGGTGTGAAGATTTGGACTCGATGCTGCTAATAAAATTCGTTCTGTTTCGGCGAGAATTTCACCGTTGGGATTGGCTGGCTGTACGGGCGATTCTTCGTTTACCAGTTTACCTTGACAGTCGCCATACACAGAATAAGTACCCGTATAAATCACCTGCTTGACTGTCGGTACTTGCTGTAAAACTGATACCAAAGTTGTCGCAGTCTCTAAGTAACTTTCTCGATAAGCACTAGCATTTGGAGCGCCGACGCACAGCATAACAGCATCTTGGTCTTGCAGTAAACTCGCGATCGCACTTGCATCATTTCCCTTAACTACAACTACCCGCTGGACGACAGCCTCCAATTCACCCACTCGGCTCGCCGTCGTAGTTGTCGCCGTCACGGTACAATCAGATTTGCCCCGTAAATGTCGGGCTGTCGCAGTACCCACATAACCGCAGCCGACGATCGCAACTTTCATGAAAAATTCTCCATTGTGTCATACCCTTTAAGATTATTGCCGATTTTTGCGATCGATTCGAGGTGAGTTTTGTGGTATGATCCAGAGCATCGCGATCGATTGGCATTGGCATAGTATTACTGTTTTCAATTCTCTGAAATACAGGACACGGCAGTGCTGTTTCCCTACCCAAGAAATAGAGGACACGGCAGTGCCGTTACTTTACCCAAGAAATAGAGGAGACGGCAGTGCCGTTTCCCTAGCTCACAACCCAATTTTTTGGTAAATTTTCACTCTTTAAGTGGCTTGCCATCTCGATTGACAACACGGCTTTCACCATCTTTCGCCGTGACATTTTCATAAACTCCTTCATCCCGCTTCACGTACTTGGTGAAACCAGAATTTTTGTAATCGGTGTCGGATGTTGGCTTCAGTAACCTCGGAGCGCTCAGCAAACGGCGTACCGGAGCATCTGCGGGAGTGTCCCCAGGTTCGCATTTAGCTACATCGCACAATTGACCCCAAGTCGAAACTTCGAGGTTCATGCTGTGGGAAACTTCTAGCTGCTGGTTATTTTGGGGACATAAATAATCGTATAGAGGCATACTAATAATCTCGATCGCAACTACTAAAACTACTGATTACAGACTTGTTAGTGCTATTGTAGCTCAAAATTACTAACAATTCAAACCAAAAAATTAAAATTTACTATTTTTAACGGTTGTTAAAACAGGAAATCAGCTATATTATTAAGCCTGTGCAGTTGCTCCTGGATGCGATCGAGATCAAGCCCACAAGTACACTACCCTGAAATCGTCTCATGCGATCGATCGCTCGGCGACTAGCATCAGCCGGCAAGACTTCCCTGAATGCCGTCAAAGGATTTATCGTCATTTTCAGACTGTACCCAAAACACAGATTCTAGGTTTCAAGTTTATTCATCTACTCACCAGCGAGGATTTACCGATGAGCGATTTCAAAGTTACGCCAGAAGTAGAGCTAAATACAGCTCAAATGTTGGAGCGATACCAACTCCAAGACGAGACAATTCTGCGGCGTTGGGCAAAACTGCACGCCATCAACAGCACTCGCGGTTTCTTTTATCCCGGTGAAGTAGATTTGATGGATCACGCTCACCACCACCTTTACAATTTGGGCATGAGCATTGCTGAGTACCAAAGTCTTTTAGATAGGCGACGCAGCAATTCCCAGACATCAGGCGACCAAAATAAAACAGTAGCAACTCAAGTTGCTGACGAAGCTTATGATGCCATAGAAACGCTGACAGAACAGTATTCTGAAGCTGTTGAATTAATGGGAGAACGTATAGCAGATCATTTCATTGATGAACTAGATTTATCTGTGATGCGACACCTTTCTCAAAAAGTGAAAGACCGTCGCAGTCTCAACGGTCAAGCGAAAAAACCCAACCGTTTTCTTCAAGTAATTAAAGCTGTGTTGCAACCAAGTAGCGAAAATACGCTTCTGGTTCCCAAAAAAGATGATGACTCTAGTTTAGAATTAGAACACCATCACCGACTCGGCTAGCCTCCAAAGTTGCTAGGCTAAGTGCTACTTATAGAGGTAAGGTGCGCGCTGCGCACCTACATAATTAGGTTATCTGTCCCGGACTGCGAAGGTAATAAATTTGCCATTTTTAACCAGTTTAATTTACTTTAAATTATCAATTTAAGACTGGAGATAGATGTATTTTGCGCCGGAATTACCTAAAATAGATATTTAATCGGAGCCGTCAATCTAACCAAAGGTAGAGAAATGATTAAATCCTGGATGGTAATCGGAGGTGTCGCCTTTGTAGTAGCACTCGCAGCTAACTTGCTCTCGCCCAGTGACATTCAGTGGTTCAACCGCTTGCAGCGTCCGAAATGGCTAGTATTTGAAAAGGCAATTCCCATCATTTGGACAGTAATTTTTATTTGTGCAGCTTGGTCAGCAGTGATTGTTTGGGAAAAAGAACCGGGAACTCAGGAGACTTGGCTGAGAATGGGTTTGTACCTGCTTTTAGAAATAGTAACCATATCTTATACCTCTGTGATGTGCAAACTTAAGAGTCTAAAAGTCGGGACAATCATCGGCGGAACGGGCGCTATTTTAAGCGTGGTGCTAGCTTTAAGTGTGTTGCCAGTTTCGGAGCCTGCGGCCCTGTTATTGCTGCCTTATATACTCTGGAGTCCGATAGGCACTTACACGACTTGGGCAATGATGCACTTGAATCCGGCCGATGTTTAGCCTTTCATGGAATTAGTCATTTTAATGGGATTGCAAGCATCGGGCAAAAGCACCTTTTTCCGCGACTATTTAGCTGCCACGCACGTTTTGGTCAGCAAAGATTTAATGCGAAACAATAGAAACAAATCGCGCCGACAAATTCAGTTAATTGAAAATGCACTCCAAGCAGGTCATTCAGTCGCGATTGACAACACCAATCCCGCAGTTCTCGATCGCAGACCGCTGATTGATATCGGTCGCACCTATCAGGCCCAAATCATCGGTTACTACTTTGAATCAATAGTCAGCGACTGTTTAGCTAGAAATCAAAAGCGATCGGGCAAATCTCAAGTTCCAGACATAGCAATTTATGCTACTATAAAAAAAATGGTAGTGCCCAGTTACGACGAAGGGTTCGATCGGCTGTTTTCCGTCCGCATAGCAGATAACTTTAACTTAGAAGTAAAAACCTTGCCCGCAGAGGAAGTTATTCATGGACAATCAGATATTTGAAAAAAAAATGCGGGAGCTAGAATACTTTCACAGCTTGCGTTTATTGCCGGAAACTCACACAGTAATTCGCGCCGACGGTCGCAGTTTTTCAAAATTTACTTCCTCAACTTTTGAGAAGCCTTTCGACTTAAAATTCCACGAATTAATGGTGAAAACTGCCAAAGCGCTCCTGTCAGAACTAGGCGGCATTTACGCTTATACCGAAAGTGACGAAATCTCAGTTTTGTTTCCTCCAGATTGGGATTTATTTGACCGCAGCTTAGAAAAAATTGTCTCTATTTCTGCCAGTATTGCCAGTGCAACTTTCACTTGCGCCGCCCAAACAGCAGTCAATTTTGACACCCGCATTTGTTCCGCAGCGAACAAATCGCAAGTAGTAGATTATTTTCTCTGGCGCCAAGCAGATGCAGCGCGCTGCGCTTTGAATGGCTGGAGTTATTGGATGCTGCGAAAAAATGGCGAAACGGGTGAAAATGCAACAGTTATATTAGACAAACAATCGGTGGCTTTCAAAAACGAATTGCTGTTTCAAAACGGAATTAACTTTAACGAACTGCCGGCTTGGCAGCGCCGGGGAACGGGATTGTATTGGGAAAAATACGATAAACCAGGTTATAACCCGATCGAACGCAAAGAAGTTGTGACAGTGCGGCGGCGACTCAAAGTCGATGAAGAGCTGCCCATGAAAGAGGAATACAAAGAATTTATTTACCAATTTTTAAATGTTGGCGATTAACTCGCCAAGGATATCTTGTCAAATCTGGTGGCAATTGATGAATGCTCAGTCGGTTTTAATCGAATGCAAGCTTTGAGACGGGGGTTTAAACCCCCGCCCCATGTCGGGTAAGCAAGTTAGCCTAGGGACTCGGAGGGCTGCTCGGAGGCTCGGTTTCCGGTGGATCAGGAGCCGGAGATTCAGCGGGCGGAGGATTCAGGGACTCTTCCCAAACTTTGATTTGCGATCGCGCTTGCTCAAAAGCGCGAGAACCCGAAGGAATCTTCTTCAAGATCGCGATCGCCCCAGCCAGATCCGACGACGACTGTTCCACACCAAGCGCCAAAATCCGCTGGCTCCACTCATCAATCGCCTCCCTCGCCTGCGAGGAGAGGGAACTCGATTGCGGTACCTGACTTGCCAGAGAAATTGCTGTTTGCAAAGCGTCAGCAGTTCCTGATTGAGCCGCTTGACGGGCGTTCTGCAAACCTTGCTCGCCCTGAAATTGAGCCTCCCAAGTCCGAATGTTCGATCGAGCTTGCTCATAAAGCACCCTTCCCGATCGAATCCGGCGCGCCATATCAATCGCCCCCGCCAAATTGCCGCCGGCCGCTAGTTGCTGAGCTCTCTCCAAAAACGGCTGGTCTTGAAGGCGCTGTCTTCTCTCGATCCAAGCTTGAATTTTGCCCTGAGCTTCCCCGTAAAGCGCCCTTCCTTGACCGATCCGAGACGCTTGAGCAACGGCGGCCTCCAGGGAATTTGGATCGCCCGTACTCGCCAAATCGTTAGCTCTTTGCAGGTACGGACTGTCTTCCAGCAGCTCGATTTGACGGCTCAAGCGACCAATTTGACTGCGAACTTCCCCAGAGCGAGGATTTGAGCCTGGGACTGTTTGCAATTGGGCGATCGCAGCCCTCAAATCCTTTACCCCTCCCGGCGCTGCCAGCTTGCTTGCCAAATCCAAAGTTTTCACATCAGCCATTTCTTGCTGCCAGCGACCGGCTAAATCTTGAGCTTGTTGGTACAAAGGGCGACCGGAATTCAACTTTTTAGCGAGTTCGATCGCCTTAGACAAACCATCAACAGATCCCGTCAAAGCCTGAGCTGTAGCCTGAGCCAACTCGTTAAAATCCTGTACTTGTTCCTTTAAATTTGCCGCCTCTGGAATCTTGTTAGCGATCGAGATCGCCTCCTGCCAATCGCCCGCCTGCAAGCGTTTTTGGGCGATACCCAGAATTTTTTTGCTAAATTCCGCGATCAGCTTATTGGCAGCTTGATACAAATAACTTTTTTGCTCAATTCCCTGAGCCAGCTTAATCCCCGTCACCAGATTGTCGAGTCCTCCCTCCGAGGCTGTATTTCGGGCTTTGATCAACTTATTGCCTTCAGCCTTTGTCGTCTCAATTGCCTGAGTCAGTTCCTCGTACTTAGTCGATTCCCAGAAAGTATTTCCCGTATCCAACAGCAGATTAGCTTCGCGGAAAGCTTCGCCCCACTCTTCCTGACGCAAGTGGTCTTCGGCCGTGCGATAACGTTTCTCTGCATCGTTCCATGTAGACTGCCACTTTTCAATCTGCTTTTGCACCGTCGGGTAAGCGGGAACGTTTTGAGGAACCTTGCGGGCGATCGCGATCGCCTCTTCCAGCTTTCCTTCTTGGAAACTAGAATTTCCCAACCTGATAATATCCTGAGACCAGCGATCGATCTGACCATTAATTCTTGATCGCAGCGGGTGGTCTTGTGGCAAAGCATTCACTAATTCGATCGCGCGCAGCAAATCATCCACCGTCCGCTTGCTAGCTGCTTCTTGAGCGCAAAAAAAGCGATCGTTAGCAGAAGCCGTCGGCCAAAAAATCTTCGAGCAATTCGACTGCGAAGTCAGGTTGAGCAAAGACGAAATTGCCACAAACCCCATACCCATCGACAGCAGCAAACTCACCGCCAGCCAAAACTGCCACTTCTTTGACCAGATCAGCCACCAAGGATTGTGTTCCCCCGGCTGCCAGTTTTCCCCAGACTCTTTCGGCTGCTGTTCCAGATGCCCTCCCGGCAGTTTTCCCGAAGTAACCAACTCTCGGATCTCTTTAAGTCGCTCAGCGCGGTTTTTCCTGGCGGGAATTGGCACTAGCGAGGAAGTATCCTTTGTTGACTCCAAGGATTCTGATGCAGACCAACGGCCTGGTGTTTTGCGATCTTGACTCATAAATCTCCGCTCACCACAAATAGCAACCAGCCAGTGTTAGTTATTTCAAAACTGCGATCGCTACTATCTACTGCTTTATAAAATGTATCCATCACTTTGACATACTCTCGCAGGCGGAACACTGCAAGAGCCGATCGCCTGCGCCGCGCCAATCAAAATTTCGTGATTAGGTAATTGATAATGCGTAATTGGCAATTGGTCAAGGCCCAAGCCTAACTCGCACTCAATAGAGCCAATTACACATTATCGTCTCAAGAACCGGAGTTCGATCGCAAATCGTCGATCAGTTCAGCAAGTTCGTCACTGTTAGCCTTGTAAACCTCATTGCAGAAATGACAAGTAGCCTCAGCCCCGCCATCTTTTTCGATCATATCTTGGAGTTCCGCTTCGCCCAACATTTTGAGAGCTCCCAAAACTCGATCGAACGAACAGCCGCAGTGAAAGCGCACCATCTGAGTTTCCGGGAAAATTTCTAGCCCCATATCACCCAGTAACTCTTCGAGAATCTGATGCAGCGTTTTGCCCGATCGTAACAACGGCGTAAAGCCCGACAGTGCAGCCACCCTAGATTCCAGAGTTTGCACCAATTCTTCATCCGCTGCCGCCTTCGGCAGAACCTGCAACAGCACGCCCCCAGACGCTTGCACCCCGTCAGCCCCCACAAACACCCCCACAACCAGAGCCGAAGGCGTCTGCTCGGAGGTTGCCAAATAGTGAGTCAGATCGTCCCCAATTTCGCCGGAAACCAATTCTACCGTACTTGAGTAAGGGAATCCGTATCCAACGTCCCGCACCACGTACAAATAGCCGTCACCGATAGCTCCGCCGACATCAAGTTTGCCCTTAGCATTGGGCGGCAATTCCACTCCCGGATTGCTGACATAACCTCGAACCGTGCCATCAAGTCCCGCATCAACCAGAAGTCCACCGAGCGGCCCATCTCCTTTAATGCGAATGTTGACTCTCGATTCGGGCCGCTTCATACTGGAGGCAAGTAACAGCCCTGCCGACATCGTGCGTCCGAGGGCTGCTGTAGCGACGTAGGAGAGCTTGTGTCGCTGTCTTGCTTCTTCGGTGAGGCGGGTGGTAATGACGGCTACAGCGCGAATTCCGCCATCTGCGGCTGTAGCGCGAATTAATTGATCGGCCATGAAAAACCCTACTTTTGCGTTTTGATACTTCCTTCAACTATTTTAGAAGCTCTTGAAGGTTGTCGCAGCAGGTAGGGGCATCTGTAGGGAAACGGCAATGCCGTCTCCGGCCCCGGAGGAAACGGCAATGCCGTCTCCCTACCTTTCAGGTATTATTTGAGATTCAAATAACTCGGAAATCGCTAACACCAATTAGGCTAGCATTGACTCCAGTTAAAGAAGCAACTAATTCTCCACTTCCCTTTAACTTAATCAGCGCACTGTTATTGTCCTGAGTTATTTCTAACTGATTAAAACTCAAACCTCCCGACAATCCGAGGGAATCTTTACCCTTGACAAAATCAGCTATTAAGTCAAATCCCTGATTAGGATTTAACACAAAAGTGTCATTTCCCAAACCGCCAACTAAACTGTTATTGCCCGAACCTCCAAACAAAATATCATCACCTTCGCAACCGAGAAGCGTATCGTTACCTAAGTCTCCATAAATCGAATCGTTGCCCTTACCGCCATCGATTAAATCGTTACCTTGGCCGCCGTAAATGACGTTATCTTGATCACCGCCGCACAAAGTATCATCTCCCAGTTGTCCGAAGAGAGTATCATTACCTTGACTACCGAGAATTACATCATCTCCTTTGCCACCGTAAATTAAGTCATTTCCTTTACCGCCGTCGATAAAATCATTACCTTGATTGCCAAAGATTAAATCATCATCTTCTTTGCCGTTAATGAAATCATTGCCCTGATTTCCGAAGATCACATCTTCACCAAAACCACCAAGAATGATATCGTTTTCTTTGTCGCCAAACAGGATATCGTCTCCTGTATTACCATCAATGAAATCATTGCCTTCATTGCCGTTGAAAATATCCTTTAACTCACCGCCAAACAAGTTATCCTTGCCTTCTTTAGCATCAAAGAAATTAGGACTGTTGCTGCCAAAATAAGCTTCGTTTGCGGGAGTCCCAATTAGCAAACCACCACCATTGATAATCTTATCAATTTGTTGGTTGGGTTGGTTAAGGTTGGGATACTCAATTTTGTCGCAAATGCAGTCTGTATCCTCTTGGTTAACAGGCGTTGGAGTTGGTACGGGTGCAGGTGTAGGTGTAGGTGTTGGTGTTGGTGCTGGTGTTGGAGTTGGTACCGGCGCAGGCGTTGGCGCGGGTGCAGGCGTTGGGATTGGTAAAGGTACAGGGTTTGATACCGGTGCGGGTGCAGGCGCTGGTGCGGGTGCAGGCGCTGGTGCGGGTGCTGGTGCGGGTGCGAGTGTTGGCGTGGGAGTGGCTGTGACTGATGCTGAAATCGGGAAATCAAAGGGATTTTCATCACTGTCATCATTGACAAATTGCAACGTACCTGATTTATTTCCGGCCGTAGCTGTATCGACTTGAACTTGCAGGTTAGCACTTGCACCTGCTGCGAGAGTTGTCGGTGAATTTCCGACTAAGCTAAATCCAGTTGGTAGGGTAGGATTACTGAGGTTTAAAACTGCTGTACCGAGATTTTTTACGGTAAAGGTTTTGTTGAGAGTGCCGCCAATTAATGCACTACCAAAGTCGATCGCACTTGTTGTACCATCAACTATATCCGTTGTTCCGTCTAATACTTGGATTTCTGGAGTTGCTGTAGCTGTAACTGATGCCGAAATTGGGAAATTAAAAGGATTTTCATCGCTGTCATCATTGACAAATTGCAACGTACCTGATAAGTTTCCGGCTGTGGCTGTATCTACTTGAACTTGGAAAGTTGTACTACCGCCTGCTGTGACACTTGCTGGTAAGTTTCCAACCAAGCTAAATCCGGTGGGTAA
This sequence comes from Lyngbya sp. CCAP 1446/10, assembly GCF_026130175.1. Lineage (GTDB taxonomy): Bacteria > Cyanobacteriota > Cyanobacteriia > Cyanobacteriales > Microcoleaceae > Microcoleus. The sequence goes on along the minus strand of NZ_JAIGNI010000009.1, from coordinate 46,616 downwards.
AGTTAGGTTACTCAGGTTTAAAACTGCTGTACCGAGATTGTTTACGGTAAAGGTTTTCTTGAGACTTGCGCCGATTAATCCACTACCAAAGTCGATCGCACTTACAGTACCATCAGCTATATCCGTTGTTCCGTCTAATACTTGGATTTCTGGTAATGGCGTTACATCGTTATCGCTAATTGCAACGTCACCTGATAAAGTAGTTCCCAGTGTGATACCACTAGAAGGAGTAGAAATTGTGAAAGTACCTGTTTCACTCCCTTCTACCAGTGCATCATCATTAACATTAACGGTAAAGGAACCTGTGGTTTGACCGGCGGCAATGGTAATGCTAGTGGGAATTGTACCATTAAAGTCAGCAGTAGTGGCAGTTCCAGACAGAGCAACATTTACCATTTGAACTCCGACAACTGCGCTGGATGCTGTGGCGGTGACAGTAATAGTTGGACTTCCTGTTTCTGTACTTGTGACTGGAGAAACGGAGAGGTTAACTGTGGGGAGATTTGTGGGTAAATCGTTGTCGGTAATTGTCAGCGTAGCAGTAGTATTCGTGGCAACTGGATCGAGAACGTAGTTGAAATTGCTGGGATCTGGAGTGAAGTTGACTTGGACTGTTTCCCCTGGGTTAACAATAGCATCATCGACGGGGACAGCATTGAGGACGGCGGTAGTTGCACCAGCGGCAATGGTGAAAGTATTAGCAGTCACAGCGGTGATATTCGTACCCGCAGTTAGGGAGTAGTGGCCGGGGGTGGCGGCGGTACTGCCGGTGGTGTTGAAGTTGACGAGTAAACCGCTTGCGGGGGCGGGAGTGTCGAGGGTAATGTTAAATGTGCCAGTGGTGGGGCCTGTTTCGGTGGGGGTGGTGCCGGTGGCGATGCTGATTTTGAGGGGCGTGTTGAGCAGGATGCTGACGCTACTGTTGTAGTAGTTCGCCAAAGCTAAGTCAGGGAGGCCGTCGCCGTTGAAGTCGCCAATGCTGACGGATTCGGGGCCACGGCCAGTAGCGAAGGTGTCTTGGGTGGCGAAGGTGGGGGTGGTGGCTCCGGTGGTGGTGGTGTTGAGCAGGATGGAGGTGGTGTTGCTTTTTAAGTTCGCCACAGCTAAGTCAGGGAGGCCGTCGCCGTTGAAGTCGCCGATGCTGACAGAGTAGGGGCCATCGCCAGTAGCGAAGGTGACTTGGGTGGCGAAGGTGGGGGTGGTGGCTCCGGTGGTGGTGGTATTGAGCAGGATCGAGGCGGTGTCGCTGTCGTAGTTCGCCACAGCTAAGTCAGGTTTCCCGTCGCCGTTGATGTCGCCGATGCTGACGGATTCGACCCTACGGCCAGTAGCGAAGGTGACTTGGGTGGCGAAGGTGGGGGTGGTGGCTCCGGTGGTGGTGGTGTTGAGCAGGATCGAGGCGGTGTCGCTGCCCTTGTTCGCCACAGCTAAGTCAGGTTTCCCGTCACCGTTGATGTCGCCGATGCTGACGAAGACGGGCCTACTGCCAGTTGTGAAGTCAACTTTGGTGGCGAAGGTGGGGGTGGTGGCTCCGGTGGCGGTAGTGTTGAGCAGGATGGAGATGTTGCCACCGTTGAAGTTCGCCACAGCTAAGTCAGGTTTCCCGTCGCCGTTGATGTCGCCGATGCTGACGGAGCGGGACACGCCAGCGAAGGTAACTTGGGGGGCGAAATTGGGGCTGGTGGCTCCGGTGGCGGTAGTGTTGAGCAGGATGGAGACGTTGTCACTGTTGTTTCCCACAGCTAAGTCAGGTTTCCCGTCGCCGTTTATGTCGCCGATGCTGGTGGAGGAGGGGCGATTGCCAGTAGGGAAGGTGACTTGGGTGGCGAAAGTGGGGCTGGTGGCTCCGGTGGCAGTAGTGTTGAGCAGGATGGAGGCGGTGTTGCTGTTGATGTTCGCCACAGCTACATCTGGTTTCCCGTCGCCGTTTATGTCGCCGATGTTAACGTTGTTGGGGCCACTGCCAGTGGGGAAGTCAACTTTCGTGGCGAAGCTGAGGATGCCGCTGTAGGTTTTGAGGGTGGTTTCTGTTAGAGCAAGTTTGGGCTTTTGGCTTGATGGGGGGATGAGTTGCGGAATGTCCCATGTGCCGCCTAGTTTGCTATTGCCTGTAAGTTGGGAGTTAGCGGCGATGTTTGCGCCTGTGAGTTGGTTCAGTTGATTCAGGAATTGCTGCCCGGATTTCCCGGCTGCTATGTTACAGCCATACAAGATGATGCTGGCGTTGGCTGTCAGGGCGTTTCGCCACTGTTGCAACTGTTGGCTGTAGTGTTTGATGTTGCTGCTGTTGAGTTCTGTTGTGCCTAAGTAAATCTTGCCGGGGCTACCGTGGGTGATGATGTGGAGGGTTTCGATGCCTTGATGCTGAGCGAGGATTGTGGTGATTTGCTCGATCGCATTTACCTTGTTTTTGAGGATGTAGGTGGCCGTATCTGGTTTGATGCCTTGGATTATGCGATCGCACTCGGGTATTGTGGGGTCAAGGATGACGATTTCCCTTGGTTGGTTGCATTAGATGCAACCAACCAAGGGAATTTTTTTTTTGAGTTGGGGGTAAGTTGAGTTATGGTGTTCATCTGTTTGTGCTTCCGGTAGAATGACTTGTTTGTAATATGCAAAAAGCGAGCGATTGAATTGCGATCGACGGTGTTTCTATCTAGTAGTGGATGGCACCCTAGGCTTTTAACCATTAGGAGTATAGCAAAGTGCGATCGCACTGTCAGTGCTTTAGCTTCTCATTTACTAAATCTTTATATTTCTCTGGTTATTTTAAACAAATTATAAAAAGTCGAAGTCGGGGCGAGTTTGTGAGATTATTGATTTTAGGCAATTACGATCGGTACAACCCGCTACTTGTATGTTTAAAGCGATTTGCCGCCCAAGTGGCGGGTTTATGAGATTGTGGGTTTTAGGCAATTATGGTTGGTGAACCCGCCACTACGAGTAGGATATTTTGTAGGGGCGGCTTCACCAACAATCTATAACAATTACCAACAATCTATATAAACCCGCCCCCACACCACGAATAATTCAAAATATACCTGAAACATGATGATTTATGGTTGGGTGGGGGCGGGTTTATGAGATTATCAGTCCAGCGGCAATTATTGTTGGTGAACCTGCCCCTACGGGAATTAAAATTTTCTAGATTCTATGAATAACGACACAATTGTCAATACAATCCACGAACACGATATTTTTGGCGATCGCGAGTTTCCAGCTTGGCTAAATCAACAACAAATCAGCCTTGCTTGCACTACCTATCAAACCAGCCGATTAATATTAATCGGTGCTGCGCCAGAGACTAACAAAATTTCAGCATTTTGGCGCATATTCGATCGCGCAATGGGACTTTACTGCACAGGCGATCGCATTTACCTAAGTTCTAAATATCAACTCTGGCAATTAAAAAATGTGCTAGCAGCCGGACAACTGCATCAAGGTTACGATCGCCTTTACGTGCCTCGAATCGCTTACACCACGGGCGATATCGACATCCATGATGTAGCTGTAGATAGCAGCGGACAAGTAATTTTTATCAGCACATTACTCAATTGTCTAGCCACAGTGAGCGATCGGCACAGTTGTAAACCTTTATGGAAACCACCCTTTATCTCACAATATATCAACGAAGATCGCTGTCACCTCAACGGTTTAGCAATGGTGGAGGGGAAAGCTAAATATGTGACAGCATCCAGTCAGTCGGATGTGGTGGACGGCTGGCGCGATCGCAGACAAAATGGCGGCATAATTATAGATATAGAATCGAATGAAATTGTCGCATCAGGATTATCAATGCCGCACTCACCCCGCTGGTATCAAGACAAGTTGTGGGTGCTAAATTCGGGGCGGGGAGAGTTGGGTTATGTGGATTTAGAAACCGGGCAATTTCAGGCGATCGCATTTTGTCCAGGCTATTTACGAGGCTTAGCCTTTTGGCAAAACTGGGCAATAGTTGGATTATCTAAACCTAGAGGCGGCGACAACACTTTTAGCGGCTTAGAATTAGATGAATTGTTAATAAAAAAAGATGCCGAGCCACGCTGTGGTATCATGATAATAGATATTAACACTGGAACAATAGTTCACTGGGTGCGATTTGAAGGAGTAGTTACAGAACTCTATGATGTGCAAATAATCCCAGAAGTGCAAAAGCCCATGGCTTTAGGTTTTCAGACTGAAGAAATTGCTCAATTAATCACTTTGGAAGTTTAACAGTAGTGATATAAAATCTGGGTTCAACTGATGGCTAAAGCTTATACTCCCGCTAACCAGACGATTACCAAACCTTTACCTTGGTGGGTTAGAGTGAGATTCGTAGATCTCAGAGTATTGTTTTTTAGCTGGAAATAACGGATATGCCACCAACATCCAAAGCACTTTTAGCGGAAGTCCAGCATAACACGGGAGCGACTCGAAACTTGCATTTTTATGCCAAGGGCGAAACCATTCCTTTGATGTCTCAAGGACTTTGGCGCGTTTGTCAAGGTTTAGCACAACTGAGCACGCTTTATCCAACCGGGGAAGAAGCACTTTTGGGTTGGGTTGGGCCTTCGATGTGTTTCGGTTTGTGGTTGACTAATTTGCAGACTTACCGAGCTACGGCGACATCAGATGTTTATTTGATGTGGTATTCTATGGTGGAAATCGAAGCTTCTCCTCAATTGGGTCACGAGTTGCTGCCTCAAATGGTTCGGCGGCTGCGGCAAATGGAATCAATTTTGGCGATCGCCGGACAGCGCCGAGTAGAAGACCGTTTGTATCAGCTTCTGCTATTATTGCAACAGGACTTCGGTCAGCCTGTGGTTGAGGGAACTCGTTTGAGCATCCGCTTAACACATCAAGATATTGCTAATGCTATTTGCACGACGCGGGTAACAGTAACGCGAATGCTGGGAAAATTGCAGCAGCAAGGGTTAATCAGTCGAGATGGCGATCGGCATTTAATACTTAACAAAGATGTTTTTGCCTCTACCTCGGATTTGTTTGGCTGCAATCCTCAAGGAGTGTAGCAATCGACAGGAATTTGCATCTACATAACCCTGTCTAATATTAAAGCGAAATTTCAACTACCTGAGAATTATTTGTGTTGCTCTTGCTCCCGCTATCTAGATCCATAGATTTGTAGCCGGAAAAGATATAATTAAGCGGTGCATCTATTTAGGACAAAACTCAATGGCTAACTCTACTCAAGAAACACCAAAACCAGACAAAAAAGAATTAATTGACATCACAGCTAAACCTCAAGAACAAGAAGAACCGCCAAATAAGGGTGATGGACGGAAATAAATATAGTTTTGGAGGCAGAAACCGGGTTTGATGGACGAAAATCCGGTTTCTAGCTACCCGCGCTTCCAGGAAATAATTTGACAAATTACTCGGCTTGTGTACTGCCGTTGGTCGATCGCAACTTAGGCTTTCCAGGCATCTTTCTGCGTCCCTCCAAAGAAACAACATCAGCCTCAGAACTCTCCCTAGCCACCCGAATCAGCAACCCCGACAACAACAAACTCGCCAACATCGATGAGCCCCCGTAACTAAAAAACGGCAGCGGCAAACCCGTAGTCGGCAAAACCCCCGTCGCCACCCCAATATTCAGCAGCGACTGTCCCACCATCACCACCATCACCCCAATTGCCACCAACTGACTCTCAATATTCCGGGCCCTCATCGCCACTCTCAAAGCCACAGTAGCGTAAGCCGCCAACATCAGCAACAGCGAGAAACCTCCCACCAAACCAAACTCCTCAGCAAACACAGCAAAAATAAAATCGCTGTACTGAATCGGCAAATAAAATAACTTTTGCTGCGACATCCCCAAACCAACACCCCAAATCCCCCCAGAACCCACAGCCAGCAGGCTTTGAATCAACTGATAGCCGTCTTGCATCGGATCAGCCCAAGGATTGAGAAAAGACATAATCCGGCGGCGCTGATATTCCCTAAAACTAATACTTAAAACGGCTAAAAGCATACCCCCCACAGCCGTTGCGCCCAACTGCAAGTAAGGTAAGCCCGCCGCCAAAGCCACCAGCCACAAAGTCATCCCGCACAAAGCTGTGGTACTTAAATTCGGCTGCAACAAAATTCCCAACAGCATTGCGCCGAAAATTAACAGCCAACTAAGGCGAACTTTGTTTGTCAATCGGGGCCAGTTGCCGAAAATGCGGGCGCTTTGGAGAACGAAAAATGGTTTAATCAATTCAGAAGGTTGAATAATCGGCACCGGGCCCAAAGATATCCAGCGAGTTGCCCCGTTGACTGTGGTTCCCACTCCCGGAATCAAGGTCAACCAGAGCAATCCCAGCAGCACCAAAATTCCCAACTGAGCTGTTTTCATCAGGTAACGCAGGGGGGAGTACACCATTAAGTTAAAACCTGCCAGCCCGATCGCCACTGCGATTAGTTGCCGCTTAAAATAGTAAAGGCCGTCTCCAAATTCTGAATTTGCGATCGGATAGGAAGCCGAAAACAAAGCTGTCAGCCCTACAAACAGCCACAAAAAAGTCAACCACCTGAGCCACCGGGCCTCAGCGGCCCATTCAGACACGCCGGGGTCAAAAAATGGAATGAAGCGTCGAATGTCATTAGTCATTAGTCAGTTGTCAGTTGTCAGTTGTCAGTTGTCATTAGTTCTTAGTCTAGTTTGCGATCGCACAGACTGTCAGAAACCTGGTTTTTTCACCCAAATATTTGCTTAAAACCCTCAATCTCGATGAAAAAACCCGGTTTCTTTTAACTGGTTCCAAGGCTCTGTCTGGGAACCCATATCACTCTTACTCTGCCTCGGCACAGGATTAAGGAGGCTCTTCCTCGCCCATCTGCGTTACTTTCGCTCTTCCTGGTAACGAGTAGAAAAGTCAACCGCTGGGGGAATGGGCTACGAAGTCAACCGGTGCGCAGTGCACACCCTACAAATTACTACATTCTTCCGTCTTCCTTCTTCCTTCTTCCGTCTTCCTTCTTCCTTCTGCTATAAAATCATAACAAACAAAAAAGAGGTCGCGATCGACCTCTTGCCCCTCTATCAATCCATCCTTGGATTTTAAAGTAGACCAGTATTAGCTCCGGGCTTACCAGTAGCCAATTGCACTTTAATAATTCTGCCACCCATTTTCATAATTCTTTGCTGTTCCCGGAACCAGTTGTCATAAGGAACCAGCTTAGTAAAATAGGTATTTTGCAATTCGCGCTGAGTGCGGATGCGAGTTTGGCTGGGGACGCAAGCAGTCACTTTAAACATTCTCATGGGAAACAAACTCCTGAGTAGGTTTACAGATATTTAGATGGATTTTTTAAAGATTGAAGTCAGGGAGTTAGGAGTCAAAACTAGCTCGTTAAAACTCGTCGGGCTTTCTCGACTGGCCTTTGACGGTCTAGCAATCACTCTCAACTTCCCTGACTTCTTTGAAAGCTAAAGGTAACAAGTCCAAAGTTAAAAGTTTACAGTTAAAAGTTAAAAGTTTACAGTTAAAAGTTAAAAGTTTACAGTTAAAAGTTAAAAGTTAAAAGAGGCAAGAAATAAATCTTTTTCCTTCTTCCTTCTTCCTTCTTCCTTCTTCCTTCTTCCTTCTTCCTTCTTCCTTTTTCCTTCTTCCTTCTTCCTTTTTCCTTCTTCCTTCTTCCTTCGATTTAGCTCAAGCCAGAGCAGATGTAGTCGAAATAGACGCCCATTTCTTTACCAGCGTCAGAACCGACCAAACCGGCGGTGACTTCTTTCATTGCTTGGATTGCTTGTACGGTAGAACCGATGGGCACGCCCAAGGAATTGTAGGTTTCTTTCAAACCGTTGAGCACGCGCTCATCGAGGATGGAAGGGTCGCCAGCTAGCATGGCGTAGGTGGCGTAGCGCAAGTAGTAGTCCAAGTCGCGGATGCAAGCTGCATAACGACGAGTGGTGTACATATTGCCGCCGGGACGAGTTACGTCTGAGTACAACAGAGACTTAGCAACTGCTTCTTTGACGATTGTGGCTGCATTGGCGCTGATGGCGGTAGCGGCGCGGACGCGCAGTTCACCAGAAGCGAAGTAGTTCTTAAGCTTGTCTAATGCGCTGATGTCGAGGTACTTACCTTGAACGTCAGAGGAATTGATTACGGCGGTAATTGCGTCTTGCATGGTTGTCTTGTTTCCTAGAAAGTGGCTGAGTCAGTCCAATTTTGGAGCGAAAATTTGAGATTTGGGATTTGGGATTTGAGATTTACAAGTAGTTGATTATCTGCAAAAGCTGTTGGCTTGTTGTCAGCAACCTTCGATTGTTCAATCAAAAATCTATCATCAAAAACCTAAATTCCTTACTGCATCGCACCGATAACGTAGTCGAAGTAAGAGGAAGCTTCGGAAGCATCTTCTCCAGACAGCAACGAAGAAGCTGCATTCTTCATAGCGCGGACGCCTTCGGCGACGGCTGCAATCGGGGTTCCGAGAGAGTTGTACATTTCGCGGACGCCGACAATACCGATTTCTTCGATCGGAGTAATGTCGCCAGCTACGATTCCGTAGGTGATCAAACGCAGGTAGTAGTCCAAGTCGCGCAAGCAAGTTGCGGTCATTTCTTCGCCGTAAGCGTTGCCGCCGGGAGAAACAACATCAGGGCGCTTTTGGAAAAGTTGGTCGCCTGCTGTTTTGACGATACGTTCGCGGGATTCGCTCAAAATTTGGGCGATGCGGACGCGGCGTTCACCAGAGGTGACGAAGCTCTTGATCCGATCTAATTCGCCTGGGCTCAGGTAGCGAGCTTCAGCGTCTGCGTTGACGATTGATTTGGTGACGATACTCATCTTGTGTGTACCCGCTGGATATTTTGCTATACGAACTGCTCTGCGTTGAACTAGGACGTTCGGGCGCTTTCATCCCGTACCTTTCGCTTTGCTGTTGGCAGGAGCTTTGACGGGGAAGGGCGGACTTTCCACAGCCAGCAACTGTTGAAGTTGTTGACGGGTGTCTGCCTTCGTTTGACGACGCTGGTTCTTCACGCCGGTGCGCTTTTTGATGCCCGCACTAAGCCTGTCGCTTAGAATACCACAAATGATTGATGCGATCTTTAATCTACGATCGAGATTGCAGCAGATTCTTAAGTGGCGATCGAGTGACTGTCCGGCAGTTAGTCAGGATATTGCTTCTCTGACACAACTACCTCTCGCAAGTATTTTGAGGCATTATGTTCACATTCTGAGTGTTACTGTAATAGTTTGTAACATTCCTTTTCATATTCGGGCCCAAGCTGGGGTCTAATCGGTGCAAATTTCCAAGTCAAAAAATCGCTAAAATTATCTTGCAGCAGTAGTTACAGGCGATTCCCTACGGGATAGCTTCGCTCGCGCGTCCTTTGAGCAATTTGTGACGGGAAGTGGCGCGAGGCTCAATAGACTTGTCTCTGAAAGGCAGGTGCGCGAGACAGAGGCCAGAGGTGCGGGAGACGGAGGGGCGACAGGTGCGGATCGGAAATGGTAAGTTTCGAGCTTGTAGCTAAATTCGAGTCTGACTTTTAACCAGGTGCGCCGTGAAAAGAAATCTATCAGCCCTTAAAAAAGCTTTGCAGTTTGGGATTAGCGGTGCTGTCGGCGGTTTGGCCGGCAATCTCATCACTGAACCTTTCAGGCACTATCTCAATGATTCAACATCTGTTTTTGACAGTGTATTGTCAACAAGTCGCTGGTTTGGATTGGTAGGCGGCGGCATTGCTACTGCAATTATGTTCGGCTACTATTACTATATCAAAGGCAAGCCCCAAATTAAACAGGCTTTAAAAAATGGCGGGTTGTCTGGTGTAATTGCCGGGGCAATTTCGGGAGCGATCGCCGAAGGTGTTTTCAGCGGGATTGGCGACGGCGAAAACGAGATATTGCGAGTGATTTGCTGGGGCATAGCCGGCAGTTTGTTAGGATTTGGACTTTCCAAACGAATTCCCAATTTAGGAGCGCTGCGTGGCTTGGGTGGCGGCGGTGTAGGTGGTGTTTTGGGCGGTTGTTTGTTTATTCTGTTTGCTTATAGTTTATCTGGGACGGCGGGCCGTTTAGTTGGCTGTAGTGCGATCGGCTTTTGGATTGGCATTATGCTAGTTGTCGCCGAAACTTTGTTTAACAAAGCTTGGCTGGTAATTAGTTACGATTCGGGAGCAAATCGCACTCTGACTATTGGTGCAGAACCGGTGACGTTTGGGAGTGATGAAAATTTGTCAATTATCTATATTCCTGATGTTTCGCCCTTAGCAATGCGGTTTCAATTGGAGGCTGGTCAAATTGTTTGCGAGAATGTTGATAGCGGGGCGGTGAGTTATTTGCGATCGGGCGACCAAAAGAGAATCGGTAATTGTACAATTACAGTTGGAAACTCTGATTTGCCCGCTGCAACTTCTGCTCAGGTTTCGCCTAGTATTATATCACAAAAATCCTCAGAAGATTCTTTTTCCAGCCATCAATTTTCTCTGAAATTACGAAGTCGAGTGATTCCTCTGAGTGCGGGTACTCAGCTATTCACCGCTGACATCCCGACTTTAACAGCTATGGCATCTAACGGTGTTGTAGCTACGGTGATTTCTCGATCGCGAAACGAGCTATCCTTGGGATTGACCAATTTGGGCGATCGGGCTTGGTGGGCCACAGACATTCAAGGCGAAATAAAAATGATTGAACCTGAAAGCACCCTAACTTTAGCCTTGGGAACTAAAATCGAATTCGGTGAAATCGAGGGCGAGATTGTCAGAAGCTAAATCATGAGTTGGTTCATAGTGCGGACTTTAGTCCGCATCCAAATTAGCGGACTAAAGTCCGCACTACAAACTTTTTTGACTTTTAATAAATCAAATCGCCGCTCGTAAATTCAAGCAGAACTGCCGCTAACACCAGTAATAACCGCCGCACCAATCAAATGAGCCAAACGCAAAGCTTCAGGAACTTTACCAGTATCAGTTAAACGCTGGAGAACCAGTGCAATTACTTCCGGTTGTTCGCCGCAGACTTGAAAGAAGAAAGGTTCAAAAGCGTGAATTTTCCCAGCGCGGCGCAACAATTCTAAACGGTATTCCGAGTCTGGTAAATGGCGTAGAGCTTTTTCGACAGCAGCTAAATCTGGTTGGCGGCGCATGACAGCAACGCACGGAATTTGCAGCCGCGATGCTAACTCCCGAAGGTCAATAATATTGAAGCCGCCGACAGCAATTCCGTCTAGCAAAACGAGATGCAATTGCGGCAGAAATTTGCCTCCGAGCAGTAGCCCAGAAATAGTATCAGTGGCATCTAATCCGTCTGGCAGGACTTGTCCCCAGACCATTCCTTCAAATCGAGTGTTCCCGCAGACTATGCCCGCGATCGACACGAGACTGTCGCTGGTACGAGAAAAGGGTGCGTCATCAAAGCCGATAACCTTAATTGTGCGATCGAGCCTGAGCAATTCTGCTAGTTTCAAAGTAGGGACTTCCCTAAACTAAATTTTTTTAGATTAATTTGACTTTACATATTATCATAAATATTAAAGGCTTGATTGCGAAAAAGGTTTTAAATACTTGACCAAAAAATACGTAGCAGCGATCGACCAAGGAACCACCAGCACCAGGTTTATGGTATTCGATCGCCTGGGAAAGATAATTTGCCGCAACCAACAAGAACATCAACAGATTTATCCACAACCGGGATGGGTTGAGCACAATGCCGAAGAAATTTGGCAGCGCACCCAAAGTGTCATTAAAAACGCCCTGGAAATTGGCAATATAGACCCGAAAGATATTGCGGCCCTAGGCATTACCAACCAGCGCGAAACAGCAATTGTTTGGAACAAAAACACGGGCAAATCCTACGGTAATGCGATTGTGTGGCAAGATACTCGCACTCACCAAATTTGTACTAGCTTAGCACAAGTTGACGGCAAAGATCGATTTCGATCGCGCTGCGGTTTGCCGCTAGCAACTTATTTTAGCGGGCCGAAAGTTAAGTGGATGCTGGACAATATCGCAGGATTGCGGGAAGCGGCAAATCGAGGCGAGGCGATTTTTGGCAATGTCGATTCTTTTCTAATTTGGCATCTGACTGGCGGCGCACACATTACCGATGTTACCAATGCCAGCCGCACAATGCTGATGGATTTGCAAACCCTGGATTGGGATGCTGAAACTTTGGAAATAATGGGAATTCCCCGCCGGATGCTGCCAGAGATTTGCCCTTCGAGTCACATTTTTGGCACTGCAAAAGGATTGTTAGATGGTGTTCCGATTGCTGCTGCTTTGGGCGATCAGCAGGCGGCTCTGGTTGGGCAAACTTGTTTCAATGTTGGGGAGGCGAAAAATACTTACGGTACGGGCTGTTTTATGCTGCTGAATACCGGTGAGGCGATCGTCCCTTCAAAGCAAGGATTACTAACAACAGTCGCCTACAAGATGGGAGAATCGCCCGCTGTGTATGCTCTTGAAGGCAGTATTGCGATCGCGGGAGCATTAGTACAGTGGCTGCGGGACAATTTGGGTATCATCAACACATCTGCGGAAGTAGAAACATTAGCAAATACCGTCGAAGATAGCGCAGGAGTTTACATTGTGCCGGCTTTTTCTGGACTCTACGCGCCCTATTGGCAAGATAGCGCCAGGGGAGTAATTGCAGGTTTAACTCGCTACGCGACTAAGGCACACATTGCCCGCGCAGTATTGGAAGCGACAGCGTGGCAAACGCGGGAAGTATTGGATGCGATGAATCAGGATTCGGGTGTGCAGCTTTTGTCTTTAAAAGTAGATGGTGGGATGGTAGGAAATAGCACGCTGATGCAGTTTCAGAGCGATGTTTTGGGAGTGCCTGTGGTGCGGCCTGTGGTAGCAGAAACTACTGCACTGGGCGCGGCCTATGCGGCTGGTTTGGCGGTTGGTTTTTGGAGTAAACTAGCAGAATTGCGGGATAATTGGGCGGTGGATTGTATTTGGGAACCGCAAATGCCGATCGCACTTCGGGAGCAAAAATATCGCTTTTGGAAAAAAGCAGTTACCCGCACCTTCGACTGGGAAGAATGAATATAAAGGATTCAGGGGCGGGCTAGGAGCAACGCCCCACAAGTAGAATAAAAATTCACTTGTGGAACGGGCATCTTGCCTGTTGCAGTATTGTAAAGCCTTCCGGGGCGGGCTAGGAGCAACGCCCCACAAATAGAATAAAAATTCACTTGTGGAACAGGCATCTTGCCTGTTCCAATATTGTATTTAGTGCTATCATCAAATGCAGCACTATTTTTTAATCTGCAAATAAATGATTTTACTAAATAAATTAAAAAAAATCCTCACCGTCACTTTATTAATACTGACACTGGCATTTGCAGAAGTTGCCACTAATTCCCAAATTGCGATCGCAGATACAGCAACAACTCCCGAAACCGCAACCCCAGCCGAAGTCTTCAGCACCAACTGTGCAGGCTGCCACATCAACGGTGGCAACATTATCAGGCGCGGCAAAAACTTAAAAGAAAAAGCCTTAAAAAAATACGGCATGGACTCCATCGCCAATATTTCCAACCTAGTAACCAACGGTAAAGGAATTATGCCCGCTTACAAATCTCGTTTGTCAGAACAACAAATTATCGATGTTTCAGCCTACGTGCTATCCCAAGCCGAAACCGATTGGAAATAGAACCTCGGTATATTATTTACGACTTAGGCCATCTTACCACAGACATCAGATATGTCTTTACCGCAGGTTGAAGCGCGAACAGGGTTTCACTTTCTGCTTGGACTGTTTCAATTAGCGATCGCCTGAAAAGCGATTCTAACACCTTCAGCAATTCTAAACTCCTCTCTTGCTGAATATCTGAACACAATTTTTCAATATCAACAGGCTTGACTTCTTTCGCCATGCAGTGTAGTAGCTCGATTTCAAATGCTGATAAGCGATTAAACTGCCGAGATAACGTATCGCTATAATCTCCCAGAAATAGCCCATTTCTTAAAAAGTTAGCAATGCTTCCCCCAAACATATCATGAATAGTTGTTGTTACTATTTTTAACGCTAAAGGATTGCCGCTGTAGGCCTCTATCAGTTCTGAGTATTCACCTTCTTCAGACAAACCCTTATTTTTAATGATTTCCACAGCAGCTTCTCCCAAACTGCCCAATTTTAATGACCGTACAGATTGATTTTGACCTTCTAACGCTGCAATTTCTTTAGGTTTTTCGCAGCTAGTCAACAGCAAGCAACTTTGATGCTGCGATTTTGCTAGTTGTTTCAGCAATTCCCCATACACTTGATATCCTTCTCGATAATTTCCTGTTAACTGCTCAGTGCTGAAAACAGCTTCCCACTCATCTAAAATTATCAGGCATCGACGCTTTTGTAAACAATGAATCAGCCGCTGGATACCATCAGCGATGATTGTCTGTTCTATTGCATTTGTGGAAGCAATTAGGTTGTCTAGGTAAAATTCAATGTGCGATCGCTCTCGGAGAGCGATCGCAGCTTGAAAAAATATTTCTTTAGACTGACTAATTAATCCCAATCTCTCTAAATCGATTGGGGGGTTATTTGATAAAAATTCGATTAAATTTACCAGAGTATGTGCCAACAGAGGTGCATGACTGAGGTTGAGCCAAATCAATCTGTCAAACTGGTGTTTAATCATATTGCTCAGCTTAGATACTAAAGCAGTTTTGCCAATGCCGCCCATACCCAATATAGCAACTAAACGACAGTTTTCTTGTAAAATCCATTGCTCTAAGTTAGCAAGTTCTGTTGTGCGCCCGTAGAAAATAGACGTATCAGCCAACATCCCCGATTCAGTTTGATTTTCGATGGAAGTTTCGGGAGTTTGGATATAATTTATCAATGTAGAATGCAAAGTTTCTACATTCCCCTTTTGTTTATAACCAAATATTTCTAGGATACTGGGGATTTCTTTCCAATCTTTCGGTTGTTGCAGCGTTAAAACTTCTATGTAGCGATACAGCCCTCTCGATAAGTCTACTCTAATACCGGCGCATTCACGGTTGAGTGCGGTGGCCATTTCCGGCGGACTATAATTGCAAAGTAATCCTCGCAGGTAAGTTTTTTCTAAAGGAGTGAGTCGCTGCTTTGTACTGCTAGCGTACTCTTGCTTTGCCACTGTCAAGTCTGCATATAACTGTTCGAGATTCCAGCAAGCCGCAGCCTCTATAAACTTCTGTTCTGGTATTTGTAAGGGTTTATTGGGAGGTGTCATGTATATTCATAAGCAGAAGCACACTCATAATTATTTATGATTTTACCAGATTAAGTATCTAACTTATTAAGTATTTTTACTGGCTTATGAGGATATTTTAGATACGTTATAAAATTTATTGTAAATAAAGCCTATCCCTGTGTTGGTGTACTTCTCATAAGAATACCTAATAAAAATACTAATAGCTGTTAGGTAACTTATCAGTCTTGAGTGTTTTATAAATGTAGAAGGCAGTATTTTATAACACCTGCTATCAAAAAAGTTAAAAGGACAGCTTAAATGGCATCAGTTCAAGTGACCAATCAGTTAACTACAACTGACAAGAGTATCCCGACTCCTAATTCGGGCGATGGTCCTGCAAGAACTCGCGCTAAAGATTACATCTTAGAGGTAGAGTTAGTTAATCAGCCTATATCAATTGATCTTTTTAAAGATCTAAGCACTAGCTATGACCCTTACGTGCAAGTCTTTCAAATACCCAAAGGCAACACGGGTGCGAATGTCGCTGATACGAGTGGTCTTCTTGTTGCTCAGGCTGATGATGGCAACGGTCTCAACTCAAAAATACCGAGTTTTAGCGCCCAATACTCTAATGGTGCTACTTCGCTTACAAGTGTGCCTGGTGTGGACTATGTAGTCCGCGTGACTAGCTTGAATACGTTAAACGAACTTCCTCAGCCTTTCACATTACAGGTTTCAACTGACAGGGGCAATGTCACTTTGAAAGACGCCCTAACAGGTGCGCCTGTAAATCAAGGAGGCAGTAGTGGCATTCCCGTCGCGCGTTTCTTTGACAAGACGGCAGGAGGGCATTTTTATACTACAGACCCGATCGAGAAAAGTGACCGACTAACCAACCCTGCTCGTTTCCAGAGTGAAGGCGATGAATTTATTGCTCCAAACGGCGGTAACGCAAAGGTTGAACGCTTCTTGAATACGGCATCAGGAACTTATTTCTTTACGAATAAACCTGGTGAGATAAGCTTTGTTCGCACCTTACCCCAGTTCCGCGATCAGGGGGAGGTTTTCAATTCATATAGCACGGCTGTTCCGGGTGCGATACCCGTCTATCGTTTTACCAACCTCGCGAGGGAACGGGAAAATCCGCTAAATATTACACACTTTTTTACCGCAAGCGCAAGCCAGCGGCTGGCGGTACAGGGGAGGTCAGATTTCCGGGATGAGGGAGTTGCTTTTTATGCTCTTCCTTCCCCCTAAGCAGGCAGTTGGATTATAGGTTTAAAATGAGTAGTAGGGTGCGCCGTACCCTACTTTTTTATTTATCAAGCTTCTGGGTAACAAGCGATATTTTGGTCATCCCATGAAAAATCTCAGTGCAAAACCTTCCTTTTTCAAGGCTTTAACAATCATTAGCTTGTGCTTGTATCTAATCTTAGCTGTCAGCCCGCCCGCTTTCGCCTCGATTCACAAGTATCCAGAAGCGGGCGACAGAGTAATGTTTCGTTCCGTACAAAGCCTGCGCGATACTGATGAGAAAGCGTGGCAAGTGGTTTTGTACAAGCGAGTAAAGTCGGGAGTAGTAAACTCTTTTAATCTGAGATTGGTAGGGTTTCCTGGAACTGAATTGGAGCACCCTGTGTCGCTGAATGTGGCTGCGGGAAGTCGCGCAATTGGCATGGCTAATGATATTTGGAGCGAGTCGGATTTGCCGATTAATGTCGGAGAATACGATTTTAAATCAATCATTACACAAGTCGAAACCAATCAGCCCTTGCGGTTGAACTTGCCTGTGAAAGATGAAAAAAAAGCTGCGTTGCTGGTTCCTCCCTTTGCTGTCAGAGAATGGCGACTGTTGTTAGAAACTAAGTAATGCCTGTTGCAAGAAATTTTGCTACATTTTTTGATTTGATATCAATTTTCACAATTAAATTATTCCTAAGCAGGGCAAGGGATTGCCATTTTTTTTCAAAGTAGCACGCATTATTTATGTGTAGCGTTAGTTTAAAGAAAACTTGTAAAATCATCAGTTCGATCGCATTATTGAGTAAAAATTGATACAATTTACCAGTGACAAATCGATCGCTCAAAATATACCTTAAGATAGATTTGACCTATTTGAAGCGCGATCGCGAAACAAACTAAAATCAGAGTTAGTCTGGTGACACAACTCCATTGTTTACGTGCGTGCCATCAGGGTGAATCTACTATGACTTTAATCAGTACCATTGTCGGGAAAGCGTTGAAAACCGGTTATTTAACGGTTGAGGCAGAAGAACTGTTGCGTCAGCAGTTGCAGATGACTAAGTACGGTTTAGAAGATTTTGAGGCTTTTATTACCTTGCAAAAAGAGGTGATGGAGGGCAGGGTAAGACATCAGGCTTTGGAATTGTTGCGAAGTAGCAGGTGTTCTGCGACTGCTTGAATGTAGGTCGTGCAAGCTGGGGCGTACCATCGCCCTTTTGGATAGAAATCCCGCTTTTGGATCAATAAGTGCGATCGATCTTATCTTAATTACTTGGTTTGGGATATTGCGATCGCAGATATTAGCGGATAAACACAGATTAACGCTGATGGAATGGGTAGAATTACTGCATTCCTAGCTGTCGCTTTAACGCTTCTGGAACATTCACGGCTGTATCCAAACCTCGAACATTTTCCCATTTTGTATTTTCATTCCATTTGACATCGCCAAAAATTTCGGTGAGGTCTGCGCCGCTGAGTTTTGCGCCACTGAAGTCTGCGTCGCTGAGGTCTGTGCGGCTGAGGTCTGCGCGGCTGAGGTCTGCGCGGCTGAGGTTTGCGCCGCTGAGGTTTGCGCCGATGAGGTTTGCGTCGCTGAGGTTTGCGCCGCTGAGGTTTGCATCGCTGAGGTCTGCGCGGAAGAGGTTTGCATCGCTGAGGTCTGCGCTGCTGAGGTTTGCGCCGCTGAGGTTTGCGTCGCTGAGGTTTGCATATCTGAGGTATGCGTCGCTGAGGTTTGCGTATCTGAGGTTTGCGCGGCTGACGTATGCGCGGCTGAGGTTTGCGCCGATGAGGTATGCGCGGCTGAGGTCTGCGCCGCTGAGGTTTGCGCGGCTGAGGTTTGCATATTTGAGGAATTGCCCAACTGTTTGGAGAAAGCCCAAATCCCCAACACAACAGCTATAACCGACGATACGCAACAAGCGACTTGCATCGTCAAGTTGACCTTCTGCATTAGGTTTCCCACAAGGATAAAACACCATTTTGTCTTTCAATTCATCTATCTGCTGACCGTAACGGTGCAACTCCAACAGCAAAATCATCACATTCAAACCAGCGTAAATATCTATTTGTCGCTGCCCCAATTCTTGAGTTTTCAATTGTCCTCGCAGCAGCCAGAGCTTCCTTTGAGGCAAACTTTCCCGCAGCATATCAATAAATTCTCCCTCGCACCACCGCTGATAAAAATATTCCAGACGCTGGAATAACTCCACAGGGCGAAACTGACTTGCTTTCCCTGAAGGGGCTGGCGTTGTCAACAACCCCATCAAATATTGCACAATTTCTGCAGTCAGCCCTCCATAACCCAACAAATCATAAATTTCCCAATCCATATCGGAGTCTTTTATATTAAATCCTCTTCCTTTCTTTCCCGGTTCTGTCCACTCTTCCAGACTTTCTTTCAATCGTTCTGCACACAGAAATTCACCAAAACTCTTGTGTACAAACTCTACAGAACCTTCTTTGCTACCTTGCTGGAGATAAAAAACCGCCAAAGCATTTCTCAGAGGATTATCGCCAATCCGTTTTTTTGCTTCCTCAAGTAAGGATTTAACCGATTCATCTTCTTTCAATCGTTTGTCAATCATCGCAAAGGGAGCGCATTCTCCCCCCGACTGCACCACGCACAATCCGGCTTCTGTCAGGATGCGTCGTAAATCCTCTGTTTCCAATTCGGTCAAATTTCGATTGAGCAATTTAGTCCGCTGTTCTGTGAGTACCCAATTCACAGTTTGGTTGTAAATCAAAATCTTTGCTTGAGTGCTGTTAGTTCCTTGAAAATCTTCTACTTTCAACTTTCCATCCCGGTGCATCGCTGCTAGCAGATAAAGCAATAGCGGTTCTCGCGCCAAGTCGGATTTTACCTGTTCCGGACAGCATTCATCTTGCAAAAAATGCTGAAAAGCTGAGGTTTTTTCTGCCCCAATTTGGACTTTCCAATTGCTCAACCACTGCTGCTGTAGTTCGTCATCCATCACCTGAATTTCGACTCGCTCCAAATTGTCCGGCATTTGCCTTTCAATCCCCTGCAAAGCTAAAGTTCTGCCAGTAATCAAAACCCGATGTCTCATTTCAGAACTCTCCTGACAAGCCTGTTGAAATTTCCCTACTTGCTTGAGAAATTGTTCTAAACCGCCGCTGCTTCTTCCTTCCATCAGCAACTCGTCAAAGCCATCTAATAAAAAGAAATATCGCGTATTGCGATCCGTCAACCAATTGTCATCGCTAGCAAAACCAGCATTAACTGCCTCTTTTAGCGTTTCTCGAAAACTCTTTTGTAATGTGGGAATATCTCGCAATCGAATTAACACCGGTGTCCAAACAGGATGCAAGTTTTGTCGCACCCAGTCAGCAAACATCCGACAAAAAACGCTTTTACCGCGTCCTGGCCCAGCTTCAACAAACATAACTTGATCTTGTTTTTTCTCGTCCACGAGTAACTTTTTCGCCCAAGTTTCTAAATCAAATGCTTCGGCATCCTCACTCACAGATCCATTTTTATCAATTGGTTTTGCCTTCAGTGGCACGTAGATATCTTTAAAAGTAAATTTTTCAGCAAATACTTTTTCTTCCGGTTTAGAGGCAATTTGTTCTTCTAAATAAGTATCGATACTTTGATATTTCTGCTGTTCCTCCTGCCATTCGCTGAAAGAAGGCTGTCCGAGATGTTTAATTGCATCGCCGGAAATTGCCCAAGCTTCGATTAAATAGCGGTGAGTATTAGCAGCAACTCTTGCTGTCAGAATTTGAGCTTCATTGGCAGTTAGTCCTGCTTGTTCCAGCCGCTCTGATAGCACTAGATTGAATTCCTTGGCTAATATCGAATCGCGGAAGCAATTCACAGTTTCTTTAGCTGCTTTATCGCTCAATTCTAAATCAGCCAATTTTTTAAGCAACTGCTTGACTTTATCAGAAACAGGAGTTTCCCCGATGCGATTTAACAAACTCGCGTCTTGTTCAATAAATCCCTTAAAACTTTCCAGATAAGCCGCCTGACTGACAAGAAAAATGCACTCAGCTAAGGTGGGCTGCTGTTGAGTTTTTTCGATAAAAAACGCCAGCAGTTTCGCCGCCATCCCGACAAATGGCAATCCAGCCCCCACAACTTGAGCTAAGGGAGAGTTCAAAACTTCTAGCAGCAAATTGCTATTGTCTAACCCTTGTTCTTTGAACATTTTTGCCAATTCTGCGGCTGTTTTACCAGCTTCTCCGATTCCCTCGGCTGCTTCGGCGGAACACAGTTCTTTAATATCAGTAGTTAAGACTTTCCAGATGCCATTTGCCATTGTTACCCGCCGTGCGTCAAAAGAGAGAATTTCATAAATATAGCAATCCTCATTGATTTTCTAGGTATACAAAACTTGAAACCCTTGCTATACAAAGAGTCTAATAATATAAGAGGTCGTTATATCTTGAGACTCAGATCGGATTGCTATATACATTCAACTATCTAAGTATTCCGCAAATCAATCAAATATGACTTATACCAATTTGATAAAGTATCGCTAGATATTAACCCCCCCCAACCCCCCCTTAGTAAGGGGGGGCTTCGGACTTCATCAGCATATCTTTAGAAAATGGTATTAAGCTATGACTTACGTACGGGTGGTCAGAAACCGGGTTTTTTCCGAAATACTTCGTTAAAGGCGACAAAACCCGCAAAAATCCGGTTTCTTTAGTTTTGATGGGTAAGTCCTAAATCAGAAAATCTCGCACACGGGATAGCTTGACAAAAATACCCAAATCAACAATAATTGTAGGCTGTCTGTCTAAATCCTGCTCGGATCAGGTCGAGACATTCCAAAAGCTGGAGAGCAGTCAGCCGTCAAAAGTCCACAGCCAAAAGTCCACAGCCAAAAGTTCATAACTAATGACTGATGACTAATGACCAATGACTAATGACCAATGACCAATGACTAACTAGCTACCTGTACGGCAAACCCAACGACTATCCCATGACCTACGCAATTATTGAGACCGGCGGCAAGCAATTTCGAGTAGAACCAGGCCGCTTCTACGACATCGAACTGCTTCACGTCGAAGCTGAATCACAAGTCATCATTGACAAAGTATTTCTGATCCAGCACGAAGACGACGTTCATATCGGCCAGCCTCTAGTAGAAAATGCCACTGTAGAAGGAACTGTGCTGCGGCATTTCCGGGGCCGCAAAGTCCTCGTCTACAAGATGAAGCCGAAAAAGAAAACTCGGAAGAAAAAAGGACACCGCCAAGAAACAACTCGGTTTATGATTGACTCTATTACAGTCAATGGTGTTGTTTTGGCAGCGAGAGATTTGACTCAAGAAGTTGTGGAAACTCCCCAAACTGGCGAAATTGAATCAGAATAAACAATAGTAAATAAAGTTGAGGACATTATGGCCCATAAGAAAGGTACAGGCAGTACACGTAACGGACGCGATTCTAATTCCCAGCGTCTGGGTGTCAAAAAGTACGGCGGTCAAGTTGTCAGAGCTGGCAACATTTTGATTCGTCAACGCGGCACGAAGGTTCACCCCGGTAATAATGTTGGTATCGGCAGAGATGATACTTTGTTTGCCATGATTGATGGTGTTGTGACTTTTGAAAGAAAGGGCAAAACTCGCAAGAAACTCAGTGTTTATCCTGTGGTTGCAGCGGCGACTGAAGCTGTGGCTGAAGCTGTGGCAGTTTAATTTTATGCGTTCCTGGGTTTTGCCTGGGAACGCATATAATTGGGGATATGTTTCCTGATTTTCTCTGTGATTTCCTCGTTCCTAGGCTCTGCCTGGGAACCGATATATAGAGGCTCTGCCTCAACACAGGATTAATCCAATTTTTGGGTAAATAAGGAGGCAGAGCCTCCGGATCTGCATTACCAGGCAGAGCCTGGTAACGAGTAATAAAATTGGTTCGTAGTGAGGACTTTAGTCCTTGGATTTGGAAGGACTAAAGTCCTCACTACGAACCTGTGAGGGCTTTAGTTTTCGGATTTGGAAGGACTGAAGTCCTCACTACGAACCTGTTAGCCTCCTCCGACGATTGTGACAACTTCTAGGATGTCGCCATCTTTTATTTGTGTGGTTTCCCAAAATTGTTTGTGCAGGATTTCGCCGTTGTACTCCACAGCTATTAAGCGCGGGTTTAATCCTAGTTGTTCTAGTAATTTTGGTAACGGTGTGTCGATCGCACAATTGCGTTTTTCTCCGTTAACTTTCAGCGCAATTTGATTTGTCATTATTCAAATATTATCAGTTTTTAGGTTTTGTAACACAATTATATTTCAACACGCGATTGATAAGAATACTCGGCGGTTGAAACCGCGTCTACACAGACAAAACCCGCCTCCGCGGGTTGAAGATCGAACCGTTAAAATTAGGTTATTTTCGATCGCCAATCAATCTAGCTTGTCCCTTGCAAAGCTTTCTGAGCTTTCAAATTCTGCACCCGAATCAACTGCGAGATCAAAAACTGCGTGACTAAAGTAGGCTGTTCTGCTTCCATAATCGATCGCACTACGGCAACTCTTTGAGCTCCAGCATTCAATACTTGATCGAGGTTGTTGATATCAATTGAGCCGATCGCAAACCAAGGAACAGGCGACTTATCAGCAGCATACCGCACATAGTCCAAACCCGCCGCTTGTTTATCGGGTTTAGTAGGAGTAGAGTAAACCGGCCCAACTCCAATATAGTCGGCTCCGGCATCAATAGCTCGCTGCATTTCCTCGCCATTCGTAGTCGAACAGCCGATAATCCGTCCTGGGCCGAGCAACTTGCGCGCTTCGGCTACAGGCAAATCTTGCTGTCCTAAGTGTACGCCGTCCGCATCCACTGCGATCGCCAAATCCACGCGATCGTTCACAATCAACAAAGCATCGTAGCGGTGACAAAGTTGGCTCATCTGCCGCGCATTGGCCAACCTTACCCCATCGTCGGAGGTTTTGTCGCGGTACTGCACCAAAGTCACTCCACCTTGCAAAGCAGCTTCCACGACTTGTAACAAATTGTCTCTGGGCGAAGTTACCAGATATAAGTGCGATCGAAGTAACTGCTGGTAGCGCCGATAAGCCAGCAAATCGCTTTCGAGAGTATACACCCGATAGCGCATCTGCTTAAAAGCCTTCCCCATATTGCGATCGTAAACTTTGCCGTACTCTTCCAGTACCCGCAGAGCTTCTTCCACCCGACAGAAATTCGCCTCCAGTAGCTGCTGAATGCTCGATCGCTGCTCTTCCTGCGGGTGAGTCAACTCCGTCCCCGGATCGGCCGGCGTATCCCTAGCGCTGCGTAATTCTGCCGTGTGCCAAGCCGCCAATTCCTGACGCAATTGCTTGCACACGAGGGCCTTTTCGGCGTTGTTAAGACCAAACCTGCACCATTCTTCAATAATTCTCAACCCTTCGCGCGATCGATCTAGATTTGCATCTAAAATCCGGCAGAGGGCCGGCTGTGCCGGTAAAGTTCTGTTTTGTTTCTCGGTCATTCAGAACCACCTTAATTAAAATTCATCCTACCTGTCAAACTGCTACATTTTCCCACACCGTCAAGATTGTAGTAAAGTGCGATCGACCTAATTTTGGCATCAACCGCTCTAAATTTGACAAATTTTTAAGTTTTATGGAATTTCAGGAAAACGAAGCATAATAGATCAAACTTGATCAAAGTGGAATCGTTAAACTGCATACCACACTTCGGAGGAAAGCCGTGAGGTTAGCAGATCACAAAAGATTAACAGCAGAAAACCCCAGCAGGCGGGTGAAATTAAAATGCGATCGCAAAAATCCGACACGAAACACGGGATGCGAAATTTGGCTCAAAGATAAATTGTGTTTTTTTATGATCCTAAATTCAAAACAGAGCGAGTGCAAAAAAAGTCGTAGCTTGCGGGGCGGAACGCCATCGCCAAGGAAAGCTTTAAGTTCTTGCTTGCTGCTCGTCTTTGCCAGCACGGCTTTTTATAGCCCTCAAGCCTCAGTTATCGCTGCGGGTATCCCCTCCGTGCAGCTACTTTCTCAAGCGCCAGAGAGCGACATTAACATACTCTATGTGAGTTCCAACGGCGGTAGCGACACAGGAGGTAATGGGAGCGATCGAGCGCCATTCAAAACCCTCACCTACGCCTTAAGCGTAGCCCCGCCCAAAACAGCAATTTTACTAGCGCCCGGTACTTACAGCGCTCAAAGCGGCGAAAAATTTCCATTAATGCTCAGGCCCAGTGTGACTGTTCAAGGAAATCCCAGCACTCGTGGCCAGAATATTGTGATCAAAGGCGGAGGAGAATTCCTCAGTCCGACTTCAGCGGGTCAAAATATCGCGATTTTAGGCGCAGACGGGGCGGGACTCAGCGGGGTGACGGTGACAAATACCAACTATCGCGGTTACGCTTTGTGGATCGAATCGAGTTCTCCGACAATTGTCAACAATACTTTTTCGGGGAGCACTCACGACGGAATTTCGGTAGTGGGAACTGGAAGGCCGACGATTGGCGGGAATTTTTTCTCGAAAAATGGAGCTAACGGGATGACGATTTTTGGTAGTTCCCGCCCGGAAGTTCGAGATAATGTGTTTGAAAACACGGGATTTGGGATAAATGTAGCGCAGAACGCTTCGCCTTTGTTGATCGGTAACAAAATTACTCGCAATAAGGACGGCGTGGTGGTGCAAGCTGATGCTAGACCGGTGCTGCGTAACAATTATATCGAGAGTAATCAGCGGGATGGAATTGTGGCGATTACTAGAGCTCTGCCGGATTTGGGAACTGCGGCGGAACCGGGGGGAAATGTGATTCGTAATAATGGTCAATATGATGTGAATAATGCGGCGAAAGGTCAAGTAATCCCGGCTTACGGTAATCAATTGTTGAGCAACCGGACGACTGGATCCGTTGATGTGGCTGGAACTTTTAGCCCGCCGCAGGCCATTGCGGGAAGTGCTTTACAGCTAAATGTCGATCGACCTTCGAGTATCGGTGGCCCAGAAACTTCTCTCCCTGCTTACACTCCTGGGCGGCTAACTCCCAGAGTTGAAAGAGCGCCAATTGCGCCACCAGCGGCCGTTTCCAGGCGACCTGTGCAAAATCGACTTGCACCGCAAAATGTTCAGTTGCAGCCTCTGCTGGCTCCGAGGAGTGTCGCTGCTTCACCGGAAGTCCCAGGGGCGATCGCAATTCCCGTACCAGATCCAGATGCTCGCTCCGTTCGGGAAAGTTCGGTACAGCAACCCATGATTCCGCCCAATTTTGATAGTTCGAGTTCGGTTTCTTCCGAGGGTAAATTGCCGGTTCCGAGCCGCAACATTCCTCTAGGAAGGGGCGGCTATGTACCTGCTGTTTTAGGGGGTAATTCTGTAGCAGGTTCGGAGAATTCGCCGTCATTCGATCGAGCTATTGCTTTGGGTTTCCGGTATCGAGTTGTGGTGGATGCCAATAGTTCGGGCGATCGACAAAAAATGCTATCCTTGGTTCCCGATGCTTTTCGGACTTTTACCAACGGGCGACAGGTGATCCAAGCCGGTGCTTTTCGGGAGCGCGAAAAAGCTGACGAATTGCTCCAAATTCTCACCGTTAACGGTTTGAATGCTCGGATTGAAGATATCAAATGAATATAGATGGGACGGCGGTTGAAACCGCGTCTACACAAACGAATTCCGCCTCCGCGGAATGAAGAAAGATCAGACGGCGGTTGAAACCGCGTCTACACAAACGAATTCCGCCTCCGCGGAATGAAGAAAGATCAGACGGCGGTTGAAACCGCGTCTACACAAACGAATTCCGCCTCCGCGGAATGAAGAAAATAATGCGGTTTCAACCGCTCTTCAACCCGCGGAGGCGGGTTTTGTCTGTGTAGACGCGGTTTAAACCGCCCTTCTGTCAACAGTCAATAGTCAATCACCGCAGCAGAGCTTCCCACGTAGCACGGCCGACAATGCCGTCTGCTGGTAGTTGATATTGTCGCTGAGCCGCCTTTACAGCAGCTTGAGTTTCCGGGCCGAACACGCCGTCAGCACTAGCGCGCAAAAAGCCCTTCGCCCGCAGTCGTTCTTGCAAATCTCTAACCGCCGGGCCCCGCATTCTTCTTCTCAAAACCGGAAAATTGGTGGGCTGCGGTTGTGGGTTAATTTCTGAGTTTTGTGCCGTTTCAGGATTGTTGGCGATCGGGCTTTCGATCGCCCCAGGAGTCGCAGGAAACAGTCGGTTCCAAGTATCTTGACCGACAATACCGTCTGGGGCGATGCCTGCTGCTTGCTGGAACTGAGACACAGCTTTAGCGGTGCTTTGCGAGAAAATCCCGTCTACACTGTCAGGGTAAAATCCCAACAACTGAAGAGCAGCTTGAAGTTCGCGCACTTCCGAGCCGCGGCTGCCTAATTTGATGGCCGGACGGACGATCGCACCTGTTTGGGCTGTTTGGGCGATCGGGCTATTATTGTTACCGGGTTCGGAGGTAGGCATTTGTGCAGCAGCAGGAGTAGAGGCGATCGAACTTATTGCCAAAAAACCGCACAAACCCCAGCCTAGGGGCCAACTCAGAACCTTGCGAGCTTCATTCCAGCGTGCTGTCTGGTTTCGGGACATGGAAAATTCGACCTCTGTCTGCACAACTCTTGGCGATCGTACATCAAATTGGGGAAGAAGTTCGGCAACGGATTTTGTAACGGATTTAAGGGATGTTCATCGCAGAATTGCCAATCTCCCACTCTCCCCCTCTCCCAATCTCCCACTCTCCCACTCTCCCCCTCTCCCACTCCCTCCGATCAAAAAATTAATCCCCTGAAATAGCTGCAATTGGCAAAAAAACTGCTAGATTGCCGTAGAGAAAAGATTAAACAGCGTTCATTGGGCTTTCTTCAACACCATGACCGAATCCAGCATCCCCACCAGAACCGCCAGCCAAATAGACATCGGCAACGTCAACATCGGCAACTTCCAAGTCGGCAGCATCAGCGGCAATAAATACAACGACTTCAACGCCAACGGGCGCCCCGATGGCGGTGATGTGCCAATTCCTAACTGGCAAATCTACCTCGACCTCAACAATAACGATCGATTTGACTTTAATGAACCTTCCACCCTCACCAACGCCCAAGGCAACTACACCTTCGTCAACCTGCCGCCTGGGACTTACCAAGTTAGGGAAGTCCAGCAGCCGAACTTTCGCCAAACTACGCCAAATCCCGCACCCATCACGATTAACAGCGGGACAAATGCTGGCAATATCAATTTTGGCAACAACTTTAACGCCGGGACGATCGCAGGCACCAAATTCAACGACATCAACAGCAACGGCAGCCAAGACTTGGGCGAACCACCCCTAGCTAACTGGCAAATTTACCTCGATCTCAACCGCAACAACAGGCTCGACGGCGGCGAACCTTCTACTATTACAAACTTTCAAGGCAATTACGCTTTTGTCAATGTTCCCGCAGACAGATATTTGGTGAGAGAAGTCCAGCAACCGGGTTTTCGCCAAACTACGCCTGACCCAGGCCCGATTAACGTTACTTCCAACGCCAATATCAACAACGTCAATTTTGGCAATGTCTTTTTTGTCGGCAGCATTAGCGGTCTTAAGTACAATGACCTAAATGCCAACAGCGTCCGAGATGCGACAGATCCGCCTCTGCCCAACTGGCAAGTTTACCTCGACCTTAACGGCAACAACAGCCTCGATCCGGGCGAACCGAATACCATCACTAACCCGCAAGGCGACTACACTTTTGCCAATGTTTCCCCCGGTCGCTATTTGGTGAGGGAAGTTCAGCAACCGGGATGGGCTCAGACTACGCCAAATCCAGGGGCGATCGACATTACGGGCAACACTAACGCTGTCGGCATCAATTTCGGCAACAATTTCCCCACCGGTAGCATCAGCGGCTTCAAGTTCAACGACCTCAACGCTAACGGTATCAACGAACCGACGGAACCGAGAGTTGCCAACTGGCCGATTTACATCGACCTCAACAACAACAACGCCCGCGATCCCAACGAACCTTCGACTTTAACCAACCCCCAAGGCAATTTCTCTTTTATCAACTTGCCCCAAGGCACCTATTTCGTCAGGGAAGTCCCGCAGCCCGGTTTCCGACAAACCACGCCCAATCCGACTCCGATCGCCGTGAGTAACGGCACAAATGCCACTAATCTCAGCTTTGGCAACGTGTTGGTGACGGGTACGATCAGCGGTGTCAAATTTAACGATTTTAATGCCAACGGTCGCCTAGATGCCGGGGAACCGCCGATCGCCAATACCCAAATTTACATCGACCTGAATAACAACAGCAGTCTAGATTCGGGCGAAGCGAACACATTCAGCGACAGTCAGGGCAATTACAGTTTCCGCAATGTTCCGGTAGGTAGTTACGTCATCAGGGAAGTTCCGCGGCCGGGTTTCATTCAAACGACTCCGCCTGCGGTGGTTGTTGTCTCGGCGGATATTCGGGCCAGCAGCATGGATTTGCTGACGGGAGAGGCTGATGGTCGATCGGCTAAATCCTTAAATGGCGGCCCGCTGACGGATACTAGCTATGTGGGCGAACCTGTCAGCAATATTGCGGTCGATAGCTTGCTTTCGAGTCAGAGTCGTGATATTTATCCAGTTAGTGATTTTTTGGTCGATCGACCAGCGGCGAATTTAGGCAATCTTCCTAACTTTGGGCAACAGAATGTCGGTCTGGAGCCAAACACACAAGTCTATCAATTTGTCAACAAAAATGAATTAATTAATTGGGGTCTCCGAAACCCTTTCGTGTCGGTGGGTGTGAGAGATTTGTCGGTGATGCAAGGGTGACAAAAAGCTCGATCGCCCGGAATCCCAAACTGCATAAAAATCAGGAAGAGATTAAAGGGCGATCGCGTGATACCCTATTCTTGGCAACCTCCAACACTCAAGCTTAAGTTCCGGGAGTCCCGAAGCTGGCTTGTATATTGGGTGCAATATTTATGAGGCTGTATCATCGATCGCGAGTCAGTAACTCAGGGCTAAAGCCACTGAGCTTGTAAGAGAAATCAAGCAAGCTGTACTGACCAGCCTAAGTCTTAACTGACTACGTTATTTAGGTCATGACACCCGCTTGATGCGAAGCTAGTCCCTTGCTCTGTCGCTAGTAGTTAAACAGTCTTAAAGTCACTCTCGACAGTGCTGCTAGCCTGACAAGCCTTTATAACATTGGCGAAGCTAAAATTACTCCGAAAGGAGCAGAGGACAACCATATCCTCACTGGAGGGGTAACCATACCGCTCCACCTCGCAAGGGGATTCAAGGCGATTGAAATCGCCGGATCGTTTTCCTCTCAGGACTAAAGTCTCTGAGCTTCCCACTTACCGAGCTTTTCTGTGAGAAACTATCAGACAGTTCCCCTAACCCTGATCGGCATATTTTCAGGCAAAGCAAATCATATCCAGTCCGGTAGCTCGATCGGTCTCAAGTGGGTTGCGGTTGGCAATTTCAGAGGCTGCGATCGTCTCTTCACAGCAAACCATGACAAACCTGAACGATGCGATCGGACTTGCGATCGGGGGGAACACTCAGTCAAGGCCTTTTTAGATCTCGAACCAGCAAGTATGTAAGGACAGAGAAAACCTGCAAGTGTTGAAGATGTTGCCCTCAAATTGCCAGGGTTCTTCAAAACCTGATATACTGGCCAGCGACAAAGCTTGAGGCATTGTTGTGTGAGATGGGGAACATTACCTCAAGCACAGACGTATGTAAAATCGAGTGGCAATTGTCAGCGACTAGCAAAAGCTACTCAGCTATTGACAAACCCATACAGTAGTCTGTAATTAACGTGGATTTAGGTGTGAAGGAGAGAAATCATGGCAAATTTAACTAACGAAGAGCGCATTGCCAATCAGTTACAGCCAGTTGTGGTTGGGAATGCTGGCCCGGCAATTTTAGGTATCAAGTTCTTGGACCAGAACCGGGATGGCACCAGACAGGCAAATGAACCAGGTCTGGCGAATGTCCCCATCCTCCTCGAATCAGCAACAAGCACCAACGGTGTATTTGATGCTGGTACTGGGGAAGTCTTAACCACGACGGACGCTAACGGCGCGTTCTCATTCATAAATATTGTCCCGGGCAATTACGTACTCAGGGAAACCGTAATACCTAGTAATTTGACCCCTACTACTCCCAACCCCCTCGCGGTCACGGTTGGCAACAGAAATGTCAACGTTTTCTTTGGTAACGGCCCAGTCGATGTAGGCAGCCGAATTATTGGATGCAAATATCTAGACATAGATGCCGACGGTTTTCGCGACGGGAATGAACCGGGCATTAAAAATGTCAGGATATATCTTGATATCAATGGCAACGGTCAACGCGACGCAGCAGAACCCAACACCTTAACTGATAAAAATGGTGCTTGGTCATTCAACGTAGCACCAGGAAGCTACAAAGTTCGGGAAGAACGGATCAGACCAGAAGTTGATTCAAATGGAGTAAAAATTAACTCTCCCAACGCAGAACCATTAGAAACACAAGATTTCCCCCAAAGTACCCCGCCAAACAACGTTCCTTTACTAGACGTGACGGTAGCTGCCGGTCAAACTTTTGCCTGCGCTCAAGTTGGTGACACTCCGCTCTATCAAATTGAAGTTAACAAATTTCAAGACATAGACCGCAGTGGCACACGAAATGTCGTCAGTGGAGTTTTGGAACCCGCCGTTGCTCGCGTACCCTTCATCTTAGATTTGAACAAAAACGGTCGTTGGGATGCCGGATCAGAACCAATCACCATCACCGATATCAATGGAGTCGCTACCTTCAAAGATTTGCGTGCTGATAATTACTCAGTGTTGGAAATTTTTCCATCTGTACTACCAGCAGTAGTCGGTGGCGGTGTCCCAGGCAACATCAATCTGCCAGTAGGAACTACTTCCAACCCCACTCTGGTTTCGGCACCTGGGCCGCAAGCACGGTTCCAGGGTACGATCAGCAGAGAGCAACCGCTGTTAGTAGCCGACTCAACCTATACGCTGAGACCACAAGACCCTAAATTCATCGATACTAACCGCGACAGTATCCAACAACCAGGTGAAAGATCGATCGCAGCAACTGGCGAACGGCCGATTTTTGCCAACACGCCTGTACCTTTACCAGCGACTAACCCCTCACCAGCACTGACATTTCTTCCTGTAAGTCCTAATAATTCACTGGGAGGGAATAGTCCTTTTGGTAACACTCGACCAAACATCAATGTATTCAAGTACAATGATGTGGATTCAAATGGTCGCTACGAACCAAATATGGGTGACTCACCCATTGCCGGTGTCACCGTATTCCTTGACACCAACAATAATGGGACTCCTGAAGCTGGAGAACAACAAATACAAACTAATACCCAAGGGGTAGGATTTTTCCCCAACTTACCAGCAGGTAATTACACGGTACGGGAAGTAGTACCAGTTGGTTTTTCACCTTCGACAACTCCTGTCGTTCCAGTGACTCTGGCTACTCAAGACGCTAGGGTTGTTTTTGCCAATACGCCGAACAGCAACATCACTGGTTGCAAATTCGAGGACTTGAACCAGAACGGTTATCGAGATGGTAATGAACCTGCAATTAGTGGCGTTGTCGTCTATATCGATACCAACCGTGATGGTCAACGGCAGCCAACAGAACCATTTCAGACAACTGACCAGTTTGGTACTTTTGGATTCAGAAATTTGGTTCCTGGTACCTATAGCGTCCGAGAAGAGCTTTCTCCGGCTCAACTGAACTTCGTCCAGACTACTCAACCGCTGGATATCGTTCTCGGCCCCAATCAAACCTTTACTTGCGCTTTGATTGGCAACACTCGCCGTTATGATTTGTTAGTTCGGAAATTCCAAGATGATAACCGCAACGGCATACAAGATGGGAACGAAGGCCCTCTGGAAGGCATTCCATTTACTTTGGATTTGAACGAAAATGGTCGCTTCGATGCAGGCACTGAGCCTCTAGTCAGAACTAATGCACAAGGGATTGCTTTATTCTCAGATTTGTTGCCCAAAACTTACTCAGTTTTGGAAGTTTTTGGCGATCCTAGCGTTATCAACCCCTTCCCAATCCGCACTGGCCCGAATCCTACTAGCTTTGACGTGCCAGGCCCGAATACAGTGCCTTCGCCAGCAAGACCAGTTCCAGTCAGAACTGCTGCTAGCCTCCCTGATGAGTTGAATGGCACGGGTGTGGCTGCTACAGTTAGCGCCGATGACTTGACTAACCCCGGCAGTTCAACCGATTCTACGGTGAAGGCCAGCATGATCGCTGAATTCGTCGCAGGCGGTGCAGTTGTTACCAACTTTGATGATCTTGAGGCATTGAAAACAGCGAGTTCGCTGACTTTTGTAACGACAGAAGATAAGTCTCTCGATAAGTTACTGTTCGTCGCTCCTGCTCCAAGCCCGCTGTTTAAAGTTTAAGTTGGGTCTCTAGTTTGAGACTCAACAATTAGTAATTCGCTGGTTTAAGCTGCACGTCAAAACATTGTTTTGACGTGCAGTTTGCTGTTGTAGCGATCGCACAAACTGTCTTTATACCAATTTGCAAAATAATTGGTATTAGTCGTAGAGTGTGGCAAAAAGCATAACCGATAAAATTTTGCATCCCAACGGTGGCTCTGTGGTTAACGGATAGAAAGAAAGGACTTGCATTCCTGACTACGAACTTAATGTTTGTAGTCAGGACTTCAGTCCTCTTATTGAACATTGGTCAGTTCACACAAAACAGTAATCCCGCCACCTTGGTAGCGAGATTGATAGGTTGCAGTTTAACTATCCTCTAGTTTTGCTAGAGTGGAAATTAGCTTGCTGCTGAATTAGCTCTTCTTAGCCATTTCTTGCTGGATCGTGCTTTTGGCTGCTTTGAATTGAGTAGCCATTTGTTCCATTTGTGCTTCGCTAAAGTTGCGGCGAATTTGAGGGAACATATCATTTTCTTCTTCTTTTACGTGAGCCTGAACCGCTGCTTTGAGCTGTTGGATTTGAGCTTTGAAATCAGAAGAACTGGGGTTGAGAGCCTTGATTTTGGCGAGCATTTGCTTCATTTCTGCTTGCTCGTTGTACAGCGCTTGAGTATCGGTGTAGTAGCTGCGGACTGCGGGATAAACAACTTGTTCTTCGGCTGCTGCGTGCACGCTGAGGTCTTTGTAAAGTTGACCGAAGAATTCTTGCAGTTTTTGAGGATCGTCGGTTTTTTCGATTTCCATAAATATGGTATCGACTTTGCGGTGATCCATTGTGATGATTTCAGCGATGTTCATCTCTTCTTTGGTGCGGGTAACTGCACCGCCGATGATGCCGCTCATGGCTGCCATCGCATCTTGGACGCGAGCCCAAACGCCTTGATCGGGGTCTTTTCCGGTGAGTTCGCGCACTCCTAAGACTTCTAGAACTCCTTTGAGTTGTTCTTGGTGAGCACGGTTTTCAAAGTTAACTGTGTTGAGCGGGGTAATGGCCGCTTCGATGTCGGCGCCAACTACTTGAGCAGCTTTGTGCACTAACAAACCGGCCATTGTTTGTTGGTGTTTGAGCAGTTCGTGCTGACCGACTTTTTCAAACATTGTGAGTTCAGAACCTTTCATTAGTTTCTGAACTGCTTCGATCATTTTTGTGGTGGTTTCTTTGGGTTCAGCTTGAATGCCGTATTGGATGATGGTGGTTTCCAATACGCCCAAGTTTTTGCGATCGTCCTCCAGCATATCCCGGAAGCGATCGCACAGTTCGGAGTCGTTGCAGGAATTGATGAACAATTGCTCGTTGGCGATCAACAGGTTTTGCAGCGCTTTCATGTCTGCTAATTTCATCGCGATCGCTTGGCGCTTGGTATCTTCTAAGGTAGCTACCATCTGTCGTGTCTCCTCTGGATGTCTTTAGTGTTCTTACATCTCTTAATTTATGGAAATATTCTGATAACTTCCTCTTTCTACCGACTGATTCATTAATATCCCGCACAACCTATTGACTTTTGAGTAAAAAAATGGTAATTAATTAATGTTAAGGTCGTTTTGAAAACAGCAAAAACTACCCTTAATGAGAACAGAAGAACAGAGAACAGAAAACATAGAACTCACAACTGCCCAATGAGAAATGAGAACTGAGAACTGAGAACTCACAACTGACAACTGAATTTTGTATCAATTAATCCAGATCGCACAGCAGTAAAGCGCTACCATAGTCGCAGCCAAAGTTAACTAAAGTTTAAGAATAACTAGCTTGTCTCAACTCCTAACTGCTTTAGAGTTCCCAGCCAACGTCTGGAAGCTGCACAATGGGTTAACAGTCATTCACCAGCGGATTTCGGCCACACCGGTGGTTGCCCTAGACGTGTGGGTGAGGGCTGGTGCTATGAAGGAGCCGGATTCTTGGTCGGGAATGGCTCATTTTTTAGAACACATGATATTTAAAGGGACGGATGCGATCGCCCCTGGAGAATTTGACCAAGTAATTGAAAATCGTGGCGGTGTCGCCAATGCAGCTACAAGTCACGACTACGCCCATTTTTTCGTCAACGCTGCGGCCGATTATTTAGCAGAAACGGCGCAGCCACTGGCCGAATTGCTGCTGCGCGCTGCGATTCCCGATGCGGAATTCGATCGCGAACGAGATGTGGTGCTCGAAGAAATTCGCCAAGCTCAAGACGATCCCGATTGGCTGGGTTTCCAAGCAATGATGGAAACAGTTTACCAGCAGCATCCCTACAGGCGATCGGTATTAGGAACCGAAGAGTTGCTGATGTCGCGAACTCCCCACGAAATGCGGTGTTTTCATCGATCGCACTATCAGCCGGAAAACATGACTGTGGTGATAGTCGGAGGAATTGAGGAAGAACAAGCCAGAGACATCACGGGGAAAGCATTTGGGCAGTTTTCTGACAGGTGGGATTGTCCCAAATTTGCAGCAGAAGCGGAACCGCCGTTAGTAGCAATTCGCCGTCAGCAACTCCGTCTCCCCCGATTGGAACAAGCGCGGCTGATGATGGCATGGACTGGGCCGGGAGTTGAACAGTTACAAAATGCTTGCGGCTTGGATTTGCTCTCAGTGTTGCTCGCAGACGGGCGGACTTCGCGTTTAGTCCGGGAACTGCGGGAAGAATTACAATTGGTACAGGCGATCGAAAGCACTTTTTCACTACAACGAGAATCGAGTTTATTTACTATTTGTGCTGTGTTGGAAGCGGATGATATCGAACAGGTGGAAGCTCGGATTTGCGATCGGCTTTGGGAATTGCAATCTGAACCGGTTTCTGAGGCAGAACTGATGCGCTGCAAGCGTTTGCTGTGCAATGACTTCGCTTTTTCCATCGAAACGCCGGGACAGCTAGCCGGTCTTTATGGATATTACAGTACGATCGCCACTGCCGAATTAGCCCTCAGCTATCCTACCAGGATTCAGGCATTTAAAGCATCAGACCTCCAGCGGCTAGCTCAACAATATCTTTCTCCCCGGCGCTACGCCGCCGTGGTGCTCAAACCAGTCTGATTGTTAACCGAGTGAATATCAATATCTTTTGTACCGGATAGATGTTCGTTTGTCCGGGGTTTTCTCTGTTTGGCGCGCACCCTACCGGATATATGTTGTTATATAGCGGTTCTCAAAAAAGTGAGGTATGCCCTATGCCCTATGCCGGAAGCGTACCTGATCTTTCTGAGAAAGGCTATATTTAGATATTGTGCGTCAGACCTTACCCGGAATGACAGTATAACAAGATGCCAATGGAAAATAGCAAAATGGCGATCGAGTAATTACCAATTACCAATTACCAATTACCTATTCCCAATTCCCAATTACTAACTAAATTAATGATGAAAAATGAAATCCAGCGCAAGGTTTTAGACAACGGTATTGTTGTCTTAGCATCAGAAAATCCAGCAGCAGATATTATTGCAGCTAGGATATTTCTGCGCGCCGGTAGCCGCTGCGTACAGCCCGAACAAGCAGGATTGTCTCACTTGCTGTCGGCGGTAATGACTAAGGGAACCGATCGCCTGTCTTCGCTAGAAATTGCCGAACGTGTAGAATCAGTAGGAGCGAGGTTGAGTACAGACTCGACTACCGATTACTTTTTAGTGAGTTTGAAGACGGTTGTTGCCGATTTTCAGGACATTTTGGAGTTGGCTGCGGAATTGATGCGATCGCCCACTTTCCCGGAAGCTGAAGTCGAACTCGAACGCCGCATCGCCATATCAGCAATTCGATCGCAGCAAGAACAGCCATTTGCGATCGCCTTCGAGCAATTGCGACACGCGATGTACAAGGAACATCCCTATGCTTTCTCAACCTTGGGCACGGAAGCTACGATGTCAAAGCTCACCAGAAACGAGCTCGAACAGTTCCACAAAACCTATTTCCGTCCCGATAATGTAGTTATTTCTGTAGCCGGCAGAATATCGACTGAAGATGCGATCGCTTTAATCGATCGAACATTTGGCGACTGGAAAGCACCTTTAACACCCCTGCCAACTTTAGCAGTATCCCCGTTGACACCTTCCCCTCAATGCGTCGCTAAGGCGCAAGATACGCAGCAATCAGTGATTATGCTGGGCTACCTCGCACCGTCTGTCAAAAATCCCGACTACGCAGCAATGAAGTTGTTGAATACCTATTTGGGTAACGGTTTGTCGAGTCGGTTGTTTGTGGAATTGCGGGAAAAACGGGGTTTAGCTTACGATGTTTCCGCGCTCTACGCGACGCGCCTGGACAAGGCTCAGTTTGTCGCGTACATGGGTACAGCGCCGGAAAATACGGTGACTGCTTTTGAAGGATTGCGCACTGAGGTCGATCG
The DNA here is from genome assembly GCF_026130175.1 of Lyngbya sp. CCAP 1446/10. GTDB lineage: Bacteria > Cyanobacteriota > Cyanobacteriia > Cyanobacteriales > Microcoleaceae > Microcoleus. The sequence continues at coordinate 9,511 of NZ_JAIGNI010000009.1, read as the reverse complement.
GCTAGCCAACACCCAACTAAGCGAAGAAGAATTGCAAGCTTGCAAGAATAAAATGCTAGGTCAATATGCTTTAGGAAAACAAACTAATTCGCAAATTGCTCAAGTTTTAGGCTGGTACGAAATTCTGGAATTGGGTATTAAATTTGACCAGGAATTTCAAGCAGAAATTGCGGCGGTAACAACTGCTGAAGCTCAGGAAGCTGCTCGGAAATACTTCATCGAACCATATATTTCTCTGGTGGGCCCGGAAGCGGCGATTCAGGAATTGGGTGTGATGGCTGTTTGTTGAGTAGGAAATTAGCGATCGAACTTTTGAAAAGTTCGATCGCTGCGATTTACCTATTACCTATTACCTACTGATAGACTAAAAGAATTGATTGGGCTAAGTTGAGCTATGACCATTGCGATCGACCAACCAATACAACATAAACCACTCAGCTTTGACGAGTTTATCGCCCGTTATGGTGGCGATAACTGCTATGAACTGATTGATGGAGAGGTATTCGACTTGGAACCAACAGGCCCTCACGAAGAGGTTGCAGCCTTCATTACCACAAAAATCTGTGTCCAGATAGACGCAACAGGCTTACCTTGGTTTGTGCTTCAGCGGGGACTATTGCGCCCTTCAAATATTGGTATGACAGCATTTCGACCTGATGTTGCAGTTGTCGATCGAGATGAACTTACCAAAGAACTGTTTTGGTCTGACGAGTCGATCCTGACACTGGGCAGTTCGATTAAATTTGTGGCAGAAGTTGTTAGTAGCAACTGGCAAAATGATTATTCCCGTAAGGTCGAAGACTACGCAGTTTTAGGTATTCCTGAATATTGGATTGCAGACCACGCAGGATTGGGTGGTACTCAACACATTGGGAAGCCCAAACAACCCACGCTCTCTATCTGCACTTTAGTGAATGGGGAATATCAAATTCAGCAGATTCGGGGCAATCAGACCATCGTTTCTCTAACTTTCCCAGATTTAAAACTGACTGCTGAACAAGTGTTGATGGCTGGCAGGTAACAGTTGACAGTTGACAGTTGACAGTTGACAGTTGACTTCGGAGTGCGAAGTTTTTAGGCAAGGGCTTAAATCCCCTGCCTAAAAACAATCCATCTAAAGGTGGGGCTTAAATCCCCTGTGCTTCGGTAAAATCACTATAAGCTGTTGGGCAATTAAATTGGATGTTGAAAAACAATCAAACAATGATTGGGGTGGGCGGGAGAGCCCGCTCTAAATATACGCTGATATCAGGTCGTGAGTTGATGACTCCTTTGCTTTGCCAATAAGCAACAAGTTCTGCTCCAGTTTTAGGTGGGTTGCTCAGAACTTTTCTGATCGATAAAACACGTAGGATATATTCAGATAAAGGTAGGTTTAGTCGCAAGGCTTCAGTAGATAGTTGACTTTCCAACTCCGGTAGCAACTCTAATTGAATGCTTATTTCTGCATTTCTCATCGATCGAGATTCTCAATTAATCGTAGCTGATTTCCTGATTATTAGAATATTCCTGCCACATAACGGCACAACCGAAAAAATTAAACACACTTTCATTGAACCTTTTCTGTTCCCGATCGGTCTAAATCACAGACAGACCCATCAAGATCTAATTTATATCTACTTTTTTAGAATATGTACCTTGTAAAAAACTTTCACATTAAAAAAGAGCTGACTCCCTGGCTGGGCGGGATTCTCGCCACCGGATTGCTGGCAGGAGTAGGCTACACAGCTTACAGCCAACTCGCAGTCAAACAGCGTAGCGAAACCGCGCGCAAGGAAAAAACCGTTGCTGTAGAAAGGCTCAACCTGCCGATTACAATTTCGGCAAACGGCACAATTGTGCCCGAACGTTCCGTCAACGTCAGCCCCAAAACTTCAGGAGTGCTCAAAAGTTTGCTTGTCAACGAAGGAGATAGCGTTGAAAAAGGGCAGATTCTCGCCTACATGGACGACTCCAACCTCCAAGGCCAACTTACCCAAACTCGCGGACAACTCGCAGCCGCCGAAGCAAACTTGCAAAAATTGCTCAACGGTAATCGCAGCCAAGATATTGCTGCGGCTAAGGCAGTTTTAGCAGAACAACAAGCCAGTCTGGAAAAATTGCTCAACGGGAATCGCAGCCAAGATGTTGCTGTAGCTGAGGCGCAAGTCGCAGAACAACAGGCAAATTTACAAAAATTGCTCAATGGGAATCGAACTCAGGAGATTGTCGTCGCCGAGGCGCAATTAGCTGAACAACAGGCAAATTTACAAAAGTTGCTTGAGGGGAATCGGCCTGAAGATATCGCCCAAGCAAGTGCCAAACTCAAAGATGCCGAATACGCTAAAAATCAAGCAGAGGATGACTTTCAGAGAAATCAAGAACTCTATTCTGCTGGGGCGATTGCTTTGCAAATTGTCAACAATTCCCGCACCGCGCGCGATCGAGCCGGCACGCAAGTCAGACAAGCCGAACAAGCTGTAGCTTTGTTGAAGGCCGGTGCTCGCCCCCAAGAAATCGCAGCAGCTAGGGCTGCGGTGGAGCAGAAACGGCAAGCTTTGGCCCTAGCGCGATCGGGCGCGCGCCCCGAAGATATCGCTGCGGGGCGGGCTGCTGTGGAGCAGAAACGGCAAGCTTTGGCCCTGGTGCGATCGGGCGCGCGCCCCGAAGAAATCGCCCAAGCCCGCGCCGCAGTCGAGCAAAAACAGCAAGCTTTGGCGCTGCTAGAAGCCGGTTCTCGCCCCGAAGAAATCGCCCAAGCCCGCGCCCAAGTTCTCTCCGCTAGAGGCAGCCTGCAAAGCGTCGAAGCCCTGATCGATGACACTGTGTTGCGGGCTCCTTTTAGCGGCACTGTCACCCGCAAATACGCAGATCCGGGCGCTTTTGTGACTCCCACGACAGCGGGAAGTGCGGTTTCTTCGGCGACTTCTTCTTCGATTTTGTCCTTAGCTTCAAAAAATCAATTAATCGCCAACGTAGCAGAAACTAATATTGCTCAGATTCAGATCGGCCAAGCTGCGTCTATTCAAGCCGATGCTTTTGCAGGAAAAACTTTTGCAGGTAAAATCACTCAAATTTCGCCTCAGTCGATCGTCCAGCAAAATGTGACAAGTTTTGAGGTAAAAGCCGCAATTATTAATGATGACAAACAAATGCTGCGTTCTGGGATGAATGTAAATGTCGAGTTTAAAGCAGGCGAACTCAAAAATGTTTTGGTAGTCCCCACCGCGGCAATTGTCCGCCAACAAAGGGCAACGGGGGTGTTTGTTCCCGGCGGAAAAGATGGCAAACCTGCTTTTATGCCGATTAAAACTGGTATGACAGTCGATGACAAGACGGAAGTGCGATCGGGTTTGAAAGGAGATGAAAAAGTGCTGATTAGTTTACCCTCCGGATTGCGGCCTAGATCCCAAACTCCATCATCGGGTGGAATTCCAGGTTTGCAACCAGGTGGCGGAACCCGCTTGCGTTAGTTGTCAGTTGACTGTTGTCAGTTGACTGTTGTCAGTAGTCAGTGGTTGACAATTACCAATGCCCAATGCCCAATCAATAATAACATGAAATTAAAGACTCCCCCAGCTATCAACAAAATCTCAAACATTCAAATCGCCTTCATGGCGACAGAAGCCCTGTGGAATAATAAATTGCGTACCAATTAATTATCGCTCTCCTACCTCTCCCCCTCTGCGCTCTCTGCGCTCTCTGCGGTTAAAAAAAATCTTAATCCCCACCAGCCATCAACAAAATCTCAAACATTCAAATCGCATTCATGGGAACAGAAGCGCTGTGGAATAATAAATTGCATACCAATTAATTATCGATCTCCCTCTGCGCTCTCTGCGCTCTCTGCGGTTAAAAAAATCTTAATCCCCACCAACTAGACATTACCAATACCCAACCACCTAATGAAACTAAAGACTCCCCCAGCCATCAACAAAATCTCCAACGTTCAAATCGCATTCATGGCGACAGAAGCGCTGTGGAATAATAAATTGCGTACCAGTTTAACCATGCTGGGTGTAATTATTGGGATATCTTCAGTAATTGCCATTACTTCGGTAGGACAAGGAGTCCAAAAATCAACAGAAGAACAGTTTAAATCTTTGGGTACAAATGTGCTGTTGGTGTTATCCGGTGCTTCTCGAACGGGCGGTGTCAGTCAGGGAAGCGGTTCTGCTACTACCCTGACTTGGGATGACGCTAGGGCGATCGGCAAACAAGCTCCCGCAGTCAAAGCAATTACCGCTTATTTGCAGCGCCAAGTGCAAATCGTTTACGGCGGACAAAATTCATTTACTGCGATTTTGGGAACAGATTTAAACTATCCAGATGTGAAGAACATTCAACCCCAACAAGGACGATTTTTTACTGAGGATGAATTGAATGCTGCTGAGCCAGTAGTTGTCCTCGGTTCTAAGGTGCGGGACGAACTTTTTGGAGTCGGAGCTAATGCGCTATCCTCCGATATTCGCATTCAGGGAAACCGCTACAAGGTCATTGGAGTGATGGAAAGCAAGGGGTCTGTAGGGGGAACCGATCAGGACGATCGAGTGTATATTCCCCTCAAAAATATGTCTTCGCGGATTGTGGGGAGAAATTCTTTAGCCGGGATAGCGATTTCGGGTTTTTGGTTGGAAACTGCCGGCGAAGCGGATTTAGCGGATGCTCAATTTCAAGTGGAAAATATCATGCGCTTGCGCCACAATATTTATCCGCCACAACCGGATGATTTTCGAGTTATCAATCAAGTTGAGATTGTTAGCACTTTCAGCAATGTAATAGGTTTATTTACGGTGATGGTGGGAGCGATCGCCGGAATTTCTTTGGTAGTTGGCGGCATCGGTATTGCTAATATTATGTTGGTGTCTGTTGTGGAGCGCACGAAGGAAATCGGGATTCGCAAAGCGGTAGGCGCTACTAATGCAGCAATTCTGATTCAATTTATGGCCGAATCTATTTTAGTGTCTACCGTGGGGGGAACGGCGGGTATTGGGTTGGGAATTGCGATCGCCTTTGGGGCCGCGACAGCGTTCAAATTTCCGTTTGTGGTTTCTGTCTGGTCGATTACAGCAGGTTTTGGGCTATCTTTTACCGTCGGGTTGTTAGCTGGAGTATTGCCGGCTCGGAATGCCGCTCGCTTAGATCCGATCGCAGCTTTACGCAATGATTGAAATTGAGCTGGTCGTGCGATATAATTAGAAATTGCCCAAAAAGGTATTTAACACATTATCTATAGCCTTCTGTGTCTTCCGCAGCACAGGCGGGATGCGCGTGAATTTCTACGCCTGTAAATTTATACAGCAAACAAAACCTTAATGAGCAACCAACCTGAACTCAACAAATACAAGCAAGAAATAGCAGATTTGTACAGCAGCAGAAGTCAAACCTATGACAATAGCGATTGGCATTTACAGATTGCTCGCCGTTTGGTAGAATACGGGGGAGTGAGTTTAGGCCACCAGGTTTTAGACATTGCAACGGGAACAGGTCATGTGGCGATCGCAGCAGCTCAAATTGTGGGGTCAGAAGGTCGAGTTGTCGGCATAGATATTGCAACGGGAATGCTCGATCGAGCCAGAAACAAAGCTCAAGAATTAAATCTAAAAAATACCGAATTTATGCTTGCAGATGCCGAAGCGCTAGACTTTCCAGTCAATAGCTGCGATCGCATATTTTGTGCCTCTGCCTTTATTTGGATGTCCGACTTGCACGCAGCCCTCACCCACTGGCACAAATTTCTCAAGCCAGGCGGAATCCTAGGGATTCAAGCCTTTGCCGATACCGCTTTTGTGGGCGGAATTGTGACACAGAAAGTAGCTAAAAAATACGGCATTTCCTTCAAAATGAGCCAACCCACAGGTACTGTAGAAAAGTGCCGCAGCTTGCTCGAACAAGCAGGATTTGAAGATGTAGAAATTAAAATTGATCGAGATGGTAGCTATATCAGTTTAGAAAAAGCAAAAGCAATGTGGGCGGGAAGTTCTCATCCGGCTCCCGGACAGTATCCGCCTCCTTTGTCAACACTTTCAACCGAGCAATTAGCGCAAGCTAAAGCTGAGTTTGATACTGAAATAGAAGCATTGCAAACCGAACGAGGAGTTTGGAACGATATCACAACTTTTTATGTTTTCGGTCGGAAATAGTAGCCGACAATCTCCCTATTTTACCATTACTGTAGGGGCGGGTTCGCCCAGATATTTGACATTAATCGACAAATTATAAAACCCGCCCCCACCCACGCAAAAATTAAGTTAAATAGGTGTAATTTGAAAGCCACAAAGTTGACAAATACCTCCGTTGCCATCCAAAGTAAAGTTGATAGATGGTAGCCCGCAGATAATACGAGTAATACCAATATCGCCCTTAAACCAACTCTGCATCACACACACCGGAAATGTTGAATTGAGTAGGGATCTGGGTTAATCCACCAGTGAGAAAAAAGTCAGGCAGAGCCCCGAATGAAGCGAACCCATTAGCGTTGTCTCTTATACCTGTAATAACAACACTACCAGATATTCCTGGTCTACCAGTGGCCGCAAAACCAAGATCATCGCAGTCTCCAAAAGCATTTGGCTTGCTTCTTATCTCAAAACTTACCGTGCCACTCGAAGAGGAAATGGGAATGTTTTTGGTTTGTTTTCCACTCCTTGTATTAAGTTCTACGAGTATGTTGTTTATTTTATTTTGTGGATCGCAGTAGGTAACTTTGACTTCTGCCGCTTGTCCATAGTTGACAACTGAAGGGATGACTTCTGCCTTAAAGACTTGCTCCGAACAAGTTGGTTCAGGCGTTACAGGAGTAGTCGCAGGTTTATCGCAGAAGTCAAAGGGAATACCCGTCTTATCAGCAAGAAACTTTCGGATCTGAGGCAAAAAGTTTGTTTTAGAGGCTGTCGGCTCTTTTTTCTGAAATGAATCAATAAGACTAGCAGTAGATACAACTATATCTAATTTATTTCCTGTACCTTCTGCCAAGTCTCCTGCAATTTCTCCTGATTTGGTAACTTTCTCAATTGCCTTTCCAAACAATTCTTTAATTACTGCATCACCAAGGTCTTTATCGCTACCTGTAAGAAGTTTGCAACTGTAGTCAAGGACTTTCAACGCAGTCGATACTCCCTTCAATCCTAATCCAACAAGTTCAAGGGGAGCAAAGGCTAAACCACCAACTATTCCAAGATTAGCAGCAACATCTACCACTTTACCCACTTTGCCAGTTCCTTCACAGAATTTTTTAACTGACTCACAATCTTTCGCAAAATCTCGTCCGCCAACTGGGGGAGGAGTCGTTGGTTTTGGTGGCTCAGGAGTTGGAGATGTTGGAGATGGATCGGGAGGAAGAGGAATCTTTACAGTGTCAAAAATCTGACCATCTTTGATCCGCGATATTTCACCTTGATCCGGCTTCCCAGGTTCGTTACTCGGTTGATTCTTAATTCGCGTAGTTTCATTAGATCCTTCAAGAGTGATATCCGCCGTTGTACCATCTCGACTTAAGCTCGTTGTACTACCACGAATACCCGTTGTAGGATTGGGTACAAATATAACTGATTCTACGAAACGTCCGTCAGCATCATCTTGAAAAACAATTATATATTTGCTACCATCACTCGCTGGAAATTCCATCTGAAATCTGTTATCAGATAGCTTTGTCACCTCTGGTAAATCGATCGTCGCCACGTCTTCAGGACGATCGGGCTCCACATCATAAGGTCTGAAACGACCTTTTAAATCATCTGGTGTAACTCCCAAAACAGTACCTAACAACGCCCCTGTTGCAGCTACCTTAACATCCACAGCAGAACCGCCGAAAGGCTGCACTTTCGACTCCAAAACAATATCGGATTCTTTCAGATTTGTGCTAAGTCCGATGAAATCGATCGTTCTTTGAAAGTCCGTAATTAAGTCAAAAGTAGGAGATCCTAAAGCCGCTTCCGATCGCAGAAAAAATATATCTTGACCCGCACCACCAGTCAGAGTGTCATTGCCAAGATCGCCAATTAGGAAGTCATCGCCATCTCCCCCATTGATGATATCGTTACCGCGACCACCCCGCAAAAAGTCGTCTCCCCCTGCGCCGAAGATTACGTCATTACCTGCATTTCCGTTAACACCGTCAGCATTGTCACCACCCTGCAAGGTGTCTGCACCCGCACCGCCAAGAAGGCCGTTTTCGCCAGCACCCCCACTCAGAAAATCGTTTCCCAAGCCGCCTTGCAGCAAATCATTACCACCTCGGCCCTCAATTCTGTCATTTCCTTCGTCGCCATAGACGATATCCCCAGATTCCGAGCCAGTAATCGTATCCGCACCGCCTAAACCCCGCAAACCGCCTAAGAGGGTATCGAGTAAGCCGAGGGGGATGGTGAATGTGTCGCTTTGCTCAGTCAAAACGTAAGCGCTACCATCTGGAGAAAGTGAGCCGTTGCTGACTTGGGAACTCGATCGCCCAATATCGCCAGCACTACCGGATATAAAGTCGCTTCCTGTGTTACCATTCAACAAGTCTGGCGCGACAGAAGGTTCTAGCGTATCGTTACCCCCTAGGTTGAGGATATCCTGGATAGGTTGAGCATTCGATGCCGTCTCTTGGGTCGCAGTTTTCTTGAAGGGACAGCCGCAATCCGCTTGACTTTCTTCACTGTTACCATTCAAAAGGTCTTCGTTTTTGTCCAGCAGAGCCAAATTGTCAGGCATTGTGTCGCTCTCCTTCGTGTTGGTGCAAATAAACTAATTCAGAATCTACCTCATCTGTATCACTTTTGTCTTGGCTGAAAAAGCCCGAAAAAGACTGAAAAAGCCCGGAGTTTCACCCACTTTTATTTTTTCCTCACTCAACCCATGCAGCCCAACGACGATCGCCCGTTGCAAGCCGTCCCAGACGAGAACGAACTGCTAAAATTGGTCGATGGCCTGATCTTCGAGAAAACGGGCAAACATCTCAATACGCTACAACGGCTAGTGCTTGAGGGAATGTATGATGGCAAAACCTACGAAACGATCGCGCGTGACACCCGCTACACCACCAAATACGTCCGAGAAGTCGGCTACAAACTGCTCAAAACTCTCTCCGTAGTCATGGATGAAGAGATGCAAAAAGGCAATCTCAAAGCTGCGATCGATCGCAGAAATATCAGCAATACTTCAAATTTTGGTAGAGATTATATTCAATACGTCGAATACGTCCACACCCTCAATCTCAAACCCTGTCCTTTTTCGCCTACCAACTCTGACAACGATCGCCCCACTGAATCCAGATTCAAAACTCAGATCGAACGGCTGGAAATTGATGTCGCTGAAGTCGTTTGCAAATTGCACAGTCAAGGTATCGAACCATGCCAAATCGCTTTGTTGCTTGGTCTACCCGATGTGATAATCAACAAAATATTGAGTGAATTATCATAGCTAAGGAATGAAAATTTAATAACTTTAGCGTTGGTTAAATAGTCGGCACTGCACGATAATTCCATTTTGGTAGATATTCATCAAAAATAATTTTCATTGTTTCTTTAAATCCATTAGCTACTTTTCG
>NZ_JAIGNI010000099.1 GCF_026130175.1 Lyngbya sp. CCAP 1446/10 | reverse complement strand
CTCTTCCCCTCTCCCCCTCCCCCACTCTCCCATCTCTAATTAAGATTTCCCTCAATACGATCGCGAAAATCCTTTATAGTCAACTCTAAACCTTGATCCAGTGGCACAGTTGGCTCCCAACCCAACCAATTTTTAGCAAGAGTAATATCCGGTTGTCGCTGTTTGGGATCGTCTTCCGGCAGCGGTTTGAAGATAATTTTCACCCCTGGATTAATCATGTTTTGAATTTTTTGTGCCAACTCCAAGATAGTGTATTCGCCTGGATTCCCCAAATTCATCGGCCCGATTTGGTCGCTATTCATCAGTCGAATAAACCCTTCCACCAAATCGGAAACGTAGCAAAAACTCCGCGTTTGGGAACCGTCGCCATAAACAGTCAGCGGCTGATTTCGTAAAGCTTGAGCAATAAAATTGCTCACTACTCTGCCGTCATTTTCCAACATCCGGGGGCCGTAGGTATTGAAGATTCGCACAACTCGAATATCTACCCCATTTTGGCGGTGGTAGTCAAAAGATAGGGTTTCAGCTACTCGCTTTCCTTCGTCGTAACAACTGCGAATTCCGATACAATTAACATTGCCGCGATAATCTTCTGTTTGTGGATGTACGTCAGGATCTCCGTACACTTCGGATGTGGAGGCCAGAAAGAATCTTGCTTTTACCCGTTTGGCCAATCCCAACATATTCATCGTGCCGATGACGTTTGTTTTAATTGTCTTGACTGGATTGTACTGATAGTGTATAGGGGAAGCGGGACAAGCCAGATGGTAAATCTGATCTACCTCTAACCGAATCGGTTCCGTGATGTCGTGGCGGATCAGCTCAAAGTAGGGGTTATCCAGCCATTTGAGGATATTGCGTTTAGTCCCGGTGTAAAAGTTATCCAGGCAGACTACCTCGTGTCCTTGGGCCATTAAGCGATCGATTAGGTGGGAACCGAGGAAACCCGCACCGCCTGTGACTAAAATTCTCATGGGGGAAACTGCCGTTCTGTTTAGAGTGTAAGACTGTGGTACAACGATTCAGTCGATCGAATCAAACTTGCTAATACAATAACAAAATATCGATCGACAATGTAAAGACTTATCCGCCACCTGCATCAAATCTTTAATTAACTTAGCATTGTCAGATATATGCAACAGAGTGCGATCGCTCCTACATCCAAGCTACCTAATTTTATTTACACTTCAATACTTCCGCAAAAATACTGTTGACATTAACTCCAAAGTGACTATATAATTATTTGCCTTAATTTTTGGTGCAAATATTAGGTAGCAAACAAAAGATCAAGTCCTTGCTATAAATCTAATAAGGACTAAAGTCCTGACTACAAACCCAATATCGCGCTTGTGACTCTTTCTAAATCTTCTTCAGTTAAATTCGAGCCAGAAGGTAAGCAAAGACCGTACTCAAATAACTCTTCAGCAACTGCACCTCCCATACATTCACACTCAGCAAATACAGGCTACAAATGCAAAGGTTTCCCAACCGGACGCGCTTCTCTTTTATCCTTAGTAAGTGCGAGGCGAACTTGTTCTCTATCCGCACCGAAAGCAGCAGGATTAATAGTTAAACACTGTATTTTAGGTTCTTCCTTACTTGGTATGCTAAACTAACAATTAAAATGCGGCGTTGCTGAATCAAGGTATGAATGCCCCGGTCATGGGAATATCGTCAAATTTCAAGTAATGGATTAATAAATTAATAGAATGCTTGAGCATTTTGTCACATTTATAATAACAAAAAATTTTACGATCTAGCCTAGCTAAATAATGTCTTAGTCTTGTATTTTCTCCTTCTACTCGTGTCATGTAAGTCTTGCTAATAATCTGATCTTCATCAGGAATAAACATGGGATATACAGACCATCCATCAGTTACATAAAAATAGCATTTTCATGCACTTACTTTGTCCCATAATGGTTCAAATGTCTTAGCGCTATGATCCCCTAATACCCATCCTAAAATTCCTGGACTAAAGTGGTCAACCGCTTTCCACAGCCAGATCTTGTCTGTTTTTTTAAACATAAGTTTGTAATTCATCGAGCTCACCAACTTCTGGAATGACTTCCGGGTCATAAACATCTGGTAACAGTTTACCGACTTGTTTTACCCAATTTATTACCGTGGTATGATGAACTCCCTTAACTCGTTCTATCGCCCGTAAACCCATGCCATTAACGTACATTTTTAGGCAATCACGTTTGATGGTTTCGCGCTTGACCTCGCTGGGGCTCATACTCATTGATGAATTGACGACCGCATTGGACACAAATGTGGTTCTGTTTTCCTTTTTTCTCGCCATTTTTACGGATATGGGTTGATTTACATTCGCTTGCGTTGCATAAATTATTCCTCCTATTCATACTCTAACTCAGCAACGCCGGGAATTTTGCTGGCAAATCCTGACTTGCGGTTAGCCTATGGAACAGCAAGCCGTCACCGTTTAGAAGCTGAAATGATGAGAATTTGGGATTTAAAACACTAGAAGGATACTATCGAAAATTAGAAATTTTCGGAGACACTAAATCTAATGAACAATAAACAATCAACCAGCTAGAATGTAAAATTATGTCGATAGAATTATAACACACTAAAGCTAGAGTCAAAATCGGCAATTTACAGAGATAATAAACTTGTGGTATGATATTTCATGTCGTCAGCGGTTCCGAAGAATCAAGCAATTAATAAAAAAATACCGGAAAATTATAAAGCTTGTTTTTGGAGTAACTTTGGCAACCAGTCTTTCATTAGCTATTACAAAGGAGCATAACCAATGACTAATATCGTTACAGGCGCGGCAGGTTTCATCGGCTCTCACTTAGTAGAAACTCTTTTAAAGCAAGGTGAACAAGTGATCGGCGTTGATGAAGTCAACGATTACTACAATCCCGAATTGAAGAGAAAAAATCTCGCTAATTTTGAAAAATATCCGAATTTTAAACTGGTAGAAAGCAATATCTTATCTTTAGATTGGAAATCTCTCTTAGCCAATGTGGAAGTCATTTACCACCAATCAGCCCAAGCAGGAGTCCGCTCTAGCTGGGGAAATGGTTTTCGCAGCTATACAGAACGCAATATCAATGCAACTCAGGTACTCTTAGAAGCCGCAAAAGATGCACCGCAACTGAAAAAGTTTGTGTTGGCTTCATCTTCGTCCGTGTACGGCAATGCTGAAACTTTTCCTACTTCCGAAACTGCCTGCCCTCAACCAGTTTCTCCCTACGGCATTACCAAATTAGCCGCTGAACGTTTGTGTTCGCTTTACTATCACAATTTCGGCGTTCCCGCAACTATGCTGCGCTATTTCACTGTTTACGGGCCTCGCCAGCGTCCCGATATGGCATTTCACATATTTTTCAAATCAATTTTGCGCGGCGAAGCGATTTCAATTTACGGAGACGGACAACAAACGCGAGATTTCACATTTGTCAGCGATTGCATTGCTGCTAATTTAGCTGCTGCTAAAGTGCCGGAAGCTGTCGGTGAAATATTCAATATTGGGGGCGGAAGTCGAGTTGCTTTAGCAGAAGTTATTCAGACTATGGAAAGCATTGTCGATCGCCCAATTCGCATCAATTACCTAGAATCGAGCAAAGGAGATGCACGGGATACTAGCGCTGACGTATCAAAAGCTCAGAAAATCTTGGGATATCAGGCACAGGTTTCTTTGAAAGAAGGGTTAAAGCAAGAATGGGAATGGGTGCAGTCTTTGTACGGTTAGAGTGCGCTGAACCTACTCATATCAAATGCTGTGAGGCATACAGCTACCGGATCTGATAAGTTCAGAAACCGGGTTTTTTAAAGAAACCCGGTTTCTCGGTCTTATGTCTTTTTTGTATAGTTACTTATAAGCTTGGGTATTTGACCTTTTGGGGAGACTTTACTACACAAAGCGATCGCTTGAAAGAGACCAAACTAGACAAAGGCAGCCCGTCGCACCATCCTGTCTGTGCCACGGGCTAGAAGATCGTACTGATTTGCAATTAAATGCGTAAATCTGCTTATATATGCGGTTAATTTTTCGATACAAGCGGAGATGATATCAATATACCTTTTACAAAAAAAATATAAAACTCTTATTGTATGTACATTTTGTGTAAAGTTAATCATTTTTGGTACATTTTAACTCTGGTTATGCAACTATATATAACAAAGTACCGTGCGTAAATTGACGAGTAGGAAAATCAACCATAAAAGAAAGTGACCAAGAAATAGTGCTGAAAGATATAATTTAATTGCTAGTAATTCTGACTGTGACACTGCAAATTCATTAGTCTCGATATCCTTCAAGCTGAGATGATTGTGTACTCAAGCCTTAATTCAGGAACAATCAGGGATTCTATTATTAATCGTTGTTTGGCAATTGTATTGTTGTAACTTTTATGATGACTATCTCTAAAAGTACAATTCAGAAAATCCAACTTGCAGATTGCTAACTTTAACAGATTAGTCATTATCAAAACAATCATCGGTGTACTTCTTTAGTGCTGAACCTCAAAACTATCATCATTGAAAAGCAGGTTACCTTTACAGGTAGCGGCTAAGATATACCAGAGATTTTTAGGGGTGCATCTCACTTTGGCGAATATGTCACAAAAGGATTAAAATGGAAAAGCTCATAAAATCGCCAAAAAATATGATGCCAAGAAAATGACACCCTCAGACCAAGAACAGCTAAAAGCCTACTTTAAAGCGGCAGCATAAATTCTTTACAGAAATACAGATCCAACCGAGTTATAAAGTTTTGACAGCATAGAAAAAGCTCTCCGTCAGAAAATGCTAGAAGAAGTGGGATCAGAACTAGGTAGCTTTTTTTTTCAGCAGTATCAGGAATTCAAATAGGAAAACCCAGAAAAATAAAATCAATAGTCGGTGCGCTCGAAATTACAGACAATCAGGCGAAATATTTTGGATTGAAAGCTTAGAGTCAATTCAGTCCAATGATGGAAAAATGCTGTCTTTTAATCAGTGCCAACGAATCTTATCAAATGGCAGAAAAAGATTTAGAGATTTTCACAGGGGTCAAAGTCTCTCATAGTACATTACAAAGATTAGTCAAACGACAAGAATTTGAATTACCTACATCTAAACAAGGAGTCCAAGAAATTACATTGGATGGCGGCAAAGTCAGCGTCTGCAACGAAACAAAAGGCGAAGGGTGTTGCTGGAAAGACTATAAAGCCATTTGCGCATGATAATGTTTATTCGGGAGTGTTTTTTCAAAATAATCAAGATTTAATTGATTGGAGTAATAGCCAAAAATTGCTACATCCTATGTATTACCTAGGAGATGGTCATGCGGGAATTTGGAAAATATTTCAAAATATTGAAGATACTGAACAAAGACAAGAAATCTTAGATTGGTATCATCTGAAAGAAAATGTTTACAAGGTAGGAAGTTCACTAAAACGTTTAAAATTAGCAGAAAATATGTTGTGGCAAGGTAAAATAGATGAAGTTATCAATCTATTTAAAGAGATGACAAAAAAAATTAAAACATTTTGCAACTATTTAGAGACCCATCGCTGCCGAATAGTCAACTACCAATACTATAAAGAAGAATGCATAAGTTCGATAGGTTCGGGAACAGTTGAATCAATTATTAAACGAATTGGGTTTAGGGTGAAAATATCAGGAGCGCAATGGAAGATTGAGAGCGTTCCCTTTATCCTTTCTCTTCGCTGTGCTTATCTCAACGGTCAACTTTCAATTTGATGTATTTGCCAAAGTGAGATGCACCCTTGCGATCGACTTTGGTCAATTTATATGAACTTTCAAGTTAGAGCAAATTCCAGTGTGCCCAATCGCAGGTAGACTCTGGCTTGATCGGGCAAATTTTGGGAGAAATCGGATTTCCACCGAGGTGAAATAACATCAGGTTAGTCAAGGATTGTAAGGGTTTGATATCGCTGATTTTATTGTCATTAAGTTCGAGCCACTCAAGTTGAGTCAATGATTGTAAGTGTGTGATGTCGCTGATTTGATTATTTCGGAGGATGAGAGTAGTCACTTTAGTCAAGGATTGCAATGGTTTGATATCACTGATTTGATTATCGCTGAGATCGAGCCAGTCAAGTTGAGTCAAGGATTGCAATGGTTTGATATCGCTGATTTTATTGTTGCTGAGTCCGATCGCAGTCAGGTTAGTCAAGGATTGCAATGGTTTGATGTCAGTAATTTCATTGAGATCGAGGTTTAGAGTAGTTAGGTTTGTCAAGGATTGCAATGGTTTAATGTCAGTAATTTCATTGTTCATGAGACCGAGTTGAGTGAGGTTAGTTAAGGATTGCAATGATTGGATGTCGCTGATTTGATTGTTTTCAAGACCGAGTTGAGTGAGGTTAGTCAAAGATTGCAAGGGTTGGATATCGCCGATCCTATTGTTGTAGAGGCCGAGATTAGTCAGCTTGGTTAAAGATTGCAAGGGTTTGATATCACTGATTTGATTATCGCTGAGACCGAGATTAGTCAGCTTGGTTAAAGATTGCAAGGGTTTGATATCGCTGATTTGATTTTTGTGAACCAAAAGTTTAGTCAGGTTCGTTAAGGATTGCAAGGGTTTGATGTCAGTGATTTCATTACTGTTGAGGTCGAGTTCTGTGAGACTCGAAAGTTTCTGATTAGCTGCATCGCACTCAGTAGTTTCAGCTTTTTTCAACAAAACTTCAACAGTATGTTTAGCTTCAGCGCTCAAATTTGCTTTTTCGCGACACCAATCACCAAATGTTTGTCCAGTGTATTCTGATTGTTTCTGAGTGACCGATGAAGAGGTTCTATTTCTAGATAATTCTATAGCGGCAACCGCATTTCCGTGAAGCTTTATCCGAGTCAGGTTAGTTAAAGATTGCAATGGTTTGATATCGCTGATTTTATTGTTCTTTAGGTAAAGATTAGTCAGCTTCGTCAAAAACTCCAATGGTTTTATATCGCTAATTTGATTATTGTTGAGATTGAGCCACTCAAGTCTATTCAAAGATTGCAATGGTTTGATATCACTGATTTGATTGTTTTCGAGAACGAGATTCATCAGTCGAGTCAAAGATTGCAAGGGCTTGATATCACTGATTTTATTATTTTCGAGATCGACAGCAGTCAGATTAGTCAAAGATTGCAATGGTTTGATATCGCTGATTTGATTGTTTTTCAGGTAGAGATTAGTCAGTTGAGTCAAAGATTGTAAGGGTTGAATGTTACTAATTTGATTACCGCTGAGGTAAAAATCATCCAGGTTAGTCAAAGATTGCAAAGGTTGAATGTCACTGATTTGATTGTTGCTGAGTTCGAGATTAGTCAGTTGAGTCAAAGATTGCAAGGGTTGAATATCACTGATTTGATTGCCGCTGAGTTCGAGATTAGTCAGTTGAGTCAAAAATTGCAAGGGCTTGATGTCGATGATTTGATTATATCCGAGTTCGAGCATAGATAGGTTGGTCAAAAATTGTAAGGGTTTAATGTCACTAATTTGATTGCTGCTGAGTTCGAGCCAAGTCAGTTTGGTCAAAAATTGTAAGGGTTTAATGTCACTAATTTGATTGCTGCTGAGTTCGAGCCAAGTCAGTTTGGTCAAAGATTCCAATGGTTTGATGTCGCTAATTTGATTATGGTTGAGGCTTAGTGATGTAAGATTTGAGAGTTCCTGATTAGCCGCATCGCAATCAGTAGTATCAGCTTCGTTCAACAACACTTCAACAGTATGTCTAGCTTCGGGAGTCAAAGAAGCTTGAGCGCGACACCAATCACCAAATGTTTTGTTTGCAGGTTGCGTTTCTGCTGCGATCGCAGACAGTCCATTTCCAGATAATGCTAGGATCGTAAAACAAGTAATTGCGATCGACTTTGGTAAATTCATGTGTTTCTGTGCAACTATAAATGTCATAATCTTGTGCCTGTCATTTTCAGAGTAGTAAGGTTTGAGCATTTAATTTATGAGTTACCAACTACAGATAGACTCTGGCTTGGTCATCGGGCAAATTTTGGGAGTAATTAGGTTTCCACCCAGGGATAGATAATTCAGGTTAGTCAAAGATTGTAAGGGTTTGATGTTGCTGATTTGATTGTTTTCAAGACTGAGATAATCCAGTTCAGTCAAAGATTGCAATGGTTTGATGTCGCTGATTTTATTGTCGCTGAGTCCGAGAAAAATCAATTGAGTCAAGGATGCTAGCGGTTTGATGTCGCTGAGAAGATTGTTATCGAGTGCAAGCAAAGATAGTTGAGTCAATGATTGTAGCGGTTTGATATCGCTTATTTCATTTCTGCTGAGGTGTAGGTTAGTCAGTTGAGTCAAAGATTGCAATGGTTTGATATCACTGATTTCATTATTGTCGAGGTAGAGTTCCGTGAGACTCGAAAGTTTCCGATCGGCTGCATCGCACTCAGTAGTCTTAGATTTCCGCAACAACACTTCAACAGTATGTTTAGCTTCAGGACTCAGAGAAGCTTTTTCGCGACACCAGTCAGCAAATGTTTTTCCACTGTTTCCTGGTTGCGTTTCTGCGGCTTTTGCAGATAATCTATTGACCGATAATGCTAGGGCGATCGCACTTAAAGCAACTATCATCAACTTTGGTGCATTCATGTGTTTGTGTTGAACTATAAATTTCATCATTTTTCACCTGTAGTTTTATAAATCACCAAGTTTTAGCATTGACTAAAGAAATCAAGAGAGGAATTAATACCTCTCTACAAATTGCAGCGTTTAACTCAAATAACTGATACAGAATTAATCTTTGCTATTGGTAAATTCAGCGACATAATTCACAACAAGAGGCTCCGATTTGTGTCCATTAAGTACAGGTAATTCTTCTGCTTTTTCTCCATTTTTGGTGGTTTCATTCCGCATGAATGTCGCCATCAAACCGTCAAGCAAACCGCCACCGCCGCCGCTACCGTTGACTGCGACATCGGGTACGACGCGAACGCTGCCATCTGCGATCGCCTGAATAGCTTGCAACATCGTGTAACTTTCGATGCCCAAAGCACTGACACCAACTTGATAAGCATCGGCTTTTGCTTGTCCCATCAGGCGAATTCCTTCTGCTTGACCGTTGGCGTGTTCGATCGCAGCGCTAGCAGTCAATTGAGCAATTTTCACGCCTTGTTCTGCCCCCACCACCTCATGTTGAATGTCCGCGATCGCAGTTGCACGCACCAATTCTTGACGCTGGGACTCCGAACTGCGCTGCGCTTCGTAGGTTTTCTCCTGTTCCTGAGCAATTTTGCGATCGGTCAACGTTTGCATCAACTCCCCTGGTGGCGAAATCAAACCAATCAGGGTATCAACCGCTTGCACATCATAGGCGCGCAATGCCTGACGCACGTGTTCTGCGGCCTCTGCTTGGCGATCGCTCCGCGCGATCAAAAAATCGAGTATCGTATATTCTTGAGCCGAATTGCGGAAGTAATTACCCACAATTGGGCGCAGCACTTGGTCAATTAGATTCTGCATCGAACCTTGGCGTGAAATCACTCTCGGTGCATCTAAAGTACCGACATGAATGATTTGAAAAATTTCTAATTCAAAGCCAAATCCGTCAAAAGAAAGCAATTTCATCGCACTTAATTTGGAGTCATAGCCGTGTTCTCCGCTGAACCGTGATGTGAAGTTTAAAACTACATCGGTAGTGGGAACAAGTTCGACTTTCATCACTTTTGTATTGACGGGATGTTTGCCTGGATAAAGTGGCTCGACCCACACGCCTTTATTGCCCTTGCTGACAAGATTTCCGTGGGTAAAAGCTTCCCCACTTACATCTTTTTGCGATTCCCCCACAAAGGAAATTACTACGCCTACATAACCGATCGGCACTTCGGTCATCATTACCTGTTCAACTTGCACAAACCAGGGATTGAGGTTCCACGAACCCGATAGAATTATCTGTTCTTGCAAGCCTCTGCGCCCGCCACCTTTGATGAAGGATTGCGCTTTTTGGAAATTGTTGTGACCTGGAATTATGGGGCCGGCTATTTCACCTTCATCAATGGGAATGCCATCTAGTATGGTCACAATTCCCACACGCTCTGGAGCAAGTTTGTATACTTCAAATTCCCACGATTCCATACCCTTTTGAGCGGCATTTGCTGAAGTTATGACCTCAAATATAGCTGTATTGATTCGATAAGTACCCGTTGTGATGATGGCTAGCTGCCTTCCTTTTTCTCCGCCGTTGGTGAGGAATTTGCGGGCATTTTGGAAGTTGTCGCAATCGACGACTGTTCCTAAAATGCGATCGGGAGGAATTGTTGCTCCGTCATTGGCAATAATTAAACCTATTTCATCTTGAGGAACGACTACAACTGGTTCTTTTTTAATGCTATATTGCCAGGGGAAATAACCAAAATGCCAGCCGGGAGGAAGGGTGTCTGCTTGCAAACCTCCTTCGCCATCGAGGGCAATTAATCTACTGGATGGCAAGTTTTTGCTGGAGAATTTCTTGGTGACAATTCCCACTTCTCGTTCGCCGATCGCGATTAATCCCAAAGTCCAACCAATTTTGGGTATAAATATCAAAACTAGGAACATTGCGCCTACGGGAAAAATCCAAATCGGGATAGTAAACCCTTCTTCTGGCGCTACTTGGACTTCTTGGGCTTGGGGTGGTGGCGGATTGGTTTGGGCGGATGCTGGTGGGGCGATCGCGCCTGCTGCTGCGATCGTTGTTGCTACAGATAGTGTTAAGGGTAAAAGTTTACGAAACAAACTTACTAATTTAATCATGTTTTTCTACCTGCTTTAATCTAAGATGTACAGAAGAGTTGTTATCTAGGATCAGTATTCAACTAATTTCTTTAAACGTCAATTCATAAAATTCATTAATTGAGTTCATAAAAGTCATATTTGGAATATGATTGTGCAGGCAGTGCGATCGGTTTATCTGAAAATCAAGCAAATTCGGACACGGCAATGCCGTTTCCCTACCTTAAAAAAATCAATTTACCTCGATATAAAATGTAACCTGAGCCCGATTATTTGTAGGGAAACGGCACTGCCGTCTCCTGAATTTGGGTGATATCAATATATCAACGGGTGCTCAGAAACCGGGTTTTTACCGAAATACTTCGTTACAGCCCCTAGATTAAGTAAAAACCCGGTTTCTTTGGTTGTGATGCGTAAGTCCCGTTGATATTAACCACCGCCGCCACCGCCACCACCACCACC
>NZ_JAIGNI010000098.1 GCF_026130175.1 Lyngbya sp. CCAP 1446/10 | reverse complement strand
GAAACGATCACGTTCCGTTTTGGAGAGCAGTGGAGGAGGCGACTCCTTCACTGACTTTAATTATCAGAAATGAAGGCTTGCGGATATTGGCGTTGGGAAGCAGCGCTACTGCCCTTGGAGGCAATGTAAGACCAAAGAAGTATGGGCGTAAGTCTACTACTTCCCAGGCTGTTGCCGATGAATTAGGAAGCCTACACCATACCGCCTAGCGGTTGATGTGGGTACTTCACCACAGCACGCCCGAATCGTCTAGGCTGATTCGACTTTTGGATCCAAGCTGTGTCCGAGGACGCTAAAGACTCGGCGGCGGTCGAACAATTCTAACAAATCGGCGTTGATTTTGTTGTGAGCTGCTTCTTGCCGCAAAATTTTTACTGCTGCATCTGGGCGTAGAGCTCGTTTGTAGGGGCGATCGCCTGCTGTCAGGGCGTCGTAAATATCGGCGATCGTCATCAACTGCGCTTGAATGGGAATTTCGGAGTGTTTTAGACCTCGCGGATAGCCTGTGCCATCCAGTTTTTCGTGATGTCCGTAGGCTATTTGGGGCACATTTTTTAGATCCTTTGTCCACGGAATTTGGCTGAGAAATTCGTAAGTGTGAGTGACGTGAGATTCGATTGCCGATCGTTCTTCTGCTGTCAGGTTGCCCCTCGCCACCATCAATTGCACAATTTCGTCTGGACTCAGCAGCGGTTTCATTGCCCCGTCTATATCTCTGTAAGTTTGCTTAGAAAGTTCTAGCAGTTGAGCTAGGGGTTCTGCTGCCAAAATGTGAGGTTCGTTGGCCTCTAGCAGGACTTCCCAGTATTCTGCCAATCTGGTTTTTGCGTCTGCTAGCGCCGTGTCTAGCTGTTCTATTTCCTGGCATTGAGCGCAGGAGGGCCCTTCGTCCGGGTGTTTTCGGTAAGCTGAATGCTCTAGCAAGTATTTATATTTAGACTGGACGCATTCCATTTCCATCGTCCGCTGAGCTAAGCCAAAGCGGTGGCGGATGATTTCTAGTTGTGCGGGGTAGAGCTTTTTCTGCTTGGTCAAAACTGCTTCGGGTACTCCGATTTTACCAAAATCGTGGAGCAGGGCGGCATAACGAATTTCTTGAATTTGGCGGTTGTTAAAGTAAATAGATCGCAGCCATCCACCGCTGACGCTGTTTACTTCTTCTGACAGGCGTACTGTGAGGGCTGCTACTCGTTCTGAATGGCCGTAGGTACAGGGGTCTCTGGCTTCTATGACTTGGACTGAGGCTTTGACGAAGCCCTCGAACAAATGTTCTATGCTTTCTTGGAGTTGATTGCGCTCGATCGAGATTGCTGCTTGAGATGCGAGCGATCGAACTATTCTTTCTTCCCACAAAGTATACTGCTGCGTCGATTCCCAGGCATTTTCGGCTGTAAGCACCGCATCTGCCTTTGTTTTGCGGTTGATCAGTTGCAGTATGCCGATTGTCTCGCCTTCTCTGTTTTGCATCGGCAACACCATTACCGAGCAAGTGCGGTAATTAATATCCCTGTCAAAACTGGTATCTAGCTGGTAAGGTACGCCTGGGGGTAAGTCGTAGGCATCCGACAGGTTCAAACTTTGACCTGTAATTGCTACGTAACCTGCCAAACTTTTGTCTGTCAGCGGCAGCGCAAACTCTTTAAACGACAGGCCCGGTTTAGAAGCGTTTTGGGCTACCTTGAACAGCAGCTTAGGTTTTTCGTCGCTGCGATCTACTAAGTAAACGCTGCCCGCATCGCTGCTGGTAATTTCCCTACTTTTGGATAAAATTAAATTTAGCAAGCCGCTTAAATCTTGGGCGCTCGACAGAGCCGCGCCAATATCCAAAAGCTTTTCTATCAGATCGGTTCTTTCAGCAGACTCGTTCAAGAACTCTGGCCTTTCAAATACGATCATGGTCGGAGGATGGCGAATAGCCTTTAATACATTGGACTTTTAGCATCTCGACTTTTTCACACCGATTTTAACCCAGAGTCGATTTTTTATTTGCGAACTTTCCGCGATCGGGGACTGTCGCTAGATGCAGTGGCTCTTGTTCTGAAAACGGGAACTCTTCTAATCTAGCTTAGAAATCTCTTGGGCTAGCGCAAAGTCTTTTTCAGTTAAGCCTCCGGCATCGTGAGTTGTCAAGTTAACTGTTACTTTGTTATACGAGATTTCTATGTCTGGGTGATGTCCGGCGGCTTCTGAGGGTTCGACCAACTTATTCACAAAGGCGATCGCAGCAATAAAGTCTTTAAATTTCCGGGTACACCGCAGTTGCTTGTCTTCAATCCTCCAGCCCGATAATTGACTGGTGCGCTCTTGAATTTCAGTATCGTTAAGTAGATCAGCCATAATTTTTTTACTTTGATTTGAGATTAATAACAGATTAATTGCTCACCTGTGGAAAATATAACCAAAAACTATCCGCTCTCACCAATAGTGTTGAGCCTCAAGTTTTAACACTCAAGATTTAACACTATTTGAGGTGAGAGCGGTCTAGCGGGTCTTCAGATTAGAACCTGACTGCCGGGAGAATCCCTAGCTCAGCCTGGTTCCCGATGGAATTCGTTTCCAGTTGGAAACGAGGGCTGGCTGCTAGTGAGCGGCCCCGGCGCACAGCCGGTAGTTTCCAATCTGATGACCCATGAGTTTACTACCTATCATGGGCATCACCTCCGGGATTAGCTAAATGGTTTAATATTTGAACGCACCTCACCCAAATACAAGATTTGGTGTGAGGATTTGTGCGCTAGCCCTTGCCAGCGTAACCGAAAGAACCTGCGTTCTGAGTATCGTTTCAGTAATCACAATTATTAGAATAACACAAGGAATTAGAAGTGGGGGGATGCAAATTGATATTTTTGCAAGATGCGGGCAAATTACTGACGGGGCGAGGTTTTCGATCGATCTCTACAGCCAGCGGACGATCCTCTTCGAGGGCTTCGCTAACGAGCTTTTGAACGGATTGCTGGGATCTGGAGCGGTGTCAAGCGGGAAATGTGCGATCGCCCGCTCCTCAATTTCTCGCCAGATCTAAGATTGACAAATGCGGCGATGTCGTGTGGTGGATGGAAAGTCCGCCAAAGCGATCGAATGTAGAATTTGACTAGAATTATTGCATAAATCTTTGATCGATCGTCCAAGCGCAGATGTAGGGCAGATCAACGCAGATCAACGCAGAGGCATTTCAAGAGAGTTTAGTCCTGTCGATTGATTTGCTGAATTTTACGGTGATTATCCGCGCAATAGAAATAATCGCGCTTGGTGATCACGTTTTGGTAAAATCAAAGAGATCGGTATTGCACCGTGTCTGGTTCGTTTGAGTGGTGATATATCGACCACTCAATTAAGACAAACCAGCGTCAAAACCAAGACGTGAAAATAGGTGTTTAAAGCGTTATAGGCTATTGCCTATAACTTTGAGGGATTCCTCCTTTACCGCTTGCGGCAAAGCTATCGTTACACATTCATCATTGTTCAGCAGTGTTGAGATGTGTTCAGCGTAAATGAATCAGTTAGCAAGTTGGCACAATCCTCGTTTGGCCGAGAATACTCGATATTGTCATAATTACAACAAAAAAGCTCCCGCCGAGCGATCGGCAGGAGCTTTTTAAACATTGAGGGTAAAAACTAAATTGCTTTATCTTACCCTTTCAAAATGTTGAAATTTTTGATACTTCGCGCTGATTAGAGAGCGTTACCACGAGGCAGAACTTCTTCTGGGAAGATGAAGTTTTCGTGGGGTTGGTCGGTCGGAGCCATCCAAGCACGGATGCCTTCGTTAAGCAGAATGTTCTTAGTGTAGAACGTTTCAAACTCAGGATCTTCAGCAGCGCG
Source organism: Lyngbya sp. CCAP 1446/10 (assembly GCF_026130175.1). GTDB lineage: Bacteria > Cyanobacteriota > Cyanobacteriia > Cyanobacteriales > Microcoleaceae > Microcoleus. The sequence continues at coordinate 8,242 of NZ_JAIGNI010000098.1, read as the reverse complement.
CAATTCTTGTGATACGAAGTCATAGGCGCGCAGGTTTAATGCTAAACCGACGATACCAATGGAGCTCATCCACAAGCCTGTGACGGGAACGAACAGCATGAAGAAGTGCAACCAACGTTTGTTGGAGAACGCAATTCCGAAGATTTGCGACCAAAAACGGTTAGCTGTCACCATTGAGTAGGTTTCTTCTGACTGAGTTGGGTTAAAAGCTGGGAAAGTGTTAGCACCTTCGCCATCTTCAAACAGGGTGTTTTCTACGGTTGCACCGTGAATAGCGCACAACAGCGCGCCGCCCAAGATGCCTGCAACGCCCATCATGTGGAAGGGGTTGAGCGTCCAGTTGTGGAAGCCTTGCAGGAAGAGTAGGAAGCGGAAAATTGCTGCGACGCCGAAACTAGGGGCGAAGAACCAACCTGATTGACCCAAGGGGTAAAGCAGGAACACGGACACAAACACGGCGATGGGGCCGGTGAATGCGAGGGCGTTGTAGGGACGGATGCCGACTAAGCGGGCAATTTCGATCTGACGCAGGCAGAAGCCGATCAGTGCGAAGGCGCCGTGAAGGGCGACAAATGTCCACAGGCCACCGAGTTGGAACCAGCGGGTGAAGTCCCACTGTGCTTCGGGGCCCCACAGGAATAGCAGGGAGTGTCCGAGGCTGTTGGCTGGGGTGGATACTGCGACGGTGAGGAAGTTGGCTCCTTCGAGGTAGGAGCTTGCCAAACCGTGGGTGTACCAGGAGGTAACGAAGGTGGTGCCTGTCAGCCAGCCACCGATGGATAGGTAGGCGCAGGGGAATAGCAGGATGCCAGACCAGCCTACGAAGACGAAGCGATCGCGCTTAAGCCAGTCGTCGAGTACATCAAATATGCCTCGTTCGGTCTGGGCGCGTCCGACTGCGATTGTCATTACGCAAATCTCCAAATAGATATAATTACAACGGATTTGTCTCTAGTCATTATTGCCCAAACGTTGCTCTGCCTAACAGACAACGAGTTGGATTATGAAGAGAGTTTACTTTTCTTTACCGTATTTAAGATTATAGGAGTAATTCTTTACAATGGCAAGCATTTATTCAAGAATTTTGGGATCTTGACTGGTGTCGGAAGTCCTCGAAGTCCTGGAATAAACCCGGAATCCTGGCGGGCACTCTTGGCACCGCCCCGGATCGAAAGCGGATTTTTCCACAGCAATACTTTGTGACATCCCGCCGAAAGGGTAAAAAGCTGGTTTTTTGAGTCTTGATGCGTAAGTCCTGTCCTATATATATACTGAGGGTAGAGCTCCCAACTTAGGTTTTTAAGACTATATGTTCAGCATTGACATGATTGTGAAGAACACGCCCGTCTCCTTGTCGGTGCAGCGGAAGTTGGCGGAGGACGCTGAGGCTGTTTACCAGCAGGTTTTAGAGGCAATGCGCAACTCCCAACCGCAAATTTTGGAACTCACTTGTGAGAAAAATACTGAGAAAAAGGTAGCTGTCCTCAGCAGCGAGATTTCTGGGGTGGTGATCTCTCAGAAATCGGGGACTAATTCTGCAGGCCGAGCGCCGGGTTTTGTCTCGATGACAATAGGAGAATGAGGGCTGGGGGTGTTGGTGCCGATATGAGCCAGTCAGCGGTTGCGGTGCGCGATTTGGGTTTTTGCTGGCCGTCGGGCGATCGAGTTTTGCAAGGTTGCTCTCTGGATGTACCCAAGGGCGAGTTTTGGATGCTTTTGGGTACTAACGGTAGCGGCAAATCTACGCTGCTGAGGCTGATGGCTGGGCTGCTGCACCCCCAGTCGGGCGAAATTGATCTGGGCGGGCGTGTGGGTTTTGTGTTCCAAAACCCGGATCACCAGTTGGTGATGCCGACGGTGGGTGCGGATGTGGCTTTTGGTTTGGTGGAGGAAAAGCTTTCTAATCTTCAGGTGCGCGAGAGGGTGGCTGAGGCTTTGGAGGCTGTGAATTTGCTGGATTTGCAGCGCAGGCCGATTTATGCTTTGAGTGGGGGACAGAAGCAGCGGATTGCTTTGGCTGGGGCGATCGCCCGTCACTGTGAAATTCTACTGTTGGATGAACCGACGGCTTTGTTAGATCCTGATTCTCAGTTGGATTTGGTGGCGGCGGTGCAGCGGTTGGTGAAAAATCGCGGGATTACGGCTTTGTGGGTGACTCATCGTTTGGATGAGTTGAATTATTGTGATGGGGCTTTTTTGTTGGAAAAGGGCCAAGTTGTCGATCGGGGAGATCCGGCGCGTTTGAAGCAGCGGTTGATGCAAAGTCAGGATGTTTAACTATTTGATGAGGTTTGTCGTAAGGACTTTAGTCCTATCTTATAAAAAGAGGACTGAAGTCCGAATGATCGAACAGGTGTTCATCGCAATTGGCGATCGCGCAACCAAGCATCTGCCCAAATTGTATCGGCTTCTGAGAGTGCTGGTATGACTTCCCAATTGCGATAATCTATCTTGAGGTCATAACTTCCTACGTCGTAAATTTCAGTGAATAATTCCTGTAAATTGATGACAGGTTCAATATCGCCCGATCGCAGTGGCAAAGAAAAAGCAGGCATCGGGTTTTGGACGTTAAAAGCGTACAAATCCGCGAAAGGGCGGTGATTTTCCGGACAAACTAAAATCCGATATTGGCTATCAATATTCTCAATAATGGGCATTTTTTGCCCGCGCTGCAATAAATCAATTTCCACTAAATTAGTCCGGCTTCCTAAAATTTCCTCTCGCTTTTCTTCATAAATTTTTCGCCCTTTACCAGCGCGTTTGTTCGTAGGTGATAGGATTTCAATAACTGTTATTAATTCTTTTGTTTCTCTTTCCCTAATTTCTAAATATCCTTCCCGCCTTGGGAAAGGCACGGGAAGAGTTACTTTTATAGGTTGTGTTGGAAGTGTTGCAAATCCTACATTTGATGCTGTTGCGTCTGGAATGGCAATTAGTAGAGTATCGTCATCAGGAGTTTCATAGATTCTTACTTTTACATCAACTAAATATTTAGGACGCAGTTGAGGAGATAAAAATCTAGCAATTTGATTGATTAACAAGTGATGTATTCCCGGCCAGAGTTCGGGATGTTCTAAATATGGGTCAATACCGGGGAAGGGAGATGGCATTGATGTGACTCCTTGACTCAAATCTATTTCTAGTTTAACAAGACTTTTGGGGATAATTAGGTCGATCACACATCCGGCAAAATAGAATAATTGCCGGATGTGCGATCGCACTTTTTGACAGTTAACGTTCGATCGACAATTGCACCGGAACTGGAACGCTGGTTTCATTTGCCGACAGCGCATTCACGAACACAATTGTATGCGGGACGGCGGGCATTAAGCGGCGCAGTGCATTTAGGTAAGATTCCGCATCGCGGCGGCGGGCGAAACGGGCGACTGTTAACCGCTGACAGTTGGGGAGATGGCGAATTAGATGCCAAGGCACAAGTCGATCGCGATAGGTCGATTCTTTTGGTATCATAGATTTGTTCTGCCCACTTTGGTGGGTGGTAAAGGAAAGGCGATCGCTCTTGATTTCTCAGGTCGGAGGGCGATCGCTATCTGTATATCATTAAAAGCTATGAGCATAGCTTCTGTCAAGCATAATGGGGCAAATTCGCTTAAGAGTTCGAGAACTGGCTGAGGAGAAGGGTTGGACATTAAAAGAAGTTTCTGACAGAACGGGCATTCCCTACAGCACGGTCAAAAAATACGCGCAAGCTCCTAAACTGGCAACTGTGGACTACACGGCTTTGCAGAAACTTGCTGCTGTCTTCGATTTGATGATCGAAGACTTGGTTGAGGTTTTGGAAAATTAGGGGAGAGGGCTTTCTTTCTCTTGCTTAGCGCCCTTTGGGTCTTCGCGGTTCGTTTTTCGATCGCATCTCGGCTGTTTCCCTCGTGTCATCTATTAATTCTTTTGTTATGCTGTCAAGGCGATCGTTTGCATCCTTGGCAAGTTTCAAGCAACCCACACTTACAGCCATGCCGCTAGATGTGGTGACAGCGCCTTCAGTAACTTTGCCAGACAATAGAAGTGCCGCACCGAGAAGGCTGATGCAGGTAGAGAGTACGGTTGCTGCTAAAGCTGCGTTAAAGCTATAACGCGATTGGCGCAAACGCTCTTTGACAACAATCATTTCTAGTGCGGAGTGAGAGTTGGTGATTAACTTGTTATTCATGATTTCGTAGAACCTGTAGACTTCATATTTTTATTGTGCAGCCAAATCCCTGAAACCTTGACTAGGCAATGATTGTCTTGTTGTTCTCTTTTGATTTTGCTATGATTGCCTTATGCTTTAGATATGACTGCGCTAAGAATTATTTTTATGAAATTGAGGTAATCAATGCCAGACGCTAGCCCATGCAGAAAAAAGAAAAAACTTACTATTGTAGCAACTGAAAAAGGTGTAGACACAGCAGAAAGAGCTTTAATCAGGCTAGGGTTTGACTCAAAAAGTAACTTTGCCGAGTCTCAACGGTTATCGCGCAGTATAGTTACAAAATTTTTCAATCAAAAGCCTATTCAGCCTGATTCCTTCAAAAGAATATGTGATTCACTAAAAATAAAATGGCAAGAAATTGCAGGAATAACACAAGAGAGCATAATAAATCACGAGCCAATAGAAATTCAGGTTAATGCTATCCCTGATATTATTGAAGAGGGAGTAAAGCAGAAAATGCTTGTCCCCCAAGTAGCTCTCATAGATAAAGACAGTCAAAAAAACAAAATTTTAATAATTACATTGCAGGGTGATATGAATTCGATAAATTCGATTTCAGATCCCCAGAGATTTGAAGCTATGCTCAAAAAACATGAAGTTCCTACTATACAAGTTATTGATATTCAAGAAGGCAGCATCAAATTAATCATAGAAGGGTGTGAAGAAGATATTGAGCGACTTTTAATTCAGATTAAGTCAGGAGAATTAACAGAGCTAGATGGGTTTCCTGTTGAGGATGTTCAAATACTAAGCGAAAGTTCAGAAGATGACGAAAGCAGCGAAAAAAAATGGCGTTTAGTAGAGGAAATTGTCACTAACCAAATTACAGCAGGGCGAGACTTAAACGGTGCTGACTTCAGCGACGCTGACTTAAGAAATGTTTACCTGAGAGGTGCCAACCTAAGAGATGCCGACCTGAGCGGTTCTGACCTGAGCGGTTCCGACTTGAGAAATGCTTACCTGAGAGGTGCCAACCTAAGAGATACCGACCTAAGAGATGCCGACCTGAGCGGTGCCGACCTGAGCGGTGCCGACCTGAGCGGTGCCGACCTGAGAGGTGCTGACCTGAGTGGTGCCAACCTGAGTGATGCCAACCTGAACGGTATCAAGTTGGATAAGATTCAATTTCTTGGTAACTTAGGAATTGACCAAGAACTAAAAAAAGACCGAAAACCTCAAAAAAGACCTAATCAACCGAGGAGCAATCTTTGAGGATTCCCCTGGTAATCCCGCAGGCATTCTCACTCGCGTATAAAGTCAAGTAGGGTGCGTCAAAAGAATGAAATTTTCGATAAAAACTTACAATCTCACAACTGACGCACACCCGGAATAAATGGTGTGTCAGAATTAGATTCCCCGCAGTTAAGTAGGGTGCGTCAGCTACGAAGATGTTTAGGAAAAACTCACAATCTCATAGCTGACGCACCATTTATTAGCTGGTGCGTCAGAATGAGATTGTCCGTGATGATTGAGAATTACCTTTCCTGACGCACCCTACCGCTGACTATTTGTGAGGTGCGTCGCTATGAGATTGTCGATCGACTTTCAGGACTTTTCTGTGGCGACACACCCTACGACTACTACCTCATCTCATAACCAAACAAATTCGGATCGACCTCACCCAAATTCAAATCGGCCAAACCGTACTCCGCCCAACGCCGATCGACCATCGCCACCATATCAGGATCTGACTCCAAAACTTCCCCCCACTCGTGATCGGTTTCCGGCGGCATCTTCGTAGTAGCATCAATCCCCATTCTGCCTCCCAAACCAATCTTTTCACTGGCAAAATCTAAACTATCAAAGGGCGTATTCGGCAGAATAAATACATCCCGAACCGGATCGACTTTAGAACTAATTGCCCAAACTACTTGACGCGGGTCGCGAATGTTGATACTTTTATCCACAACAATCACAAACTTAGTGTAAGTAAACTGCGGTAATGCACTCCAAAATGCTAAAGCAGCCCTGCGCGCTTGACCGGGATATGCTTTATCAATGGAAATAATTGCGGCTTTATAACTAAGCGCTTCCATCGGTAAGAAGAAATCGACAATTTCCGATACTTGCTGCCGCAAAATAGGGGTGTAAATGCGGTTAAGCGCGATCGCCATCATAGCCTCTTCCTTCGGCGGCCGCCCGCTAAATGTGGTCAGATAAATCGGGTCTTTGCGGTGCGTCATGCAGTTGAAGCGAACTAGCGGCGAATCTTCCACACCGCCGTAATAACCCATGTGATCGCCGAAGGGCCCGTCGGGCAGAACTTCGCCCGGGGTAATCGTTCCTTCTAACACAATTTCCGAGTCCGCCGGTACTTCCAAATCTACGGTTTTGCACTTTGCCAATTGCACGCCGGAACCGCCGTAAAGTCCGGCAAATAACCATTCCGATAAATCTACAGGAATCGGTGTGGCGGCGGCGAGAATAATCAGCGGATCAACTCCCAGGGCGATCGCAACTTCCAACTTTTTACCAGCCTGCGCCGCTTTCCGCAAGTGCCTCGCGCCGCCCCGGACAGATAACCAGTGTACAGTCATCGTGTTTTTTGACTGCAACTGCAACCGATAAACGCCCACATTCGGCGTACCGGTTTCGCAATCCTTAGTAATTACCAAACCCAGGGTGATAATTTTGCCCGCATCTCCCGGATAGGGGCGAATCATCGGGATTTTGTTCAAATCGACGCCTTCTCCTTCAAATACCACTTGCTGACAAGCTGGGAAGAAGTCGCGGCCTGGTTTGGCTTTCACTACGTCGAACAAAACTTTGCCGAATTCTATGGCTTGGGAAATCTTTTTCGGCGGTTTTGGCTGTTGTAGCATACCTAATTTTTTGCCGAGCTCTTCTAGTTCGATCGGCTTTTCCATGTTCATCGCCCAACAAACCCGTTCTTCTGTGCCCAACAGGTTAATCGCGACGGGGAATTCTGCCCCTTTGACGTTTTCAAACAAAAGTCCGGGCCCGCCTTTGACCAGCATTTGGTTGGAAATTTCGGCAATTTCGAGGTCGGAATCGACTAAAGCGCTAATTCGGCGCAGTTGTCCCCTTTCTTCTAGGAGTTTCAGGAATCCCCGCAAGTCTCTAGCCATTTTTTTTAAGAATTGTTAAGTGTATTTATTTTATTATTAGCCCATCGGCCACCATAAAGTTAAGCTACCATTGTCAGTTAATGAAAAATCCCCGACGTTCGCCCGATCGATTCCGCCACAGCCGCAGTTCCCATCGCCAGCAGTTTTATCCGCCCCAAGCTGTTAGCCAACAAGGTTTTGAGCCTCGATCCCCGTTTAGTGGCGAAGGCGCGGAAAGTACGATATCCCCAGAAACAGCCGTAAAGTGCGATCGGGAAATTGCGATTTTGCTGCTAGATGCAGAAAACCTGAAACTCGACATTAATGCGGAAAAGTTTTTAGCCAGTTTGTGCAGCTATCCCCTGCAAGTTAAGATTGCTTTTGCTAACTGGAAAAACCCCAGCACCGGTAAGCTGGATACTGAATTGTACGATCGCGGTTACGAACTAATTCACTCTCCGGGCGGCGCTAACACCGCTGACGGTAAAATGATTGCTTTTGGTGCTGCTATTTTACACCGCTATCGGGATGTCCGACAAGTTTTTGTTTGTTCTTCCGACGGTTTGTTAAATCACCTCTGCAATCAACTGCAAAATCAGGGATTGACTGTGTTTCGGGTACGCAGTCAAAATGCTGTGTTGTCTGTAGAAAATCATCTAACTGGGGAGAGCAATCACTATTCTTGCAAAGAGGAAGTGGAACTTCCTACTTTTGCAGAACTGGCAAATAAAATTGCCGAGTTGCTGAAGGCAGAACACCAATCTATCGAGGAGCGGATAGCTTGGTTTTCTAGTGTTACTCAACTTTTTCAAGAGCGCCGCGCTATCGAATTGACGTATCCGCTCAATAAATCGGGGTAACAGCAAAAAAGAAGGTTCACAATCTAGCCACAGCATGGTAAAATACAAAACATGACGCAAAAAACATCTGGTGACAAATTAGTAGAAACCTTACTGCAAAG
>NZ_JAIGNI010000097.1 GCF_026130175.1 Lyngbya sp. CCAP 1446/10 | reverse complement strand
TAGTGCTGCTGATAACTCTGGCTTTTCGCTCATCTGACTACATTACCATATTTTTCGGCTCTCAATCAACTATTTTTTACCTGAATCCTTACGGAATATCAAGCTCGTGTTCCTTGATAAATATGTGTTCTTTTACTTGGCGGATAATTATTTCAGAAATCTCTAGATAATTAGCTATTGTATACACATCATCCGTCATGGCGATAATTTCTGCATATTGACGGATTTCTTTCTGATGACGCTCCCCAAAATATTGTGGCACTATCCAACACCATTCTCATTATTATTCTTTAACAACATCCATTAACTCTTCAATCAGAACATCGAGGGTGCGAGCTATCTTTTGAATGGATGTGATATCAACCGTTGCTAGTCCTTCCGAACGAGCATAGTGCCTGACTGTGCTGTACGGAACCTCGGATCGATCGGCCACATCCTTTAGCGTCCATCCTTTTTCATCAGCCAACTCTCAAATTCGGAACCTAACTAATCCCATTCGGCCTATTGACAAACGATCGATACCTGATGATACTATGATACAAACACAACTGACATATCGCTATCCGTGAACGGTGAGTATTCAGCCAAACGTTCCCATAGAAACTCAATTAGCAGGACTCGGACAGCTCAAGGATCTTAGAAGCAACCCAAACCTCAAAGGTATTGACATCAACTTTTTGCTGAAGCAAACACCGAATCAATTAGAGGAAATGCTAAACAATCAAGATATCGAACCCAAAACCTACAGGCAGATTATGAAAGCCTTTGAAGGTCGAGATTTAGGTAAAAGAGGTAAAAACAGATGAAAACTGAGCCCAACATCCAAATCGCGATCGAATACAAGCTCAATCACAGTATTCATTGGCAATCCGTCGAGTTAACACCCTCAGAGTATTTTGACCTCGAACCAGATGAGAATATTGAATTAGATTGCATTCCCAAATACAATCATGCCATTGAATACCTCGATTTTCAACCCGATCGAGTAGTCGCGACCAAACTTATATTAATTGACCAAATAGTACAATCCAAACGTTTGATTGTTGAGAGATTCTGGAATGGTGGAGAAAACCGATTAATTGAGCGCACCGATATAGGAGCAAATACTTACTGGGAACTGATCCTGGAACATCAAATAAGTAAAGACCCACTTTTGTGGGAAATTGTGAGGTTAGGGCGAGAAAATGGAATTGTAACACCTTGGTATCACGGTTTCTTGCAAGATAATGATGATGGATCTCAGACAGAAACTAAAGTTGACACAGAAGGCAATTTAGCCTGACACAAAAAATTCAATTGAAATGCACAACAGCTTAATACCTGTAACGATATTTTTTTCTTGGGACTCACGCCGCCCAATAAAACAACTGTCAACAGCAAAAACCGTCAACAGTTGTTTTATATATTCAATGCGGATGGCGAGACTCGAACTCGCAAGGACATAATGCCACACGCACCTCAAGCGTGCGCGTATACCAATTCCGCCACATCCGCTTTTTCCGGCACTCAGGGATTTTCGCGTTACGAGTTAAAAATTTACAGGTTGAGGTTCCTGACATTTAACTTGTGACTTGCCCTTTTGCACCGCCGATTTACAACGATAGCACAACTACCCGCAAAATGTAAAATAAATTTTTGTGAACAATTTCTGCAAAACGATTATCCAGAACATACCGAAAGGCATTATTGTACAGAATATTGAGTGAATTAAGCAGCGAAGATGGGGTTCTCGAAAATTTTAATCGCTAATCGGGGGGAAATCGCCCTCCGCATACTGCGCACCTGCGAGGAAATGGGGATTGCCACGGTCGCCGTTCACTCCACTGTAGATAAACACGCCCTGCACGTCCAGTTGGCAGACGAAGCCGTTTGCATCGGCCCCCCCACCAGTAGCAAAAGCTATTTAAACATCCCCAACATTATCTCGGCCGCCCTGACACGCAACGCCGCAGCAATTCACCCCGGTTACGGTTTCCTTGCCGAAAACGCCCGATTTGCCGAAATTTGTGCCGACCATCAAATTACCTTCATCGGCCCGTCTCCGGCTGCTATGCGAGGGATGGGGGACAAATCCACTGCCAAAGAAACTATGCAGCGGGTGAAAGTTCCCACAGTTCCCGGTAGTGGGGGATTGCTGGCAGACGAACATGAGGCTTTGTCGATCGCCCGCGACATCGGCTATCCTGTGATGGTCAAAGCCACCGCTGGCGGAGGAGGTCGTGGTATGAGGCTAGTCAGAGAAGCATCCGAACTCCCCAAACTCTTCCATGCAGCCCAAGGCGAAGCCGATGCAGCCTTCGGCAACCCCGGAGTTTACCTCGAAAAATTTATCGAAAAGCCGCGGCACATCGAAATCCAAATCCTCGCCGACAACTACGGTAACGTGATCCACCTCGGCGAGAGAGATTGTTCGATTCAGCGGCGGCATCAAAAACTCCTGGAAGAAGCGCCGAGTCCCGCGCTGACGCAGAAACTTCGAGATCAAATGGGTCACGCCGCCGTCGCCGCTGCCAAAGCCATCAACTACACTGGTGCGGGGACTGTGGAATTTTTGCTTGACAAATCGGGCAAGTTCTACTTCATGGAAATGAACACGCGCATCCAAGTTGAACATCCTGTGACGGAGATGATTACAGGCTTGGATTTGATTGCCGAACAAATTCGCATCGCCCAAGGTGAAAAACTGCAAATCAAGCAAAATCAAGTGATTCTCAGTGGCCACGCCATTGAGTGCCGGATCAATGCTGAAGATCCCGATCGCAATTTCCGACCCCATCCCGGCATCATCAGCGGTTATTTACCTCCCGGCGGCCCCGGTGTGCGGATGGACTCTCACGTTTACACCGATTACGAAATACCGGCTTACTATGATTCTTTAATCGGTAAAGTAATTGTATGGGGGCGCGATCGACCTTCAGCGATTCGCAGGATGAAACGGGCATTGCGGGAATGCGCCATCACCGGCGTTCCCACGACTCTCAGCTTCCACCAAAAAATCCTGGATAGCCCCGAATTTCTCAGTGGCGAAGTTTATACCAACTTTGTCGAACAGTTTATGAATCAAAATAGTTAGTAGTCATGAGTCAGTAGTCATGAGTCATGAGTCATTAGTCATTAGTTATTAGTCATTAGTTTCGTCCTGAACGCACTGGTGTCCAGAAACCCGGTTCGAGCCAAAAGACAGGTTTAAGCCCGCAGATTTGGTCAAAAACCCGGTTTCTAGCAGTAGCCAGTGCGATCGCCAACTGGAAATAAGCCTCTACCAATGACCAATGACCAATGACCAATGACCAATGCCCAATGCCCCATGCCCAAGGCCCCATGCCCACTGACTCTTACATCATCATCGTCAGGATGCCTTGCTGGCCGAGAATCATTTCCCGGAGCAAGCTACAGATACCGACCCAAATAATCGGCGTAATGTCCACTCCGCCGATCGGCGGTACAATCTTTCTAGTTAGGGCTAAAAAAGGTTCCGTCGGCCAAGCAATCAGACTTAAGGGAAGTCGGCTCAGGTTCACTTCGGGATACCAAGTCAGGACGATCCGAAAAATAAATAGCAAAGTCATCAACACTAGGACAGAGCCCAGAATCCAACTTGCAACGGTAATACCAGTCATGGGTCTTATCTCGAAATCTTAAGTTTTGTTAAGTCAGCGCCTCATAATTCTAACCGTTTTGTAGGTGCGATCGAACAAGACAAGCATAATTTTCCCGGCCTTAGACCTTGGAATGGAGAGGGTTCAAGGGTTAGAGGCTGCCAGGGTTCGAGTTTTGGAGGGGGAAAATATTGCTTCTGCCTCTATCCGTTACATCACCAACATCCATTGCAACATCCGTTGCTGAACTTCGCTCTGAGAACTGAGTGCTGATAAAATTAATAAAAATCAAATTGTTGTAACAAAGGTTTTGAATCTATGACTCCTTCACTCGCGAATTTTCTGTACAGCCTGTTGGTGGGCGTGGCGTTAGTAGTGATTCCAGCAACCATCGCCCTGATCTTTATCAGCCAAAAAGACAAAATCAAGCGCACCTAAAAAGTCTGCGGGTTTCTGTGTCCGGCGCGCGAGTCAATTTTGGGCTGCACGTCGGGCATTTCCCGGCTTGCGAAACCTCGGCCACCAGCAACTGTGAAGGCAAAACCTTCGGTTGACTGCTTTCGCTGAGGTTTTTTCCCGTTAAACTCATTATTATAAGGTGCGCTTCCCTCTTCTGAAAGGCTGACCGGACGCTGCCCTGTGAAAGCACAGTCGGGATAACAGACTTATTGATAGATGTAAAATCTAACTCGCTAACATAGGAAAGACATAGGAGATAGGCTAATGGTCAATTTAGGATTGAACTTGAGCAGCCTGTTAGGGATCATCCTAGCAGTAGCAGGGGCAGGACTGTACTTTCTGCGATCGTGGCGTCCCAAACTAGCCCGAGACCACGATATTTTTTTTGCAGCAGTCGGCTTGCTCTGTGGCGGTATTCTGTTATTTCAAGGATGGCGGCTTGACCCAATTCTGGCATTCGGTCAATTTTTACTCGCAGGTTCCGCCATATTTTTTGCAGCCGAAAGCATCAAACTGCGGGGAGCTACCACAGCCCAAGCTAAAAGTCGCTCCCAATATGTAGATGAAGAGCGACCTGTCAGTAACGCCTACGCTTACGATGGCTACGATAGCGACCTCGACCAGATAGAAGCAGAGGAAGACTACCCTCAGCGTCCTCGGATTCGAGGTAGTCAAGACAATCGTTCCTCGCGGGAATCCTACGACGATGAGCCCCGCCGCCGTCCTTCGTCGAATCGCAACGGTAGCGCGAACACATCTAGGGAGTCGATCGATCGATCGTCCTCACGCAAACGTCCCTCTCGCCCAGAAGCCCCGCCAGCCCAAGGGTCTGACAACTGGGACGTTTCAGACAACCCCGAAGAAAGACCTACCCGCAGCCGCAGCAACCGCCCCCCTGCTTCGGAAAACCGCAGTTCTGACGCGCCGCCGAGAACCAAAAAACCCCGTCCTGCGGAAGGGTCGAGGTCTCGCCCCAGCAACCGCGACGTGGAAGCACCGCCGTCAGACTACGTGGAATATCGACCAGTAGAATACCCGGAAGACCAACCGGATAATTCCCCCAGTTTCGACAAATAGGCAAACATATAGCCTTTCTCAGAAAGATGAGGTACGCGAACGGCATAGGGCATAGGGCATAGGGCATAGGGCATAGGGCATAGGGCATAGGGCATACCTCACTTTTTGAGAACCGCTATAAGTAGGTGGGTAAAACTCAACATTTCTCGCGCCAGCAAGGCAAAAATCCAAGTTGCGTTTATTGATGCCCATCTACTTATTCTCAGACCATATAATGTTTAAATAACTATAAAATCCGATTTTAGAGGCAGCTCAATCAAGTAATACTAAAAAAGCAAAATTCATGCAACATTAGCCGTAGCCTTAGGGTGTGTCGCTATCCACCATCTTTAAGAAAGATCGACAATCTCATAGCGACGCACCTGGGAGCTTCGATAAACCTATAAGCAAGCCCCAATAAATTATTGTAGCAAGCTTTTTTATAATGGTATAAAATACAAATAAAAGCTAATAAAAAAATACTCTTTAAATCTATTTAATAGTATTCCTGTAAAATAACCTTTGTCAGGTTCGATCGCAAAAAATACAACCTCTGGAACTAACCCAAAGTACAATAGTCTAAAATATAAAATCTCAAGTCTAAAATCTAAAATCAGCAATATGCCATTACTAGAAATAGGAGATCCGGCGCCTTGGTTTTCCATTGCTGCCAGCAATAACCCCTTATTTCATTTTTCGATGGCTGGCGGCCGCCGAGTCGTACTGTTTTTCTTTGCCAGCGCAGCTTTTGAGCAAATCCAAGCTATGCTCAAAAGCTTTCAAGAGCTTTCAGTAGAATTCAAGACCTTGCAAGTACCGCTGTTCGGAGTGAGCGTTGACCCAGCAGACAAAGAACAAAACAGAGCGACAATAATTGCTCCGTCATTCATCTTTTTCTGGGACTTCGACAAAAAAATCAGCCAGCAGTACGGTGTTTGCCGAGATGTCGAACAAAATGGAGTTGCCGGAGTTCACTATGCACCCCAAACTTTTGTTCTTAACGAAAACCTTCAGATAATTAACATTTTGCCGATGGGTGAAAGCGACAAACACGCCCAACAAGTATTGGATTTTCTCAAAACTTTGCCCCCGTGCGAGGCAGCCCGACTGGCTACTCGGCACGCCCCCGTCTTGGTAATTCCTAACGTTTTGGACAAAGCTTCTTGCGGCGCTTTGATCGATATGTACAAAACTCACGGTGGCAGTCCCTCGGGCTTTATGAGGCAAATAGACGGGAAAACTGTTGGTATTCACGACGATAATTTCAAGAAACGTCGAGATTTTTTTATTAAAGACCAGGATTTGCAGCGACAATTGAGTGCGATTATTCTACGCAGGGTGGTACCGGAAGTAAAAAAAGCTTTCCAGTTTGAAATTACTCGGTTTGAACGGTATTTGATAGCTTGTTATGATGCCCAAAGCGGCGGTTATTTTCAGGCGCACCGCGACAATACGAGCAAAGGTACGCTGCACCGCAGGTTTGCGATGACTTTGAACTTGAATGTGGGGGAGTACACGGGGGGATTTTTGCGGTTCCCGGAGTACGCGCCGCACGGTTATAAAGGGGATTCTGGCACGGCGATTATTTTTTCGTGTTCTTTGCTGCATGAAGCGACGGCGATGATTAGCGGTGAGCGTTTTGCTTTGCTGTCTTTTTTCTATGGCGATGAGGATGCTGTGGTGCGGGACGCTAATGTTAAGTATATTGTAGATCGCTCGCCAGAAGATTCGAGAATTGTCGAAACTGCTGGCTGATCTTAGTTTGCCAACAAAACTCTGGCCCGATAAGTCGATCGATTTTCCGAAAACTCAGCCGCAGGCAAAATCTTAAAGCAATCTCAAGCTTAAATTTATCAATACCCTTCTCCAAGTCTTAAAATAATTACAGGCCACAGTTAGCAGTTAACCCGAAAACTTAACTGCTACCTGCTGATAGTTAAAAAATACTAATTCACGATCATGAATTTCAAACTTCTAAGTTTAGCGGTATCAGGAATTTTAATAGTTGGGGTTCCAGTCAGGGCTGCTGCGGTTGTGAAGGTGCTCCCCGGACAGCAGGAGGAAAATTTAGCGGAATTTAACTCCGTGCGTTTCCCAGGCGCGATCGCCCAAAATGTCGAAGAACAAACAAATATTCGGGTTTACGAAAAAGCCAGTCCTGCGGTTGTTACCGTCGATACAGCTAAATCTAACGGTAGTGGCACAATTATCAGCCCCGACGGCATGGTGTTAACCAACGCCCACGTTGTTTCCGCCGGCGGTACGGTGAATATAATTCTGTCAGACGGCAGAAAACTGGTCGCCGATGTCGTTGGATTCGGCGAAGATGGTCTAGACTTAGCGGTGGTAAAGATTCGCGGTCAAAACAATTTGCCGACAATTCCTTTAGCCCGTCCCGGTTCGATAAAAGTCGGACAACAAGCATTTGCGATCGGCAATCCATTCGGTCGATTTCAAGGTACTTTGACAGTCGGAATTGTCAGCCGCATTGACCCGCAGCGGGGCTTAATTCAAACCGACGCCGCCATCAATCCCGGCAATTCAGGAGGCCCGCTGCTTAATAGTTCTGGAGAATTAATCGGCGTCAATACTTCTATTTTTACTCGCGGCCAAGGTGGAGGCAATATCGGTATCGGTTTTGCAATTGTCATAGACAAAGTACCAGCTTTTTTGACAGCGGTGCGAGAAGGGCGAGCTCCCCGCGTGGCTCAGAGGCGATCGGCCTTTGGCAGCAAATCACCTCAAAAAGTTGCGTTAAACGGGCCCGCCGTCACGGGCAAACTTACCGACAAGTCTAGTATTCTGCCCGCAGACAACAGCTTTTTTGACCTCTACTCCTTTGAGGGCAAAGCGGGCCAGCAAATCACAATAGAAATGAAGAGTCAAGAAATTGACCCTTATTTAATTTTGCTCGGACCAGGCGAGCGGGAAATCGCGCAAGATGATAACGGAGCGGGCAATAAAAACGCCAGAATTACACTCAGGCTACCAGCAGATGGCACTTACACGTTGCTGGCAAATTCCAACGAAGCTAGGCAGTTGGGGGCTTATACGTTAGAACTGAAAGCGAGTGCTCCTACGGCACCTTCTCGGGCGATTTTGCAAGAAGAAGGCGCTTTAGTCGCAGGTGGCGCGGTATTGCCTTCTGATAACAGTCTGTATCGCGAGTATACTTTTGAAGGTCGATCGGGTCAGTCTGTAGTGATTTCCCTCGAAAGTACAGATTTCGATCCCTATGTGGCTATCTTTGGCCCTAACGGCCGATTGGTGGCAGAAAATGACGATGCGAGCGATTCGACTAAAAATGCGTTTCTGAGCGTTACTTTGCCAGCTACGGGTCGCTACCGCGTGATTGTCAATGCTTATGATGCTTCAGGTCGGGGTCGTTACAGTCTAACTATCCGTTAAAAATTGGGCATTGGGCATTGGGCATTGGGCATTGGGCATTGGGCATTGGCCAAACAGGTCATTGGGCGAAGCGAAGCGGAGGGATTGGTCATTAGTCATTGGTCGAATTATTTTTCTTCCTTCTTCCTTCTTCCTTCTTCCTTCTTCCTTCTTCCTTCTTCCCTCTTCCCTCTTCCTGATGACTAATGACTAATGACTAATGACTAATGACTACTGACTACTGACTACTGACTAATGACTTCTTCCTTCCTTCTTCGTTGCACATCGAGGTAATTCATGGGTCAAATTAGATTTTGGGCGATCGCGCCAATGGCTCTACTAGCTATTTTTTCTGGGAAAGCGACTCTCTCGGTACCAGTGTCAAATTCAGGTGGAGTTACTAACAGCAGTTCCACGATCGTTTCAGCAGAATTTCCTCAAAATTCACATGATGCGAGTCATACTGACAAGGCTGTTTTAGCTCAAGCAAGCCCCAACCCGTCGCCATCTCCGTCGCCAGCTCCAAAGCCCTCGCCAACTCAGACTCCAAATGTACAGCCTTCGCCGAGTCCTGCTGGGGGATCGTCTAAGGTCATTTTAGAGCAAAAGGGAGAACTCACTACTACCAAGTCTTCTGTACTGCCATCGGACAGCAGTTTGTACGACGAGTACACCTTTGAAGGCACTCAGGGTCAGAAAGTGGTTGTCACCGTAGAAAGTACCGAGTTTGATACTTATCTGGCTATTCTCAACTCCCAGGGCGAGCTACTTGGAGAAAATGATGATGTCACGCAGCAAAATTCCAATTCTGAGCTGACTGTTACCTTGTCTGCTAGCGGTCGCTACCGCGTAGTTGTCAATGCTTACGATCCACCTCCAAAAGGTAAAGGCAAGTACAATTTGACCATCCGCGAAGTAACTGGAAATTAATTGGCTCTAAATCCAGGATCTATTTCTATGACTTAACTCGATTTTCACGTTTTGCAAGCAGGAATTCAGGTTAAGAATGGATGATTATCTATTTTTGTACCACAAAAAATTGGTTTAAAGCCTCTCTATTTTAGGGGGAAATTAAAATCAGATGATTCATTACTCCAATCCTCTTCCTTCCAGGTAGAAGTAGCTGTCAACTGTCAACTGTCAACTGTCAACTGAATGAACTGTGTTTTAGGGAGAAGCCCTATATAATGTCGGGCAAATTACCCGAATAAAGCTGTTTGATTGTTCGGACTTCAGGCCTCGGATGATGAGGACTTGAAGTCCAAACGATCGAACCAATTTTACTGTGTCATTGGAACGGACATGATATTACGCATTAGTGGCTATCCACCGAGTTATGCTGAATTTAACGCAGTCCCAGCCAGGTGAAAAAATCCTGGCGTGTGAAAAATTCTAACAGCAAAATTCCCACGAATCCCACCATTGCAAATCGTCCGTTGATTGTTTCGGCGTAGGTATTCCAGCCAAAAGCTGGTTCTACTGGTTTTAGGGTATTGGGAGTTGTCGGTTTTGGGGATGGAGGTGTTTTAGCAGTCATTTAAATGTTTTGAGTTGCGAGTTTTGAGTAGTGACTTTTGGGAAGATTGCCGATCGCACAACTTGTAATTTACCGGAAAACGACAGCCGATCGCTAATCTGCCGAATTTTCTAAACTTTGCACCGATTCGATCAGATTTCGCACGGTTTCGGTACCTTCGGAAGGCTCAAAGGACAGCGGGAATTTGCCGCGGGCGATCATTCTCAAACCCAACGGGCCCAGACTCAGCAAACCTTGAACGTCGCGAAAGTAGTTTCCGACTACTTCGATGCCAAATTTGCGCTCGTCTATCCAGCCACCTTCTTTGACGAGATTAATTAAGACTTTGCGGTGGCGGATCGATCGACTGGCTTGGTCGTCTTTGCGATCGAGAATCTCCTGTTTAATCTTACCAATTTGATCCATCGGCGCAACTTCCATCGGGCAAACCGAGTTGCAGTAATAACAGCGAGTGCAGCCCCAGACGCCTGCGGTACCTTCGTTGTATTTTTCGAGCCGATTTTCGGTTTCGCTGTCGCGGGAATCGGCGATCGTGCGGTAAGCTTTGGCGAGGGCGTGGGGGCCGACAAATTCGGGATTGACTTCACGGGCGTTGCACTCAGAATAGCACGCGCCACAGAGAATGCAGTTGCCAGTTTGGTCGAGTTTCGATCGCTCTTCGGGAGTTTGCAGAAATTCGCGTTCTGGAATTGCTCGCGAGGCTGTGCTGATATATGGTTCAACTGCTTCCAGGTTGTCCCAAAAACTGGTCATATCAACGACCAAATCTTTAATTACCGGCATATTTCCCATTGGGGCGACGGTAATTTCTGGGATGAAATCGGCAGGCTGTTCTGCTGAACTAAAATTCGCTATTTTTGCCAATCTTGCGAGTTCGCTACCGACATTTTCTTTGCAAGCTAAGGCGGAGCGTCCGTTAATTCGCATAGAACAACTACCGCAAATGGTATTGCGACAATTTTTGCGATAGGCTAAAGTGCCGTCTTGTTCCCATTTGATGCTGTTGAGACAGTCGAGGATAGTATTGCTTTCTTCCACGTTTAGCGTGTAAGTGTGAACGCGGGGAGCCTCGTTTTGATTTTGGCGAACTACGTTAAAGCGGACTTGCATATTTTCAGCGAAGAATTTAATTTCTATTTTAAGCGCGATTTTTCGATTTTTTCAAAAGCTATTAATTCTTTTAACATCTACCTCAAGTAGTAGATTTAACTGTTTTTTTATGGTTTGGTAACAGGGAATACTTCGCAAGTCATAAATCATCAATCGCAACTTTTTTCAGCGGATTTTTGATGGGTTAATGGAAGAGAGAAGTAATTGACTGGTACAGTTCTGGAGTCGGAGGTGCTGTGATGTCTAGCTTGTTTGTTTTAACTTTTATGTTTTCAATGCCGGCTTTTTGTCTGGGTCTGGTGAATCCGCAATGGGTGGGAATGGGCGATCGCAAGCTATCTGTAAGTTTATACGGCGTTTTGATGGCAGTTTCGTTCGTTTTGGTGGGAGTGACAGCAGCTAAGCCGCCGCAGCCAGTAGCTTCGGTGTTGCCAGTCTCAACTGAATGGCAAGAATCTATGGTCAGCGAACCTTTGCGCTGAACGTAGCTGCGCGCGCACTTCACGTTTCTGGTAGCGTTACAAAGAATTTTACCAGGACTTACGTCCGAGGGGCGATAAATCGGGTTTTTTAAGGAAAATAACTTGGTTTTAGTCATTTACTGCCATTAAAAACCCTGATTTTTAGGGGTCAAAGTGCGATCGCGAACTTTAGGAAAAAATCGCGGCTTTAGTCAAGAGAAATACACTCAAAAACTGGGTTTCACCAGCGTCGGGTGTCGGGCGTCCTATATACTTTGTTTTGTAAATTATAGGGATTTGTGAGTTGGCCTGCCGTAAGGATTCAGGTAAAAAATAGTTGATTGAGAGCCGAAAAATATGGTAATGTAGTTAGATGAGCGAAAAGCCAGAGTTATCAGCAGCACTAAAATTAGGAATAGTTGAGCAGTTAAGCCG
>NZ_JAIGNI010000096.1 GCF_026130175.1 Lyngbya sp. CCAP 1446/10 | reverse complement strand
ATCATGGGCGACATAAGAAGAACCAAGTAGGTATAATATTTGACATCCATACCGAAACATGAACCTATTCATATTCACTCATTTATTTATTATACATCGCTGAGGTTATTAAATTTTCATTCCTAAGTTAAATAAGCTGCTTAATCTAGCAGCTAATTTTTGGCATGGCTGGAATTGGAAACAGGCTGTTATGGTTAGTATCTTATCTCAAGAGTCAAAACAAAAAAGCTGGCGCGAGCTGGCAATTCCGTCGATGTTCACTGTATTTCAGGCTAACAGTCAAGCAACTCTCAGCTATGTACCGAAAATTTATCCGCACCGAATTACTCTGTTGCGATCGGGAGAAAAGCTGAGCGCGAGCCATCAAGATCCGACTCTGGGCTGGAGCGATTTAACGGCGGAACAAGTAGAGGTGATTCGAGTTCCTGGGAATCACCTTACTATGTTGAGAAAGCCCTGTGTTGAGGTGCTGGCTCGACAGCTAAATACATTGCTTGGAGCAGGAATTAAATGATTTTGGTTCGATCGTTCGGAATGCAAGTCCGCATCCAAGAAAGGACTGAAGTCCGAACGATCGAACCTATTGCGTTCATTAGACCTCTTGCAAAAATAACTAGGACGGGCAAGATGCCCATCCCACAAAAAACATTTTTCCTTGTGGAACGGGCCGGAGAGCCCGTTCCAAAATTTGATTAAAAGGATTTTTGCAAGAGGTCTATTTAACTAAAATCCATTGTGCGATGCTGAAAATGCTAGCACCCAAACCTGCGGCGATCGGGATTGTCACCACCCAAGCCGAACCAATTGACTGCAAAGTTTGCCAGCGTACTGTTTTCCAACCTTTAATCAGCCCGACTCCCACAACTGCACCGACTAAAGCGTGGGATGTGGAAACCGGTAAACCCAAACGAGATGCTAATAATACTGTGGTAGCTGTGGCTAATTCCGCACAAAATCCGCCGCTGGGTTGCAGTTGGATGATTTTTTCGCCGACTGTGGCCATTACTTGTTTGCCCCAGATGGCTAAACCGATGACTATTCCTGTACCTCCGAGGACTAAAATCCACAGGGGAACGTTGAAATCCTCTAGGGGAAAGGAACCTGTGCGCTGGATGTAGGCGATCGCAGCTAAAGGCGCAACGGCATTCCCTACGTCGTTGGAACCGTGCGCGAATGCCACAAAACAAGCACTCAAAACTTGAAATCTCGCCATCTGTTGCTCGATCGAAGAGTGGCGGGGAGATGGGGAGATGGCGGGAGGGGGAGATGGGGAAAATATTCCCTCTTGCTTATTCTTTCTATCCGTTACATCCGCTATATCTGCTGCCGAACCTTCCTGCTCTAATTTTTTCCAACTATGGAGCGAAAGCCCGATCGCCCCAATACCCCCGATGCCAATTACAATATCGTGAATTGGCAGATTCCAGCCAAATGTATCGCGCGCGAAGTCGATCGCCCCTGTCTGCACCAAAGCCACATCTACAACAGACGGCAATACAATTATCCCAAATACGCTCAACAGTGCTGCACTCAGCCAAGGTATCCACTCGCGCAGTTGCAATAGAGGATCGGGTCGATCGAGAATCCAATGCTTCACCCCACTGTAAAATAGTGCTGCTAAAACACCGCTGGCAAAAGGTGTCGCCACCCAAGTTAAGGAAATACTGCCGATAGTTTCCCAATCAACCGCATGAATTCCGGCTGCAACCCAGCTAAAACCTGCGATCGCACCTACCACCGCATGAGATGAAGAAACCGGCAAACCTCGACTGGTAGCGATTTGCAGCCACAAGCCGCAAGTTATTAGCACTGACACCATCCCGACTAAAAATACCTGCGGCTGGGCAGAAAACACATCTACATTCACAACTCCTGTTGCGAGAGTTTCGGAAACTCCTTGCCCGAACAGCACTGCGCCGGCAAACTCCAGTATGCCTGCAACAATTATTGCTTGCCGCAGCGTTAGCGCTTTTGAGCCTACGGATGTCCCCATTGAGTTGGCGACATCGTTGGCGCCCAAGTTGGCGGCGACGTACAAGGCTAGTGCAGCCATCGCCCCCAGTTGCAGAAATTCGAGCCCCGAAGTATTTAACATAGAAGTTTTTTGAGATAAAACTGGCAGTTCGATATATGATAAGGGATTGTGAGTTTTGGAAAATTTTATGAAAGGCGCAGCAGAAATAATCCGTTCGCTCGAAACGGCAGAAATAAATAGAGTCAAGGTAGAACTCAGCAAAGTGCTCCCCGATATTTACGTCGGCGACACAGTTAGAGTCGGCGTGAGAATTAAAGAGGGCGCGAAAGAACGGGTTCAACCCTACGAAGGCACTGTGATTGCCATGCGTAACGGCGGGATTAATGAAACAATCACCGTGCGCCGCGTGTTTCAAGGTGTGGGCGTGGAACGGGTGTTTTTGATTCACTCGCCACGAATTGCTACTGTCCAAGTCATGCGCCGCGGTAAAGTCCGTAGAGCAAAACTTTACTACCTGCGCGATCGCGTGGGCAAAGCTACTCGCGTCAAACAGCGGTTCGATCGCTCCCTGTAGGAATGCACCCAGCTTCCTCTTGGTGAGAGAGAAAATGGGAAATTGAAAAAATTCAAAAAAAGTTTCCCATTTCCGAGCGCACTGTGTTAAAATAGAAATCTAGAGGTTAAGCGAGTTTCAGCAACCTCACCTGTGCGCTCTTAGTTCAGTTGGTAGAACGCAGGTCTCCAAAACCTGATGTCGGGGGTTCAAGTCCTCCAGGGCGCGCTGAATCACCAAAATTTTAATTCTGCCCGAAAGCGCCCGGATAATTGGCTGGAAACAGCTAAAACCGCAGACTTTCGGGTAGAATTAATTTTTGTGGGCGGTTCGCAACAAAGACCATCAACAAATGCTCGGTGTTGCTGATCGATCGGCCACAAGGGCGATCGGCATCTACACCGTGGATGAATTGGGCTTGTAAAAAAGTGCTGGCTTTGGATTTGAGATTTAGACTTGGGCGTAAGTGGTTAGTGTCAAAACAATCAGATAGCCGCGAGCCACTCACACAATCTAAAATCTAAAGTCTAAAATCTAAAATCGCAAGGGGGATTCAATCGTGGCGAAAAAAGACGAAGCTCAACAAACTCCAGAAATGACTGCGCCTGGGTTTGACCCTGCGGGCTTTCTTAAGGAAACTAGAGAAGAACTCGACAAAGTGGTCTGGCCGAGCCGCCAGCAGCTAATTAGCGAGTCTTTGGCCGTGCTTTTGATGGTAATCCTCTCAGCAAGCCTGATCTATTTGGTGGATAACTTCTTTAACTGGGGCGCAGGAAAGGTGTTTGGGCCATGACTTTTGCATCAGAAGAATCTGAGTATTCCACAGACGCGACGGGACAGGCAGCATCGCCAGAAGTGCCGGAAATTCATGCTCGCTGGTATGCTGTTCAGGTTGCCTCAGGCTGCGAGAAGCGGGTGAAGGCAAACTTGGATCAGCGGATTCAAACTTTGGATGTTGCCGATCGCATCGTTCAAGTCGAAATTCCGCAAACTCCAGCGATCAAAGTCGGCAAAGACGGTTCCCGGCGGCAGTCAGATGAGAAAATCTTCCCCGGCTACGTACTCATCCGTATGTTTATGGACGAGGATACGTGGCAGGTGATTAAAAATACCCCGAATGTAATTAATTTTGTCGGGGCAGAGCAGAAACGCCGCTACGGGCGCGGCAGGGGTCACGTCAAACCGCTACCTCTGAGTCATTCGGAAGTAGAACGGATCTTCAGAAACGCTCAGGAATCAGAACCGGTTGTCAAAGTATCGATGGCGACAGGAGACCACGTTGTGGTACTTTCCGGGCCGTTTAAGGATTTTGAAGGTGATGTGATTGAAGTGAGCCCGGAACGGAACAAGCTCAAAGTTTTACTCTCGATTTTTGGGCGCGATACGCCTGTAGAATTGGAGTTCAATCAGGTTCAGAAACAGAACTAACTAATGGCAAAGAAAGTTGTTGCAGTAATTAAGTTGGCGATTACGGCGGGAAAAGCCAACCCAGCTCCTCCGATCGGCCCAGCTTTGGGTCAGCACGGCGTCAATATCATGATGTTTTGCAAGGAGTACAATGCTAGAACCGCAGACCAAGCAGGTCTCGTGGTTCCGGTAGAAATTTCGGTTTTTGAAGACCGCAGTTTTACGTTTATTCTCAAAACCCCCCCGGCTTCGGTTTTGATTCAAAAAGCTGCTGGCATTGCTAAGGGTTCGGGTGAACCTAACCGCAAGCAAGTAGGGACAATTACACAGGCTCAGTTGCGAGAAATCGCTGAAACCAAGATGCCTGACCTTAATGCTAATGATGTTGACGCTGCTATGAAAATTGTGGCCGGAACAGCTAAAAACATGGGCGTGGCGATCGCGGATTGAAGGAAGAAGGAAGAGGGAAGAAGGAAGAAGGAAGAGGGAAGAAGGAAGAGGGAAGAAGGAATTTTGTTTCTGATTCGCAATTCTTACTTGTCAGTCTTAAATCCTAAATTGCTAATCCAAAATTTCTGATTTTTCAGCTACAATCGCAAATCCTAAGTCGATTCAGGGGGAGAAGTAATACTTCGCTAAGAATCGCAAACGTTTTAGATTTGAAATGAGCGAAACCGTTCAATCTAAAATCTAAAATCTAAAATCAACTGACCCCAGGAAATAACAATGGCAAAGAAAGTATCCCGAAGACTGCAAGAACTTCTCAAGAAAGTTGAAGAGAGACCTTACCTACCTCTGGAAGCTCTGCAACTTTTGAAAGAAACAGCAACCGCTAAGTTTGGCGAGTCTGCTGAAGCTCACATCCGTTTGGGAATTGACCCGAAATATACTGACCAACAGTTGCGGACAACTGTATCGCTACCAAAAGGAACTGGTCAAGTAGTCAGAATTGCGGTGATTGCTAAGGGCGAAAAAGTTAAAGAAGCTCTGAATGCCGGCGCTGATATGGCTGGTTCTGAAGAGTTGATTGAGCAAATTCAAAAGGGCATGATGGACTTTGATTGCCTGATTGCTACCCCAGATGTGATGCCATTGGTGGCAAAATTGGGTCGGTTATTGGGCCCGCGTGGCTTGATGCCTTCTCCGAAAGGTGGCACGGTGACGACTGACATTGCTCGCGCGATCGATGAGTTCAAAGGTGGTAAACTAGAATTCCGTGCCGATCGCACAGGCATCGTTCATGTTATGTTTGGCAAGGCAGCTTTCTCAGCGGAAGATTTGCTGGTTAACCTTCATGCTTTGCAAGAAACTGTTGACCGCAACCGTCCTTCTGGTGCGAAAGGTCGCTACTGGCGTAGTTTGTACGTATCCGCAACAATGGGCCCATCGATCGAAGTCGATATCAGTGCCCTGCGCGATACCAAACTTGATGCTGCCTAGAAAGTATTGAGCAGAAGGCAGAAGTAAAAGACAGCTTCGGTTATCTGTATAAATCTCTCACGAGATTTGCATGAGACCCTTGCTAATATCTGCCTTCTGATGATAGCCTAATCAAAAATCCATAAGCTGAAGACCGCAGGTGCCGAGCGCTTAATTTCCTGCCGAGGCTGAAGAAATAAAAACTCAAGAAAATAAATTAAAAAGTTCTATCTTTTAATTCCTAATTCTTAATTTTTAATTCTCTGCCCCGGCTATAAGGTTGGGGTTTTTGACTGGCAGTTTGAGATCCTAAAAGGAGGTGAAATAAGTATGGGCAAAAGTTTAGCAGCAAAAAATGAGATTATTGCAGGCCTCAAGCAAACCTTGAGCGAATCTCAATTGGTAATCGCGATCGATTACAAAGGCTTAACTGTTGGTGAAATCACAGATTTGCGGCGGCGTTTGCGTCCGAAAGGCAGCAGTTGCCAAGTAGCAAAAAACACGCTAATGCGAATTGCTGTTGATGGCAATGAAACATGGCAGCCGATGCAGGAATTGCTGACAGGTACGTCGGCGTTCATGTTCGTGCAAGAAGATATTGGCGGCGCGATTAAAGCTTACCAAGAATTCCAAAAAGCTTCCAAGAAGACTGAAGTTCGCGGCGGCGTGATGGAAGGACGGGTACTGAAAGAAGCTGATATTAAAGCATTAGCGGATCTGCCGTCGAAAGAACAACTCATGGCTCAAATTGCTGGCGCAATCAACGGTGTCGCAACCAAGTTGGCTGTGGGTATCAATCAAGTTCCTACTTCGATCGCACGCGGTCTCAAAGCTTATGCTGAAAAAGACGGCGGTTCAGCAGAAGTAGAAGCACAACCTGAAGCAGAACCTCAAGCAGAAGCAGAAGTAGAAGCACAAGCACAACCTGAAGCAGAAGCAGAAAGCGCATCTGAGTAAGTCATTAGGAATTAGTCGTGAGTCATAGGTCGTTAGTTTTGAGAAAAAAACTGATAACTGGAGACGAACAACTAATAATTAATGAGCAATCACAAATCACAAATCTACAATCGAACTAGGAGTTTAACGAATGTCTACTGCAACCGACGAAATCTTGGAAAAGCTGAAAACTCTGAGCTTGCTCGAAGCTTCAGAATTGGTCAAGCAAATTGAAGAAGCTTTTGGCGTCAGCGCTGCTGCTGTAGGTGGCGGCATGATGATGATGGGCGCTCCTGCGGCCGCTGCTGAAGCAGTAGAAGAGCAAACTGAATTCACCGTGATGCTGGAAGAAGTTCCTGCTGACAAGAAAATCGCAATTCTGAAGGAAGTCCGCGCAATTACCGGTCTGGGCTTGAAGGAAGCGAAAGATTTGGTAGAAGCCGCACCGAAGGCAGTTAAGGAAGCTATTGCTGCTGGCGCTGCTGAAGAAATGAAGAAGCAGCTTGAAGCTGTGGGCGCAAAGGTTTCTATCAAGTAGTCATAGACTGTAGCCGACAGGTTGAAACCTGTCGCTATTTGACCTCAGTTTGCAGCAGCAAACTGAGGTTTTTTTCATTATGAAAGAAGGAAGTTGTAGGGTGTGTCGCCATCGACAATCTCTAACTCAAGCTCGACAATCTGAGAGCGACGCACCTGTGCTTATACACCTGTGTCAACCAACCAAAAAATTCTTTCCACGGGCCCGATGTGTCAGGTGCGTCGCCATGAGATTGTTGACTGAATTTAGGGATTTTTCAGGGCGACACACGCTACAAATGCTGTTGCATGATTTTTGATCGTTGGTATTACTGACTCATCAATTATCAAAACTCTGCTTCCATTTGCCGCACGACTGTTAAAGCAGAATAAGAAACGCCGGCGGTTCCTTCTCCGGGATGGGTAGAGTCGCCGACTAACCACAGGTTTTTAATTGGTGTGCGGTTGGCAAATCCGAAGGGGCCGAAGTTTGGTACTCGCTGACCGATGCCGCCTACAACGCCTTGATCGCGCGCCGTGTAGCGGGCAAAGGTGCGAGGTGTGGCTGATTCTTGGTGTACAATTTTTTCGGGTGTCAAATCGAAATATTCGCTCAAACGGCCGATCGCCCCTGCGGTATATTTTTGCTTCAATCCTTCATAATCAGCAGAATTCCACCACATTCGAGTATCAGTAAAAGACGAAGCGATCACAGTCGCCATTCCCTGCGGTGCTCGGCCATCACCCGGATGGCTGACAGAAACAAATAATGAATTATTCTCCCCAATCTCGCCGTCGTAATCGTAGAGAAACTGAAGGTGCGGCGGACAATTTGCCGGAATTGCGCTTTCATGAACTCCCAAATATATGACAAATGCGCCGGATGCGGGCGGCAATTTATCAACTCGATATTTGTAGCCTGCCATTTGAGTTGGCAGTTGGTTTGTTGTCTCTGAATTATCTGTTAAAATTTCTAAAACAGGCTCGCTTGACATCAATTTTACTAGATTTTGCGCGGTCACGTTGGCAACAATGCGATCGGCTGTTTCTGTCCAAACTTCGCGTGTTTTTTGATTGCGAATCACTGTAGCGGTGGCTTTGCCGTTTGTGGTGACAATACTTTCGACTGTATGCCGCAACAGGACTTTGCCGCCGTAAAGCTCGATCGCGCTTACCAGGCGATCGCTCAAAACCTGCATACTTCCTTGTAAATGATACAATCCCTGCGGCTCTTGGCTTACTCCTAAAGCCGTCGCCGCGTAAAGGAGCGCCGTTTCTTCCGTATCAACTTGGGAATACAATTTTAACTGCAAATCCAGAAAAGTTTTCAAGCGCAAATTGTCGCCCAAACCGCACAGCCGCAAAGCATCTCCCACTGTCATGAAAGTGAAAGGCAAAGTAATTAAAGTATCGGGGCGCACAGCTTGAATTAATTGCCAAAAATCCCAGAAGTTTCTGGGCGGCAAAACTGGATCGCGCCCTTGAAAGTTCCAGCTAGCTTGGAATAATGTAGATAATAATTGCCAAAAAGGTTCGCTTCCAGGAAACTGCCGCTGTCTTTCCTGCTGCCACTTTTGCGGATCTCGCCAAACGCTAATGGGTGCGGTTTCTCCCGGCAGAAATACCGCGCAAGCCGGATCACAGGGTGTGGCGGGGGGAAGTTCTATTTCTAATTCTGAGAAAATGCGGTGGTGAATGCCTCCGGGTTCCAATCCTGCAACCTGCGTCGCGCCAACATCGAAGGTAAAGCCTTTGCGTTTGAAGGTGGAAGCGCATCCTCCGGGGACGATCGCCTGATCTAACACTAGCACTTGGTATCCTCTGCGGGCGAGCAGGGCCGCTGCTGTCAGCCCGCCGATGCCGGCTCCAATTACCGTGACGCGGCTTTTTGTGTCTGCTGGACTGGATTTGCTCTTAGGGGTGCGATCGCTCGTCATAATTTATTTATTGTAATATTTCTTAATATTATGCTCATATTTGGCAATAAAAAGCTCTTGTAGCGACAGGTTGAAATCTATCGCTGCAAGAGCATTCCTCCCAGTTGAGAGGACTTTTCAGGGTTAAAATGCTGCGCGCACCCGAAGCGTGACAGTGGGCCGTACCCGGAGAATCAGGAACGGCGCCACTTATTTAGATAAGCTTCGCCAATCCCAGCCACAGCTTGCATTTGAACTAGCTGTTCCCGTAAAGCTTTGATGGTTTTTAGCTGTTCTTGAGACTGTTGCTGCAAAGCCTCGTAATTGTGCTGTTTCGCCCCACTCTGGCTCAATTGATATTTTAGAGAGTGGAACTCGACCAGTTGAACTTGCAAAGATGCGATCGCACTTGACTTTTCTGCTAACTGGTGCTGCAAAGATTCGTAACTCGACTTCGACACGGTTTGGTGCAATTGGCTTTCGAGATTTTGCTTGTCGGCTAATTGCTGCTGCAAAGATGCGATCGAACTTTCTTTCTCGCCGAATTGATGCTGCAAAGATTCCAAATCGCTCGACTTGTCGGCTAATTGCTGCTGCAAAGATGCGATCGAACTTTCGCGCTCACTCAACTGCTGCTGTAAAGTTTCGTAACTCGACTTCGATACAGTTTCCTGCAATTGGCTGGCGAGATTTTGCTTGTCGGCTAATTGCTGCTGCAAAGATGCGATCGAACTTTCGCGCTCACTCAACTGCTGCTGTAAAGTTTCGTAACTCGACTTCGATACAGTTGACTGCGATTGGCTGGCGACATTTTGCTGTTCGGTGGCTAATTGCTGCTGCAAAGATGCGATCGAACTTTCCCGTTCACTCAACTCTTGCTGTAAAGATTCGTAACTTGCTTGCAGGGGATTTGACTGTACGCTCACCGAGTCCAATAGAGTTTCTGCCGTTATAGCGTCATTAATGTCGCTTTTTTCGGCTGTTTCCCCTTGCAACTCAGCGGTCTCGACCGCAGTTTCTTCACCTTTTTTCCAAGTGACACTAACCTCACTCTTGTCCGTAGAAATATTCAGAGCGCCTTGTGCCAAGCGTTCTAGGAGTTCAGACCTTGATATTCCGAGCTTTCGAGCGATCGAGTTCAATCGATCGGCACTAGAAGGAGTCAGCGAAAGTCCGACTTTGACTTTGCTTTCTGGATTTGAACTAACTGGATTGCGACTTTTTTTTACCATTGGCATTTTCTTCATGCCAACCTACACTTAATTAGTATAGTGGCTGAAGCTTCTATTAAAATCAATTTTTGTTACTTACCAATTGTGGCAGCTTCCGTTCCCAATCGAACAAAAAGCTGTGAATATAATCTTACGTCCATTCCTCGCCGCAGAACCGCTGCAACATTCCCCGGCCCGGTTTTTTGCGGCACGATACGGCAGATAGCACAGTTGAGCTTGTTAGATACTATCTAACTTTGCGCCCCATGTCATCTGTTCGGCGCGATCGACCAAATCCGAATAAGCGGCTAGATAGTCTTTGAACGCTGCAAAAAGGCGAGTTTCCACAACTTCCATGCGATCGCCCGAACCACGCTGCTAGAAGCTTTTTTACACGATGAGGATCAAGTCGGGGGAGGAAAAGTGGGATAAAAGATAAAGCCTGGGGTTTCCAACTGTGGCTACACAGATAAAACCCACTTGGAGTAGGTTAAAGAATTTTTACTCGATCGGGCCTTGACATTTTCCTCTCAAGATGAGAGTGTAAGCATAGTAGTCAAGGATCAAGCGTAGTCCTGCAACAGTAATGATGCAATTCAATACAACCCTTTCTGGATATGGATTGAGAATGCCAAAAACCTTACTTCTGCACCACTACCGGATCAAGGTTGCGATGTTAGACAAAAAAAGACACCAACCAAAAACCCATGCACCTAATCTCGATCTCCAACCTCCGTAATGATGCGGCCCAGTATCCCGATGTCAAAACTGAAATTGATACCTTGCATAAAAAATTTAAGAATGCAAAATGGCAGAATTTGGAGGAGGTTCGCAAGGAGTTCCGGGATGCCGAAGCAGTAGGAAACTTCACCGTCTTTAATATCAAAGGCAACAAGTATCGCCTGATTGTGGGCATCAACTACGAGGCTCAAACTATTTTCTACAAATATTTCCTAACCCATGCTGAATACGACAAAGACAAATGGAAAAATGATACTTACTTTTGACCGAGCAACTTATAGCACCTTGCTTGCAGAAATTGCTCCCAAGGCGATCGAAACCGAAGAGGAATATAATCGCTTCCTGGCAGTGGCAGAACGGCTAACCTTCGCTAAAAACCTCACTCCAGAGGAGAGAGTTTTATACAAGTTGTTAGTAACGCTGATTGAAGTTTATGAGACAGAAAATTATCCTATCGAATCGGAGCCTCATGAGATTTTGCAACACATCATGGAATCCAGCGGCACCCGCCAAGCGGACTTGGTAGGTATCATTGGATCGAGCGGTGTGGTGTCTGAGGTTGTGAATGGGAAAAGAGCGATTAGCAAGGCACAAGCTAAGGCACTAGGCAATTATTTTAAAATCTCACCTAGCTTGTTCATTTAATTGGGAAATTGGGCGAAGCGAAGCGGAGGGATGGGAAATTGGGCATTGCCAATAGGGTATTGGTTATTTGTGATTATAAAAACTACTAACCAGTAACCACTAACTATTACCCATGCCCGATGCCAGATGCCCATTCCAGAGGCATCTGCCCCTATGCCGACAGTCCCTGAATGTTACCGATTATTAGGCGTTACGGAATTAAGGTATGATTAGTTCAAAGATAAATTTGGAAAAAACAATTAAGTGACGCTTCTAGACCACATCGCTGGCGATTGGTGTAGGTCACTATGGTTTTCTACGATTGGCATTATATCTGGGCGTGTTTTTCCCCGCGATCGCCCTAATTTACACTCAAACATTGAAAAGCGATCGCCCTTGATTTTTCTAAAAGAATTCAAGGGCGATCTAATTAAAGTATGTATCTCATACAAGAGATTGTTTGCAAGCTGTTATTTTTTCCTAAACAACTTGTGTAACGGAGAGGGAGGGATTCGAACCCTCGTTAAGTTGCCCTAAACACACTTTCCAGGCGTGCGCCTTCAACCGCTCGGCCACCTCTCCAGGGCTAAATGAATTCATTCAGCCACAGCTAAACTATATTAGCAGAACAAATCTGATTTGGGAAGGGGGTAACGGCATAAATTTGTTGTTTAATGTGAGTAGGGTGTCAAACGGGCGAGTAGAATTCTACTCGCCTGTGTCGCAAACCCATTCATATCAAGGATTTTGCTCCCAACCCCCTATCTAAAATCTAAAGTCTAAAATCTAAAATCCCTATGACTCGCTCTTACACAATTAAAATTCATAACAGACAAACGGGCGATCGCCACACCGTGCGAGTACCCGAAGACCGCTACATCCTGCAAAGCGCTGAAAATCAAGGCGTAGAATTGCCCTTTTCCTGTCGCAACGGTGCTTGTACAGCCTGTGCGGTGCGCGTCAAGTCGGGGGAACTGCACCAGCCTGAAGCAATGGGACTTTCTGTGGAACTGCAAAAAGAGGGTTATGCTTTGCTGTGCGTCTGCTATCCGCGTTCTAACATCGAGGTAGAGACGCAAGACGAAGATGAAGTGTACGAATTGCAATTCGGCCGCTTCTTCGGTAAAGGTAAAGTTAGATTCGGTTTGCCGTTGGATGAAGAATGATGTTAAATTCGGTAAGCTGTTGCGCCTTTGAATTGTATGTGAGGGGCGGGCTAGAAGCCCCACAAAAGAGTTTCATTGATTTTTGATCTACAATTTAAATGCAGAATAGCTTCCCAATTACCAATTACCAATTACCAATTACCAATTACCAATTACCAATTACCAATTACCAATTACCAATTACCAATTACCAATTACCAATTACCAATTACCAATTATCCATGCTTTATCGGTTATTTGCGATCGCCCTTTGCGTGTTGTTAGCTAGCTGCCAAAAACCAGAAATGCGCCAAGGTACGATCGCCAAAGTAGAAAGGGCGATCAGCGGGCAAACAATCGAAGTTATTAGCACAGCCGACAAAATCGCCTTATTAGAACAAATCAGGCTGATTGGTATTGATGCACCAGATTTAAAACAACAGCCTTGGGGAGAAGCAGCCAAACAAAGACTAGAACAGCTAATTGAGGGAAAACAAGTATTGTTAGAATCCGACATCGAAGTTAAAGACCAGTTCGATCGCAAATTAGCCTATTTGTGGCAAGATCAAATTCTGCTCAACGAACAGCTAGTCAAAGAAGGTTATGTTTTGGCCTCAGTGCGATCGCGAAATACTAAATATCAACAGCGACTGATCAACGCTCAAGAATGGGCGAGACTCATGGGAAAAGGTCTTTGGAATCCAGAACGAGCCATGCGCCAAACACCCGCAGAATTCCGCCAGCAAAATCAGAAATAGTTAACAGTTGACAGTTGACAGTTGACAGTTGACAGTTGTCATTGGGATTATTCTTCCTTCTTCCTTCTTGTCTCTTCCTTCTTCCTTCTTATCTCTTCCTTCTTATCTCTTCCTTCTTCCTTCTTCCAAATGATAGACAATCAACTGCAAAACTTCCTTGAAATAGCCACCGAAGCAGCCCTCGCCGCTGGTTCCGTACTGCAATCTTTTTGCGGTAAATTAGAAAACATTCAAGAAAAAGGCCGATCGGGCGATTTAGTCACAGAAGCCGACAAAGCATCAGAAGCCGTCATCTTAGAAATTCTAGGCCGCCACGTACCCGAACACGCCATCCTCGCCGAAGAATCGGGCAAATTAGGGGATGCTAGCAGCAAATACCTGTGGGCGATCGACCCTTTGGACGGTACAACTAATTATGCTCACCAATATCCTTTTTACGTATCCGCTCAATAAGTTGCGGTAAATCTTAATTTTTCGACAGTGTATAACTTATTTGATTCTACAAATATCTTAATTCAGCCACAAAAATCACGCATTTACTGCTTGACCGCTAAATTTTGATTT
>NZ_JAIGNI010000095.1 GCF_026130175.1 Lyngbya sp. CCAP 1446/10 | reverse complement strand
AATCGCACGGAATTTTGCCTTGAATTTGTATCGCGATCATGGCTTCCAAAACATGGCTCAAGCTCAACGTCTCGCTGGCTTTAGTTGTAGCATACTCAAAGATCTGTTTAGAATGAAATAGCCCTGGCAGCTTGCAAATACCGCTTTTGCTCCCAATTCTCAAAAGTTATACAGGAGTAGTCACTCAAGAAACCGGGTTTTTAGCAAGGTTAAAGGCACTCACGCAAAAAAATCGGAAAAAACCCGGTTTCTGCCTCAGCGCTATAAATAAAGACTTCTAATCACCCGATCGCCCTTATAATATTCTTAGTATTGGTAAGCCCAAAACCATGTCACTCACACAAACCCAAGTCACCTATACTGAAGCTCAGGCCAATCTTGAGGAACTGTGCGAACAAGTGATCAACGATCGCGATGCCATCATCATCACCCGCAAAAACGGCGAAAATGTAGCCTTAATTGCTGCTGACGAATTGGCAAGCTTAATAGAGACAGTCTACCTGCTGCGATCGCCCAAAAATGCCGATCGCCTGTTAAGCGCCCTAAAAGACGCACAAGCCAGAATTGTCAAACCTCAGACTGTCAGAGAATTACGCCAGGAGTTAGGACTTGGCGAAGAAGCGTAAACAACAGCCACAAGAAACGCCTGAACCGGAGAAAACCGCTGTTCGCGATGCAGTTTTTCAGCCTAAATTCCTAGAAGACCTCACCTATTGGGTGGAAGTCGATCGCAAAGTTGCCCTCCGATTCTTAAAATTGGTAGAAGCAATCGTGCGCGATCCGTTCACAGGTATCGGCAAACCAGAACCCCTAAAATATTTGGCTGCGGGTACGTGGTCGCGAAGGCTTACCCAAGAGCATAGAATAGTTTACTTAGTGAGCGAAAATCGAATTGATTTTATCCAAGCTCGCTATCACTACGAAGATTAGCCCGATCGCCCTTTATCCCCCTTACCATGCTTCAAATCCGCCGCCGTCCCCCCAGCACCTCAGTCTCCGTACTCTACCTCAGCTACGAAATCGCCGTACCCGACTCCGAACCCCGCCACATCCTCGAAGAAATCGTCTGGCAAAAAGAAGCAGAAGTAGCCCAAAAGCGCGATCGCACGCCACTAGCCGAACTTCACAAAAGACTCCCTTTCGCGCCCCCCATCCGCGACTTCCTCGGCGCGCTCAAAAACGGTAAAACCACACCCGCAATCATCGCCGAAGTCAAAAAAGCTTCCCCCAGCAAAGGCGTAATTCGTGAAGATTTCGACCCCGTGGCGATCGCCCAAGCATACCAACAAAACGGCGCTAGCTGCATCTCCGTACTTACCGATGAAAAGTTCTTTCAAGGTAGCTTCGACAACCTCTCTAAAATCCGTGCCGCCGTCGAATTGCCGCTACTTTGCAAAGAGTTTATTATCTATCCCTACCAAATCTATCTCGCTCGGATTCACGGCGCAGATGCTGTATTATTAATTGCCAGCATTCTATCTGACAAAGACTTACAATACTTTGTAAAAATTGTCAAGACTTTGGGCATGACCGCTTTAATCGAAGTTCACACACTCGAAGAACTCGATCGCGTATTAACCCTACAAGGAGTCGAATTAATCGGCATCAACAACCGCAACCTAGAAAACTTTTCCGTCAGCCTAGAAACCACCGGTCAACTATTAGCCGATCGCCAAACCGACATCCAAGCAAAAAACATCCTCACCGTCAGCGAGTCAGGAATCCACACAGCAGACGACCTCAACCAAGTTGCAACTGCCGGAGTCCAAGCCGTCCTCATCGGCGAATCCCTAGTCAAACAGCCCGATCCGGGCGCTGCTTTAGCCTCCCTAGCCAAGGCTCATCCGCAAATCTAAAAGGCCAGACCGCTTGACAAATACCCCTGAATTCTGATAGAAATTGATTAAGTATGTAAATAATCAGCATTTCTGGCCTGTATCGACTCAGGCGCTTAATTTATGGAAAATTAGCGTCCCCAGCTATATTTCATAGAAATAGCTGGAAAAAACCAATTAAATCTATTCGCTCTGGTTAGTCGATCGCCAAATTTAGCGCTACCAACGCACCCAGCCGCCGAAAATTCGATCGGCAAAGCTGGGGTTTTTGTACGGCTAGCAAACCGATAAAAAAATCAGGCATCTAATGTCCACCTGTGATGCTCCATGCAATTGCAATGGGGTTTCTGTTCGCTGAGGTATGTTAGCTTTCATGGAGCCAATTCCCCTGCCTTCGTACATTCATTATGAATTGTTACTTCAATTGTTAGAACGTAAAACAATGTTTGCTGTCAGTCCACAATCGCCGCAGCAGCAACAAGTTCACCAACTTATTATTACACTGCGTAAAGCCCTTGCCATTCAAAAGCAATTAGAACAAAGCTGCCAGCGATCGAACTTAGCGGTAGAATACCGCTGGTCTCTAAATGAAACTAACTCTACGGGAGTTAAAAATTAAAAGTTAAAAAACTTATAGTGCAGACTTTAAAGTTTCAATTTTTGATTTATTCTATTAACTCCCACAGAAAAAGTTAGGACAGGATTATGGACAACAAATTAATGCTGATGATTCCCGGCCCGACACCGGTGCCCGAAGCGGCTTTGCTGGCGATGGCCAAACACCCGATGGGTCACCGCAGCAAGGAATTTGACGCGATTTTTGGAGAATGTACCGAAAACCTCAAATGGCTGCACCAAACCAAAAGTGACGTGTTGAGTTTGACCGTTTCTGGTACCGGCGCGATGGAAGCTGGGATAATTAATTTCTTGAGTGCGGGCGATCGAGTTTTAGTCGGCACCAATGGTAAATTTGGCGAACGCTGGGCCGAAGTCGCAGAAGCCTACGGTTTAAATGTCGAAATCATCAAAGCTGAGTGGGGCCAACCTTTAAACCCCGAAGACTTCCGCGAAAAACTGGAAGCTGATAAAGAGAAGCAAATCAAAGCTGTCATCATCACCCACTCGGAAACCTCCACGGGCGTTCTCAACGACCTCGAAACCATCAACCGCCACGTCAAAGCCCACGGCGAAGCTTTAATCATGGTAGATGCTGTCACCAGTTTAGGTGCAGCCAACGTACCGATGGACGCTTGGGGAATTGACGTGATTGCTTCTGGTTCTCAGAAAGCTTATATGATTCCCCCTGGTTTGGGTTTTGTGGCTGTTAGCCCGAAAGCTTGGAAAGCTTACAAAACTGCGACGCTACCTCGCTATTATTTGGATTTGGGCAAATATAGCAAAGACGCTGCCAAAAATACCACTCCTTTTACTCCGCCGGTCAATATGTTTTTTGGACTGCAAGTTACATTGCAGATGATGAAAACCGAAGGGTTAGAAAACGTTTTCGCGCGGCACAAACGGTTGATGACAACTACTCGCGCGGCAATGAAAGCTTTAGGTTTGCCATTATTCGCTGCTGACGGTTGCGCCAGCCCTGCGATTACTTCGGTGATGCCGCCTGAATCTGTAGATGCTCAAAAAGTGCGGACTTTGATGAGTAAGAAGTTTGATATTGCTCTAGCCGACGGACAAGACCATTTGAAAGGTAAAATCTTCCGAATCGGTCATTTGGGCTTTGTGTGCGATCGCGATATTCTAGCAGCTATTTCCGCCTTGGAAGTCGTATTGCAAGAATTGGGCCATGAAGGCTATACTCCTGGTGCCGGCGTTGC
This sequence comes from Lyngbya sp. CCAP 1446/10, assembly GCF_026130175.1. GTDB lineage: Bacteria > Cyanobacteriota > Cyanobacteriia > Cyanobacteriales > Microcoleaceae > Microcoleus. Next base: position 10,718 of record NZ_JAIGNI010000095.1, on the reverse strand, counting down.
CGCTGCTGCGAAACTTTTGGCTGGATCTTAATCTAAGTTATTAAAGGATTTTGGATTTTGGATTTTATTATCTAAAATCTAAAATCCTTTTAATATGCTTCGGACAACCAATCAAAGATTTTATCCAACTGGTCTAGAGTGACTAAACCGTACTGCCACAGAACCATCGGCAACGAATTCGGGTCTTTATCGCGCTGCCGCTGTTTGTCGCCGCGACGTTCGGCTACGGCTATTGAAGCGGGAGAAATTGCCAAATCTTCTTGTAAAAATCGAATTAATTTAGTGTAAGTAGCGGGTGCCATGTCATTTTGTCTCCAAGTATAGGACACCATTTTCTGATGTGAACCTGATGTTTGTGATTAGTAATAAGCCAGTTTTAAATCTGTCTTTTAACCGTGGATAGCTGTTAAAACAGTATTAGCGGTTGTTGAAAATGTGAACTTAGTGCTGGGTGGGACTTGAAAGCCCACCTTTCCCAAAAAGCGAAAGGTTTTGCACTTTTGCGGATGGCCCGATCGCTCGATAGATCGCGATCAAAACCTAAACTGAATACCTCGGCATCTGTGCAGCGCGAATCTGAAATAAATTCTGCTACTTAAAACTAATAAACCAGGTTCAGAGTTTAGCTTCATCTGCGAAAATGCAGAATCCGCAAATTTACTGCTGCAATATTGGTCAGATATTTTGCTCGAACCCGAATCTGCTACCTTAGATCAACTTTGCCAATTAATTTAGCGCGTCGCATCTTACTTCAGATAGGTTTAGTAGATAGAGGTCGATCGCCTAAAGTTCCAGAAAATTGCCTTTCGCGATCGAGGTCTTGGAGACCACCACCGTCTCTCAGGATTGGTAACGAGTCGCTGACTCGTCTCATACCTGCGACCCACAATTTACAGATTCTGCAAACAAGCTCAAGCCCAGCCTGACTGAGATTGACATCGTAGCAAATCTTTTCCTGTTTGTGCTGAATCTTACATTAATAATCTAACAAATTTTGTAAATTTTTGTAAACTTTATTAATTTTTGCGGGTTTTGCGAATCCGAACTCAGCCGGCTCTGAAGAGGGGAGTTACCTCAGAAACCCGGTTGCTAGGAAATTTTGCGTTTCATTAGAGAAATATGGGAAGAAACCGGGTTTCTAGTCCCGATGGGTAAGCCATGAAAATATCCGAAGTTTTAGTTTAAAAACTCGATTTCAATCCGATCGCCCACTTTGACACCGAGTTCAGCAGCCCGCCCGCCACGAAGTTCAATCACTCGATCGACAGGAGTATCAGGCCCGTAGGTAGGACAAGGATCGGCTGTACAGGGAGGCGCCTCGGCTGCGATAGCTGTGACTACTCCATCCCGCAGAAAAATCATATCCAGAGAAATCTGGCAATTTTTCATCCAAAAATTGACCCACCGCGCCGGTTTAAACTCAAACAGCATTCCTCTGTCATCGGCCAGAGAAGTTCTGTACATTAAACCCATAGCCTGTTGTTCCGGTGTTTTAGCGACTTCGAGTTCGATTGGGCGATCGGCTATCCGAGCTCTAGCAGAAACAGGCAAAACTTGACCGGATGTTGTCGCCGTTGGAGACTGCGAGGCCAAAATGCCAGTAACAGCATTCGCGACAGGTAAAGCCGGCGAACATCCCAGCAAAAATATAATTACCCCAATATTTAGGAAAGTAGCGAAATAACTCATAATGATTTAAGATTTTAGATTGGCAATGGGAAATTGGTAATGGGGAATTGGTAATTTTTAACCAATGTCAACTCACAACTGTCAACCGTCAACTGACAACCGTCAACTGACAACCGTCAACCGTCAACTGTCAACTGACAACTGTCAACTGACAACTGTCAACTGACTTCAAGCTTCGCGCATCACGTAGCCAACACCTCGCACCGTCTGAATCAAGCGCTTTTCGCCTTCATCTTCAATCTTGAGGCGCAGATAGCGGATGTAAACCTCAATCACATTCGACTCGCCCAGAAAGTCGTAACCCCAAACATTCTCTAGAATTTGTTCCCGAGTCAAAACCTCGCGGGGATGTTCCATCAAATACTTTAGCAGCTCAAATTCTTTCATCGTCAGGTCGATCGTCCGTCCGTTGCGCAGGGCCCGCCTAGAGGCTAAATCCAAGACTAAATCGCCAAACCTCAATTGCTGGTTGCTGCTAGTATCGGGCTGCAAATACAAGCGCACCAACTGCAAAAACTCCTCAGTGCGATAAGGTTTGAGAAAATAATCATCCGCCCCAGCTTCCAGACAAGCCACGCGATCGTCCACTGTATCACGACCGATCAATAGTAGCACGGGCGATCGATTACCAATACTTCTGAGATGAGAACATAGCGTCAGTCCCGACTCAGAGCCAAGTATGCGATCGATTACAATCAAAGCTGGCTGCAATTCATGGGCTAAATGTTGGCCGGTGGCGATATTAGATGCTATTACCGGTTCGTAGCCGGAGGATTTTAAGTCTAGACTCAAGTGTCCGGCGAGAACTTCGTCTGTTTCTACTAGCAGAACACAGGGATTGCGATCGAGAGAAATTGCAGCCATTGAATTGACCGGTGAATGACCATAACTGTTCTAGCACGTATCGAGGGACAGTTGACAGTTGTCAGTTGACAGTTGACAGTTGACGGTTGTCAGTTGACAGTTGACAGTTGTCAGTTGTCAGTTGTCAGTTGTCAGTTGTCATTGGTTGAAAATTCCCAATTCCCCATTACCGATTACCAATTACCAAATTCAATAATCCATGACCATAATCGTATTCGGCAGTATCAACATCGACCTAGTAGCAAGAACTCCCAGATTGCCACAGCCAGGGGAAACTATCATCGGTAGCAATTTTTTCACGGCCGGCGGTGGTAAAGGAGCTAATCAAGCAGTTGCGGCCGCCCGTCTCGGCACTTTTACCAACATCATCGGCCGCGTTGGTAATGATAAATTTGCTGAAGAATTATTGACAAATTTACAATTTTATGGTTTAAATACAAACAATATATTAATTGATAAAAGCACTCATTCAGGTGTGGCAATTATCGCCGTAGACGAGACTGGTCAAAATAATATTATTGTGATTCCTGGTGCAAATCACAATGTCGGTGAAGCAGAGATAGAACGTCTCAAAAAACTGTTGCTGTCAGCTACATCGTTGCTGTTACAGTTAGAAATTCCCCTGGAAGTTGTGATCAAAGCCGCCCAAGCTGCGGGTGAAGCGGGGGTGCGAGTGATTCTCGATCCAGCGCCTATGGCGGATTTGCCACTCGCACTTTATCCATTAATCGACATCATCACGCCGAATGAAGTGGAGGCCAGTCAGCTAGTGGGTTTTCGGGTGCATGACACTGAAACTGCGATTTTAGCAGCTAAACAGTTGCAGGAACGCGGTGTCGAGAATGTTATTGTCAAATTGGGCGATCGCGGGGCTGTTGCTGTGACTGAGGATGAGAGCTTTTTTGTGCCGGCTTTTGCTGTGGAAGCGATCGACACTGTAGCTGCTGGTGATGCTTTTAACGGCGGGTTGGCTGCTGCGTTAGATGGCGGGCGATCGCTGTCAGAGGCAGTGGTGTGGGGCTGTGCAGCGGGCGCTCTGTGTACAACTAAGGTGGGTGCTCAGGTTGCTATGTGCGATCGGGCAACCTTTGATAATTTTTTGCAGAATTTAGATCGGACGTACGGTTGAAACCGCGCCTACACAAACGATGTCCGCCTCCGCGGACTAAGAGAGGATCACGTAATTTTCACCGCCTGTGTCTTCAACCCGCGGAGGCGGGTTTTGCTTGTATAGACGCGGTTTCAACCGCCCGGTCTTCTTTTATGGCCGCTGAATAATTGTTTCAACTACTCGGCGCTTGACTTTTGGATCGATACCAATCAGCCGCACGTATTCCCCGCCATGTTCGGATAAACAAGTTTCCAAAGATGCAACTACATCTTTTTCCTGTGTTGTTTTAATTGTCGCACAACTTTGCCAAGAACCAGTCTTAAATCGGCGATTGTCTGCATATTCCATGCCAATTTTGCAGCCTCTTGCTAACAACTGCTGCACTTGTTCCAATACCTCGGAACTTAGCCGCGCCGCATGACCGTTACCACCTTCAGAACCTGGCTCGACGTAAGCCTTATAATATTTGGATGACGGATCGTTTAACTGATTTTGCGTTGGGGCGGCTGCGGGAACATTGGCGGTTCCTTGAACGTTGAAAAGTCGCGATTGGTTGTATTCATCCACTAAGCGCATTTCCTGAATCCGCTTTTGTTGACCCACCATCAAACCGCCCATTTCTACTAAACGAGCGAGGCTGAAATCTGGGTTATGGAAATCGGGCGGTGCTTCTGTACTGTTTACCAAACGTTTGGAAACTCGCTCGATTCCTATTTTGTGAATGAATGTGCGGACTTGTTCGTCGTAAATGCGCGATCGCAAAGCGCTAAAAAAGTCGAGCGACTGATCGGGAAAATTATCTACCAAAGCGACAATTTCGGTTTTGGACAATTTGTCCGAATCAAAAATTCCGCCGACAACCCCAATTTTATCATCGCGGCTGGGTTCCCAATAAAACTTTTCCATCCGCCCGTCGCGAATCAGCGGCGCGTACAGCGTTGAAAAGTCATTTCCGGTGACAATAATCGGCACTCGGTGCAGCGGCGTGCTGTCATAACTTCCCGGTAACTGCACGTTAGTTGGATTGTCGGCAATATTCATCAGAGTGGCATTCACCATCTGAGTATTGACGGTATATTGAGTATTAGAATCGAACCGGCCAGCACCGGCATCCAAATCGTTAATAAAAATGGCGCACATCTCGCCCCGCACCCGAATTTGCTCCGCAGCTTCCCGGTAGCGCAAGCGAATTAAACGCGACGGATCTCCCGCATCTGGACTTTCTAATTCTCCGCCAGAGATCATCACGGGTTCAAAGCCCATCCGCCGAAAAACCAGTTCGGTTTGAAAAGTTTTACCTTCTCCTTTGCGGCCGTGAATTCCCAAAATTAAGGGAACTCTTATCCCAGGCAAATTTAAAAAGTTTTTAGTGATGTGTACTGCAACTCGATCGAGAAAGCTAGGAGAAATGTAATAACTCATCAGTAGATTTTTGAGGGATTAATTGATGTTACTGTTATGATTTTATGACAAAACTAACAGCCTGCACCGCTAACCTGGATTTTTACCGTACAATCGAGGTCTACATATGATCTTTTAAGGAGCGATGCGTGAGTCAAGAAACCTTACTAAAAGAACCAACCGTGCAAGCCGAAGCCAGTCCCTTCAGTTCTGAGAGCTTCGACAGCTATGTAATGTCAACCTACGGGCGTTTTGCGATCGCCCTAGAACGAGGCCTCGGCTGCCGCGTTTGGGATACCGAGGGCCGCGAATATCTCGATTTTGTGGCGGGTATTGCTACCTGCACTCTGGGACACGCTCACCCGGCGATGATTGCAGCGGTAACTCAGCAAATTCAGACGCTGCACCACGTTTCTAATCTTTATTACATCCCCGTACAGGGCGAGCTGGCAAAGTGGCTTGTAGACCATTCTTGCGCGGACAGAGCTTTCTTTTGCAACTCCGGCGCGGAAGCTAATGAAGCGGCAATTAAACTGGCGCGCAAGTACGCTCACGAAAAATTAAATATCTCGAATCCGACAATCATTACTGCTGTTGCGAGTTTCCACGGGCGGACTTTGGCGACGATTACGGCGACGGGACAGCCTAAATATCAGAAGGGTTTTAGTCCGTTGGTTCCCGGATTTCACTATGTGCCCTATAACGATATCAGTGCGATCGAACTGGCGATCGACGAACTCGACAAAGATGAACGCCAAGTAGCTGCAATTATGATGGAAGCGCTGCAAGGTGAAGGCGGAGTTCGCCCCGGAGATATCGCCTATTTCCAACGGATTCGGGAAATTTGCGACGAAAAAGGCATTTTGCTGATTCTCGACGAAGTGCAAGTCGGGATGGGACGCAGTGGCAAATATTGGGGTTACGAAAACCTCGGTATTGAACCGGATATCTTTACCTCTGCGAAGGGCTTGGGCGGTGGTATCCCGATCGGCGCTATGTTGTGTAAGTCGAACTGCGATGTATTTGAACCGGGAAGTCACGCTAGCACTTTCGGTGGTAATCCTTTTGTCTGCGCTGTTGCTTTGTGCGTGTGCCAAACTTTGGAACGGGAAAACCTGCTGGAAAACGTCCAGCAGCGCGGGGAACAGTTGAAAGCTGGCCTCAACAAGCTGGCGGCCACATTTCCGCATTTGATTGCTGAGGTGCGCGGCTGGGGCTTGATTGTCGGGCTGGAATTGCAGGCTGACATCGAACTGACATCGGCTGATATTGTCAAATCTGCGATCGCCGCTGGTGTGCTTTTGGTTCCCGCCGGGCCGAAAGTGCTGAGGTTTGTGCCGCCTCTGATTGTTTCTGCGGCTGAAGTCGATCGGGCTTTGTTGGCAGTTGAGTCAGCGCTGCGTTCTCAAGCGTTACACTAAAATCGACTGAGTTGATTTTAGTTCGCTTTAGGGCTGCAACTGGCGATCGCAATACTGTAGACGTGCTATTGCTCAGAAACCCGGTTTCTTATCGAGATTTCTCGTTACCAAACCCCGTAGTTTGCAAGAAACTGGGTTTCTGAGTCTAAAATCTATCAGGGTAAAAATTAAACCCGCCCCGCTGCAAATCTGTGGGGGCGGGTTTGTCAAGTTTTAGGACTTGCGCGGAAACCTGTTTTTTTAGGCAAATACGTTGTGGCGATAGTTATGGTAGAAAAAGCTAGTTTCTTTAATCTCCCTCGGCGACTCCTACCTCCGGTTAGAGATTGAAATTTAAACCAGGAAGTGATTTAATTGCTGCACAGAAGCAGTGATCGTATCGTTAATAGTTCGGCGGAATGCACGATGGACGAACAGCGTCGCGAAACTGATGTTAATATGCTCCGAGCGCTGCTGGAACATCCTGTGGACTCAGGAATAGATTTGATTTTGAGGGCTGACTCAAAGTTGATCGACTTTGGGTTCGTACAAACGCTTTATTTGGAAGATCCCGCACTGACGCGAGACAGTTTGCTCAGGGCTGCCAAATTCTTCCAAAAAGTGATCGCACCCTTAGAGTCTGCAAAGGGCAATTCTCAATTATCCGTAACTGGGCTATCATATCTCACTTTTTTAGCAGAAGTATTGCAGGCGGTGGCGCGCAGCACTGATTCGCAGCATCTATACTCGCTGCTGAGAACCAATTTAGACAAACTTGACCATAATTTTGCAGAACTGCTGCGCCGCTGGGGAAGTTTGGTAATCCCTGCTGTTAAAGAATCGGAGACGACACGCATTGCAGCCCTCATCGGCAATCTGAGCAACAAAATTGGGGGGTTTCCCCTCGGTAGCAAGGCGAATAACTTAGAAATCGAAATTGCCGGTTACGAAACAGTTGCTAAGGTTTTTACCCGCAAAGACTTTCCGCAAGAGTGGGCGGTGATGCAAAACAATCTGGGCAACGCTTACAGCGGTTATCCTAAAGGTGATAAGGCTCACAATCTCGAACAGGCGATAGCTTGCTTTGAAAATGCCCTGCAAGTGCGCACTCGCCAACAGTACCCATCCCAGTGGGCGACACTACAAAATAATCTCGGAAGCGCTTACAGCGATCGCCTCAGAGGAGATCCGGCCGACAATCTCGAACAGGCGATCGCTTGCTATCAAAACGCGCTGGAAGTGCGTACCCGCGAGGCTTTCGGGGGAGATTGGGCGAGCACTCAACACAATCTCGGCCGCGCTTACAGCCGCCGACTGCGGGGCGACAAAGCCCAAAATCTCGAACTGGCAGTCGCTTGCTACCAAAATGCTTTGCAAGTCTACAACCGCAAGGCGTTTCCCCGACGCTGGGCCACGACTCAAAATAATTTGGCAAATGCTTACTATGAGTTCCTGCGGGGCAATCGAGCCGCAAATCTCGAATACGCTGTCAACTGCTACCAGAGAGCTTTGCAAGTGCGGACTAAGGAAGCTTTTCCGGTGCAATGGGCGACGACTCAAAGGAATTTGGGCCGGGTGTTTATCGATCGGATTAAAGGCGATCCAGTGGAAAATGTGGAAATGGCACTCGCCTGCTTTCAAAATGCTTTGCAAGTCTACAGTCGCATCAAATTTCCCGAAGCCTGGGGTTCGATCCAAACTTACCTCGGCAGGATCTACAGTCTGCGGGTGAAAGGGGAAAAAGCCGAAAATATCGAAATGGCGATCGCCTGCTATCAAAATGCTTTGCTCTTTTGCAACCGCCAAAAAACTCCCGAACGCTGGGCAATGCTCTGTGCCTACCTCGGACGCGCTTTCAGCCAACACGTGAAAGGGGAAAAAAACCGCAACCTCAAAAGCGCGATCGCCTGTTATCAAAATGCAGCCCAAGTCTACACCAAGCAGCGATCTCCCAACCGCTGGGCAATGCTGCAAATTTATCTGGGCCGGGCTTTTTCGGAACTGACGGAGACGGAAAACTCGTCTTACCTGGAAACTGCGATCGCCTGCTATCACAGTGCCGGCGAAATCTACACTCGCGAAAGCTATCCCCACAGATGGGCGCAAATTTTAGTTTATTTGGGCCAAGCTTACCGAGTTCGAGGCGAGTTGCTGCGCGCCTACGGGGTTTTTACTACTGCTGTTGATACTGTTGAATTCTTGCGCAGCGAAGTTGGGGTTGATGCGGCCGATTTGGGCGATCGGGCGAGTACCGCAACAGTCAAATTAGCCAGCACCTGGAATGGACTCTATAAATGTCTAATCCAAGTTTGTCTAGAACTCGGCCGCAGCCAGCCGGAATATTTCGCTAGAGCCTTGGAATACGCCGAACGCCACAAAAATCGGAATTTGGTAGCACTGCTGGTTAAATGCCCTCTGACGCCGAAAGGCGACATTCCGGCAGCGGTGCGCAGCCAGTTGGAGTCGCTGCAACTGGAAATAGGGAGGGAACAGCGGCAGCAACAACAGCGAGAACCTGAGCCGAGCACTACCTTGATTTCTGAGGGCGACAGCCACGATTTGAACAGCGGTTCTCTGCTGCCGAATTCAGATTTCATCCACTTAAATCAATTGTGGCGGCAGTTTGATGAGTTGATTGCTCGCGAGGTGCAGGCAAACGACCCTTTCTTCAGCTTAGCTCGCAAAGTTGAACCGATCGCTTTTGAGCAAATTCTCCAATTGTTGCCCGATGCCAATTGCGCTGCTGTGGTGTGGGCGAGTTTGGGGGATTTGTTGGTGGCTTTTGTGGTGGTGAAGAGTGCACAATATCCCGCCGTTCACCTGTGTTCGCCGAAAAATGCTTTGGCTGCCGAAAGTTGGGCCGGGGAGTACCTCAGCGCTTATTCTGAGCAAAAAGGTCGCTGGATCAATCATCTCCCGGCTCGCCTCAAACGCTTGGCGTCGCTGTTGGAAATAGATCGAGTGGTGGCGCTGATTCCCCAAAATTGCGATCGGCTGATTGTTGTGCCGCACCGATTTTTGCACGCTTTGCCGCTCCATGCTTTGCCTCTGGGGGTGAGAGACGGGTTTGAGGATACCGGGGCAGTTTTTAGGTCTCACTGGGGCGATCGCAGCGGTTGCGATCTGCTGGATACGCACAACGGTTCGGATTTTTCTCAAAGTTCGGCTTTTGGGGATATTTCACCCCCTGCTGCTTATTTGATCGATCGATTTGCCGGAGGAATTCGCTATGCTCCTAGCTGTCAGATCTTGCGGTTGAGACAAATCGCGCGCAGCGCAGCTATTGGCCGATACAGACCGAATTTACAGCACCTGTTGGCAGTTCCCACTTTCAGCAAAGATGCGCTTTACAGCAACCTTGAAATCGGAAATATTTCCCAGTATTTTTCCAGTGCAGAAGTTTTGCGCCACAAGCCAACGATTAAACAGGCTTTTTCCCGATCGATATCTGTTAATGATGGGGATTCATCCATGAAAATAGGACAGTTGCAGCAGAAAAAATGCGCTCACTTTGCTTGTTTGAGTGTGCTTGATTGCGATTTCCCACTCAAATCTGGCGTGTTTTTGAGAAATGACTATATGAGTTTGGAGGAAATTTTTAATCTCGATTTTCGGCAATATTTTTTAGTTACTTTATCGGCTTGCGAAATTACTGCCGGCTCTCGAGGCGGTGCTGAAGATTTTGTCGGTTTGTCGGCGGGTTTGTTGTATGCTGGCACGTCTAGTGTTGTCAGCACTCTGTGGAAGGTGAATGATGTTTCGACGCTGCTGCTGACGAGCAAGTTTTATGAAAATTTAGGGCGGTTTCCTCGGTTGCAGGTGGGAGATGTGGCCCTAGCGCTTTCGGAGGCTCAAAGGTGGCTGCGGGATTTGACTGGCGAGGAATTGGAGGTGTTGCTGGCGGATTTTCAGCCTCAAATTTCGCAAACGTTCGATCGGCTTTCTCAAAGTTCTCGCGTTATTGCTGAGGCTTCTTTGCAGCAAATTCGCAACCGCAAACCCTATCCTTTTGCTAATCCGTATCACTGGGCGGCTTTTACGGCTGCTGGGGTTTAGTCATTGGTCATTGGTCATTGGTCATTGGTCATTGGTTATACAAAATCATGTTTAAATACCCCGTTGATTTCTTAGGAATGAAAATTTAATAACCTCAGCGGTGTATAATAAATAAATGAGTGAATATGAATAGGTTCATGTTTCGGTATTGATGTCAAATATTATACCTACTTGGTTCTTCTTATGTCGCCCATGAT
>NZ_JAIGNI010000094.1 GCF_026130175.1 Lyngbya sp. CCAP 1446/10 | reverse complement strand
CGGCTTAACTGCTCAACTATTCCTAATTTTAGTGCTGCTGATAACTCTGGCTTTTCGCTCATCTGACTACATTACCATATTTTTCGGCTCTCAATCAACTATTTTTTACCTGAATCCTTACACAGAACTTATCCCGATCAGCCCCTGGCAATTAGAAATAGCACAAGAAGAACGCCTCGACCAACTCCTGATTGAGTCTTGGGGGTTGGATTGGTTGAGCTATGAAGATATTGATTCCTTAGCTCCTGAATGGCAAATCCTGCTATCTCTAAGTTCGGAAGGACTAAATTGGCTAACTGAAAATGAGGTGAAAGATTGGTATGAACAAGAATTTGAAGTTTCATTTTCTCAGATTCTACCACCAGATAGTATCAATCATCAGCAATTCCAACAGTTTTGCTCTCTGGCTGAATTTCCCGTAAAAGGGGTGCCAATTGTACTGAGTTTCCTCAATTACTCAACGGGTAATATTTGGCTTGACGGCTGCGCTCAATACGAGTATCAATTTGGAGAATGGACAGTCGAAAACTTGATATTTTTATCAGAACAATGGCAAAGTGCTAAAGAATTAATAACCCAGGCTCAACAGGTCATTGACTGGCTGGCTACTGACCGCCATCGACATTTTCAGCAAATTATTGAACTCTGGAACAAAAGCACTTTGTAAATTTGAATTACCCCTGAATCCGAATAATTACGAGTGAACCAGCAACCGCTAGTGCGGTTGTAGTTGTTGGAAATTGAGGTATTAATTATGACTGAAACTATAACAACAACCGAAAGAATTGCACGTCTTAATGACCAATTACGTCAAGGAGATACCAAAATTGGTGAAATTCGGATTACTCAAGCTGTAAAAGCTCTTATTCCCGAACAGCAACAAAAGTTACTGCAATTACTCAGAGATTTTAACAGTTTTGAAGCGGGCAACAACCCCTACGGAGAACGAGATTTTTTGAGCATTCAACTTGACAGTAAAAGCTATTTTTTCAAAATTGATTATTTTGACAAAAAAGCATGGCTGGAAAATCAAGAAATTGGTTCTGAATGTCCAGAAGACCCCGACAAAACTTGGAGAGTTGCTACGCTAATGCAGTCGAACGAATATTAATTGTCCAGCATGAGCTAACCTTACCTATCGGGTTAGCTCCATAACCTCTATCGATTTCAAGTTATTATGCAACATTTGTCAGGAGAAGTCTTTCGTGAAATTCTGCAAACAGCTCCCCGACAGCTAGCAGAAATTGATGCTGAATTACTGTTCATTAAAGAACAATATCTGTTCCATTATCGAGAAGGAACAAAGGAACACTACAAACTACTCTCCTCTGTCAGTTTGAGAACTGCATTTTCTCACGAGCCGATTGATACGGATTGGATGCCTCCAGGAGTCATAAGGTGGGGAACTAACTCTCAAGGAAATTGGGTAGTAAAATTCATATCTCCTGCCCAATATAACCTCCAATTTGATGATAGTAAACCCATTACTATTCCACTAACTGCCTTGGTATTTGTAGGACACAACACTCAATATTGGGTATTTGCAACTGATCTTGCTACTTTCAACCCAGAGTCGAAAGCTTACCACACTCCTTTACCAAACATCCATCCAAACGGTTTAATTTGCTGGGGGGAAAATACTCCACCTGTTGCTTCAACTCAAACCATTGACATTGCTTGGCAGAGCTTCATAACCACTCCTTTCAATGCTGACTTATCCAGCCAGAAAAGCCGAAAGTTTCCCCAGGATGTCAGAGAATATCTGAAAAGTTTAGCCTTGAGAAAAAGGCGTATTTATCCTGTTAAAGATTTAGTTGAAGTGAGGTACAGTCCTTCAATTGACTCTTTAGTGCAACACCTCCTATTGATTGCTAACCCTACCTAAATCAAAACTTTTATGTAGGGACTGCACTCAACATTTATTGTTCAACACAAAGTTTAAGTTAATGCTAAAACTTTTCAACCACATTCATGCCTCTATTCCCTTGCCTCCCATTGCTACTGGAGTATTCTGCGAATACGTTACAGCCTATAACGGCGTGTTTGTGCGTTCAGTTCGCCCCGGACTAGAGGCCATGATTCCTGTCGCAAATTCAACGCCCAATACTATCAAAGGGTTGCCACCTATAGAACCCTACTTGCACCTTGACACTCGTTTAGTACCATCAGAACTGCTACTTTCTATATTGACAAAAGCTGTATTCACCAAAGATAGCAGTGACAATCTCACAGAGATTTTATTTCACCTATCCCTTGACAGTAGTAATCAATGGCAACTGACAATTCCACTCCAATTGACTACACGAACAACCTGCCAACCTCTCGATAATTCATCCTACTCAACTGCTTTAATTGAGTGCCACTCTCACGCAGAATTGCCTGCTTTCTTTAGCAGCACAGATGATGCTGACGAGCGGGGTTTTCGCCTCTATGCAGTCTTGGGTAAAGTTAATACCTTGACTCCTGAGATTTTAGTGAGAATCGGAATTTTCGGACACTATAGCTTAATTAAAGCTAATTCTGTATTTGAAGAGCCACATTTGATCACTGATGCTTACCAAAACTCCCTTAAACCTCGACTTTGAGTACACAAATTCCACATCTCTCCTCCTCAAAGATTACTCTCACCTTCACTTATGGCTCGTGGGCTGTGGCGGCACTGGCTCTTATGTAGCTGAAAGTTTAGCGAGATTAGCTTACGTTTTCAAACAAGTTGGGAAAAATGTCAATATTACCTTTGTAGATCCCGATATTGTGGAAGGGAAAAATTTGGGGAGGCAGAGATTTTGTCAATCTGAACTTGGATTGAATAAAGCCACTACTCTTGCCTTGCGTTACAATCTTACCTGGGGGCTAGAAATTAGTGCAATTCCTGACTATTTTGACCCCAAACTGGTAAAATCATACTGGAATTATTTGGTAATTATCATTGGCTGCGTTGACAATAGTGCTGCTCGCCGTTCCTTGGGCAAAACGCTAGAGAATAACCGCCACGCTGAGATTCCGAGAATCTGGTATCTTGATGCTGGCAATAACTTGGATAGCGGTCAAATTCTACTGGGCAGCAATAATAGCTTTGAAGAGCTAACTCCGCACCTGGATAAGTTTAAGAAAATAGGTATTATGGGAGCACTTCCCTCTCCTGTTTTACAATGCCCCAATTTGATAGAATTGCGACCTGAAGAATTGGAAAATACCCATTTATCTTGTGCTGAGTTGGCTAATCTTAACGCTCAGAGTCTCACAATTAATCAAACGATTGCCTCAATCGTTACTGACTATCTATTCCGCCTCACTTTGACAAAGGACTTGCGTAAGTTTGCCACTTTCCTTAACCTTAAATCTGGTTCTATGCGCTCAGAATTTATCAGTTGTTCATCTCTCATAAAGTTTAGTCGTACTTGATACAAATCCTGGTTAGCTACAACTAACGGGATAACAACCCCGTCAAAAGCTTGATAAAATTAAGGACATAGCCCTCATACCCATCTGAAAAATCTGAGATAGTAGAGGGGAGGGTAAAGGTTTAACAATACACCTTTACCCTCCCCTTCCCTTTATTTTGCTAACTTTATTAAGATTTTTTTTTGTTTAATACTGTGTCGAGTTGTAGCGTTTCGTGTAGGCATCGTCGGCAAAGGATTGAATCAGCTCAATCTGACTAGGATTGACTGTAATTTCCCAGACCTTGACTCACTCAGGCACTGTCCAAGTTGCTTTCTTGGCGATATATTTAGCGGGACTTAAACAAATTTTAAGCCTAAATAAAGCCGAAATTTGCTTTATATGCACCAAAGATGCTAGCGAAAACTAGAAAGTTTTAAACTTCTGTTTGAGAAGATACCCCCTAACGGGAGAAGTTGAAAAAAAATTAACTTCTCAAAGGTTATGGACTCTAACACCGCTTTAATCGGTATCTCAACTATTTGCTCTAAATCTGACAACACTCCCCCTAGTGAAGTTAAACAAGTGGTAGCGGTAATTTTCCCTTTTCTCACTCCGCATCCTTCCGATCAACTTCCCTTTAAAGTAGGCGATATCATCAAAACTGGTGAGCATTACGGTACTGTCACTTCTCTAAATCAAACCGATCGACCTATAAGAATTACCTGGGATGCTAGTAACAGCGAAGACAGCTTTTCTTGGGATTATACACTTGATGAAATCTGTGTCCTCAAAATCTCCCTTGTGCCTCAGTTTATTCCTAAAAAAACTACGGGAGAACTTCCCGCTTGCACAACCATCGTACTTGCTAATTCGCAACAGGTACAATTCAGTAACACAACTATTTTCCAAGTAGAATCGCTAACTGAACACCACATTTTCATCTTGACTCTCGGCCAATTTTATCTCTTTCCCATTAACTTGTTTCCAGGCTTTCCGACAAGTTGTACCATAGATATTCCTGCGCCTCAGCAGTTAAAAGCCGCTCGCAGTTTGTCTGTTACTGACCTCAAAATCAGAGCTAAGACGTATTTAGCTCTCGAAATACCTGACAACTTCTTAGAATTCGCTATGCCAATTCAAAAACAGCAATTCAAAGAAAAACTGACTCGACAATTGAGCGAAGAAAATTACGAACTTCTCAACTTTAACATAGCTTGGGAAGAAACCTGGGAGCAGTACCTAAAAAACCTAGCCAAGAAACAAGGATTCTACGGATTTAAAGAGGGAGATTCTATTTTAAAATGCCGAGAAGGAGTTCAACAAAGGGGGATAGTCCAACGCTTGAACGTTGAAAATATACGTCCATTCCAAATCGAGTGGAACAGCGGAGAAATCCAAAATTACAGTTTAAACGAACTCAAAGGTTTGGGTATTGCCCGTATCGAAGCTATTGTTAAATTATCCCCCAATGTGGCTTATCAGATTAGCGAAGACGGCTCCTACTTTAGAGCTTGGATTGGGTTCCGTACTAAAGCGTTAGCTAAAGCTTGGCTAATACCTGTCAAAAAGCTAGTCGGCTACCTTAGCAACTTAATTGATTGCCAAGTTCCAGATATTCAACATACAGGCTCTAAATACGAATACGCTGTAGAATGTCCCCGGCATAAAACATTAAAGAAGCGTTTAGAAGCTTTGGCAAAAGTTGCTGAACTTGATTTAGAAGGGATGCCTTTTAGAAGATGAGCCGGAAAATGCGATCGCTCCAAACGTTTAAGGTACACAGGGCTAGGGCTACTGTACGCAGGTGGTTACAACAAATCGAACTCTCTGGACTGGCGATCGCTCTCTGGACTGGCGATCGCACATTCATATTTCCTCCAACCCTAACTAATCTATGTTAAAATCTAACAACCCTACCTTTGACAACTTGATGAGCCTAATCATTCTTAATAAAATATAAAAAAATGGTGGTCGATCAAAATTGGCTAAGGTTAAGCTAGTGCTTTGTGCTGGAGCAGCAAAATTATGATCCAAGTAGTGATTAGCCCACAATCCTTGCTGGAAACGGGCATTAAAGTTGATAAAATTGATAACCTTCGACTCTTCAAATTTACCGACGAGTTGCAATCTCGTCTCGAAGACCTGCTAGAAAAGAACAAGACAGGTTCGCTGATCCTAGAAGAAGAGGCAGAACTCAATGCCATAGGGGAACTAGACCGCATCTTTACCTACCTCAATTCACTCTTGGTTGCCCAGCAATGACTATTAATGAGTTGATAAGGCAATTGGTGCGGAAACGTGCAGGCTACCTGTGCGAATATTGCCACTCTCCAGAAAAAATCAGCACTTCTCGTTTCACCATCGATCACATCCAGCCGCGCTCTCTAGGTGGCTCCGACAATTCTGATAACCTAGCTCTGGCTTGCAGCCGTTGTAACCAGCATCGTTATAATTTCATTGTGGGTCGGGATGTCGAAACCTCAGCAATTCTGCCCTTATTTAATCCCCGTCAACAGCAGTGGTCTGACCACTTCAACTGGAACGCATACGGCACAAAGATTGTCGGCACAACTCCCATCGGTCGAGCTACTTGTGAGCGTCTTGACCTCAACGACGAACGCTATAGAGGAGAACGTTCTATCCAAGAAGCCCGTGCGCTATGGGTTCAGGCTGGTTGGCATCCTCCCTCAGAAGATCCCCGGCAGCTTGAGTAAGCGGATGTGTCCGCATTAAATATTAAAAGATAGACTCAATTTACCCACTGCAAAATCAGTAAATTGACGCACATAATGAGCTTTAAAAGCTCAAACAATATCCTCTTTAGGAACTCCAGCAGCTACCAACTTATTCGCCACTCCTGCTTCCGTTCTATCTCTCTGAATCCAAATTTTTTCATTTTTTATATCAACGTGAATTACACAGCCGTAAACCCGTTTTTGCTCGTACCAGCCCAAATGAAGCACTTGATAATGCTCCCGTTTCGTATCAAAAACTAATTGTACTTCTGTTTCAGTATCTAGGTCATTCCCTGAGTGTTGAGATAGAATTGTTTGGACTAATTCTCCGTAATTTATTCTTTCCATAAAACTATCTCCTCTTTAATAGCTTCAAAAATGAGTAACTTGAGTTGATGTTCAGCGATTAATTTTTGAATAAATCGATTTGGATGAAGAAGCCCAGACCAGCAGTGCTAGCTACCTTCCGTCTCCACAGCTAACAAGCGCGGGTGCAGCAGCTAGAAATGATAGAAAAACTCAAGTTTAAAGACTTAATATGCTGTGAATCCGACTCATTAGGTGATAAATAAATCAAAAAGCTAACGCTTATTAAGAGAATGATAAAATTAGCACCAAGCACTAATAATGATTCAAACCTTACTAGAACGACCGCAGGAATTTAAACAAATTCCCTTCGCACTCAAACCGCAACAACAGCAAGCCCTAGAAAAAGTAAGAGCCTTTCTAACCAGTACCGAGTCATTCTTCTTGCTTTGCGGTTACGCAGGCACAGGAAAAAGTACAATTGTCTTCCAAGTTATCAAAGAACTCTTGAGTAAAAGCAAGCGAATTGCCCTCACCGCCCCCACCAACAAAGCAGTCGGCATCCTCAGAAAAATGGCAGCGTCTCAAGGCATTTTCGGAGTAGATTTTATGACGATACACCAACTTTTAGGACTAGGCATGGTTCAAAAAGAACAAGAGAAAACTTTGGAGCAGACAAGTTTGAGTACCCTGCACCTATATGATATAATCTTCCTCGACGAATGTTCAATGGTTGGGACTCAACTGTGGGATTGGATCGATCGCAGATTTGAACGTACCCTGTTCAACCACCGCAAATTAATTCTCATGGGCGACCCAGCTCAGCTTAACCCCGTCGGAGAAAAACGCTCGCCTGTCTTCAGCATTACCAATAAAACTATGCTAACCGAAGTTGTCAGGCAAGCTGGAGAAAGTCCCGTCCTCGACTTCATCACCGAATGCCGTTCTTGTGTCAAGAATAAAACCGATATGTTCTTGCCACATTCTACCTACACTCAAGGGAACAAATCTAACGGTGCATTCAAAGTTAAGTCAGAAACACTCCTGCAATATGCCCTCAAAACCATCAAGCGCGAATTCACTTCTAACCCAGACTGCTTTAGGATTCTGTGCTGGACAAACAAGCAAGTCAACTATTACAATCAGGCCCTCCGAGAACAAGTTTACGGTCAAACAGCCCCCAGATTCATAGCGGGAGAAAGGCTGATTACCAAGAAACCAGTCATGGCCCCTGATTGTAAGACCGTTATTTTGCCCACTTCAACTGAATTTACCATTAAAGAAGTTGAAACGAGCCAACACTACGGCTATCGAGTATGGCTTTTAAAGATTGTGACCGATGACGGTTTATTTCGGCAAATCTTTGTGCTGCATGAATCCGAAAATAAACGCTACCAGGCTGAACTTAAGCAAAAACTCAAGAGTGCCCAGCGCAGCGGATTTTTATGGCGCAAGTATTATTGGTTTAAGGACGACATATTTGCCGAAATTGACAATTGCTTTGCCCTGACTATTCACAATTCTCAAGGCAGCACTTTTGATGAAGTGGGTTTGGACATTAATGACATTTTGACTAGGCTATTGGTGGGAAAAGAAATGAGCAGTAAACAGAAACTTAAAGAATACCACCGCCTCTTGTATGTCGGAACGAGTCGCTGCCGCCAACGGATACTATTTGTCCATCCAATTTCATCCCGAGTTAAACTGGCAATAGCAAAATTAGCTTAATCTGGTTCAACTAACTTTTGATGATAGGCAGTAGAAAGTAGGGATAAAATAGCAATAGATCGGTTTGTGAAAAAGGCGACATATCACTTAGAATAATATATCAGTAGGGCGAAGCATGACCTCTGTAAATATAAGACGTTCACCAATAACTTATATGCCGGAATGCTTCGCTCTCTTTTTTTCGACCAGATGCACTCCCAAAAACTGCTACTTAGATTACGATTTTATTAATCAACCAGCTCAAATTTATCATCCTAAAATAAAGGTTGATTATTACCTTTATTTTTTAACAATTAAAGGTAATAATCAACCTGCTCTCAACCATATTGGTTCCACTATTTCCACGACTCTCTTTTTTCAGCCACCGCTCGCGAGTGCTGCTACCGCAGCGGCAAATCGAACTTCTGACACACAACTAATTATGGCAAAATCTAGAGTTACAGAAACACCCCCTCAGCAAAAAGTAGTACAGAGAGCAACCAAGAAAAAACGCTCTCCTGAAACAGTGACTAATTCCGCTAAGGCTGGAAAATCTGTTACAAAAATCACAAAAAATTCTTCAACTTCTGAACCGGAAACAGCACTTTCAGAACAAGTAGAAGCCTCTGAAAAATCAACAGAATATACACCACTTTCAGCCGCAGATGCTTCTGATTTAGGAACTCAATCAAACGATGAGATATTGCCGGAGCCTTCTCCTTCCCCTTCAATCGTTGAATTTGCCTGTGATGCCAGAGAATTAAATGATTACATCCAAACTCTCAAAAGCAGCATTTATAGCAATAACAACCACGTCATTTTATCCAATATTCTCATAGAAGCAGATGCCGAAACTAGACAATTGCATTTAACTGCTTATAACCTGGAATTTGGGATACAAGCGAGTTTTGAAGCTAATGTCAAACAATCTGGCAAACTCACTCTCCCTGCAACCATACTCGCGGATATTCTCGGAAAATTTCCGAAAAGTCGCCTTACCTTAAAGAGTTCTTGGGAAATTATCAAAGGAAGTGACGTTCCATCAGTCAGTGCCACTCTGAGTGCATCAAGGAGCAAGCACGTCATTCGTGGGCTAACTGCGGACGAATTCCCTGCTATCAAGAGCCTTAAACAAAAACTGGTGACCATTCCTGCTAGTGTGTTAATTGCTGTCCTCAAAGCCAGCTTATTTGCTGTAAGTTCTGAAGAAACCAAACGGATCTTAACGGGAGCTAATTTTCAACTCAGCCACGACGCAGAAAGGGGACTTTCTCAATTGAGAGTTTGGACAACAGACGGGCATCGGATAGCAATGGTTGTAGGATTCAGTGAAAGCAGTGATTCCGATATTTTGAACACTCGAAACGTGGAATTTACAGTACCCACTAAGGTACTCCGGGTATTAGAGCGGACTTTGAATCCCACTGACAGAGTAGCTATTTACTATGAAACTGAGCCTGACAATAGCAGTAATTTTGTTGCTTTTGAGTGGAACAAGTGGCGGCTGACAGCGCAGTTATTAGAAGGAAAATACCCGAATTGCGACCAGATTATTGCTCCGTATCGGCATGAACTTAGCCATCAAGTTGTGGTAGAGAAGCTCAGCTTTTTGAAAGCCTTAGAGCGGGTAGCTTCTCACAGCGACAAGTCCCATGTTACAGCAATTTTTGAATTCGATTTAGATAGTCAACAAGTGCGAATTTCACTCAATAATACTCTCAGTTCTGGTACTGAGATAGTTGATGCCAAACTCTTCGGTTGTGACTTTCGGCTCAAGTGTGACATCCGCTATTTAATTGATACAGTTAAAGCTGTTTCTAGTTCGGATTTGCGGATGTTAATGGCAACTCCTACGGCTCCCATGCTGATTGCACCGTTTGGAACACCCGTTTCTGGTGCGGAAGCAATAGATTGTGAATATGTTATCGCCCCACAAGAATAATATGTAGGGAAGAACGATATCTATCGGTGAACTCGTTTCTCTCTAGCAGTTCCGAGGCTAACTTAATAGACCCTAATTGAGACTTCCTGCTCTAATCTCCATTTCAAAGGGGTTGATGAAACTTAGTTTGCTGTTTTACTGGGGGCTTGCCACGATAGCCCCTAAGATACTTGGAACGCCGTACTTGCCAGCCTTTGTTGTTGTAATCCCACCACCTCAAATAAGGATACGGGCCATAAGTCTTTCCCGTCTTCTTGTCAGGAATTAACTTCCATTCGATAGAGCCTTTGGCTCTGGGTTGATCTTCCGATGTCGTGACTGATGGCTGCTCCTCAACAGCAGCAGAGGTTGGAGCAGTAGGAGAAGGTTCTGTAGCACTCCTTGATTCTGTGCTGGGGGAGGCCTCTACTAAAGCATTGACAAATGCTTGCAAGCGTTTCAATTCCTCTAGCTCTAACTGCGCGGCTAAGTTCTGTGCGGTATCGAGGGTTGTTTCAGGCATATTGCTTAGGGTCTATTACTGAAAATACTTTATTTGTAGACCCTAAGCGAGTATAAGGAGGTAGGTAGTAACCTTTAGTTGCTTTTACTTAGGGTGTGTTTAACTCTCCTCATTATAGACCCTAAGTAAAAAATTGGCAAGATGTAAATCAATTTTATTTTTACTTAGGGTCTGTTTTTCTCAGGTTAAAATTTGTTAGACCCTAAGTAGAAACAGCCCGCACGCTGGATGAGCGCAATCAACGTATTTCCGTCATTGTAGCCGTTGGCAATTGGCAATAGATATAGCCTTTCTCACTTTAGTTAGCAGACGAATTTTGACCTGAAAAGCTTTACACTGTAAGGGTTACAGCATACCTCAGCATACCTCATCTTTCGCTCGAAACGCTATATTATTTATTGCGAGTAGATCTATCAAATCAAGAAGATTTATCGATCGCCCGCGTTTGACAAAAAAAGCGTTTGAGAGCCACCATCGCCATGCTCGCCAGTGGCTGGCCCTGCTTCTACTTAGGGTCTAACAAAACTCAGCCTGATAAAAACAGACCCTAAGCAAAAATAAAAAAGACAGACCCTAAGAAAGAATATAATCGGTTTATAGAACTGCCCTACTTCTACTTAGGGTCTAACAAAACTCAGCCTGATAAAAACAGACCCTAAGCGATTTCAGTCACCATCGCCAGCCGACAGCCCTGCTTTTACCCGCCTGCTGAGTAGTGAAGAAGTCCCTCAAACGCTTGAAATCTCTGCTTAGGGCGATCGATAAATTTTCTTGATTTGATAGATCTACTCGCAATAAATAATATCTATTGCCAATAACCAACTGCTACAATGACGCAAAAACATTGATTGCGCTCATTCAGTGGGCTGGTAGAAGATTGGCATTCTCTGCAAATCAATTGTATCTTCGACTTAGGGTCTGTATTTCTTAGGCTATATTTTGTTAGACCCTAAGTAAAATAGTGCATTCTCTGCAAATCAATTGTATCTTCGACTTAGGGTCTGTATTTCTTAGGCTATATTTTGTTAGACCCTAAGTAAAATAGTGCATTCTCTGCAAATCAATTGCTTCGACTTAGGGTCTGTATTTCTTAGGCTATATTTTGTTAGACCCTAAGTAAAATAGTGCATCCTTTGCAAATCAATTGCTTCGACTTAGGGTCTGCATTTCTTAGGCTATATTTTGTTAGACCCTAAGTAAAATAGTGCATCCTTTGCAAATCAATTGCTTCGACTTAGGGTCTGCATTTCTTAGGCTATATTTTGTTAGACCCTAAGTTGCTTTTCCGTGACACACATACTCCCCTATCGGGGAATAGTAATTGAAATTATGCTAAGACCTCAAAATGTACCAACCACTGCACCTCAAATACCGACCAAAAAACCTACAAGAATTAGTAGGTCAAGATACCATCAAAACAACCTTGACCAATGCCATCGCCTCCGACAAAATTGCTCAAGCTTACCTGTTTACTGGGCCCAGAGGAACAGGCAAAACCTCAACCGCTCGCATCCTCGCTAAATCCCTCAATTGCTTGAATAGCAAAAAGCCAGCCGCCACTCCTTGCGAAGAATGTTCAAGCTGCAAAACCATTGATTCTACTTCCAGCTTAGATGTGACTGAAATCGACGCTGCTTCACACAACGGCGTGGATGATGCCAGAGAATTAATCCAGCACAGCAACTTTGCCCCAGCGATGAGCCGGTACCGCATTTGGATTTTAGACGAATGCCACCAACTCAGTACCAGCGCTCAAAATGCTCTCCTCAAATGTTTAGAGGAACCTCCAGCTCATGTGGTGTTTATTCTCTGTACGACTGAGGCACATAAAGTGTTGCCAACAATTATCTCCCGCTGCCAAACTTTTAACTTCCGCTCTCTGTCAGTTGATGCTATTATCGGACAATTGGATAAAATTAGCGTCGCTGAATCTATTGCGATCGCAAGTTCGGCAATGTGGGCGATCGCTCGCACCTGTGACGGGGGGTTAAGGGATGCCCTGCAACTACTCTCTCAGCTTTCACTACTAAATTCAGAGATTACGGTTTCTTCAGTGGCAGAAGTCTCTGGGAGCATCAGCGAGGAAGACTCGATCGCCCTTCTCAAAGCCATTCATTCTGGCGATACGTTAAGCGTACTGCAATTTTCGAGAACGCTCATTGACAGCGGCAAAACCCCCAAACTGATTCTCAGCAAGTTGCTAGCAGCAATGAGAGATTTGCTCATTGTCAAATCAACGCGCCACTGCCAAAATTTAATTACAGGGCCCGTTGGCTACTCACAACTGCGATCGCTCGCGAGCACTTTCGATTTTGAAACAATTGATGCGGCTTGTACACAATTGCAAAAATCAGAATTTCAATTGAGAACCAGTACGAATGCTGCTACCTGGTTAGAAGTCTGTTTGCTGAACTTGATGCGTAAGAGCGAACCCGCTGCTCCCGAAATGCGATTATCGGCAACTTCCCAATCTAATCGATTTGACAAACTTGATAAAAGCCTTCAAGATGTTAAGGCTACTGCTCCTGCTCCTGCTCCTGCTCCTGACTTAGAGGCAACTTGGGCGCAAGTAGTGGCAGCAGCGAAACCAGGCAATCGCGACCTCTTGAACCGAGCTAAAATTGCAGAACTTTCTACTGATTCATGTGTGTTAGTAGTAGAAAGAAAATACGCGACTAAGTTTAAAAGTCACCTTGAATCCGTGCAGCGTATCGTCACTAAAGCTCTCGGTCGTTCTGTTAATGTCACTGTCAAAAAACAGGAGGATTTAGCAGCATGATCTATATCTTAATTGGGAATGATACCTACGCGATCGCCCGTGAAGTGGAAAAGTGCAAAACTCAAACTCACCCTCTCTGGCGAGATTTTAACATCCACCGCTTCGATGCTTCTTCCCTAGATGCTGCCCTTTCTGCTGCTGCTTCAGTTCCTTTCGGCGGAGGAAGCAAACTCATTGTCGTTGAAAATTGCGATTTCAAGCAATTTGGAGAAACTGGGCTAGAATTGCTCCAAATCTTGCCCCAGTTACCTACCACGACGCATTTAGTCTTCACTGCTGGTGCGATCGACAAGCGGCTCAAGGTGGTCAAGCATTTGTTGCAGTTTGGTCAACTTAAGGAATTTACTTTGATTCCCCCTTGGCGTACTGATTTGATTGAAAGTGCGATCGCGAATACTGTTAAACAGATGAATCTCTCAATTGCTAGAGATGCTGTCAGTTATCTAGCGGTAGCCATTGGCAACGATTCTGCTAGAAGAGTCAGTGAACTAGAGAAATTAGCCATTTATACCGACGGCGAGCGTATTACGAAAGAGGCAGCAAAAGCCCTCGTTCCCGCTACCACAGCCAGTAGCTTTCAACTTGCCGAAGCCCTTTTAAAAGGTCAAGCAGTGGCAGCAATTAAGGTGCTTGACGAATTGCTCTCAAGGGCAGAGTTTCCTTTGGCAATTATTGCTACTCTTCAAACCCAGTTTAAAACTTGGCTGTGGGTAAAAGCTACTCTCAATTCCGGCCAACAACGTTCTGATAGCGAAATTGCTAGTATGTGCGGAATTAGTAACCCCAAACGGCTATATTTCCTTAAGCAGGAGGTTAAGGAAGTATCTGCGAACTTCTTAAGTCGATCGCTCTCGATTTTGTTTGATTTAGAAATCGCTCTCAAAACTGGAGACAAGCCTGACTCGATGTTGCCTGCTTTGCTCAGAATCACTCAACTCAATCAGCTTAAATAACAGGAAAGCGCTGCCGAGTTAATTCGGCAGCCTTTCATTAACGGTAGTGTTAAAAAAGCTGTTTGTTTCAACAGTAGTGTTAAAAAATGTAACTGCTCAATAACCGCTGGTAAATTTAGAGGATCTGAATGCAATCCAACAATTTTACTAGGTTTGAGCCTGATTTTCCCCTGATTTGCCAGCGGTTATTGTGTTTTTTCAGCGGTTATTGAGCAGTTACTAAAAAAGCTGTTTGTTTCATTATTATGTAAGATTTGTT
Source organism: Lyngbya sp. CCAP 1446/10 (assembly GCF_026130175.1). Taxonomy (GTDB): domain Bacteria; phylum Cyanobacteriota; class Cyanobacteriia; order Cyanobacteriales; family Microcoleaceae; genus Microcoleus. Next base: position 313 of record NZ_JAIGNI010000094.1, on the reverse strand, counting down.
CTTAACATTTATGGGATAAAAAACTATACAATAAGTTCAGATTTGTTACAAATTTCGGCTCTCCTGATTTGGTAGTGATAAGCAAACCGCATATCCTTATGAAGAGGGCATTACAGAATCGCAAAAAGTTGTGCCTGATACCGTATTCACCATGAACCCAGGACAACCCAATTTTACTAAATTATTGCTATAGCAATCCTAAATCATTATCTACACTTATTATGATATAATTATATGCAATGATTGATTGTGACAATAAAAAAAATGAATAACTTACAAATGCCACAGAAAGATATGGAAAAAGAAAGAGCGG
>NZ_JAIGNI010000093.1 GCF_026130175.1 Lyngbya sp. CCAP 1446/10 | reverse complement strand
GCCGCTCTTTCTTTTTCCATATCTTTCTGTGGCATTTGTAAGTTATTCATTTTTTTATTGTCACAATCAATTATTGCATATAATTATATCATAATAAGTGTAGATAATGATTTAGGATTGCTATATTATCGCTTTGCCGCAGAGGTAGAGCCTGTTCGAGAAGTAATTGTCAACCAAGAGGTTATCCAATGCTGGATTCCAGTGGAGCAAGTTTCATCTCTTGCAGAACCGCCAACCGATGCTCAGACTGATGAGGCTGTCATTCCCTTGACAGAAACAAAAGAAGAGCCGGAAGTTGACCTGGCAAAATTAACTCCCTTAGACTTACGGACAAAAGCAGAGAATGCACGTCAAAACCGTAATTATCCAGAGGCGGTAAGGCTCTTTGATGAGTTAGAGAAGCGTAATGATAGACAGTACACCGATGTTGCAATCCTTCACCAAGGTTCTACATTATGGCGTTACGCTAATCGATTTTTATCCGGTGAGGAACAGGTCACACAAATGCGACGTGCAATCAAGTTACTAGAAAAAGCTTCCCAACATCAAGACATTATATATAGGGCTGAAGCTCGCTATGATAGGTCAAAAGCCTTATATCACTTGTCTGAGATTATTAAAGATGATAGTAGCCTCATTAATCAAGCAATAAAAGACGCTGAAAGTGCGGCAAATTCAGGTTATAAACCCTCTTATATTAGTTGGCTTGATCGGCTAAAAAATAAAAAGAATTAAGTAACAATACTCCCAGGCTAGTAAGTGCCTATCCACCTGATTAAAAAAGAAAATGATTGAAGAACTTGACAGCGTTGTTTTAACAACTGATATCCCAGAACAAAACTTAAGCCAAGGCGATATTGGCACTGTGGTTTTAGTGCATCAAGGTGGCGTAGGATATGAAGTAGAATTTGTTACATTGACGAGAAAAACACTAGCTATTATCTCACTTTTTCATTCACAAGTCAGACTCATAGGTGACAGAGAAATTGCTCATGCTCGAATGCTAGCTTAAAAATTATTTAACCGGAAAGCGGTTTTTCTGGAAATGCGATCGCCCTTCGTCTCCCATTTTCTAAAAAAGCGCGATCGCCCTTCCTTTTTTCACCTCATTTCCAAGCGCGATCGCTCCTAACTCCTTTATTAATTAACCTATTTTACTGTAACAGCTAACTGTAACCCCAGTTCATTTAGTAGAGTTATCAAAGCATAAATTTCCTCCCCCCCACTCTCAGACAACATCCGATCTAATTTCTCATATATAAATTTAGCTCCCGCCGATAACTCATTCATCTGTAAATAAGCATCCACCACATCTTTAAGTCCTGCTCGCAGCAATTCAGGTTCGGGGCCTTGTGACTCCAATTCCAACATGGCCTCGATATAGCCAGCAGCACTTTCGGGGGTTTTTAAAGAAGAAATCAAGTATTCATGGTAGCTTCTAGTTGTTGGCACTTTGAGTTCTTTCATAATCTATCCAGTATTTTTTAGCTTGGCTAATATCTCGTTCTTGAGTGCTTTTATCACCTCCACATAGCAGCAAAACAACTGTTAACCCGACTTGTCCAAAATAAACCCGATAGCCTGGGCCATAATCCATTTTAAGTTCATAAACTCCCGCTCCTACTGAGCGATAATCTCCCAGATTGCCAAGCTCAACTCGCCTCAGTCGCTTCTTGATTTTAGATACAGTTTTAGTATCTTGAAGGGAATCAAGCCATCCTTCAAAGGGACTTGTCCCGTCGGCTTTGAGGTAGTTTTGTAATTCTCGTGGTTGAGCTTCCATAATTTTAACATAGGCAATCAGGATTTTAATGGGAGCGATCGCGTGTCATGTCACTACTTTTCGCAAGAGTATCCTAGCATAACTTGAGCTACCTGATTCATAGTAGCCTCATCGTTTATTATTTAGAAAATGAGTGCTTAAGGGACAATTTTAGACTGAGGTTTCTTCTTTGACACTAGCCGAATAATATTTTTTCATCGATTCTTGAGAAATAATGGTATGACAAGATTCCTCTCTGGGTAAATTTCCTCTCGCTTCTAGCCAAGGCATTTCACTGCAAGTCATTCGTTCCAAAGTTTCATCATCATACTCAAAATATGCCTCTGCAACCTCTTCCAGAAATTGCCCTATTTCTTCAGAAAGTTTCGGTTGTTCGATTTTATCTGCAATTGGTTCCCAGCTAAATTGGCTTTGATACTTCTCTAGTAAGCCAGGAATGACCGGGCCGTGAACCCACGCTTGAAAATCCGCATTAAAAAGTGGCGTGCCATAAATTGCTAAATGCCAAGCTTGAGCGTAGTACATTAGTTTTTGTAGCTTGTAGGCGTTGATTTCTACATCGGATTGCGAGGCTAACCAAATGAAATAATTTGCAATATCGCGATATTTCAGTGTTTCTGAATTACTGGGAACTGCAACAACTTTTAGTTCACCCTTAGCGATATGTTCTAATAGTTCAGAAACAGACAAATTGAATTGTCCAGCAATTTTCTCAACTCTTTGCCAGACTGGATAATTTACAGTTACTTGATATTCAGTTTTTATTGAAGCAGTTTTGGTCATAGCTAGCATTTCTTAGCGGTGACTGACTTAAATAATTATAGCAAACAGTGGGAAATAATGACAGAATGAATGTTTAAGACTTCATCTAAATTATAGGCATGAGAGGGAAATCGTGATACCTGACGGCCCGCGATCGCCCTTTCAACATCAACTACTCAAACTAACTCCGACACTCTCAGCCGCCCTTGTACGGGTTCATACTCATCCTCTAAAAGCCAATACTGTGCCTCATCATAACTCTTACTAGAAAACACAACTTTATAACGCTCAGCCGGATCGTATATTCGACAATTCCCCTCAGCGTCACTTAGTAACAAAAGCAGATAAGGAGGTGAAAGATTTGGATCGAGCCATACTTCTGTAAACTCCCAGTTATTCTTCACTGGGTCGGGTGCGGGGAGTAACGTGGTATCGGTTTTCTGCATCAACTTTTATCTCTCCGTAATAAAGTAAAAGACAGCTACCGTCTGGGTCAACTCTATAACCAATTGATTCAAGGAAGAACATACTATAACGCTCGTAGGCCCGAATTGTATCTGTAAATTCTCCCTCTTCCATTATGGCTTGAGCTACCTGATTCATCGTAGCCTCATTGTTAAAAATATGAGCAGCACGTCCTTTATTAAGCAGTCTTCTCATTTGTGGCGTGTCTGGCAAATGTTTAGCAATGTGCCTGCTGTCAAGGGTAATTTGCCGATTAATTCCACTCATCAATTAATTGTTAAGCATACAAGTATTATTAAATCACGCGATCGCCCATTTCAACCCTATACTTGTAAAAATGATTCATCCGAGATAAACTAGGTAATAGAAAGCAAGCAACCTCTGATGATGGAAGCAAAAAACCTATGAGCACTCAAAGCTTCACAGCCATCATTTACAAAGAAGAAGATATGTACATTGCCGAATGTCCAGAAGTCGGCACAGTCGATCAGGGCGAAACCATTGAAGAAGCGATCGCCAATCTCAAAGAAGCGACAAGACTTTATATAGAAGAGTATAATACCCCGGCCAGGGTGGGTTTTTGAGATTGTCAATTATTGGCAGATGCTTGTTGGTGAACCCGCCCTGGCATGGCTTTATTTCAATTCAACGTTTACGGTAGCAGACATCCCCGGTGCAATCCGCGATTCATAACCTTTAATACTTTCGGCATCAAACACAACTTTCACCGGAATCCGCTGCACGACTTTAGTAAAGTTTCCCGTTGCATTGTCGGGAGGCAATAAGGAGAATTGAGCGCCAGAAGCTGGGGAGAAACTATCGAGACGGCCTTCAAATTTACGGCTACCAAAAGCATCTAATTTGATTTCTACTTTTTGGCCTGGTTTCATGTTTGCCAATTGCGTTTCTTTGAAGTTAGCAATTACCCACAAATCGTTACTTACGATCGCCATTAACGGAGTTCCCGGCTGCACCCGCTGCCCCACTTCAACGGATTTGCGCCCGATTTGTCCAGCGGCGGGTGCAGTGATATTCGTGTAGGAAAGTTGCAGTTGAGCGTCTTTAACCGAGGCTTCCGATTGCCCGATCGCAGCCTTAGCAGCATCATACTGCGATCGACTGACCTTAGTTTGCTCACCCGTAGCTTCAGCCTGTTGCAATCCGCCCTTCGACGTAGCAAGCTTAGCAGCCGCGGTGGTGATACCTTCCTGCGCTACAGCGACTTTAGCTTGCGCGGTGGCGATGCCAACTTGGGCGCGCGCTACTTGGGATTCAGCTTGTTTTACCCCTTCTTGAGCTTGGGCTACTCCTGCTTGGGCTGCGGTTACGCCTTCTTTAGCTTGGGCTAAGCGCGCTCTAGCTTGAGCAATTCCTTGTTGGGCTGCGGTGGTTTGGCCAACGGCTACTTGGTAGGCGGCTTTCGATGCGTCTAATTGCTGGCGGGCGATCGCACCTTCTTGCTGCAAACTTTCGTAGCGTCTATAATCAGCTTGCGTTTTCACTAGATTAGCTTGCGCTTGCACTAACTCAGCTTGCGCTGCGGCAATACCTGCTTTCGCTTCCGTCACTTTGGCTTCAGCTTGGGGAATTCCGGCTTCAGCTTGGGCGACTTTGGCTTGCGCTGCGGGCACGCCAGCTTCAGCTTCTGCGACTGCGGCTTGGGCCGCGGGTACGCCTTGTTGAGCTTCTCTAATTGCTGCTTGGGCTGTGGAAATGGCTGCGTTGGCGCTGCCGATATCTCCTTGGGCTTGGGCTGTTTTCCCTTGGCTGGTTTGAGAGGCTAGGGAAATATTCGCTTCGGCTGCTTCAGCTTGGCGGCGGGCGTTTTCTAAGGCTGCTTGGGCTTGTTGGACTTTAACTTGGTAGTCGCGGGGGTCAAGTTTGATCAGCAGTTGGCCGGGTTTTACTTGTTGGTTGTCTTGTACTAAGACTTCGCCGACAGTACCGTTGATGCGGCTGCTGACTTGGTGGATGTGTCCGGCAACTGTAGCGTTTTCGGTTTCTTGGTGGATGGAGGCGTATTGCCAGTAGTGGTATCCGAAGTTGCCTGCTGCGATCGCCCCAATGCCCAACGCTGCTAAAATCAACACTTTTGGGGCTTTTTTCTTCGGTTTTTCCGACGGTGCCAGGGGTGCTTGGATTTCTGTTTCGGGGCCGGTTTTGAGCTCGGCGGGATCGCTGACTTCTGTTTCTGGGGCGGGGATTACTGGTAGGCTTTTTGCTATGGTGTCGTCGATCGGCTTTTCTAATACAGCTACTGCTTTGCCGTTGCCGTTGCCGTTGAATTCTGCTTGGTTGATTTCGTTTGTGTCTTTCATGGTATTTGACTCCTGATTCTTTAGTAAGATGTCGTTTGTTTAGGGTACGTAGTTTTTATTTAGTAAGACTGCTTGTTTTAAGGGTGCGTAGTATTTTTCGGTTATTTGTAGTGTAGGGGTGGTAGATGCTGCTGCGCTTCACTCGAAAGAGCGATTTGTCGGTTTAGGACAGATTGAGAATCGCCTGATCGATCAATTTAGAAAAAAGTTCTCGATCGGCTTCTGGAATGCCTTCGACAGCTCGATCGCGGATTACAGCTACCAACGGGGGCAATACCTCTTGCATTTGGGTACCGGAGTCGGTCAGCCAAATGCGCCAAATCCGGCGATCGCGCGTGTCTCTCTCCCGGCGGACTAGGCCTCTTTCTTCCATGCGATCGAGTACGCCTGTCAGTGTACCGCCTACCTGTTGCAGTTTGTCGCCAATGCTAGAAGTTGGCAAACCGTCTTCTTGCCACAAGCAACACAGTACCAGCCAGTGAAAAGGTGTCAGCCCAAAAGGTTCGAGTCCTTCTTGTAGCCTGCGACTACCTAGCTGTGCCAGCAGTTTGATCCGGTAGCCCAGGCTGTGGGGGGCGAGAACGTCGTGCCACTGGGCTAGATTTGTGCGATCGACAGTGGATGTAGTAACCATAGGTTTATTACTTCGCGTTCGTATTATCAGTGTAAGATGTTTTTTGGGAGATGTCAAGGGGTATGACCAGGGTTTTGGCTCTGCGGGCTCTCCGGCCCGTTCCACAATACCTAAATTTGGCAGTGGCACAGGCATCTTGCCTGTGATCAAACATTCCACAATACCTGAATTTGGCAGTGGCACAGGCATCTTGCCTGTGATCAAACAGGTTATTGAGGGATGTGTAGCTGTCAATACTACGATCGATCGCACTCTCAACCACCCAAATGCCGGATGTCCGCCTTGGGAAGTGTGTTTACAATTCTTAATTGTTCTTAAACTAGAAAGGGTAAATCTAGTTTCAGATCTGAATTTATGTTGCTTCCAGCCTCTAAGCGCACCAAGTTAGACGACACCGACGACACACTGTTTTACTCCGATCCCCGGTTTGTGACGCACGTAGACGAGGGATTTATTCAGCAACTAACCGATTTGTATCGGGAACGGCTGAAACCGAATACTCGGATTTTTGATATGATGAGCAGTTGGGTTTCTCACTTCCCCGACGAGATGCAATTTGCCCATGTCGAAGGACACGGGATGAATCAAGAGGAGTTGGCAAAGAATCGCAGACTGAATCATTATTTTGTACAGAATTTGAACGCAAATCCTAAATTGCCGCTGCCGGATGCAGAGTTTGACGCTGTTGTCAACTGTGTTTCGGTACAGTATTTGCAACACCCGGATGCGATTTTTGCCGAGATTCACCGGATTTTGAAGCCCGGAGGCGTAGCAATTATGAGCTTTTCCAACCGGATGTTTTATCAAAAAGCCATTGCGGCTTGGCGGGAAGGTTCGGAGGGCGATCGGGTACAATTAGTCAAGGGTTACTTTGATTCTGTCAAAGGAACGAATATACCCGGATTTAGCAAGCCGGAAGTAATTGTTCGCAAGGCTAACTTGCCGAGTTTTATGCAAATGCTGCGAATAGGAAGCGGCGATCCGTTTTATGCGGTAGTTGCTTATCGCCAAAGTTAAGATTTTTTTTAAGGTTTGTAGTGAGGACTTTAGTCCGCTGATTTTTATAAAGACTAAAGTCCTTACTATAAACCGATCGAAAGCTCCGCTTTTTTAAGTTAGAATATATTTAGCAGTTGCTTCTAAAATATGGAAAACCAACTTTTGCAACGCATCACACTCGATCCAAATATCGGTCACGGAAAACCCTGTATTCGCTTTCTCCGATATCCAGTAGAGTTGATTATTGAATTACTTAGTTCAGGTATGAATGCTAAAGAAATTATAGATGACTATGACGATTTAGAACATGAAGATATTCTAGCTGCTATAGTGTTTGTAGTGATGACTTTAGTCTTCATCAAAGTTTGAGGACTAAAGTCCTGACTACGAACCTATTTTTTAGTAATAATCAAGTACGGTAACACCTTGATATGAAACCATATCAGCAAATCGCGATCGATGAATGCGGCGAGCCTTTAGTGCCAATTCCACCAGAACATTTTGCCTTTGAAACGCCGCACCCTTATCAAAAGTTGGGTGCTCCGTATCACAACAGCAAAGCAGATTCGCCTTACTATTTACGCCAAGGAGTTGTAGATAGTTTAGTAGTAGCTAAAAGCCAACTACAGCATAATTATAAAAATTGGAAAATTCTGATATTTGATGCTTACCGGCCGGTGGAAGTCCAACAATTTATGGTAGATTATACTTTTAATCAAATTGCCGTAGCTCAAGGCTGCGAATTTCCGGTTTCTGAAGACAAACGGCAAGTAATTATAGAACACGTATATCAATTTTGGGCCGTACCGAGCCTCGATCGCACTACGCCTCCTCCTCACAGTACCGGTGCAGCTTTAGATGTAACTTTAGTGGATGAAAATAATCGGCAAATTGATATGGGTTCTCCGATTGATGAAATATCGGAACGTTCTTATCCTGATTATTTTGGTAATAGCAAGGAGCCTCAAAAACAGGAATATCACCGTCGTCGGCAAATCTTAAAAAATGCGATGATAGCTGCTGGTTTTCAGCAGCATCCTAACGAGTGGTGGCACTTTTCTCTGGGCGATCAGATGTGGGCTTGGTTGACAAATCAAAACAATAGTGGTAATCAATTTGTGGCCCGATACGGTCGCTATTAAACCATTTTAGATGTTAGATTTTAGATGACTGAAGGTTCGATCGACATAAATCATTTGGATTGCAACCGCTAAGATACTGAGAACCTTCTTGATTCCTGAAAACCCTACTTTTATTACTTCTGTCAACTGTCAACTGTCAACTGTCAACTGTCAACTGTCAATTCTTCCTTCTTCGAGGCTATTGCCAGCGGGGTAACGGTGCTTTAAAATTAACTAGAGCGAACAAGTGCAGCAAATCAAGCCAGCACTGCAAACCCTAAAGGATAACTTAGATTTCACCCAATGAAAGCACTCATCCTCTCTGGCGGCAAAGGAACACGCTTGCGTCCCCTAACCTATACGGGTGCTAAGCAGTTGGTTCCTGTGGCAAATAAGCCGATACTGTGGTACGGAATTGAAGGAATTGTGGCGGCTGGGATTACGGATATTGGGATTATTATTAGTCCTGAAACTGGCGAAGAGGTGAAGGTAAAAACTGGAGATGGATCTCGCTTCGGTGCAAAAATTACTTATATTTTGCAAAATGAGCCGGCGGGACTTGCTCATGCGGTGAAAATTGCTAGACCATTTTTGGGCGATTCTCCGTTTATCATGTATTTAGGAGATAACTTAATTCAAAATCAGTTAGATCCGTTTTTAGAGATTTTTAACAAGCAAAAACTAGACGCTCTAATCTTGCTTCGCCCAGTGCCAAATCCCTCGGCTTTTGGTGTTGCCAAAGTTGATGAAAATGGGCGAGTATTACAGTTAGTAGAAAAACCAAAAGTTCCGCCATCGAATTTAGCACTGGTGGGGATTTACTTTTTTGCTCCTAGTATCCACGAGGCGATCGATCAAATTCAACCTTCGCCCCGCGGTGAACTGGAAATTACTGATGCCATTCAACAGTTGATCAATCAGAAAAAACACGTAGAAGCCTGCAATTTAGAGGGTTGGTGGTTGGATACGGGGAAAAAAGATGATTTGCTGAGTGCCAACCAAATCATTTTAGATAGTATCGTAGCTTCAACTGAATTAAAAGTAGACGCTACAAGCCAAATTATCGGGCGAGTGCAAGTAGGCGAAGGAACGGAAATTATTAATTCTAAAGTTCGCGGGCCAGTGGTAATTGGGGAAAATTGCCGCATTGAAAATTCCTTTATTGGGCCTTACAGCAGTATTGCCGATCGCGTGACGATGATTGATGCGGATATCGAACATAGTGTAATATTGCAAGGGGCGAAAATAGTTGGCATTCACCAGCGAATTGTTGACAGCGTGATCGGGCAGCGGGCTCAAATCACGAATGCGCCGCCGCGTCCGAAAGCTCTGCGGTTTATGATTGGTGATGACAGTCAAATTGAGTTAGTTTAAGTTGAGATTTGCACTATTCTCGTAGGGGTGATTTACCAGATGGTGCGCGTTGCTACGTCTACGAGATGGTGCGCCTCTGCGCACATTATATTTAAAGGAGGCGAAAGATTGCAGTACGAAGAAATACCAACTCAACAAATTATAGATAAATTGCGCCAAACTTTGGAGCCGCGAATTGGTATTGCTGATTCGCTGCTGTCGGAAAGAGTAAATAGTGCAGCCCAAAATGAAGATGACGAAGACATTGCCCTTCTCAAAGCGGGCTTTGACATTTATAACATTCCAATTACATCTTACCAAAGGCGGCTAGGTTCCGTAGTAATTGCCGTTAGAAAAATCGTCCGAAAATTGCTCAAGCCGATACTAGACAGACAAGTAATTTACAACTTTGCTAATACCCGTGTTGTGCAAACCTTGAGCATACAGTTGCAAAAATTGCAAGAAAATCAACAAACTCTAGAGAGAAAACTTACATCGGAATTAAGTGGCGGATCTCCCGAAGTGACAGCGCAGCTTGAGACTCAACAAAGGGCGATCGCAACTTTTCAGTCAGAAATAGAGCAAATCAAAGCAGTCCAGCAGCAACATACTGCTATTTTAGAAGAGATTACCGCTCAATTGGGCGATCGGACGCACTAAAACATCAAAAATGACCAGAAAGAATTGGTTTAAAGCCGGAACCCTTAAAGGCTAGAAATTAAAATCAGACTGTTCATTACTCCCATCCTCTTCCTTCCAGATAGAGGTCGCCCTCATCTATCAACTGTCAACTGTCAACTGTCAACTGTCAATTGAATGAACACACTGCCAATATGCTCGTTAATTATAGTCAACTATAACGGTCTGCGCCACACCAAAGATTGCTTAAAATCTCTACAAAAACTTGCGTATCCAGAATCACAACTTGATTTAATTGTAATTGATAATTGCTCTCAAGACGATTCGGTTAATGCTTTACACGAACTGTTCCCAAAAGTTCGTATATTTGTGAATACCGCCAACAATTTCGCTAAAGCCCTCAACCTCGGCATCAGCGAAGCAAAAGGGCAATATATCGGCTTTCTAAATAACGATGCCACCCTTGACAGTCACTGGCTGGAAATATTAGTTAAACGGCTCGAAACTGACAACAAAGTCGGTGCAACTAGCGGCAAATTACTGTTTAAAGACGGGCGAATTAACAGCGCGGGCATTCAGCAATTACCTAATTTTTATTGGCAAGATGTCGGTTTTGGGGAGAAAGATGCGGGACAGTATAATACAGAAAGGGAAGTAGAAGGACTTTGTTGGGCGGCGGTGCTTTTTCGCAGGGAATGTCTGGAAGATGTCGGGCCAATTGATGAAGATTTTGTGATGTATTTTGAAGATGTAGAGTTTGCCAAACGCTGCCAAAAACGCGGCTGGAAAATGCTTTATACTCCCGCAGCTATCGCCCATCATGAGTATCGGGGTTCGAGTAAAGGTAGTAAACTCACCGAGTATTTCTGCAACCGTAATCGGTTTTTGTATTTGGCGAAACACGAACCTTTGCAATTAGTTAAAGCAATTCATACTTCAGACTTTTTTACTAACAAACAGTACGATTTGCTGTTCGAGAGTTTGTTTGTGGCGATTAAAAAACTGCTAGATTATCAGCCACCGGAAATCGTCGCTACTATACTGCCGCAGTTGTCGGAAAAGTTGGCGGTGATTTACAGTAGAATGAAAGTCGATCGCATTTTACCTCGATTGCAGGTTGTGCGGGGCGATCGCAAAATGTCGATCGCAATTTACGATCACGGACTGCATTTTATCGGCGGCGGGCAAAAATACGTCGCTACCATCGCCTCGCTGCTGCAAAATGAATTTGACATTACCTTCATCGCCAACAAACTGGTTGCTATTTCCGACTTAGAATCGTGGTATGGGCTTAACCTTTCAGGATGCAAAATTAAAATTATTCCCTTGGCTTTTTACGAGAAACGCGGAATGCAGTGTATTGATTCCAGCATCATCGCCGAGGATATGGAAAATCCCTTTGATGAAATTGCCAGAGAAAGCAAAAATTATGATATTTTTCTCAACGCCAACCAACTCGAAAAAGTGAAACCGCTGTCGCCAATATCAGTATTTTTCTGCCACTTTCCGAATACTTTTCGCAACCGTCACTTTGCTGTCGATGACTACACTTTCATTATTGCAAACAGCAAATTTACTGTCAAGTGGCTGGAGAAACGTTGGAATTTGCAGCCAACTTTTATGCTTTATCCGCCCGTAGAAATGGCAACAGCTAAAGTGCCGAAGGAAAAGATAATTTTAGCTGTGGGACAGTTTGAAGCTGGGGGAACAAAAAAGCAAATTGAGTTGATCGAAGCTTTCCGCAGTTTGTTAGCAGATCATCCCGATCAACTTCAAGGATGGCGGCTGATTTTAGCGGGTAGTAGTGTTCCAAAAAATCCTTATTTAAAGACGGTTCAGAATTTGTTGAAGCAGGATTCAAGGGCGATCGAACTTAAAGTCAATGCTGAATTGGATGAGGTTAAATCGCTTTATGCTAAAGCGAGTATATTTTGGCATGGTTGCGGTTTGGGTGAAGTCAATCCCCAAAGGTTTGAACATTTTGGGATGGCGACGGTGGAAGCAATGCAAAACAGTTGTGCTCCGATCGCCTTTTGTGGTGGCGGACAACCGGAAATTGTCGAACACGGGCGATCGGGCTTTTTGTTCAATACGGTTGAGGAACTGTGTCGCTATTCACATCAACTAATTGTCAATCCCGATTTGCTGGCAGAACTTCAAGCTGGTGCACAGCAACGCAGTCAGAACTTTAGACTCGCACCTTTTGAACACAAAGTCAAGAGTTTTTTTGAGATTATTCACCAGGAATATGCTACAATTCGGCTGCCAAATCCAGGCGAGATTGCTCAAATGCTCGATCGACCTTAAGCATACAGATATGGATGTGAATAAGGACGTGGCAGTGACTGTTGGTGTCAAATTAAGCCTAGATCCCCCCTAGCCCCCCTTAAGAAGGGGGGGACAAGAGTATTATCAAAGTCCCGCTTCTTAGAGAGAGACAAGAGTCTGCTCAAAGTCCCGCTTCTTAAAGAGGGACAAGAGTCTAGTCTGCTCAAAGTCCCCCTTCTTAAGGGGGATTTAGGGGATCAGGCCTCGGCTACGAACGAGAAATACAAAGGTTTTTGACCTTGATTGGACACCAATGGCTAGTACCGTTTATTTCCCTACAAATATCGCCGACAATCGACCAGATTTGATATCAAATATCGATTAATAAAAACTTTATTTTTACTCTAACCGTGTCCAATCAACTGTTAATCAATTTGTCCTTCCTAACTCCCGAACCCACGGGAATCGGGACTTATGCAGCTAATCTCTTCCCGCAACTTCAAAAACTAGAACCAAGATTACTTACATCTCAGCAAATTGACGATTATAATTGTTATCAAATCCCAGACAACATCACACCAGATCGAGGCCCGAAGGGACAAATTAACAGGCTGCTGTGGACTCAATTTGACTTACCTAAAATTTATAACCAATTGCAGTCAAGCTTAATATTTTCTCCGATTCCCGAAGCACCTTTGTATTCCAAATGCCGCTACATCGTCACAGTTCACGATTTGATTCCTTTGCGATTTCCGCAAAAATTCTCCCGCTTGACTGCTTATTTTCGCTACTACATACCGCACGTTTTACGGCAAGCAGAACACATTATTTGCGATTCTGAAGCAACGGCGACAGATGTTGCTAATTTTTACCAAATTCCGCGTCAGAAAATGACCGCAATTCCCCTAGCTTGCGATAATATTAATTTTAGATATCTCGACTTGCCCGCTAAAAATTATTTTCTCTATACAGGTAGACACGATCCTTACAAAAACTTGGAAAGGTTAATTGCTGCATTTGCGAGTTTAGCCGATCGCAAAAACTACGAACTTTGGCTAGCCGGGCCTCCGAATGCTTACACAGCGCAGTCGATCGCACAAGTTGAACAATTGGGTTTACAATCTTCTGTAAAGTTTCTCGGTTATGTTCCCTACTCGCAATTGCCCGTACTGATGAATCAGGCGATCGCCCTAGTATTTCCCACACTCTGGGAAGGCTTTGGCTTGCCGATTTTGGAAGCAATGGCCTGCGGTACACCAGTCATCACTTCCAACCTCTCTTCGATGCCAGAAGTAGCCGGAGATGCGGCATTATTAGTCAATCCTTACAGCGTTGGAGAAATAGCCCACGCTATGCAAACGGTAGCCACAGATTCAAAAGTGCGATCGCACTTAAAAAAAGCTAGTCTAGCGCGATCGGCCGAATTTAGCTGGTACAAAACCGGAACAGCAACCGCCAACATCTTACAACAATATCTTTAAATCTTCCCTCTCTTACTTTCTCCTCTCTGCGCCCTCTGCGCCCTCTGCGGTTAATCAAAAAAAATCCCAGCCAAAAACCGCAATCCTCATATTATCCCATGCCAAATTCCCAATCTAATCTGCTAATTAATCTTTCCTTCCTAATTTCCGAACCAACCGGATTAGCCATCTACGCTAAAAACCTATTTCCCCACCTAAAAACCCTCAACCCAACTTTACTCACCGCCCAAAAATTTCCCAATAATAACTGCTACGAAATCCCAGCCAACCTCACACCAGAACAAGGAAGCAGAGGACACATCAATCGATTGCTGTGGACACAAACCCAAATCCCCAAAATTTACAAACAGCTAAAATCTAATCTTTTATTTTCCCCAATTCCCGAAGCTCCTTTATTTTCCAATTGTCGCTATATAATTACAGTACACGACTTAATAGCCCTACGATTTCCCCGACGCTTCGATCCGCTGACACCTTATCATAAGTATTACATTCCCCAAGTGTTGCGGCAGGCTGAACATATCATCTGCGATTCCGAATCAACCGCCAATGATCTCATTAATTTTTGCAATATTCCCAGTTCTTTGATTTCGCCAATTTTTCCCGGCTACGATGCCAGTTTTTTTAAGTTTCTAGACTTGCCAACTAGCAATTATTTTCTGTATATGGGCCGCCATAATCCCCATAAAAACGTGCAGCGAGTTGTCGCAGCGTTTGCGGCTTTACCTAATAATTCCGAGTACGAATTGTGGATTACAGGATCGGAAGATAAACGTTATACGCCGCTGCTGAAGGCGCAGGTTCAAGAATTGGGATTGTGCGATCGCGTAAAATTCCTAAATTACCTCCCCGCGGCTGATTTGCCCAAAGTCATCAACCGGGCGATCGCCCTAGTATTCCCCAGTCTTTGGGAAGGATTCGGTCTCCCGGTGCTCGAAGCAATGGCCTGTGGCACTCCTGTGATCACATCTAACCTGTCTTCGATGCCAGAAGTCGCGGGGGATGGCGCACTGTTAGTCAATCCGTACAGTGTCCAGGAAATAGCCTCTGCTATGCACGAGCTGGCAACAGATACCAAAGCTCGATCGCACTTGCGGGAACTCGGTTTGGCCAGATCACAAAAGTTTAGCTGGGAAAAAACGGGCCGGGAAACTGCTGCTATTCTCGATCGATACAGTTGACAGTTGACAGTTGACAGTTGACAGTTGACAGTTGTCAGTTGTCAGTTGTCAGTTGTCAGTTGTCAGTTGACAGGAGGAAGAGGGAAGTTCGGCAGCGGATTTTGTAACGGAAGAAGGAAGACGGAAGAAGGAAGAAGGAAGACGGAAGACGGAAGAAGAAAGACGGAAGACGGAAGATTTTTCCCATCTCCCCATCTCCCCA
>NZ_JAIGNI010000092.1 GCF_026130175.1 Lyngbya sp. CCAP 1446/10 | reverse complement strand
TCAGGAGCGCAATGGAATATTGAGAGCGTTCCCTCTATCCTTTCTCTTCGCTGTGCTTATCTCAACGGTCAACTTTCAATTTGATGTATTTGCCAAAGTGAGATGCACCCGATGAACCGAGTGTAACGATCAGTGACTCCTGAATATGAATCAAGCGCCAAGTGTGTTCGTAGAATGCTTCTGGATTTGCGATTAAACGTCGGCGATAAATATCATAAGCATTGGCTACTGGTGTCCACAAGCGATACTGCACTTGTTTGGTTTTTTTCTTACTCATTAAACAAATCCTCTTCTTTAATTAAATCTAAATTTATATTTTAACAACAAAAAGCCTCTAGCCACTAAGATTGTCTGATGATTCAAGTATTGTTTCTATTTCATCTGAATAACGGTAAGCTTTTTGCCAAAGTTTATTGATAACTGAGTCCGAACCAAAAGAAATAAGTGAGCCTTTTAATTCGGGAAATTCAGATTGTAGAATTGCTTTGAATTGTGAATTTAAAGGTTTATACGCTACTTTTTGTTGAAAGCATTCCTGAGAAATTTCATAATATAACATATTTTTACTTATAAGTTCACTTAAGTATGGGCAAACATTATAATCCTTGGACTTTTCAAACTTCTGAGTTGCGAATTTAGCTGGAGTTATCACACCTGCTAAATCCACATAGCTGACGCCTATGCTTAATCTAGCATTCACTTTTATAAATTCATCCAAGGCGGTATGGGCCAGATTAGTTGTTAATAATTTAGCTTCGGATTGAGCCGCCTCAATCAAAATTCTTTTTTGTTCTTCCTGCCTTAACCTTTCCTGTTCAGCTTCTTCAGCCCTTTGTAAAGCTTCTAGCTGTCGCTTAGCAGCAGCAGCTTTCCCAGTCGGAGTATTTTGATACTTTACATAAGCAATACTTGCTGCAATAGCTAGAATAACTGCCAAGGGGAAATTCACAAAAAGCATGAAAAATGCTATTACACTCAGGGTGACAAATGCAACATTCCATTGATTGTCTGATAATAGTTCTGTTGAGGTTTCATTAAGAATTTGTATTGAGGATTGCTCCTGGCTTGTTTCTGCATACGAATTATTAGCAGAAAGCTGATTTGTAGTATTCACTCCTAGATTATGGGACGATTGACTTGCTCGTGCCACCAACTCAAACTCTCGATTCCAAGCCGGGAAATCCTCACCCACCTGCTGCCCGTAAACCTTCACAGAAGCGATCGCCCCCGCCTTCAAATTCGTCAACTCCCTGCGGACAATCCTAACAGCCGCTTCCTCATCGGGAACCCGATCGCCCTCCAGCATCACCTGCAAACAACCATCTTGTAAACTCGCAGTCGCACTAATCCCCTTATTTTGCAACGGCAGATTTAACAGAGATGCGATCGCCTCCACATCCCCAAGCTTAGCCCGTTCCTTCAAACTAAGCTGATTTGACTCCGTATTTTCACTAGAACTTGCCCGCGCCTCTGTAACATCCGTAACAGGCAACTTTTGCCCCGCCACTTCAAACTCTTGACTCCACGTCGGCACCTTCGCGCCCGTCTGTCGCCCGTAAACCTTCACTTTCTCGATCGATTCAGCCCCCAAACCAGAGATCGACTTACTCACCCACCTGGCTAGGGCTTGCTGACTAGGCGCTTCTGTCGCTTCCAGCATCACCTGCAAACAACCATCTTTAAGGGAAGCTGCGGCGGTGATGCCTTTGGCTTGTAGCTGACGGTTTAGCAGAAGCGCGATCGCCTTTGCATCTCCCTGTTTCGCGAGTTCCAAAATATTCGGTTGTGTCATAACAGGTAAATACAATTAGCAGTTAACATAACATCTGCTGCCTTAAGTATAAATTGTTTCTTAAGTACCAAAACTTGTCAAGCCATATAAAGTCATATTTAGTAGTTTTTTCCCTTCAACTAGGTCATAAAAAGTCACATTTAGTTGGTTGCTACTAAAAAAGTCATATTTAGTTGGGTTACAATTAGGTCAACCCCTTGTATCTGCCTGACTAATGGACGTTGAAGAAGCCTTAAAATTTACTGACAATCTAGCTTTAACTACTACGGGAAAACACTTAGATAGTCTGCAAAAAGCTATACTGCGCGGCGCTTGGAACAATCAAAAATATAAGGAAATTGCACAGGAACACCACCGTTCAGAAAAATATGTTAAAGAAGTGGGATTCAAATTGTGGAAGCTTCTATCAGTTGCATTAGGTGATCAGCAATTATGTAAAGCCAATTTTAGAGCTAAACTGGAAAATTTACAAGCTTCTAATATTGTCTCACTCGTCGGGAATGGCTGCATCCATATTGGCAACATCTCTGCTGAGACTTTGCACTCTCCAGAAGTCTCACAATTTGAACCGCAAGACAAGAATAAATTTAACCAAAAAACAAGCAATTCCGAACCTAAAGTATATTTAGACTTAGGCGACGCACCAGAACCCAACCTATTCTATAACCGCACATCCGAACTCACCACCCTCAAACAGTGGATTCTGGAAAACCGCACCCGCCTCATCACCATATACGGCTTATCCGGTATCGGCAAAACCGCCCTGACTCTCCAACTAATCCCACAAATTCAACACGAATTCGATTATATTATTTACCGCAGCCTCTGCAATTCTCCACCCCTGCAAACACTCCAAACAAACTTAATTCAATTCGTCTCCCAGCAACAAGAAATCGAATTACCCTCACTTATTGAACATTTGCGTTCATCCCGCTGTCTCCTAATCCTCGATGACGTACAAACCATCTTCACCAGCGGACAACTCGCAGGCCACTACCAACCAGGCTATGAAAATTACGGCACATTCTTCAAACAACTAGCAGAATCATCCCACAACAGTTGCTTAATTCTCCTCAGTTGGGAAAAACCCAGAGAAATTGCCGCCCTAGAAGGCGAAAACCGCCCGTGTAAATCGCTGCAACTCAACGGTTTAGGCGCGGAAGCAGGGGAAATATTCAGAGAAAAAAGATTAGCAGAAGAGGAGAAATGGTCACAACTGATTGACCTTTACCGAGGCAATCCCCTATGGTTAAATATAGTTGCAACTATGATTCAAGATTTATTCGGCGGCAGCGTTTCCGAGTTTCTCTCCTATGATACCCTATTTTTAGGTGATTTAGAATGTTTGCTGCATCAAAAGTGCGATCGGCTAACCGAACTAGAAAAACAAGTGATATGCTGGTTAGCTAGTGAAGCCGCACCAGTTGAAATATCAAAAATTTCAGCCAATCTCGAATTATCCCCATCGACATTATTACAAGCTGTGCAATCCTTGGGACGGCGTTTATTAATTGAAAAAGTCAAACAAGGTGAGAAAACACTTTTCACACTCCAGCCTGTATTGATGGAGTATGTAAAAAATCAGTTCCTAAAGTTTGGATAGTTTCAGGGCTTCTCATGGGAGGCTAGAAACCGGGTTTCTACGAAATTTTGCGTTTAGTAATGAGAAATCTACCAAGAAACCCGGTTTCTGAGAGCACAACTATTTTGTAAGGTGCGTCGCTGCGAGATTGTCGCTCTTTTTTAGGGATTTTCTCAGGCGACACACCCTACGACTAGCCCAAGGGTATTGGCTTATCTTTGGCAATTCCGCTTTAGCAGCCGCCAAATGTGCTAACGTACAATGAAAAATCCCCAAATTTCAACTATCGGGAGACAGATAACCGTGTTCGCTCAAGCACCTCCAACTCCCAATTACAAATGGTTTAGCTGCATTTCTAGCACTGTTTTCACCGCATTGTGCCTATTGCCGATTTTCAGCGCTGCGGGAAACGCCCAAACTCCCCAAAATAGACTCATCAAAATTGGCGTGGTGCAGCGGTTTGGTACTAAAGCCACCGACAAACTCACGCTCAAAGCATTACCGGGCGACAGCTTAACATTAAGTTACAAAACTCCTCAAGGCACAGAAACCAAAACTACTCCCAGCATCAAGCTAGAAATTGCCAATAAACCCCTGCAATCGCCATTAGTAGAAGAACGAGTTGTTCTGAGCTCGCACCGCAGTTTTGAAAGCGCAGAAGATAGCGCCAATCAGTGGCGCGCTAAGGGTATTGATGTAGAAATTGCTCAACCTTCGCGCTGGCAAGTTTGGGCCAAAAGAGATATTTACAATTCTCCTATAGTGCGACGCTGGCTGTTGCAAAGTTTGCAAGCTCAAGGTAACAAAACAGCTTTTTTAGATTCCAAAGTTATCAAACAAATACCCCAGGCATTTTGGGTGTTAAATGGCTTTCGTTTCAACCGCAATGAGTTGGATGTGACTGCTGGAAAAAATACGATCGAGGTATTGGAACAAACTACCCTAGAGGCGACAGCTACTGAACCAGAAAAAGCTCTTCAACAAACTCGCCGTTATGGCGGCAGTTTGCACTTGCAAAAAAATTCTTACGGCACTTATACTTTAGTTAATGAGGTGCCGACTGAAACTTATTTGCGGGGTGTTGTTCCTCACGAAATTGGGGCTTTTTCGCCTTACGCTTCGATTGTCGCTCAAACTATTTTAGCGAGAACCTACGCCCTGAGAAATTTGCGCCGGTTTGCTGTGGATAATTATGAGTTGTGCGCTGATGTTAACTGTCAGGTTTATAAGGGTTTGACGGAGGTTTTCCCACAGAGCGATAAGGCGATCGCCCAAACAGCAGGTTTAGTCCTAACTTACGAAAATCAGCTAGTAGACGCGCTCTATTCAGCGTCTAGCGGCGGCGTGACAGCGACTTTTGGCGATGTGTGGCACGGCCCAGAACGTCCATATTTGCGATCGATCATCGATTCCCCCAACAAAGTCTGGGATTTGTCAAAACAGAGCTTGTCTGACGAAACCAACTTCCGTCGCTTCATGACTCTGAAAGCAGGGTTTAATGAAGAAAAAGAAGAAACCTTCCGCTGGCGTGAACAAGTTTCACTGACATCGATTGGTGGATTTTTGCGCCAATATCTTCAGAAGAAAAAGCACCCGCTAGCTAATTTTAAAACTCTCACAAAAGTTGAAGTGGTGGAAAGGTCAGCCGCTGGTCGAGTTTTGCAAATGAAGGTACAAACTGATTTGGGCCCCATCGATATCGATAAAGATGAGATTCGCAATGCTTTTTACCCGCCGATTAGCACGCTTTTTTACCTAGAACCGATTTACAATGCTGATAAAACTCTGAACGGTTATGCTTTTGTCGGAGGCGGTTTCGGACACGGCGTGGGAATGAGTCAAACCGGTTCTTACAATTTAGCTAATTTGGGCTGGAATGGCGATCGAATTCTCGGCTTTTATTTTCCCGGCGCTCAAGTTGTGCCCCTCAACGATTCCATTACATTTTGGCGCGAATAGCATCAGATTCGCCATAAGATTCGGCGGTTGAAACCGCGTCTATACAAACAAAACCCGGATGGTGCGAGGGTTGAAGAGTGGCCGATAAAAATTACGTTATCTTCTTTCTTGAGTCCGCGGAGGCGGACATCGTTTGCGTATATGCGGTTTCTAACCGCCGTCTGCTGCTGCGGAGATTTTTTGTATAGACGCGGTTTCTAACCGCCGTCTTTCTCTCTATCGCAGTCTTTCAACGCAAAAACCCAGTTTTTTAATGTAATTGAGCTATTTCAGCTTAATTACATTAAGAAACCGGGTTAATTAGCTCGACTGACGAGAATCCTTCCTTAGTAGAGGGCTTCTTCTTGGTGAGTTTCGATCGTACAATCAGACTTAGGATAAGCGACGCAGGTCAGAACAAATCCGGCTTCGATTTGGTCGTCATCTAAGAAAGATTGGTCAGATTGGTCAACTTCGCCCTTGGTGATTTTGCCGGCGCAGGTGGAGCAAGCTCCAGCGCGGCAAGAGTAAGGTAGGTCGAGTCCTGCTTCTTCGGCAGCATCAAGAATGTAAGTATCGTCATCAACCTCAATGGTCTGGTTGATTCCCTCGGCTTCGCTGATGAGGGTAACTTTGTAAGTTGCCATGCACTAAATCCTCTCAAAAATTCAACAATATTGATAAGTTTTCCTAATGCAAACTTCAATGCTCTATCAGCTTTGAGGTTAGCTCTTAGGTTTGTTCCCTCTATGATAGTAGGGGAAAGAAGTCAGCTTGCAACACTTATTTACAAAAAAATGAATGGGATTAGTTATAACTTTTTCTGATTTCATCTTGATTACTTATACCTATCTTGGACTCAGCGGTGTAATACTGTTCGCGCAAGACTTACGCAAAATAACCGGGTTTCGCGGAAAATCCTGTTTTGAGCCGTACAGCCCAAAAACTAGGGTTATTGGTATGCGTTGTATCGATCGACTTTCAGCCCAACTTGCTTAAATTTGTCCCCGCAGCATAAAATTTGGGCGATGGCATCCTAAACCCCATTACCGCCACTCTGTAACTATCTAAAACCTAAAATCCTATGACTCAAATTAATACTGGCATTGGTTTTGCAGTAAATTCTCCAATTCGCGTGGGGATTGTGGGTACTGGTTTTGCAGCTAAGTTGAGGGCCGAGATGCTGGTAGCTGACGTGCGATCGAACTTAGTCGCAGTCGCGGGCAACAACCCGCAGAAAACCGCAGCATTTTGTCAAGCATTCGGCGCGGAAGCTGAGGTTTCTTGGCGCAAGCTGGTGGAAAGAGACGACTTAGATTTGGTAATTGTCTGCACGGTAAACCGCGATCACGGGGCGATTACCCTGGCGGCGCTGGAAAATGACAAGCACGTTGTAGTCGAATATCCTCTATCTTTAGATGTATCTGAGGCCGAAAGGGCGATCGAACTTGCCGCCCAAAAACAAAAACTCCTCCACATCGAACATATCGAACTTTTAGGCGGTTTGCACTCCTCAATCAAAGAATCCTTACCATTAATCGGTAAAGTTTTTTATGCCCGCTACGTTACTATCGCTCCTCAGCGTAACGCGCCGCAGCGCTGGACTTTTCAGCATTCCCTATTTGGGTTTCCCTTAATTGGGGCAATTTCTCGACTGCACCGATTCACTGATTTGTTCGGCGAAGTCACAACCGTTAACTGTCAAACTCAATTTTGGGACACTAAGCCGGATTTCTACAAAGCTTGTTTGTGTAATGCACAGTTGCGCTTTGTCAATGGCGCTGTCGCTGAAGCTGTTTATGGCAAAGGAGAGACTTTTTGGCATTCAGAAAACATTTTTACCATCTACGGAGAAGCCGGAACCATGATTTTCACTCCCGAATCCGGTCAATTAATTCAGGGAGAAAATCGGCAGAATATCCCAGTAGGAACGCGGCGCGGTTTGTTTGCTAAGGATATGGATATGGTGTTAGACTGTTTATTAAACGGTACGCCTTTGTACGTCGAAAATACCAGTAGTTTGTACGCTTTGAAGGTGGCGGATGCTGCGAGGCGATCGAGCGAGACTAGGCAAAAAATGGCGATCGACAATTCATATAGCAGTTCGAGCGAAAAATCAGTTCATTCAGTTAACAGTTAACAGTTGACAGTTGACAGTTGACAAAAGAAGGAAGAGGATTGAAGCAATTAATCGTCTGATTTTAATTTTTCCCGATCAGGGAGACGCTTTAAACCAATTGTTTTTGGTCATCAGAAACAAGCTTAAAACTTGTGGTTAAAAACTTTTCCTCTCCATTAGTCATTAGCAATTGCCAGACATATAGCGGTTCTCAAAAAAGTGAGGATAGCCCAATGCCGAATGCCCAATGCCGAATGCCCAATGCCCAATGCCCAATGCCGGAAGCGTACCTGATCTTTCTGAAAAAGGCTATACCTCATCTATCTAAAAAGGCTATATTTTTGTAATAAAATGGCAGTAACTACTCATCAACTGATTCAGTGGAAACAACAAGGGCGTCGAATTGTGGCGCTGACGGGTTATGATTATGCGATCGCCCAACTCATCGACCAAGCAGGCACTGACATCATCCTCGTCGGCGATTCCCTCGCCATGACAGTCTTGGGCTACGAGACAACACTCCCCCTAACCCTCGATGAAATGCTGCACCACGCTAAAGCAGTGCGTCGCGCAGTCAAGCAAGCATTAGTTGTTGTCGATTTGCCGTTTTTGACTTACCAAGAAAGTCCCCAGCAAGCCATGCACTCGGCGGGAAGAGTTTTGAAAGAAACTGGCGCTCAAGCTGTAAAATTGGAGGGCGGATATCCAGCAATGGCGGCTACGGTTTCGCAGTTAACATCCGCTGGGATTCCGGTGATGGGACACGTTGGTTTAACTCCCCAGTCGGTACACCAACTTGGCTACAAAAAACAGGGCAAAACAGCGGAATCTGCCGATCGCATCCTAGCAGAGTCGATCGCACTTCAAGAAGCCGGCGCTTTTGCGATCGTCCTAGAACACATTCCCCCAGACTTAGCTGCTCAAATTACCCAAAAATTAACTATTCCCACCATTGGTATCGGCGCCGGGCCGGACTGCGACGGACAAGTTTTGGTTACTTCCGATTTGTTGGGACTTTCCGAAAAACAACCGCCTTTTGCCAAATCTTACGTCAATTTGCGAGCAACAATTACCCAAGCTGTCCAAGATTATTCCCTAGAAGTTAGAGAAAGCAAATTTCCCAAATCATCAACGATAAATCGAACCGACTCGCCAAGCAGCAAACCGAATGCTACTTAGCGTGTTGTTGACACACCTTCTAGGGATCTCGTCCTAGCAGCATCTGTTTTGCCGATCGCGATCGTCGCCAATTACCGCTAAAATCAGAAAATCTCAATTTCATTTAAACCTTCCGTTGGTAGTCTGCTGACTCAAGCCGCTAGGAAACTCTCAAGTTTTGACCTTAGTTTGAGCGCTAGCCCACAGCCTCTTGACTCAAATCAAAAATCAAAAATCAAAAATCTAGATACCAAAATGTGATAAAAATCATTGACAGCAGGCATCACCTAAGTGTAGAAAATGGTGGCGACCAACAACTAGCTTCAAAACGGGCAGCGAAGTGGCGGTTAAGCTAAAAGAATTGTAGTTCCGTTCAAAACAAATTGAAGTCATCGCTCGAACCTGTTAAGGAGGCTAATTGATGGTATATGCAGAAAATTGGTCGCAGCCGTCTATCTTGGAGCTAGCGCGATCGGGCAACTTTCAAGCCCTGAATTATTGGATTGACAGCTTGCTGAGACCCGAAGGGATTTATGCCCGCGTCGAACAGGCTCAGGCTGGATGTGTGCAAATTTTGGTAGAATTCCAGCGTGAATTTGTGTCCGACCATACATTACTGGGGAGCACTCTCCGCGAAGGCTTAGTTAAATTTATTTGTCACCAACTCTGGAGACTAAACTCGCCAGCAGTAGAAGGGGTGCGAATTCACGCGCGCTTGGCTGGGGAACCAGAGATTCTCTGGAAACAGTCAGTCCGAATTGTGACTCCCGCAAACCGCCGACAGCGACGTGACCGTTCCCTATTGGTCGTCGATTGGGTTAAATTTAAAACATATCGTTCTCTGCTGCTAGTGGGATCGGCACTGGCATCATTTATTTTAGGGTGTTGGGTGAGCTACCACGAGGCTGTAGCCCTGCGGCTAATATCCCCAGTCTCTGCTTACCAGCAAGCTGCGGTAATGTCGGGCCCACCTCCCAAACGTCCCGATGCGGTGCAAGCGGCCTTAGAATTAGTACCTGTAGTCCAACAAAAGCAGGTTGCTAATCCCTACGACCCCACCGTCACGCTGATGTTCGGAGGAAATGTGAATCTATCGGATGCGATCGCAGCATCTGCTGGTAACGATTATGATTGGGCTTTCGCCAATATGGACGAGTACCGGCAAGCAGATGTATCGATGGTTAATCTAGAAAACCCCCTGACTAGCTCTACCTTGGGCTCTGGCAAAAAACAATTAAATTTTAAAGCCGATCCAGAATCGGTGAAAGTATTAACAGCAGGAGGAGTGGATATTGTCAATCTGGCAAATAGCCACGCTATGGATTACGAGGAACCGGGGCTGGTGGAGACTCTAAATACTCTAAATAATGCTGGTATAGGGCATCTGGGAGCCGGTAGAGATCTTAAAGAAGCGAGGCGTCCAGATATTATTGAGGTTAAGGGTCAGCGGATTGCGTACCTAGGTTATTACGATTCCGACTTTAACTCCGCCGACCAAGGAAAAGCGGGTATTAACGCCCGTCGGAACAATCGCGTGGCGGAGGATATTCGAGCTCTCAGGGGTCAGGTAGACTGGATTGTGGTTAATTACCACTGGGGAGTTGAATTGGCAGATTATCCGGGGGACTGGCAGATAGATTTGGCTCGGTTCACGATCGACCAAGGTGCAGATTTGGTAGTGGGACACCACCCTCATGTCCTGCAAGGTGCCGAAGTTTACAAGGGCCGCCCGATTGTTTACTCATTAGGTAATTTTATATTCGGGGGGAATGCTCGCAGCGATTACGATACCGCAGTCCTCAAAGTATCGCTCAAAGACAGGAATATGAAAGTAGAATTTTTGCCTGTGGAGGTGAAAAAGTTTCAGCCGAAGGTGGTGAATGGAGCAGCGGGCGATCGCATTCTCAAACACGTCGAGCAAATTTCTAGTATTTTCGATCGACCGATGCGCTCTTCTGTAGTTCTCGATGCCCCAATCAACCCAGGATTGACACCAAAAACTCCAAATTCGACCTTACCAGGAGTAGCAAAAAGCGATACACAGCCCGCGCTTAATTCCCCACTTCCCCTGACTGGAGAAACCAATCTGCCAGCCCCAGGACAACCGAAACCTACTCTGATTTTGCCCGCTGTACCTGCGGCCCCCAAACAGCCGGACAACTCCTCATTTTTCCAAAACGGGACTGGGCCTGCAATTGAGTCAAGCCCGCCTCCGAGTCAAAATTTGCCGCCGCGCATCTACCGCAATAAACCGGAAAATCCCAGCCGGGAACCAGCTCCGTTTAGCAAAGAACCATTCATCAAAGAACCATTTATTTCGCCCCCATCTTCCACTTCGGGAGGGGTACTCAGTCCCCAAAGCTATCTTCCCCCGACTCCGGATCTATCTTTCAAAGTCGCACTCAAACAGCAGCCGACAAACAGGATCATTCCGGGAAAAAGCAGCGATCGCTCGAAGCCGCGGATCGCCCTGCCTCCTATAGCTGCGAACGTGGGTTAGCCCGTGGGAGTCCGAGGGAGGATACACGCGGAGCAAAGGGGTGGTAATGGGCGAAAATCAACTACTAGCGACCAATTATTAACGACCGATTTACCAACAACCAATGATCGACGACCTACTACCAATGACAAATGTGTTTGCGATCGCGCTAAAGCAAAAGCAGTACAAAACCTATATCCTCTCCGACGAAACCGCTAACTCTACCCTAGAAGTTGTGCCGGAACGGGGCGGTATTGCCACTAGCTGGCTGGTTGAAGGCAAAGAAATGTTCTACTTGGACGCGGAACGGTTCGCCAATCCCGATCTAACTGTACGCGGCGGGATTCCCATCTTGTTTCCCATCTGCGGCAATCTCCCCGATAACACTTACACCCACAAGGGAGTGGAGTTTCATCTCACACAGCACGGCTTTGCTCGCAACTTGCCTTGGAAGGTGACGGAACAATTTACGCAGGGTTGCGCGGCTCTTACTCTGGTGCTCAACAGCAGCGAGAAGACCCAGACTGTTTATCCCTTTGATTTCCAATTAGCTTTTACTTATCAAATTAAAGGCAATTCTTTGGAAATTGTGCAGGAATACACCAATCTTGGTGACGAACCCATGCCCTTTGCTAGCGGCTTGCATCCTTACTTTTTAGCTCCCGACAAGACAAATCTGCGCTTTGAGATTCCAGGGATGCAGTACAGAGATCAGAATACCCACGAAAAGGGCTATTTCACAGGGGTTTTTGACCCGACTCTGGATGAAATTGATGTTTCCTTTGACGAACTGACCGGTCTTGCTGCTACTGTCACTGACGCGGCGCGGGGCTTGCGGCTCACCGTCAGTTACAACTCCAGCTATGGGAAGTTGGTTTTCTGGACAGTGAAGGGCAAGGATTTTTACTGTGTGGAACCTTGGACGGCTCCTGGAAATGCCATCAATACTGGCGAACACTTGATTTATTTGCAGCCGGGAGCGACTTGCCAGATGCTGGTTCGCATGACGGCAACTTTTTTTTGAAAAAGACTTGCTATTTAAATAGACGGGTGCTACTATTAGAACTTGTGTGCGGTAACAGTGTTTTCGCGGGTCGCTAGCTCAGCGGTAGAGCATTCGGCTTTTAACCGATTGGTCTCGGGTTCAAATCCCGGGCGACCCATAAAAAAAACAATAGTTTTGAGTTCTGAGTTGAATGCTCAGAGCTCAAAATTTTGTTTTTTGAACTTTTAAGTAAATCTGGAAACATAATGCGCGATCGGCAACAAATTGTCTTAAGATTATCGTAAGAATTGAAATTGTCCAAAATCCACTGTCCAGAAACCACAAATAATTAGGAGGAATATCTATGGCGCTTGTACCTATGCGACTGCTGCTCGACCACGCGGCTGAAAATGGTTACGGCCTACCGGCTTACAACGTCAACAACATGGAGCAAATCCAAGCGATCATGCGCGCTGCTGACGAAACCAACAGCCCCGTGATTTTGCAAGCTTCTCGCGGCGCTCGCTCCTACGCTGGAGAAAATTTCCTGCGCCACTTGATTTTGGCAGCAGTTGAAACCTATCCTCACATTCCCATTTGTATGCACCAAGACCACGGCAATGCCCCCGGCACTTGCTATTCTGCCATGCGCCAAGGTTTCACCAGCGTGATGATGGACGGTTCTTTGGAAGCAGATGCTAAGACTCCCGCCAGCTACGAGTACAACGTTGAAGTTACTCGCGAAGTTGTGAAGGTTGCTCATTCGATCGGCGTTAGCGTTGAAGGCGAACTGGGTTGCTTGGGTTCTCTGGAAACAGGAATGGGCGAAGCAGAAGACGGCCACGGCTTTGAAGGTGCTTTGTCTCACGATCAATTGCTGACAGATCCTGAAGAAGCTGTTAATTTCGTTGAGCAAACCGGTGTTGATGCTCTCGCAGTGGCGATCGGCACTTCCCACGGCGCTTACAAATTCACCCGCAAGCCAACTGGCGAAATTTTGGCAATCAGCCGCATCGAAGAAATTCACCGCCGCTTGCCGAATACTCACTTGGTAATGCACGGTTCATCTTCTGTGCCCCAAGAATTGCTGGAAATCATCAACAGCAACGGTGGCAAAATCCGCGAAACCTACGGCGTACCTGTGGAAGAAATCCAAAAGGGTATCAAGTGCGGCGTGCGTAAGATCAACATTGATACTGACAACCGTTTGGCGATTACCGCTGCGGTGCGCGAAGCTTTGTTTGCTAAGCCCGAAGAATTCGATCCGCGCCACTTCCTGAAGCCGTCGATCAAGTATATGCAGAAGGTTTGTAGCGATCGCTATAACTCTTTCGGTTGCGCCGGTAACGGTACAAAGATCAAGCAAGTGTCTTTGGACGATTTTGCAGCTAAGTATGCTAAGGGCGAATTGAGCTCTTCTACTAAGAAGACTGTAGCTGTTTAAGAATTTTAGGTTTGAGATTTTAGATTTGTCTGAAGTCTCAAGTTTGGATAGCCGGGTAGCTTTAAAGTTGCCCGGTTTTTGTGTGTGGAGAGTTCGATCGCCCTTTCATGAAAAATCAAGCTTTTGAAATAACTCGGCAACCGCCAGAGTAAAGTCAGGGACGATATCTTCGCCATCGAGGGAGTCCGTAGACTTGAGCAGCCGATCGGGTGACTGAGCCGATCGATACACCAAAACATACTGTTCTTTAGGATGAATCACCCAAACCAAACGCGCTCCATTCTCAAAATATTCTACAAGTTTATTGTGAATTTCTTCCACTGTATTGCTAGGAGAGAGGATTTCTACAGCCAGATCCGGCGCACCTTCTAGGAAGCCATCGGGGAGATCATCTAGCCCTTGCAGGCGTTCTTTTGCCATGAAAGAAACATCGGGCGATCGCTTATTTCCTGATTTCATCTTAAAAGCAGTGCTGGAATCGAACATCGCGCCTAGCTTTTGAATGTGGACATAACCACCGAGCAAAATCATCAAAATACTGCAAACATAACCGTGTTTTGCACCAGAGTTTCCCATATCAATTAGTTCTCCATTTACAATTTCGTAGCGGTGTCCATCTCGGTTGAGTGCCATGAATTCGGCATCAGTCCAAATTTTTTGTTCCGGTGGAGTTTCAACTTGATTTTCAGTTAGGTTTTCCGTGGGCTTTTGAACTAGAGTAGCCATAGCTTTCTCCTAAACTTATATTTCTAGTTAAACAGAGTGTCGAAAAATGGCGAAAGTTCACCGATATTTTTTATTCCGTCTGCTGCACCGCAGTATTGGACTGCTGACACTGTGCAATCTCGATTAACATCCTCAATGCCTCATTTACTGCTGCATCATTCGGAAAAGCTTGGGCAATATCGGGGTCTAAAAGCACTAAGTTTGTCCCTGCACGATATCGTTCAACATACTTGCCTCTAACACCTGCTTTCATCTGAGCAAAGTCATACTCAGCAAGTAATTCGTCTTCCATTTCGTTCTCTTTATCCTTCTTCATAAAACCTCTGCTGTTAACCTCTAAGAGATGAGAAAGCTAGATAAATCGCCCTTAAAGACTAATCCGGCGGTAGACTTCAGCCATCGGCAGTTCTATATTTAAGCTGTGTAGGACGATCGCCCTTTCCACCCGATCGTACACTTGCCATTGCCAGCGATCGCTATTTGGGCGATCGCAATTATAATATTGCTCAATATATGGTTCAGTTTGACTAACCAGCAGATATTCACAAAAACTAGCCAGAGAGCGATATTTTCGGAACTTTTCACCTCGATCATAGGCTTCAGTAGACGGCGAAAGAACCTCGACAATCAGCAAAGGATTGAGAATTTCATCCGTGCGATCGCCATTGAGCTCCGGTTCGCCATTGACGATCATCAAATCAGGGTAGGTTCCGCAGTGATATTCAGGAATCCAAACCCGCAAATCGCTGTTATACAAGCGAAAATCGGTGTCTCTTAACAAAAATCCCAAGTAAATTAACAAGTTACAGGCGATCGCGCTGTGGACTTCTGAACCTCCTGACATAGCAATAATCTCTCCGTTACAGTATTCGTGACGTTCTTCGGCCGTTTCCTCGATCGCCCGGTATTCATCTGGAGTGAAGCGAGTCTTTGTTGCATCTGAAGCAAGGTTTGGCGGGTTGGTTGAAGCAATGACCACGATCGCACCTCCTAAATAATTAGTCCTGAAATAATTATGACCTAAAGCTAGATAATTTTCCTAACCCAGAGGCATTTTTCTGGATTCCATTCAAATTATGGGGTAGTGCTCTGAAGGAAAGGATCAAGATGATAAAACAAAACCAAATTCAAAGAAAAGTAAGCATCTAGAGTTGTAAACCAGGGGGAACGCATCTTATTGAACACTGTTCATCAGTGATGAGTATATTTTAAGATAAATTCACCATTGTTAGAAGCTACAAACACACTTTGTAATGACTTTTAAGAGAAAAGAGGAACTAATTAA
>NZ_JAIGNI010000091.1 GCF_026130175.1 Lyngbya sp. CCAP 1446/10 | reverse complement strand
GGGAAATGGGGAGAGTGGGAGATGGGGAGATGGGGAGATGGGGAGATGGGAGATGCGGAGATGGGGATATGGGAGAATTGGGAGAATTTTCCTTCTTCTCTGAATATTGATCGGTTAAATCCATTAAATCCGTTAAATCCGTTACACAATCCGTTGCCGAACTTTCTTGGCCTCCCTTGACTTATCGTAACAGTCGCCTCAGTCCTGAAGTTTTATGATGATAGCAAATCAAATTGTCGCCCCCAAATCGGGACGAACTAGACTTTATAAACGGGGAGCAATAAAAAATGATGATGAAAGCACAAGATATTATGACAACTGAAGTTGTTACCATTCGCGGTTCGGCAACGGTAGCTGAAGCAGTGGCGATGATGAACGAACTGTGTCTGCGCGCATTAATTGTGGAACGCCGCCACGAACAAGACGCCTACGGCATTGTCACGGAAACGGATATTGTTTACAAAGTAACAGCCTACGGAGTAGACCCGCAAAAAGTCCGCGTCTTCGAGATTATGACCAAACCGTGCATCACGGTGAATCCCGACTTGGGCGTGGAATACGTGGCGAGGTTGTTCGCGAATACCCGAATCCGCCGAGCTCCGGTTATTAAGGACAAACTGCTTGGCATTATTTCGGTAACGGATATTTTGACAAAAAGCGATTTTGTTGATAAGCCGAAGAGTGTTTTATTTGAGGAAGAAATCGAAAATGCGATCGCGGATGCCAGAACTGTCTGTGCCCAGAAAGGCGCTACTTCTAGAGAGTGTGCTGTAGCTTGGGACATTGTAGAGGAAATGCAGGCTGAGGCTGCTCATCAGCGATCGATGAAGCTTGACAAAACGGCTTTTGACGAGTATTGCGAGGAGAATCCCGAAGCTGCCGAAGCACGGATGTACGACAGTTAATTTAGTCATTAGTCAGCAGTCATTGGTCATTGGTCATTAGTTGTTAGTTGTTAGCTGTTGTTATAAGCGAGCAATCTTTGTGCGACATTTATTAAGTTTTAATTGCTGACTAATGACTGCTGACTAATGACTGCTGACTAATGACTGCGTTTATTCAATTGCTTGAATGCACTCAGGACTGTCTTTGCTGGAACTGTTGACGATCGCACTTACGGCCTTTGCTGTCATGGCTGTGGCAGCATACGGCTTTAACAGCGGCAAAACTTCCTGAGCACTGTTAACAGCAGGATCGAGCCACTTTTCCCAGGCGCACTCAGGGAGAATCACCGGCATTCGATCGTGCACTGGCTGCACTGTTTCGTTAGCAGCGGTAGTAATTATAGTGCAAGATACAATGTTTTCTGCTTCGGGAGATTGCCAATTTTCCCACAAACCCGCAAAAGCAAAAAGTTCGCCCTCCGCCATTTGAAAATAGTAAGGCTGTTTGTGCTTTCCCTGGGGTAGCCATTCGTAGAAACCGTCAGCAACTATCAAACATCGCCTGTGCTTGATGGCGCTGCGAAAAGCAGGTTTTTCGGCTACAGTTTCCGATCGCGCATTAATCATCTTACTGCCTATTTTCAGATCCTTTGCCCAACTCGGAATCAAGCCCCAGCGCATAAATTGGAACTGTCGCTGCATTTGCTGGGGAGAAACTGTAACTGTCGCCACTGATTGAGTTGGGGCGATATTGTATCGCAGTTTGATATCGGGAACTTCCGACAGTTTGAAGAATTCGGCGATGATTTGCGCTGAAGTATTTAAAGTGAATCGTCCGCACATAATTTATAGTTGGTACATCTCCAGATTTCCCCCATTTCCCCTTGAGAATCAACTCCGCAAACGGCCCGATCGCAAAATGCTAAGAATTAACCAAAAACCCAAAAAACTAGCCGCCCCAAACAAACCATTGCTCAAAAAAGATAGCTGAGCAGTTTGTGCATTAGAAGAAATAATTGCCGCCCCCACAATCAGCGAACCTACAACAATACTAAAAGAAAGCCGATTCGCAGAATCCCCCAAAGTGCGGCGCAACGGATCGAGTTCTTTTATGCTCAAGTTCCACTTCAAAGTCTCCGAAGTAACCCTGTCTAAAAGCACTTCCACCTGTCGCGGAGATTGCAAAGATAAGCTTTTCAGATCCAGAGCTGTTCTCAACAGAGCTTGTATCGGGTCATCTCCCAATAACTGACGCCGAAACATATCAGTCATCAGCGGTTTCACCTGCTCTATAATATTGAATCTGGGATTAAAAGAACGCGCCAATCCTTCCAAATTAGCTAGAGTTTTTGCATACAAACCGAGATTGCTGGGTAGCCTAATTTTATTGTTTCTGGTAATTTCCAGTACCTCATAAAATATTTCCGATAAGTTCATTTGCGACAAGCTAATATTGTAATACTTTCGCAGCATTCTAGCCAAATCATTCTCTAGATTAGCCAAACTTGTAGGCTGAGCAAATTCTGCCATTTGCAATGTTAATTGAGCGCAGCGCTGAGCGTCTAAATCGACAATTGACAGTAACATTTCTGTCAAATTCTGCTGTGTGCGCGGGTCTAATCTGCCGACCATGCCGCAGTCTAGCAGGGCAATCCGACCGTCTCTGAGATAAAATAAATTGCCTGGATGCGGGTCTGCGTGAAAGAATCCGTCGATATACAACTGCTGGAAGAAAACGCGGCAAAGCAGGGTTGTAATTGCTTCGCGTTCGGCATTTATATCTCCTTTGTGGCCAATTCCTTGCAAATCGCCTAACAAAATCGGCACTCCATTCAGCCATTCCATTACTAAGAGTTTTTTTGTAGTCAACTCCCAGTTAATTTCTGGTAGAACAACTTGTTTTGGGTCGAACCATTTACTTTTAGATAAATTGCGGCGCAGTTCGTCGGTGTAGCTGGCTTCTTGAATGAAGTCTAGTTCTGCGCGCAGGGCGATCGCAAATTCTTCGGCTAAGGCGACAATATCGTATTGTTGACCGAAGTCTGTGAGCATGACAAGTTCTGCTAAACCTCGGAGCACGGCGATGTCTTGTTCGATGACAATATCAATACCGGGGCGCTGAACTTTGAGGGCGACTTCGCGGCCGTCTTTTAAGGTAGCTTTGTGGGTTTGGGCGATCGACCCTGCGGCGATCGCCTGAGTGTTAAATTTAGCGAAGGTATCTTCGAGAGATTGTTTGAGTTCCTTGCGGACAATAAATTCTACTTCCGACCAGGGTACGGGCGGAACTTCCGCTTGTAGCGTCGAGAGGGTTTCGATGTAGGCGGCGGGTAAAAGGTCGGGACGGGTACTCAGCAATTGTCCCAATTTCACAAAAACTGGGCCTAATTCGACGAGGATGTTGCGCAGAACAGCGGGAGTTGGGAGGCTGGGCGCGTCGGTTTTGCGGCCGGTTAGGAGGCTTTTCATGTAGTCCCAACCGTTGCGGAAGACGACCTCTAGGATTTCTCCTTTGCGAGAAGTGTTTTGAACTAGGCTGAACAAGGGGCCTCCGGGTCGATCGGGTTTAAGGGCAATATAACTCTAGGATAGCGCTGTTAACCGGGCTGACGAGTGTCTTGGGGAATAACTTGGGGAAAGGGTGCGATCGAATTTTGGGATGTGGGGGCGATCGGTTGTAGATAGTTTTCCCCATTAAATGCGCTCTTTTTATGAAAGTCCAGACTAAAATTGCACAGGCGATGTGATTTGTTTGAATTCTGGCTTTCCGACATTGACAAGGTTCAGTAGCTGTTAATTGTTTGAGTTTGCGATAAATTGTTAAAAGTTTTTAACGTTGACTACAAACTTTTCTTACATCAGTTGTTTCACTTTGATTTAAGTCATCAGTTGCCATATATTCCGGGAAATTTGGTATAAACAGTAACGCGGAAAAGTATCACTTTTAGCTTGTAGCTGCGCTGTCTTCGCTCTCTTTCGCCAAGACAGTGCAACCACAAACCTTAGTTAAATCGGTCAGCCCTTGTAAATCCTGACCACATAGGATCTGTGTTTGCCTTTAGCGATCGCTAATGCCGCCAACTAATCCTCTACCCAATTGAGTAACCCAAGAGAAGTAACAGCTCCAAAAAAGTGAGCTCCAATCAGATTCACGTTTGCCATTGTCACAAAAATATCTAATGAACGAATCACATTTTCTGGTGCATAAGCGGCCATCGCTTGCGGTTGACTAAGAGTTTTCGCTAGGACTACAGCAACTGTTTCTTCAGAAGCGACAAACGCGATTAATACCCCCACCAAACTAGAAATTAATCCAATTTGTAAGGTTTTAGTAATATGTTCTTTGCTGGGATATACTTGGGAATTTTCGGCGTGCAAAAGTCTGCCTAAAAGCCTATAGCGAAAATCCCAAAAAATTCTAAAGCACAGCAATAAAAGGCCGACTATCGCTAAAACTATCCCGAAACCAATACCTGCATTATTATTGGTTTGTTCACTCATGTTGCGACCCAACATAGCAAATACTAAAACAATGCCGGAAACAGCACCCAAGAATAACTGTATCCAGAAGCTAACTCGACTGAACAAGCGAAAAGTTGTGACGAATTCGGTGTTCGTCAGCGGTTGTGACAAGGATTCTGGTTGATTCATTATATACACCTTATTGCTGAATTGATCGTCAAAATAAACGAGGCAAGAAAGAGATTCTGCTTGTCTTGCTGGCGCAAGCGACCACCTTGTGGCTAGCTATTAGACTTCTCCTGAAAACTCAGTTCAGCACAGGCAGGATGCCTGATATTTTAGAACTGATTTGGGCAATTTCCGGTAAATAAAAGGTTGAACTCAACACAGCCACTGCCGTTGTGGTTGATTCCATTTTCCTAATATCCTCCTCTGAACCATCAACTTCTTGCGACAATGGCAATTTAGAATCTTAAAAATAGACTTAAGTAAAAGGTCTATTGTCCCTGTTCAACATTTCAAAATGTTGCTTCTCTCTCTATTTAATCTAACTAGCCAAACTTTGCCATCTGTCTAATGCCATAAAAAAATATCCATCTGATGGAAGATGATTGAGGAAAAACTTATGATATTGCTTTCAGTTAAGTGCGATCGCTCGGACGATTGGCAATAGATGCTTGATTCCCAACTGCCGCAAGGGGGCGCATCCATTCTTACAATGTCTTGAAGGCAATTTTCTCACAGCTATCATTATGAAAAAGCAGGTATCTTTTCTTCCCGCTTACACCTTAGATCTCTTGACAGCATTCGGATTTTTATTAGGTTTTTGGGGAGGATTTTTAGCGCTGCCAATTCTAATTGTTATTCAAACTTGGGTTAAAAAAATTTAATTAAAGATATACTAGACGGCTGACAGACTACTCCATGATGCCAGCCATTATAGCCCATAAACCTATATTTGTCAAGCCCCAAAAAGGTGAAAATTATCAATTAATCTGCCGTTGACACTCCCGCTCCAGACAGATAAAAAACATTTCTAAACAAGCTAATCTTTAAATCAATAAATAATAACATAAATTATTGGTTTAATAACTCCGTTAACTGGAAAGGAATGCACTATTGCCTATGGCAGCAGTCGTTAACAACTACATTGTCAAAAAATATGAAACCGCAGAACTCACCCACCGACAGCATTCAACAGTCAATTCGACGGACAGCTTCTCATCCCTGGTTTGAGCGGCTGGCAAGATTGGGATATGCTTCCAAAGGCTTAGTTTACTTTATTGTCGGTTTTCTAGCAGCACAAGCAGCCTTTAGTATGGGCGGCAGGACAACCGATACTAGCGGTGCATTATCAGAAATTGTTAACCAACCCTTCGGTAAATTTCTGCTATTTCTTGTAACGATTGGCATTATTGGTTATTTCCTTTGGCGTATGGTTCAGACAATTATCGACCCAGAACACCAAGGACAAAAAATGGATGCCAAGCGAATTGCCCAACGCATTGGCTACGCCTTCAGTGCTTTAGCTTACGCAGGTTTGGCTTTAACGGCTGTAAAACTGATAATGGGTTCGGGCGGTGGTAAAAAGGATACAACCGAAGATTTGACAGCCCAACTTTTAGCGCAACCATTTGGACAATGGCTGGTAGGATTGGCGGGATCAATTGTTATTGGTGTAGGTTTTTCTTATTTCTACGAAGCATATAAAGCCAAATTCCGCCACCATTTCAAGCTAGATGAAATGAGCCAAAACGAGCTAACTTGGGCGACACGGTTGGGTCGATTTGGAATTGCTGCCCGTGGGATTGTTTTCGTTATAATCGGTCTTTTCTTTATTCAAGCAGCAAGGCTATCGGATGCCAGTCAAACGAAGGGATTGGGCGAGGTGTTGGCAATTCTGGGAAAACAGCCTTTTAGTCCAGTGATTTTGGGTATCGTACCTTTGGGTTTAATTGCCTATGGCATCTACTCGGTAATTGAAGCTCGCTATCGGAAAATTTTGCGCTCATAAGCTGGCCCGTTATACAGAGAGTTATGAATTTTGAGTACAACAATTTTTGTGAATTACAGGACTTAGGGAGGCACACTACATATAGTTTGCCCACAAAGGGTGATGGCGTTGGGCCCTCGCCCGCGATCGCGTTTTTTCTGCAATAAGCATGGGTTTCATGTAGTCCCAACCGTTGCGGAAGACGACTTCTAGGATTTCTCCTTTGCGAGAAGTGTTTTGAACTAGGCTGAACAAGGGGCCTCCTGGTCGATCGACTTTGCTAGCAATATAACTACTAGGATAGCGCTGTTAACCAAGCTGACCATTATCTTGAGGAATAACTTTGGAGGGAATCGCGGGAATGGGCGCAATTTCTGAAGAAGGATAGCTGCGCCGCGCCTACTTTGGGGTGTGGGGGAGGGCGATCGGTTGTCGTGGCATTAATCCTCCTGCTAATATACAGTTAAAGCCGAAATGATATTTTTATGATTAAATTTATAGAGTTTAAAAGTTGTGTCAAAGACTTGAATGAGTAAGTTATTACCAGCCAGATTCTCAATGTGTTTCAAACCCTATAAAAAACATGATTGCAATCCCATCTCCTGCAACCTCGATTGAATTATCCATAAACTTAACTGACGAGCAATTTTTGGAGCTTTGTCAGAACAACCGCGATTATCAATTTGAACGTACAGCATCAGGGGAATTAATTATTATGGCACCGACAGGCAGTGAAACTAGCATACGTAATGCCGATTTAACATCTCAACTCCGAGTCTGGAACCGTGAAACTAAACTGGGAGTTGTATTCGACTCTTCTGGAGGCTTTACACTCCCGAATGGGGCCGATCGCTCTCCTGATGCTTCTTGGGTCAAAAAAGAACGCTGGGATGCTTTAACACCCGAACAAAAAGATAGTTTTGCTCCTTTGTGTCCAGATTTTGTGGTCGAATTGCGTGAAGCGAAGCTATCCCGTAGGGAATCGAAGACTGATTCGTTGAAAAAGCTGCAAGATAAAATGCAAGAATATATTGATAACGGTGCGAGATTGGGTTGGTTAATTGACAGGCAAAATCGGCGGGTAGAAATTTATCGCCCCGGTCAAGATGTGGAAATTCTCCAAAATCCTGCCACTGTGTCGGGGGAAGATGTACTGCCTGGTTTTGTGTTGGATTTAGCAGAAATTATGTAATTAAAGTAAATAGATTTGTTTAGTCATGGGTCAAAAACATGAGTGCTGTTGATGTAATATTTACTATTCCTGATACGATTAGGAGGTTTTTTCAATGAAATGGCTAGTTTTACTAGATGTTAAAAAGTCGGATTTTGACAATTTATCGAACTTGCTGCGTTCATCAGATGAATTGAGCTTAATCACAGAGAATAGTAAATATTACCTAACTTCTTCGCGCTGGGAATCACTAACGAAGCCGGAGGATGTACATTCGACAGCTACTAAAGTTCTTCAACCTATAAGTGCTGTTGCAATGATTCATTTTACAGATTTTCCACTTCTTAAGCCTGATCACATCTACCAAGTTGACGAAGAAGGTAAGCGTCAGGGGTTTGTTATGGGGTCAGCCACAATTAACGTGGGTTCAAGTTGTTCTTTTTCTATCCAACTAGAAGGCGGTCAAGATATAATCCCTAAATTAGAGTTTGAATCCTGGAGGAAGCTGGCAGAAGAAGACGAGATAGTTAAAAATGTTTTTAGACAATTTAGGGACTTTGAACATAACTGGATTAATCTTTACAAAGTTTATGAAATTGTCAAGAAAGATGCTGGTGAAAAAAATAAGATTGATAGGATTAAACAGTGGATAGATAAAGATAAGATTAGGCAATTCACGCATACTGCTAATAGTCAAAGCGCAATTGGTGATGATGCACGACACGGTGTCGATCGCAACGATCCACCAAAAGAACCTATGTCACTATCAGAAGCACAGGCTTTAATTAGGAATCTGGTAAAACAATGGCTTCAGTGGAAGTGCGAACAACCAAAGTAGAATAGTAAAGTACGACACAGATTAAGAAACGAAAGTCTGGATAAAGAGTGATTTATCCTTTGTATTCGCCTGCCCAATCTGTGCCGTACTTACATCACAACAAATCTTTCAATTTATCATCTTCTTCCAACACTTTGATTACTTGTTTAATCTCCTGCGTCCTGTCCTTTTTCACAATTAAGGTCACATTCCCATCTCTGACAACGACGACATCTTCTAAACCAATGGTGACAATCACTTCATTCTCATCCGCTGCATAAAGAATGCTATTCTTGGTATCAATTCCGACGTGTTTTGCTAACTCGACATTTGG
Organism: Lyngbya sp. CCAP 1446/10; assembly: GCF_026130175.1. Lineage (GTDB taxonomy): Bacteria > Cyanobacteriota > Cyanobacteriia > Cyanobacteriales > Microcoleaceae > Microcoleus. The sequence continues at coordinate 7,284 of NZ_JAIGNI010000091.1, read as the reverse complement.
CTTGTCTCCTTGCAGCAAACGGGCGATCGCATTCCAATCTCCCAAATCGTCCCAACTAAAGCCTACGGGCAGTACACAAGCCTTTTGCGTCTTTTCCATCAGGGCGTAATCGATGCTAATTTTCGGCAATTCGGAGTAAGCAGCAGCACCTTTCGCTTCCAAAGCTGCCATCATTTTCGGTACATGATTTCGCAATTCTGTCAAGACTGTGCCAACTCGAAATACGAATATTCCGCCATTCCAGCTAAACTTACCGCTGTTTACAAATTCTTCAGCGGTGGCGCGATCGGGCTTTTCCGTAAATCTAGCCACGCGGTACGCCGGAAAACCGCCAAAAGTGCCAATTTCTTCGCCTTGTTCGATGTAGCCGTAACCAGTGGAAGCATAACTCGGTTTGACTCCCAAAGTGGCGATCGCATCCTGATTCTTCGCCAACTCCGCCGCCGCCTCCAAAGTCTTGATAAACTCCTGCGGTTCCCCAATCCAGTGATCCGCCGGGAAAAAACCAACAACCGCATCCTCACCGTAACGCTTCGCAGTTTCGATAGCAGTCCAAGCCACCGCCGGCGCAGTATCTCGGCCCTCCGGTTCCGCCAGCAAATTCTCAGGAGGTAACAGCGGCAACTGTTCCCGCACTCCATCGGCCAACATTTCCGATGTTACCACCCACAAATCCTCCCAACCATTACCTAATTCCAAAAGTCTTTCCGCAGTAGCTTGTAGCAAACTCTTGCCGCTACCATCAAGACTCAAAAACTGCTTGGGGCGCTGCTTGCGACTCAGAGGCCAGAAACGTTCGCCTTTACCGCCGGCCAGAATCACAGGAATTAAGGTTCTACTCATGGTTTAAAGTTTAAATACTTGATACTATTTTGCCTTGATACCCAGAGGATATTTGTAAAGAATTACTGAGCAAGAATCAGATAAAACGGCGGTTGAAACCCCGTCAGAGTCAAACGTAGGCGTTAGCCTTCCCGAACGGTATTCCGCTTCCGCTCCATTAGGAAGACAAAGTAATTTTAACCACCCACTCTTCAACCCCTCTGAACTCGGGTTTTGTGTGTATAGACGCGGTTTCAACCGCCCGGTCTTTTATTACTTCGACAATTCGACATTGAGTTCGTTCACAACACGGCGTTTAAGCGCTACCGAATTTTCTCTAGGTAGCAAGTCAAACACTTTTCTCAAGGCATCGTCTACCTGTTCAAACGGTATTTGTCCTTTTTCGTTAAAAACTACTTTTCCTGATTGGTCTAGAATGACTGTTTGAGGTACGAATCCTTCGTAATAATGTCCCGGTTCAGTGAGTTTCGGTGAGGGTTTTGGAGGCAAAGAGTCAACGCTTATCGGCATGAGATCTGCCGCGCGACCGTAAAATTCCTGGAGTTGAGAGACGACGATCGCGTATTGCTTGGAGTCCCTGCTGTCGTCAGTGTAAAAAACCAACACTACAGGTTTCTTCCGCTTGAAAGAATCTGTCATCTTGACTTTAGGAGGAACTAGGGAACCGTTGCCGGCGTAGAGGGCATAGATAGTGCCGTCGAAGCGATCGTCTGTGAGAGTTGCGAAGGCTGGTGGCGTGCTGGTGAAAAGTATCAAGCTAAGTGCCAGCGTCACCGTTAACAGACTGGCTGACAAGATTCGCCGCAGCAACCGGATGCCAGAAGCAGCAGTAACAATTAAATTTTTGGACTCGGAAAATATCATAGGTTGTTGGCAGTTGCTGTAGGCTGGCTTCATCAGATGCAAAAACTTTTTTAAGTTTATCAGCAAATGTATGCAAATGTTGTTGAGTAGGTTAAAGTAGTTTCGGATCGGCGATCGCAATTTGCTGATAGAAGACGCTCGCGGTTGAAACCGCGTCTATACAAGCAAAACCTACTCCAAGCAGGTTGAAGAGCGGGTGATTTAAATTACGTTATTCTCTTTAGTCCCTCGCTCTCTCGGACATCGTTTGACGAGAAGCGGTTTCAACCGCCGTCTTATCCCAAGCGTATTGAAATCTAACTGATATCTAAAAACTGACAACAGAGAACTGACAACTTATGATAGCTTTGGTTGACGCACTCCTCGCCCAAACGCCCGCTGCTGATGTTTCCGGGCCCGCTCCACTCAATTTGGTGCAGACGATTGTTTTAGGAATTGTACAGGGATTAACGGAGTTTTTACCTATCAGCAGCAGCGCTCATTTGAAGGTAGTGCCGATCGCCCTGGGATGGGGCGATCCGGGGGTTGCCTATACTGCTATTATTCAGTTGGGCAGCATTGTGGCTGTGCTTTGGTACTTTTGGAAAGACTTGACAACGATAACTTTGGGTGCAGTCAACGCTGTAATGCGGCGTGACTACGAATCCCAAGAGTTTAAAATGGCTTTGGGGATTGCTTTAGGAACAATACCGATAGTCTTTTTTGGGCTGCTAATCAAGATATTGGTTCCCGATTTTGACAAGTCACCGTTGAGGAGTTTGGCCAGCATCGCCATTGCTTCGATCGTCATGTCGCTGCTGTTAGCCATAGCAGAAAAAATTGGCACGCGCGATCGCACTTATGAAAAATTAACCGTCCAAGATGGTATTTTGATGGGATTAGGTCAAGCAATGGCGTTGATTCCGGGGTGTTCGCGATCGGGTTCCACCCTAACAGCAGGATTGTTCATGGGATTAGAGAGAGCCGCCGCCGCACGGTTTTCTTTTTTATTAGGAATTCCGGCAATTACTCTGGCGGGATTAGTGGAATTGAAGGGTGCTGTGGGAGAAGAAATGGGTAATGCTGGAGTTGTGACTTTGGCAGTAGGAACTATTTCGGCGTTTGTATTTTCTTATTTGTCGATCGCATGGCTGATGAAGTTTCTACAAACTCAGAATACTTGGGTGTTTGTATGGTATCGGCTTGCCTTTGGCGTGGCTATTTTGACCGCCCTCGCAGGTGGGCATTGAGAAATAGTTAATAGGTGAAATAAGCTTTACAGGAGCGGCTAAAGTCGCTCCTGCCTACAAAATAGCAGCAAACAAGGATAGAATTAAACTATGACCGCACATCAAAAATCCATCATCGACCAATTCACCCGTCAGGCTGTGCCATTCTCTAACTTGTATGGCCACACAAATCAAGAATCTCTAGATTTACTGATGAAAATGGCCAACGTATCTGACAAGGATACAGTTCTAGATGTTGCTTGCGGCCCTGGTATTGTTGCTTGTGCTTTTGCGGCAGTTTCCGATCGCGTTACTGGCATCGATTTAACACCAGCAATGCTAGAACAAGCCCAGATTTTGGCACAGCAAAAAAACTTGACTAATATCTCGTGGTTGCAAGGCGATATCGAGACGCTACCGTTTCCCGATGATAGTTTTTCCGTTGTGCTGAGTCGTTACGCTTTCCATCATCTTTTGCGGCCGGAGGTTGTGCTGTCAGAGATGGTTCGGGTGTGTCGCGCGGGCGATCGCATTTTGATTGCTGACGTAGCAATGCCGCCGGAAAAAGTTGATGCTTACAACTATATTGAGAAGCTGCGCGATCCATCTCACACTCGTGCTTTGACTCTGGAAGAGTTGCCAAAATTAGTCGCGGATGCGAATCTGCAAAATGTCAAGTTGGCATTTTATAAAGTAGAATTGGGACTGGAACAACAATTAGCTGCTTCTTTTCCAAACCCAGGCGATGACGATAAGCTGCGACAAATTTTTAAAGATGATATTGGTGTTGACCGTCTGGGGATTGACGTGCATTTCCAAGGCGATGAAATTCATTATGCGCTTCCCATCGCTGTCATTGTGGGCGAAAAAGCAAAGTGATAATTAACTGGCAAAAGCAATTAAATAATTGATCTAGCAGCAATTTAAATATTGCTGTTAATTCCAACAATCGACTCAACTTAAATCAGAAGCGATCTCATCTCCTGTCAATAGCTCGCAATCAGTAAGGTTCGTAGTGCGGACGACCGTCCACACTACGAACCGAAATGGATGCTTCACTAAGAATTCAAAACTTTAACAAGCTATCCGCTATTATTATCATACACCAAGCAGCACAATTCTATTTTCGCCGAGGCTAAGCGATGTCTACCGAAAAATTAGTTAACTGGCTCGAATCGAACACCGAATTAGGCATATTATCCCGCGAGATTTTACAGGCGATCGCCCTGGAAATGGAAATGGCAACTTTTCCCACGGGATTTCGAGTGGTAATCGAAGATACGCCCGTCACCAATCTCTACATCCTAGAAAGTGGACAAGCCGATCGCTACCGGCGCAAACAACCGGGCTTAATGTGGGGGAGTAGTTTGTTACCGGGGGCGCTCGTCAATTTATCAGCCCTCCAACGATCGCAACCGGCAGATAGTCGAATTATTGCCCGTACAGAATGTCAATTTTGGGTAATTAGTGCCTCACGCTGGCGCAGTTTGCTAGAAAGATATCCACGCATCACCGAAGCCTACGCTCAACGCTTGGCTGCGAAATTAGAGCAGCTAGAATCAGAAATCGCCTACGAAAGAGAGCGTCAAAACGCACTCCGCACCTATTTAGTACCAAGGGCGAAACGCGGAGTAATTGGAAATAGCCGTTATGCAGTGAAATTGCGCCAACAAATTCGCACAGCATCGAGCGACAATCGATCGGTATTAATCTCTGGCGAACCTGGTTTAGAAAAAGATAATTTAGCTGCTTTAATTCATTTCGGTTCCCACCGCCGCAACGAACCAGTTATTCAGATCAAAAGTGCCTTGCTTCAGGCTAATGGAGCGGAATTATTCGGGCGTTTGGGCGGCAAACCGGGATTGTTGGAATGGTTGGGCGAAGGGACGTTAATTTTCAATGACGTGCAAGAATTATCCGCTCAATTATGCCCCCAAATTCAGCAATTATTAACCGAGGGAACCTATACCCTAGTAGTCAGAGAAGGACAAATACCACCGCCACCGCGTTCTACTAATGCCCGCATAATTTTAATCTCAGAAAGTGTGCAGCCCAAGTTAGATAAGCTGACACAACACAAGATTAAAGTACCATCTTTGCGGGTACGAAAAACAGATTTAGAGGCACAAGTTAACTATTATCTCAATATTCTTGGTCGCCAAAAGAAATTAGTCAAGCCCCAAGTCACACCAGAAGCAATTCGCCGCTTGCAAACCTACGATTTTCCAGGTAATTTGCAGGAATTGCAGGGAATGGTCGATCGCGCTTTAGTTCAAGCCCAGGGAAGTCAGGTACTAACCGAAGAAGTGTTTTGGGCCCAGGCGGCGAAGAAACAAAAATTTCGCCTGAATTTATTAAATATCTATCCTAAACTTCGGCATTTTTTGCGGAGCGATTGGTATCCCGATCGCGTGAATTATTGGTTTACCAGTTGGGTATTTGCATTAGTAGTAATTATCCTATTTGTTGCTCCCCAAGATAGAGAGCATAATTTTGCTCTCAACATTTTTTGGGCGTGGTGGTGGCCGTTGATGTTATTATTATTCCCCATTGTCGGGCGATTGTGGTGTGCCTTTTGCCCTTTTATGATTTATGGGGAAATCGTCCAAAAACTATCGCTGAAAATTTTTCCGCGAACTCTCAATAAATGGCCGCGTCAATTAGCTGAAAAATGGGGTGGTTGGTTTCTGTTCGGACTATTTACTCTAATATTTCTCTGGGAAGAATTGTGGAATCTAGAAAATACCGCCTATTTATCCAGTTGTTTGTTATTGCTGATTACGGCGGGCGCGGTAATTTTTTCGCTAATTTTTGAAAGGCGGTTTTGGTGTCGCTATTTATGCCCAATCGGAGGGATGAATGGATTGTTTGCTAAACTTTCAATCATCGAACTACGCGCCCAACAAGGAACCTGCGCGGCGGAATGCACCACCTACCAATGTTATAAAGGCGGCCCAGGATTGGGGGAAGGATTAACTACTAATGGATGTCCGATTTATTCCCATCCCGCCCAATTAACTGATAATAAAGATTGCGTCTTGTGCATGACTTGCTTAAAAGCTTGTCCCCATCGATCGGTAGAATTAAATGTGCGCCCTCCGGGAATCGAATTATGGACAACTCACGTTCCTCACAGTTATGAAGTTGCCCTGTTATTTCTCTTATTAGGCGGTATCTATCTCCATCGCTTACCGGAGATCGATAGTTTGTTGGGGCTGGGTATCAATTTAGAGCAATTTTTACCTCATTTAGGAATGTCGCTCGCGGTGTTAATTATCCCGCCACTGATTCCGTTAGTAGCTTACGCCGTCATGCAGGCAATTTACCGATTGGGACAAGCAAAAAGTATCCCATTTACAACCTATAAACCCCTCTCATTTGTCTCCCTCGCCTACGGATATCTACCCCTAGTCTGGGGCGGTAGTTTGTCTCACTATTGGCGATTGGGTTTGCAGGAAGGCGGGCGAGTGATTCCGGTAACTTTTGCCACTTTCGGACAAATTAGAGATGATTTACCGAGTTTTATAGGAGATCCGGCGGTGATTAGTTTTTTGCAAGGTTTTACTTTGATTGTCTCATTGTTGGTGACGATATTTGTGACTCAACAAATTGCTAAGCGATCGATTAAATCTTTGATTCCCCAGCATTTAGCGAGTTTGTGCCTGATGGTGAGTTTGTGGTATGCGATCGTGGGTAGCTAATGTAAAATAAAACAAGGAGGATTTACTATGACTTCACAACTTCAACAAGCGATCGATCTTGCTCAGTCAATGTCATTGACAGAACAACTTGAACTACTTAAAACACTATCCACTATTATCCAACACACCCATTCCCTGGAAACTCAAGCTACGACAACAGAAGAAGATACAGATTTTTCAGCAGCAAGCTTTCGCCAATCTTGGCAGCAAGCCATAACTGGACAAACATTACCCCTTTCTCAACTTTAGGAGGGTTTCGCACAACTTCTGAAGAACCAGATGCTTGAGTTTTTTCGTTATAATCTCATGAGTAAACTGGCTGGAAGCAAACTATGTCAATACCGAAAAAAGGAACAAGAAAAATTATTGTAGATGGGCAACCTTTCGTCTGGCTAATCCGAAGACAAGCTACTAATATACAAGCAGAATCCGGCTGCGGAAATCTTCATGTTGCTGTCGAACACGCTGAAGAATCAGGTGGCGTGTTAGTTATCCGCACCGATCGACCTCATCCTCAAGGTTGGAGTCGCACTAACTGTGAATTTATACCGATAAAACGGGTGCATCTCACTTTGGCAAATACATCAAATTGAAAGTTGACCGTTGAGATAAGCACAGCGAAGAGAAAGGATAGAGGGAACGCTCTCAATATTCCATTGCGCTCCTGA
>NZ_JAIGNI010000090.1 GCF_026130175.1 Lyngbya sp. CCAP 1446/10 | reverse complement strand
TGGTGAAACAATTCCAGTTGCTTTGGTTGCTCCTTCCATCAACGGTTAATTTTTAACCTGAGATAACAAAAAGCGCTCCTAGAAATAGGGGCGCTTTTTGTTTGGGAAAAATTCTGTGTTTGTATTAGGAAAAACCCCATCAATATCAAAAAAACCGGGTTTTTTATCTAATCTTTTAGCCCACATTCCGCACCCGGAACTGGCACAAGGGAATTGATTGTAATGAGATCTCTTGAAAACCAATGAGAAAATCGAGAGACAGCGAGCCCCAATCAGAAATTAACAGTAATTGACAGACCAATTGATTCAAAATACTTAACAATTTCGACCGCTAATATCTCAAGTCACCACAAATTCAGCAGCAATTAAAATAGTAAATAGCTGCTCAATTAAAACTCAATTCAATTAAATTCACAAGCTGTATCAGCAATGAAAGTGTTTTCAATCACAACAACAAATAATAAGAACGACAGCTAACCGGAAAAAAGTTTAATATATTTATACGTTCTATTGTCAAGTTAGATATTTGGTAATTGGTAATTGCTCAACTAGGGGAAAAAAGGGAGCCATCAGTAGAGAGAGCTTGTTGAATAGATTGATAAGCAGTTAAACCCTGACGCTTGCCAGTATTGACAACCGAACGAACGGCTGCAAACAAATCTCTGCCCCATTCTGAACGGAAGCCATTAGTTACACGGCGAAATATCACGCTCATCCTAATCGCCTGTTCACTACTATTATTCGTTGGTGGAATTGCCGCATCTTCCAGAAATAGAAATAAATTGTCAATTAGCCCACCATAGCGTTTTCGTAACCGGATACCATCCGGATGATGTGGGGCTAAATTCAAAATCCTAGTTAATCTTTCCTGTAAATTTTCTCGATATCGATTAAATCTGGCATCGTCGATTCTTTCTCGTCGTCGATGGATGATAAAAGCTCTTAATAATAACCTCTTCATCGCTGGGGCGAAAATCCTGTCTCCAGCATCAATCGCATATTGACAGTCCCGCAATTGATGAGCCAAACACACTTGCCATTGTGGTGCGGGGTGATTTTTTTGAGCGCTAAATAAATCTGATACCCAGATATCGGGACGATGTTCTCCGAGAACTTCGTACATTACTCCACTGGCTCGGCTGGGGCGGATGACGTGTAAACAAACATCCTGATTCTGAAACACCCACTCCCACTCCCACTGTCCGTTAACTCTCGCACTCGTTTCATCTGAACAAATTAATTTTGCCCGCCGCAGCCGTTGTAGTATTTGAGTTACTTCGTCATCTAAACTGGTTTTGACCTTCACTAATAGGTTGGCGATTGCTCCTTCTGATATCTTGATTCCAAACACTTCTGCCAATATTCCCGATAGCCGTTCGTAGCTGATGGCATGAGTGTAACGGAGGTATGTGACCAAGCTTTGAATCGAACTGCTTTCCCGGTGAACCTGGTTCCATTCCCAATGGCACAGGTGCAACATATTCGGTTTGACAGCACGCACACTGACCACCATAACGTTCTATTCGGGTGATGATGGGGCGAATGGGGGGGAGTTCGATTTTTTTCGTATATCGATTGCAACTTCTGGGCGGTGGCGGTGACTTTCTCTCCACATTGGGGGCAATTTTTGACAATCGCGATGATTGTTTGGTCGGGATGAGGATGTAGTTCTCTGCCCCCTCCGACTCTTCCCACGCTTCTTTGTCTTTTTATCCCCTGAATTTTCGATGGCTTAATGTTCGGCTTGAATCCTTTGGATGGTGGAGTGCTAGAATTTTTGCTAGTTTTTTTGGGAGATGGCTCTGGTTTTGGTTCGTAGGTGGCTAATGCTGCGCTGAGTTTTTGGATTTCTTGCCATAGCTCTACTATCAAGGCTTCTTTTGCCTCGTTCGATAGTTGCTTTAAGTCGGGAGTTTTTCCATTCCTTTATCTAATGTCTATCTCGTCTTCTTGTCAAGGGGGTTGAGCAATTACGTTTTGACCATAAATTTGAAATGTCAAGTACATTGATGTTCACTCATTTTTTTATTATATCTTGCTTAAGTTATTAAATTTTCATTCCTAAGACTGGGTTGACGCTCTGTTCACAGACAAGTTTAAGTTGGGAAGCTGCTTGAAGTATGGGTGAAGACCCACTACTGATTCTTTCATGGAGTAGGGGTAATGCCCAACTTCCTTGAGCTTCCGGTATCCACGCAATGGTACTGTACCCTTGTCCAATAATTACGCCTTCCTGGTATTCATGGGTTCTGTCTTTTAAGGTTTTAGCATGACTGTCTCCCCCATGCAGGTCAATTGCCACTAATATATATTCTGTTGCGGGTACTTGCTGTTCTAATTGCTCAAGGGTACAACTCCATCAGTTTTTTCCGGTCTGGCCTACAGTCTTGTAAGGCTTCATAGACGCGCTTGCCATTGACGATTGAATAATGGATTGAGTGAAAATTCCGCTAAACATGACGCATTTGGGCGTGGTCATTACTGCATCCATGAGCTCAAATGTTGCATACGAGAGCTCGTACCAATAACTCGTATGCTGCTTGACGAAAGTCCTTTAATCGTTCACTGTTCATTTAAGGAGTGGATAGGTTTTCTTTTTCACCCTCATTCTCTCCTTAACGGTGGCTCTAGTTCTTCTTTGGCCACCGTTCTCATCTTTATTTAGTTTAAACTACAGAAAAAAAGAGTTCTGGAAAAAAGTTTCAAATTCTTCCTCTCTCTCTCTCCCCCTCTCTCCTTACTTACCAGCTAGCCAAATCGGATAACCAGAAGAATCCTCAGCTTTCAACTTTTGAGCCTGATAACTCTTGCTAGTCCAATTAGCGACTGTTTGCAGACTTTCGGCCAAAAAATTTTCGCTACCAAACGCTTCAAATCCCAACGTCCACGACGGAGTGCCGTTAACATTTAACTGGGTAATTTCTACAATGCAGCCTTGGGGAATTGGTGCTTCGACAGGGACAGACATTAGCACACCTGGGGCAGAAACTTGGTAAAGACGCTGGGCTCGCTTTTTCTTGACCTTCACCCACTTTCCAGTGGCGATGATATCCGCTGGTAGTGGCGCCATCGTGTCGGCACATATCCACTTCAGCCATTTCTCGGCTTTGCCTTCCCAGCGGTTGCCGAAGGGCATCACGCCTAATTCTGCCTGCCGCCACTTTACCTGTAAATTTTTCCCGCGCAGTTTCACTCCCAAGTAGTCGCAACTAGGTATCAGCAAATATAAATCTTCTCGCTCTTCAGGCGGCGACAGATAACCGCCCAGACTCTCGCTGCCAAACCATTGCCCGATCGGTTTTGGCAGCGCACCGCTATTAAACCACCGCATTTCCAGACTGGCCCGCATAAATTTTTCCTCCATTCTTCCACAATTTTCGTCAAACCCAGACTGGGGGATTTGCCTCGCGCGATCGACTTTTGCGATTCTCAACTCTATCCTCCCCCTTCCGGGGCCCAGAGTCTACTGTCCACAGTCACACCATTTGAGATTTAAGATTTGAGATTTGGGAATGACTGATTATATAAGGGTTTGGATTTTGCCTCCCGTTGAATTTTTGGGGAAAACTGGTGTCCGAGTCGCGGCTTTGAAAAAAAAACTCATAATCCTTTACATATCTTCATTAGTCTGTTACATTTATTTACAGTACACCAAAACAACTTAGGAGGCTGACATGGCTGACAGAGGCTTACTGCTCGACAACGACGGCAAAATGAACAATTTTGCGATCGAGCCTAAAGTATACATTGACGATGAAGTCCGCACAGGCTTTACACCCTACGCAGAACGCTTGAACGGCCGCCTTGCCATGATTGGTTTTGTTTCTCTCTTGGCTTTAGAAATTTCGACCAAGCACGGACTGATTAGCTGGCTAACTAACCTGTAATAACTTTGTTAAAAATTAAATTGTACGGCTATGGCTTGCCAGCGATACACAAATGGCGATCCATAGCTTAACTATTTTTAGACGCAAGGTTTGGTGAGACAATTGAAATTAAATATTTTAGTTTTACCCTACCCGTAAAAATAATGCTCAAACGAATTGCGGCAATACTTCTGGTTGTTCTAAGCCTTAGCTTAACCGGTTGTGTGTCTAAAGTGACCGGACTCAAAAGCTATGTTGATACTGGCGATGGTTATCAATTTCTCTATCCTAATGGCTGGCTGCCGATCGCAGTTCCTAATGGGCCCGATGTGGTGTTTCGCGATTTGATTCAGCAAACCGAGAATGTCAGCGTGGTCATCAGTCCAGTCACGGGGAACAAAACTCTGGCTGATTTGGGAACGCCGACGGAGGTGGGATACAAGCTTAGCAAAAATGCGTTAGCGAAGCCCGCCCCTACGGGGGCTACATCAACGAAGACGATCGCCCCGACGGATTCCGGCCGCCAAGCTGAATTAGTCAATGCAGAAAGTCGGGAATCGCGATCGAAAAACTATTACATTTTAGAATACGCCGTCAAACTCCCAAACCAAGAACGGCACAACTTAGCTAGCGTAGCCATCAGCCGCGGCAAACTTTTTACGCTGAACGTTTCCACTACCGAAGAACGTTGGCCGAAGGTAAAAGAAGCTTTTGAGAAAGTCGTTAAATCTTTCTCTGTTTATTAAGGTCAAAACTAATTGGGAATGGGAATAGGGCGTTGGGCATTGGGCATGGGGAATAGTTTAGTTTATTTTTCTTCCTTCTTACCTCTTCCTTCTTCCTTCTTCCTTCTTCCTTCTTCCTTCTTCCTTCTTCCTTATTAAATTATGAAAATTCCAACTTTTGTATTAGCCTCAGCTTCCCCGGCGCGCCGCAGCCTGCTTAAAAGTGCTGGCATTGAAGCTGTGATTTGCCCCAGCGATTTTGATGAAGGGCAAATACAAATGAGGGATGCTACTCAATTAGTCAAAGTTTTAGCAGAGGGAAAAGCTGACGCTGTAGCTGAGTTTTTGCTGGCTAATTCTCACCCGCAAATCCCCAATCCCAAATCATGTTTGGTGTTGGGATGTGATTCAATTTTGGTCATTGATGGCGAAATTCACGGCAAACCGAAGGATGCCGAAGAAGCAATCTCGCGCTGGCAGAAAATGCGCGGTAAAGTTGGCGAACTTTATACTGGTCATGCTTTAATTGATACGAGATTTGATAGTTTCGATCGCGCAATGGAGCGATCGCTCATTCGCTGTCAAGTTACAAAAGTTCATTTTGCCGAAGTTACCTCGCGCCAAATTGCGGCCTACGTCGCTACCGGAGAACCCCTCGCCTGTGCTGGCTGTTTTGCACTGGAAGGTAAAGGTGGCTTTTTTGTGGAAAAAATCGAGGGCTGTCACACGAATGTGATCGGCTTGAGTTTGCCTCTGCTGCGGCAAATGCTGGGCGAAATGAGATATGATGTGGCGGATTTTTGGCAATTTTAATGTTTGTTGAATTCAGGTCAGGAATCGGGAGGGAGAGCCTCGCTGATAGGCTTTCCCAGGCAGAGCCTGGGAACGAGTATAACTTGGAAGAAGGACTGAAATCCGAACGCTCGAACCTGGAAGAAGGACTGAAGTCCGAACGATCGAACCTATTTGGTTTAACCTAGGGCGATCGCCCCGTCAGACACAGAGATAAACTGAATTTGACTCGGCGAAACATCTTTCACCAAACCCAAAATATTGCCGGTACTAGCTTCTCGAATCACCGTCGCCTTAGTATTTAACACTCTAAAATCAGCAGTTCGGGGCTGTCCCGGAGGAAAAGGGCCGCTGCTGTCGTAATCTCTGGCATCACCAATTGTTAAAAACCTTTCGCTCAAAACAATATCGTTTCGCGTCAATCCTCCCGCCAATCCAATTACATCTTGAGCTGGATTGTAGTCAAGAATAAAATCTGCTGGCACTTCATCTACTACATCAAAAGTCGCAGGAGGACTTGGAGGTGTAGGCACTACATTAGCAATAAAAGTCCCAGCAGGAGGTGGAGGTGCAGGCATTTGCTCTAGATTAGCAATAAAAGTCCCAGCAGGACGTGGTTGATCTGAACCAATTTCTCCCGAAGTTGCTCCCGATTCTCTTGTGAGGACAAATAAATCTGCACCTTCTCCTCCCCAAAGTCGATCGATTCCAGCATCACCAATCAGAGTATCATTGCCACTGTCTCCGACTAAAGCATCGCTGCCTTTACCGCCACGAACAAAGTCATTTCCCGTTCCTCCGTAGGCGTAGTCATCGCCTAAATTTCCACTCAGAACATCGTTAGCGCATTCTCCATACAGGATGTCCAAATCTTGACCGCCGCGAATAGTATCGTTCCCACAACCTCCGATTAAAGTATCTCCGCCGTCGTTCCCGTTCATCAGTTCCGCACCACCGGAACCTCGGACAAAATCATCGCCGGCTAAGGCCCGCAAACCTCCGGGAGTGTTCCGCAGGATGCCGTTGGCTAATTGAACGATATCGTCATTGGGAGTAAGGTCAAAAAAGTTGGGATCGCTACCTGAATTTGGCAATGGGCCTGTAAGCAATCTGATGTTTGGGGGATCGGGAATAATTGGATCGGAGTCGATAGCTGATACTGTAATTTCTGGGAAAGTTGTTTCTAACATTTTAGGTTGATGCTTTTTTGATTGACTTGGTTGGTAAGCTGTTCTGCATTTAAACGGTGTGTCAAAAATTAATCAAATTCTTGTGGTACGTTGCTCTGAGCATTGTCCCGAATATCCAATTTAAATGCGTAACAGCTTATTCTGATTTTAATCAAGGTTCCATTAACAACTTTGCGTAAATCTACGGTAAACAAAATCAAATTACTGTCAAAATTGTCGGAAATTTTTCTGCAACAAGCATAGCTTATTGACAGCCAGCGATCGCCCAAATCCGCAAAAAGTTTGAAATGAGCGCTAATAATTGTGGGGATCGCGTAATCTATTACCCGTTAGCAGTCTGTTACCGAAAGCCTGCTGAATGCTAATTGTCATCAACCATTGAGTTAAGTCAGGAATCGTTCATATGCAAGACACTGCGATCGAATTTATCAAAGCCAGAGAAATCCTGGACTCTCGCGGCCGCCCCACCATCGAAGCTGAAGTTCACCTAGCCAACGGTGTTGTCGGGCTCGCACAAGTCCCCAGTGGCGCGTCTACAGGCTCCTTTGAAGCCCACGAACTCCGCGATGATGACAAAAAACGCTACGGTGGCAAAGGAGTTCTGAAGGCCGTTGCTAACGTCGAGCACAAAATTGCCCCCGCTTTGGTTGATATGGATGCGATCGACCAAGCATTAATCGATCAAACCATGATTGACTTGGACGGTTCCCCCAACAAATCCCACCTCGGCGCAAATGCCATTCTCGGAGTCTCCCTAGCCACAGCAAAGGCTGCCGCCGATACTTTAGGACTCCCCCTTTACCGCTACTTGGGTGGCGCTTTAGCTAACGTTTTACCCGTACCGTTGATGAACGTCATCAACGGTGGTTCCCACGCCGACAACAACGTAGACATTCAAGAGTTTATGATTGTACCGGTGGGAGCGCCTTCTTTTAAGGAAGCTTTGCGCTGGGGTGCAGAAGTATTTGCTAGTCTTGCTAAAGTCTTGAAAGACAAAAATTTGCTGACTGGTGTTGGTGATGAAGGTGGTTTTGCTCCTAATTTGGGTTCCAATCAGGAAGCTTTGGATTTGTTGATGATGGCAATTGAAAAAGCTGGCTATAAACCGGGTGAACAAGTTGCTTTGGCTTTGGATGTTGCTGCTAGTGAGTTTTACAAAGATGGGAAGTACACCTACGATGGTGTGGCTCATTCTCCGACTGAATTAATCGATTATTTGGATGGTTTGGTTGGACAATATCCCATCGTTTCCATTGAAGATGGTTTGCACGAAGACGATTGGGATAGTTGGGTGGCGCTGACTCAGAAAATGGGTAGCAAAGTTCAATTGGTGGGTGACGATTTGTTTGTTACTAATCGCACGCGCTTGCAAAAAGGGATTGATTTGAAGGCTAGCAATTCGATTTTGATTAAGCTGAATCAAATTGGTTCTTTGAGTGAGACGTTGGATACGATCGACCTCGGCAAACGGAACAGCTATCGATCGGTCATCAGTCACCGTTCTGGTGAAACTGAGGATACCACAATTGCTGATTTAGCCGTAGCGACTCGCGCCGGCCAAATCAAGACTGGTTCTCTGTGTCGCAGCGAACGGGTTGCTAAGTATAACCGTTTATTGCGGATTGAGGAGGAATTGGGCGATCGGGCAATTTACGCTGGATCGATCGGTTACGGGCCAAAATAACACTTCGGTAATCGGTAATTCCCCATTATCCATTGGTGTCAACAACCAGGTCAAACTTAGTCACAGACTGCTGTTTACCACCGAGGCCAGATCCCCCCTAGCCCCCCTTAAGAAGGGGGGGACAAGAAGCATTCAAAGTCCCCCGACTATTCGGGGGATTTAGGGGGATCTGGCCTGGGCTACAAACGAGATTTAATGGTTTTAGGTGATTGTTGACACTAATCCCAATGCCCAATGCCCTATGCCCAATGCCCTATGCCCAGTGCCCAATCCCCAATGCCCAATGCCCAATGCCCTATGCCCAATGCCCAATTAAGGATAGAAAGCCAATTGAGGTAAACCCAAAGTTTCTTCCCAACCCATCATCAAGTTCATGCACTGGATGCCTTGACCAGCTTGACCTTTAATTAAATTGTCGATCGCCGAAATCACAATTACCCTGTCAGTACGCGGATCGACTTCCACGCCGATATAACAAAGATTTGTGCCACAAGCCCATTTAGACTGCGGATAAACCCCAGCCGGTAACACTTTTACGAAAGGAGAATTGCGGTAAAAAGCGGTGAAAATGGTGATTAAATCTTCCCGCACTAATCCCGGATCGCGCAAATTTGCGTAAACAGTTGCCAGAATTCCCCGCACCATCGGCATCAGGTGGGGAGTAAATTGGACTTTGATATCATGTCCGGCTAAATCGCTGCAAATTTGCTCGATTTCTGGCGTGTGGCGGTGGCGGCCAACGTTGTAAGCGCCTATGGAATTGTCAGCTTCTGCCAATAACAGATTCACTTCGGCTTTGCGTCCCCCTCCCGAAGTTCCTGATTTCGCGTCGATAATTGCTGTTTCTGGCACAATCAGACCTTGTTTGAGCAAGGGTGCTAGGGCTAATAAACTAGCAGTGACGTAGCAACCGGCACAGCCTACTAATTGAGCATCTTTAATGCGATCGCGATACAATTCTGGCAAACCGTAAACAGCGGTTGCAGCTAAAGCAGAGTCCGATCGATCGCCGCCGTACCAAGCTTTATAAGTGTCAAGATTTTCAAATCTGTAATCAGCCGACAAATCCAAGACTTTACAGCCTTTTTCGATCAGCGTCGGTGCCATTTGGCAAGCTAAACCGTTGGGTAGCGACAGAAATACAACTTCACATTTTGCCGCTATTTTGTCTAGGTCGATCGCCTCAACAGTCAAGTTAATACAGTTAGTCAGATGCGGATAAAGACTGGAAAAAGGTTTTCCCGCACTGCTATCCCCGCCCAAATACACTACTTCCGCCGCGGGGTGATCCGCCAGCAGTCGCACAAGTTGCACGCCGCCGTACCCTGAAGCGCCGATAATTCCTACAGGCACACGTCCAACATTTCCCATTTTCCTTATATCCCCTCAGCCTTTGAAGTCAAAAACGCTTGAACTTTTGCTGCATTGTACTACCAAACGCCAACTTTGGTGATAAATAATTGTTTTGTTTTGTGATGGAGGTGCATTTTGGGGAATTTTCCAGTGTTTGACCGATCGCCAAAACCCTAAAATTAACAAACGGATGTGCGATCGTGCTATAAAAAACTTACCTTAACCTATCCAGAAACCGGAGATTAACATTTTTGCTCTTGGTTGTGGCGTCTGACCTTCGTTAAATCCGTTAAATTCGTTATACTCATCCGTTGCCGAACTTCCTATGGGAATTACAGTAGAAAACGTATCCAAACATTTTGGCAGTTTCCAAGCACTCGATCGAGTCAGCTTAGAAATTGAATCAGGTTCCCTAGTCGCATTGCTGGGCCCGTCTGGTTCCGGCAAGTCTACGCTGCTGCGGCTGATTGCAGGTTTAGAAATGCCCGACTCCGGCAAAATCTGGCTAACTGGCCAAGATGCCACAAATACTAGCGTCCAAGACCGTAATATTGGGTTTGTGTTTCAGCACTACGCGCTATTCAAGCACATGACAGTGCGAAAAAACATCGCTTTCGGGATGGAAATTCAGAAAACTGCACCCGCCAAAGTCAAATCGCGGGTAGAAGAATTGTTGAATTTAGTACAACTAGCAGGATTGGGCGATAGATACCCCTCCCAACTTTCAGGCGGTCAGCGGCAGCGCGTGGCCCTAGCCAGAGCTTTGGCTGTGGAACCGAAAGTCTTGCTACTAGACGAACCTTTTGGAGCTCTCGATGCCAAAGTTCGCAAAGATTTGCGCGCTTGGTTGCGTAGACTGCACGACGAAGTGCACGTTACCACAGTCTTTGTGACGCACGATCAAGAAGAAGCGATGGAAGTTGCCGATCACATTACAGTAATGAATAAAGGTAAAATCGAACAAGTAGGAACACCCGCAGAAATTTACGACCATCCAGCAAGTGCTTTCGTCATGAGTTTTATCGGCCCAGTCAACGTATTGCCCAGCAGTTCAAAGATATTTCAAGACAACGGCTTTGACTCAGCCAACCCGGAGATTTTCTTGCGCCCTCACGACGTAGTAATTGAAACTACAGAAAATAGTGCAACAGTGCCTGCCAGAATCAGTCGCTTGATTCACTTGGGATGGGAAATTCAGGTGGAATTAACCTTAGATGATGGTCAAGTTTTGAATGCTAATTTGACCAGAGAAAAGTTTGACCAATTGCAGTTACAGCCGCAGCAAAAAGTGTTTGTCAAGCCGAAAGGTGCCAAATCTTTTCCACTTTATTACTCGATTTAATCCAAATACTCAGATACCCGACTTCTTCAAGAAATCGGGTATCTAACCGGAGAGGACACGGCAATGTCGTTTGCCCCTACCCAAAATAATCTACTGCCCTCTCTCGGATGGGACTATTACCCGATTAATTGTAGGGAAACGGCACTGGCGTATCCTGATTTTGGGTAAGATAAATTCCCATGCCACGGGAATTTATCTTAGTTAATCTTTAATTTTGGTAACAGCTTTTTTGACTTGTTGCTCAAAAGATGTAGCTTTTGTGTTAGAAGGATTTTTCATCTTCTCGCTGTCAGCATCTCCCTGAACTTCATTAATCCCTTCGTTAGCTTTTTTCTGAGTTTCTTCTAGAGACATAGGATCTTTCAAAACGGCTTTTTGAGCTTCTTTCTCAATCCCCGTCAGTTGAGCTTCACCTTTAGTAAGGCTGCTGGTAACGGCAAACGCTGGGAAAGCATTGGAAACAAACATCAATGCACAAAAACAAACAGCAATTAAACTGCGAACAAAACGCTTGGCATTAAGATTTAAGCTGATAAAAGACATACAAAATTTCTCCGTTTTTACAAATTTTCATCGCTGAGATTGTTAACAGGCTGAAGCTCGTTCAAATTCTGCACAATCTTTAGCTCAAGTTTCGATCAAAGCAACAGCGTTGAGCAGTCGCTCTCTCTTAAATTGAGGTAATATATAATATTTAGCTGAAAAAACGGATCTTTGAAATCCTTCTCAGGGAATATTTTGGCTTTGTGTCTTAGGATAGATGAGTCTGGTGCATCACTGGAAGTCGGATCGTTTGAGATTTGAAATGGGAGTATCTGTGGCAGCATTTGAGCGTGGTGTCCCCGCTAAGGCAAAAAACCCGGTTTCTTTGGATCGTGGCTGCTATTCGACAGAGATCGAGCAACCGGGTTTTTTCTCCCATGCCTAAATCCTAAACTACTACAGCCGCACGGGAACTTGATGTTTTGCTAGATAAGTCTTAATTTCTCCGACGCTCAGTTGCCCGTAATGTAGGAGGGAAGCCAGGAGTGCGGCTTCTGCTTTGCCCTCTGTCACGGCTTCGTAGATGTGGTGACAGTTGCCTGCGCCGCCCGAAGCAATGACGGGAATTTCGACGATTTCGGCGATGCTGCGGGTTAATGCCAAGTCGTAACCGGCTTGAGTACCGTCAGAGTCCATGCTTGTCACCAGAATTTCGCCGGCGCCACGCTGTTCGGCTTCCTTGGCCCAGACGATCGCATCTTTGCCAGTATTTTCACGCCCTCCGCGCACGTACACGTCCCAACCGGGATTGTCCGCATCTTGCCGTTTGCGAGCGTCGATCGCCACTACAATACACTGATTGCCAAATCGATCGCTCGCTTTGTCAATCAAACTTGGATCGCGCACCGCTGCTGAATTAATGCTTACCTTATCTGCGCCCGCCCTCAACAAACTTTTAATGGTGTCCAAGGATTGGATGCCGCCGCCCACCGTCAAAGGGATAAAAACTCGATCGGCAGTTCGGTACACCACATCAATCATAATGTTCCGGTCTTCGTGAGTCGCCGTAATGTCCAGAAACACCAACTCATCAGCACCCGCATCATTGTATACCTGAGCCATTTCCACCGGATCGCCAGCATCCTTCAGGTTGACAAAATTGACACCTTTGACCACGCGGCCGGCTTTCACATCCAGACAAGGCAAAATTCTCTTCGACAACATAAAATTCTCGTGTTTCTAATTTATTGAGCGCCGCAGCGAGGAAAAGGCTTTGCTGATCTCTTCAAAAACCGGAAGTTAAGCAACAAATCTTAAAGATACCTTCTATTTCGGCATCCTCAGCATAAATTAAGTGATGTTTGGGGCGAAAAACAGCAAATTTAATTCTCCCAATACATATTTGGCGTAAAAAATATGACACTTTGGCCTATGATCAAACCATAACTATCTTCGCTGGCTATCACATGGTAGTTTGGCAATACTGTATGGGTTCGGTGCATCGATCGACTAAACTATTTTAAATTTTTAAAACAGCCGATTTGAGGTTTTTACTGGCAACCTTAGTTATGAGCCACGTACTAAGGTTAAAATTTAAGGTTAAAAACCTCAAATCGGTTGACTTGATGTTGTTTCTAGGACTGTGGTGACTTTGCAAGCCAATCCACATTTGTTACTTCGTACAGAAAGCGGCAATCGCTACTTGCCGCTCTCCGGCAGCAATTGCTGGACAGTAGGGCGGAATGATGACAATAATTTTGTATTGACCGATCGCTGGATTTCCCGAAATCACGCGATGCTACAGCAAATGGAGACCGGAGAGTTTTACCTGATCGACTTGGGCAGCCGTAACGGTTCCTTTGTCAACGGGCGACGGGTGAGTATTCCTGTCACGCTCAGAAATGGCGATCGAATTATTTTCGGTCAAACGGAATTGGACTTTTTTAACCCAACAGCAGGCCGCCGGCTCGATCGAATACACGATGGAGACTCCGAAGATTTTACGGCGACTCTGACGGTGCGCAGCCTGATTACGGTCATGGTAATGGACATCCGAGATTTTACAGTTTTAACTAGACAGCTAGACGAAACCATCCTCTCGGAAGTCATCGGCAATTGGTTCCGCAAAGCCGGACAAATCATTCGCGAGCACGGCAGTTGGGTGGACAAATACATCGGCGATGCCATCATGGCCGTGTGGTTCCACAAAATCGACGGTGTTAGCAATGACGAAATGATGCAGATTTGTCAAGCTTTGAGCCAACTGCACAAGGCAACAGACCAACTCAGCAGTCGTTACCCCTTGCCTTTTCCTTTGCGAGTCGGGGCTGGAATCAATACCGGTTATGCAATGGTGGGAAATTCTGGTAGCAGCGATCGATCGGACTACACCGCCTTGGGAGATACTGTCAACGCAGCATTTCGCCTAGAGTCTTGCACCAAGGAACTCGGCAAGGATATCGCCGTGGGAGAAACAACCTACAAATACCTGACGGAATTGGGTGCCGAGGACGCTTTCGAGCAGCACATCGTTACTTTGAAGGGTTACGACACTCCCAGCGTGACTTACGGCGGTACTTATGCTGACTTGAACGCTTTTCTCAAAAGCAAAGGCAAGAGCTCTTGATCGGTAAAAAATTGGGGGCGGAGCCAAAATTAACCCTTAAACATGGGAGTCCCAGTTTTGAATTGGGAGTCCATTTTATGAACGCCTGGGCGATCGCAGCCGCTCGACTAGGCGTTCGGAGTTGTTAAACTGGAGCAAACACACAGCAGTACGCCCTGGTGGAGTCAACCCGACAATCGCCATATCTTCTATGGTGGTAAAATGTTCCGACCATTGCTGCGTCCGGGGGTTAAAAAGAAAGCTGAAAGCACCAGTTTGGGGGTCGAAAGAACCGAGGTCTGTTCCTTTATATCGGTTGCACCGCCAGCAAGCAAATGCGAGGTTGTCCGCATCGGTAGTTCCCCCATGCTTCAAGGCAATTATGTGGTCAACTTCGTGGACGAAGAAACTTAGCTGTTCTGGAAGCTGACAATACTCTCAGCAAAAATTGGCGCGCTCTTCAACCAAGCGGCGTAGGTTAGCAGGAATGTAAGTCACAGGTTAATCGATTTGAAATTTTGGGTAGAAACATTTTAGATTGTCTCCGCAGAATCCCTAAAATTTAAATTTCAGAGACAAATTGTGGTTCGGCTCGACTAAAATTGGCGAATTGCGACCTAAGTTTTTATTATTTTAAGACTGCCGAGACAAGTAAGGAAGATTACCGGTTTTGAGCATAATAACTAGATGTTCTATCCGCTCGTATTCATCAAGTTCTGTTTGCTCACCAGGAGTCAAGGAACCCGAAGCATTATGTATCAATAATGTCCGCAAGCGCTCTTGCATCTCTGGAGTGGGCCGGAAAGCGGCGATTTCTTCGGGGGTGGGGGCGCTGGCGAGAAAGTTTAAAATATACCGGTAGATGCGAGCTGGGAGCATTGGCTGCTCGACGCACTGGCGCAAAAGTTCCGGCAGTTGTTCGCCTAGAAGTGCCAGTTGTTCTGAAAGTTCGTCGGGTACTTCAATTGTGATGCTTGCCACTGCTAAAAGCCTCTAAATATACGATATATCAGTTATTTTAGAGTTTCCCAGCCCGTGATTGCTGTCCCTGAGTTGCGATCGTCTAAATTTTAAGACTTACCATACATTGCCCGCGATGTCAATATCTCAATGTAAATTTTGTTAACAGTCCTCTGCCTGCTGCGGATTTATCTGAAAAACTGCATAAGCAAAATGGTAGTCTCTACATAAATGCTGTGTATGAAATTGGGAGACAAAACTTCATGAAACGATTGGGTCGTCTATTGGCAGTATTGGGCTTAGTGCTGGGCTGCTTTGCATGGGCTGGAGACATGAGCGCGAACGCGGGGATCTTGAGCCGTATCGTCTTGCCATCATCCTCGCTCATAGTGCTTGACGTTCCGACTAGAACCAATCGCGCCGATGATAAGCTTGCCACAGAATACGGCAAAAAACTTGACTTGAACAACAGCGGCGTCCGGGACTTTCGGGAATTTCGAGGGTTGTATCCTACTTTAGCTGGACAAATTATTAAGAATGCTCCTTACGAAAACGTTGAGGACATACTCAAGATTTCAGGTTTGACGGATGCTCAGAAAAAGGTGCTGCAAGCTAACTTGGACAAATTCACCGTAACTGATGTCGAATCTGTATTTATTGAAGGAGACACCAGGTTGAACAACGGTTTTTACGACTAAGTAGTATCGGGTCTCATTTGAAGGCATTCGATAGAAGTCATTAGTCATTAGTCAGGAGTCATCAGTCATCAGTCATTAGTCATCAGTCATTAGTCGTTAGTCAGAACTAATTTTTTGTTAATTCATGAATTCTGGCTTATGGCTTATGGTTTAGGGCTTGTGGCTTATGACTTCTGCTCCGGCTGACGAAAGCCTTTACAAAGGTTCGCACCCAAAGACGGAGACAAGGCTCCGATATTGTGAAGAGCAAAAAAATTAGATATAGCAATCCTAAATCATTATCTACACTTATTATGATATAATTATATGCAATAATTGATTGTGACAATAAAAAAATGAATAACTTACAAATGCCACAGAAAGATATGGAAAAAGAAAGAGCGGCG
>NZ_JAIGNI010000008.1 GCF_026130175.1 Lyngbya sp. CCAP 1446/10 | reverse complement strand
CGCCTGTCGAGCCATACTGTTCAATTCATCACAAAACGAAAATTCTTTTGCTAATAATGCACAGTATTTACTTAGATCGTTTTTACCAATCTTTTCGCCATCCATCCACAAGCGAATTGCTTTGTTTCGGATAAATTGTACTGTTCTAATAGCTTGATCGACAGCATCAAACTGCTGTCGCTTTCCGTATGTTTTGAATTCAAAAACTAGCATGACTTCGACCTGATCACGATATACTTACAATAGCAAAATTGGTGTAAAACAAAGACAGTCTGTGACAATACTTTACAAGAAAGACTGAAGGGGACTGAAGTCCCCGCCCGCTTTCATCGAGCGCACTAAAGTCACGCTCGCTTTCCGCATTCCGCTAGTTTTTTTGTAAGAACACGGCAATGCTGTCTCCTAATTGGGAGTTTTTAACCGCAGATACAGGCAGATGTACGCGGTTATTTTTTAGTGTGGCGATAAATATAGGAACCGCCACATCGGTGAGGACATAAAGAACTTCATGAATAAAGCCGATACCCTTACTGCATCAATGGTTTGATTCCCGTTATGCAACTGTCAACTGTCAACTGTCAACTGTCCACTGTCAACTGTCCACTGCTATACTTATTGTGCCAATTTTCAGGGCGGAATACTCGGATGTTCGATCGACAGTAATCTAGGCTATAGCTGGAATGTAGCTAGTAGCAGTTTAAGCCGATGTCGTCTCCTAAAGGTCGATCGAGCAAAATAGAATTCAGCATCTTAGCGTCGCATCCTGAGTTGCTGACAGGTTTAGATGCGTGGCTGCGCCTGGGTTTGATTTCGCCCGCTGAGGTTGAGCAATTGTGCCGGCAGCATTTAGTCTGCCCGCTGCCCGATCCCGCTGTAGCCCTTTCTGAAATTGACGATCGCCCGAACTCTGCTATTCCCGAACCCAAAGTACCAGCTCTAGCAACACAAAAAGCATTGCCCAGCACCACAAAAAACGTTGCAGAGCGCGCAGAAACCCCTCAAACCCCAACTTTTGTAGCTCAAATTTTGCAGTCGCTCATAGCCGAAATTAGCGTCGTGTGGCTGTTATTTTTAGGAGTGTTCATGGTAGTTGTCTCCTCTGGAGTCTTAGCTGCCAGTCAGTGGGAAAGATTTCCGGCTGCCGGACAATATGGAGTTTTGTTAGCTTATACTTTAACTTTTTGGGCGATCGGTAGTTGGGCAAAAAAACAGTCTAATTTACACTTGACTGCTCAAACTTTGCAAGAAGTTACCCTGTTGCTAGTGCCAATAAATTTCTGGGCGATGGATACCTTTGGATTGTGGCGATATCCTTGGGATTGGGCAGTCGCCATCGTCGCCGCATTTATTTTAACTTGGATAACACGCGGAATTATTAAAGATCAGTATCAAAGTTTGTGGGGGAAAAATGTAACTACCTCGATCGCCATAAATCACTTGGGATTGAGTTATTTGCACTGGGGTTGGGGATTTGTAGGCTTTTCCATAGCAGCGGTTTATTTGGGTACCGTGGGAACTACTGTCGCTACAGTTTATCAAGTTCAACAACAACGGTTGCAATCTATCAAAGGTGGAGGAGATAGCGAAACTATCGCTGGTGCTTTCAGTTCCAGCCGAGATTTTTTAACTTACAAAAAAGCTGCTTTAGTCGCTTATTCCTTAGGAATTTTACTTGGTCGGGCGATATTTGTCAAGAATATCAATATCCCTGAAATGGGTTTAGCTTTGGGAATTTGCGGCGTGCTATTAGCGTGGCTGGATTGGCCACAGCCCCTGGCATCTGGGACTATTAAAAATAATATATCGCACCAACAAAATCCTGGTAACTTTTTTAATTGGCAATTAGCCGGAGGGGGTTTGTTGGGTTTGGGGTGGCTGGTTTGTTTTCGCGAAATTCCCCTACAGGCGATCGCAATTAGCATCTTGGCTATTTGGTTTTTCTATAATCGCTTAGTGCGGTTTTGGCAAAAGCTTGATTTGCTAATGCTTTTTGCTGTTGGACTTCAGAGCATTTGGCTGGTTTGGCGAGTTGTTCCTTTAGCGCTTAAAACACAATTTGTTATATCTTTAACTCAGCTTACCAACTCTCAGCAAACTCCTTGGGCTTTTTGGGGTGTTTTGCTCTTGCCCTATTTAATTTTAACGGTAAGCGTGGCGCAGTGGCTCTACCGATCGCGAAAGGTTCCACTTGCCCATTTTGGTGAAAATCTTGCTCTCGGTTTGGGCAGTGTTTTAACTACTCTTAGTTTAGTCAATCCCTTTTGGCGATCGATCAATTTATTCGTCTCTACTTTAACTTTAGGTTGGATCGCCTGGAAATACGTAATTCCCGATAATTCCCGGCGAGTTGTGACGCCTACTTCTGCTGTTGATCAACATCCAAATCCGGCATTTTGGGTTTACCTGACTCACATTATAGGTTTATGCGCGATATGTTCGGCAATTGACTTATTTTTACCGAACCAGAAAACGAATATTTGGGCAGGAATTTTATTGATTTTTATGGCGTCTGAATGGGCATTTTTTGTCTGGATGAAAGTAGCAAATGTCAGAGAAAATTCTGCATTTTTTCGGTGGCATCCTGCATTATTCCAAAGTTCCTGGTATTTGGGATTGGTGTTGGCAGGATTGAGTTTTATCTTGCTGTACAGTAATGTACACTCTCAGTGGAGTTTGCTCTGGCTGGCGACACCTTTGGCTTTGACTGCTGTTGCTAAATATACTGAAGTTCCTCACAAACAAGTTGCCAGTACCTTGAGTGCGATCGCCTTAATATTCGCACAAATTCTAATTTTTACTTTTCCGGGATCTCGGTTAATTGGTTTGGGTTTGGCAGCGCTGTTGATGTTAGTCAATACTTACTATTTAGTTGAGCTTCCAGCGGCTGCAATTGGAGTGGGGTTTGGCTTGAGTTTCGTAGCTGCGGCGATTTATCAATTAGGTTTTGTGTCTGGTTGGGCTTGGGCAATTGCTGGGGCGATCGCACTTTTGTGTCTCTGGTTGCTTCGCAGCACGATTGTTCGTTATTCTAGCAGTCTGCGTGAACCTTCGACCTTAGCTCAAATTTACGATCGAGCTTTAGATGGTTGGGCAATCTTACTCGCAGCCTTGCTGTTAACAAACATCACTGTTTATTCCTATGATATCTACACACGCAGTACCCTGAATTTCTCGCCCTCTGTTCAAGTATTAGCTGCTACTTTGGTAATCATGGCTGCGATTGTTTTCCGAAGTTTCCGTCAACTTCCCCCGCTGGCAATTTATGCTTTGGCTTGGAGTTTGGAGTTGCTGACAGCAGTTGGTTTGAGTTTTATTGGACGCAATACGATTAATTTGGCAGTGGCGAATATTGCGATCGGCTTATTTACCCAATTGTTGGGCGATTGGTGGCGGCGGCGCAATCCCGATGATCGCCAAATTTTACCCAGCATTCACGTTATACCTCTGCTTTACGGGTTGTTGGGCTTGATTTTGCGATCGCACACCTTTACCAATGGTACAGGTTTAATCTCGTTAGGTGCGTCTTTAATTGCGATCGGCATTGGCAGGCGGCAGCAAGAATTTAAACCTCTGGTTTATTTGGGATTAATTGGCGTATCAGCTTCCGCTTACGAATCAGTGTTTTATCAAATTTCTCGCACATCAGGAGGAGCTTTTGGCGACGGCTTAATTGTGCTAGCAACTCTCGGCACAACTTTAACTTATATCTATCGCATTTTATCTCGTTGGTTGAGCAGATATTTGCATTTAACAAATGCCGAATTAAAAATATTCGCTCATCTGCACTGGATTTTGAGCAGTTGGCTGCTGATTTCAGCTTCTGGCAACTATATTAAATCCGGCGTAAATTTAGGATTAGTTGCTGGTACTCTATTAGTGCAATACGCTTTCTTACAAGGGCGAAATAATCTCGATCGCCAATGGGCAGAAATTTGGATTTACTTAGGCTGGCTAGAAGCCTTTGGCATCCGGCTTTACTGGCTCAATACACCTTTAGTCAAGTACATTTCCGGGCCGCTGGCGCCGTGGAAAGTTGCTTTTGCTTCTCTATTTGCCTATTTAATTTACATCTTACCTTGGGATAACTGGGGTTGGTCAAAAAAACCTTGGCAGATAATTGCGTCTCTCATTCCCATAGTCGCTATTTTGGAATCTCCGGCTAAGTTTTATCCGATTAGTTTCCTCATAGCTGCCGCCTTCTATGTTTTCCTAGCTTGGGAAAAGCGCGAAGTCCGTTTTACCTACGTGAGTGTGGCAATAATTGACTGGATATTGCTGCGGTGGTTTGGACAAATCGGATTGACTCAGCCGGAATGGTATTTTACTCCTTTAGGACTTTCTTTCCTTTACGTTGCTCAGTGCGATCGCACTTTGCAACTACCAGCCCAAAAAACCCTGCGCCACAATCTGCGAATGGTAGCCACGGCGCTGATTTGTGGGATACCTCTTTTGACTCAGCACAACCACGGTTTAGTTGCAGGATTTTTTAGCTTGGTGGCGATTGCTGCGGGTTTGGCGCTGCGAGTGCGGGCGTTTTTGTTTGTGGGAACCGGAATTTTCTTAATCAATGTTTTCTATCAGTTGGTGGTGCTGATTTTTGACTATCCCCTAATTAAATGGGCGATTGGCTTGGCTTTTGGGATTGTGTTTATCTGGATTGCTGCTACTTTTGAGACGCGGCGCGATCGCATTTCGGCTTTTGTGCAGCACTGGGTTGTACAATTGCAATCCTGGGATTGAATCTTCCGCCATCAACTACTGTTGCGCACGGAGATCTCCATTTACCAACAATATATTTTTTGTGATAACATTTTAAAAAAACGCCCTTTTTTTTGGGGTAAAAGCTTGACATTGCCGGTCTAAAAAGGTATCATATAATAATGGGAGTGGTGACAGTTTTTAAATTTAAGTTACCACTTCCATTATTTAAAATATAACTTAAAAATCAACCAAAGTCAATAGGTAAAAATTCTTTTTTTGCGCCGCGAGCAGCAAAAGCGATGTAACAGAAAAAGGGCAACTCAAAGGAGCGCAACTATAATGCAACTCAGTTAATCAAGCGCCTTTTCACAGTGAAAAAATATCATCAGTTGATTTAATTTGGCATATTTACAAAAGATGATAAAGTTGAATTGATTCGAGCATAAATTCTTCAAATGACCGCCGTCGGTAGAAGGCACACATCATTACATTTTTATAGGTTCGATCGTTCGGACTTCAGTCCTTTCTTTGGGCCGCGCCCTCAGACCAAACAGGCAATTGATTAATCTTATCCAGCGTGATATCTACATACTTTTGACCGTTATCCGCCAGATTTTCGCCAAAATATCCATCATCGCCGTCGTGCTTTTGAGGGCCGCTGACAGCTTCTGCGTAGCGTCCTTGCAAACGAGCTTGATTGAAAGGAGAAGTCGCGAACCAGTACCAGCGAGTTGGAAAAACGATGCCGCCAATATCTTCAATTGAATCGCGAGTGCCACGAAAATGGAAAATGCGATCGGCTTCTGCAAAACCATTTTCTCCCGAAAACACGCCCCCAACTGAAATAACAGTAATTTCTGCTTTCAGCCATTCTTTAAGATAGGGAGTAGCACCCAAAGCAACTTGTGCGCCGCCGCTAGTGCCAATTAAAATAACTTGCAAAGGTTTTTGAGGATTAGCTGAAATCGGAGATTGAGCATTCATGCGCTCGATAATTGCATGAGCAATTCCCTGATTGTATGCAAAACCGTAGCGATAATCGAGAGAAATTGCAAACCTCCAAAGATTGCGAATTTTGATGAATATATCCGCAGCAATCGGCCCACTTTTTGCCTGCGCTGCAAACCGCCAAAAAGGAGCTAGCCACCGCTGTCCGCCTAAACTTTTGTTAGAAGCTGAATAAGGAAAAATATCCCCCACTGCTACGCACTGCGGGTGACTTTTAACTAAATGATTGAGAAAAAATGCTTCTCCCGGTGTTAGTTCGTCCCCCGAAAAATCGCCAACTCCCGGTAAAAAGATGATATAACAATTGAGTGGCGAAGACTTGCGCGCTTCCGGGCTGCTTTCGTTCGGGGGCAATATCTCCGGCGAATTTTTCTTAAAACCCAAAGTTTCGGCACTTTGACCAAGCCACCATATAACAGTTCCCACTGGCGAAAGAATGCCCCAAACTAACAGGATTAGACCTGCGATGAGCAACAAATTTAAACTTCCTCCGCGCAGCCACGCAAGTATCTGCAAAATCAATCTTAGCATTGAATAAAATCTGGTAGAATGCCTGTTAATTACCTAATTATGTAGAAATATTTTGGTGATTGTGCTGTATTAGAGCTTATTTTGTCCGAGTTGTCAACTATCTTGAGGAGCAGGAGTTAAACGTGAAGGGAGAAGATTCAATTGCTGGTTTGCGAAGAACGCTGTGGAACTCACTTTCTTTGAACAGCAACTTTTACGAAAAAACTCCCTACACTGCCAGAACGAAGCGGATAGCTTTAACGATTGTAATTTTAGCAGCGGTGTCCCGCGTTTTTGGCAGTGCCGTCATTTTGTTAATCAATCGAACTGAGCTATCCGTGTTATTGTTAGCACTTTGGATAGATGCTTTGGCACTGGTGGGGGGTTATTATTTTTGGACTTTCACTATCTTTAAAATCGGGCAGTGGCTGAAACCAGGTCATGTAAGTTATGGGGAGTTGTTGGTTCCGATCGGATTTGCCTACGCCCCGCAAGTGCTGAATTTTTTAACGTTAATTCCCTTGCTGGGAGAAGGGATAGAGCGGATATTAGCTGTGTGGAGCTTGCTATCTGTAATTGTGGCGGTTCGTCAAGGTTTGGATATTAAAACTCGCTGGGCAGTGTTAATCTGTTTTGTGGGTTGGCCGCTGATTCAAATTGCGATCGGGTTTGTGAAAGTTATTAAACAGTTGGTTCCACAATGGCTTTAAAGTCAGGAAATTGTCATGGGTTTAAGGAAAAGATGACAAGAAAAATTCACGGCTTCAAGTCTCGATCGTAGATTTTGCAAGTAGGCGATTAATAGCAATTTCAAAAGGCAGCTAATTTGGGAATGGCGATCGCCCATAAGTCCCTTAACCTGTAGATTCCTGGACGCACAAAGCCCCAATAAACCGTGTTTTTTACCAAATCTACAGGCTGCAACGAAGGATTTTAGTAGAAAACCCGGTTTCTGACCGCCCGTGCGTAAGTCAAACTGTTACAATAAAATTGCTTTGGGGTGCAATACTTTTGCTCAAAGTACGTAATTTGAAACAAAAGCATTCCCCCGCCCGAAGAAACATTGTCGATAGCTCGCTTTAAGAGAATGCTTGACAGGGGAGCGGCAACACAGTATGTTGGGAAATGAGTGAAATCGTGATTGATAACATTAATTTGCATTGGCACAGTTCGATCGCACAGCCAGACGGCAAACACACCCCAACTATTCGGCTCTCCCCACTGTCCGCCTCCTCTTAGTAGCGATACATTGAATTAAAGGAAATACACAAAAATTTACATATATAATTTGTGTAGTGATCCAAATCGCTCCTCACCAGCAGCGATACAACCCTCGCCAAGACAGTAGGATAGAAAAAATATGTTTGAACGCTTTACAGAACAAGCCATTAAAGCAATCATGCTAGCCCAAGAGGAAGCGCGGCGCCTCGGACACAATTTTGTAGGCACCGAGCAAATCCTTTTGGGACTCGTCGGCGAAGGCACTGGAATCGCTGCAAAAGTATTACTGGATATGGGCCTCAACTTGAAAGAGGCGCGCAATGAAATCGAAAATATTATCGGTAGAGGTTCCGGGTTCCTCCCGCCGGAAATTCCGTTTACCCCCCGCGTCAAGCGCATTTTTGAGACGGCGCTGAACGAAGCGCGACAGTTAGGACACAATTACATCGGCACAGAGCACATCCTGCTGGGGCTGATTCAAGACGATGAAGGTGTGGCGGCGAAGGTGCTGCAAAACCTGGGAATCGATCGCCAGAGAGTCCGCACGCAGGTAATTCGTGCCGTGGGAGAAGTCGCGGCAGTACCCGGAGGCCGAGGAGATAGCGGTGGCGATCGTAAAATCCCGACTTTAGAAGAATTCGGCACCAACCTAACTAAGCTAGCAGCCGCCGGCAAACTAGATCCAGTCGTGGGCCGCGAAAATGAAATCGAGCGCGTGATCCAAGTGCTCGGACGCCGCACGAAGAACAATCCGGTGTTAGTAGGCGAACCGGGAGTCGGCAAAACAGCCCTCGCCGAAGGCCTCGCCCAGCGAATTGTTAACAGAAACGTCCCGGAAATTTTAGAAGACAAACAAGTAATCAGCCTCGATATGGGTTCGCTGATTGCTGGTACGAAATTCCGAGGCGAATTTGAGGAACGGCTGACGAAAATTATGGCGGAAATTCGCGCAGCAGGCAACATCATTCTGGTAATTGATGAAATTCATACCTTAGTTGGTGCAGGCGCGATTCAAGGCAGCATGGATGCCTCCAATATGCTCAAACCGGCTCTTGCTAGAGGAGAATTGCAGTGTGTCGGCGCAACTACCTTGGACGAATATCGCAAATACATTGAGCGCGATGCTGCCCTAGAACGCCGCTTCCAACCAATTAAAGTCGGCGAACCGAGTGTGGCTGAAACAATAGAAATATTGTACGGCTTGCGATCGGCCTACGAACAGCACCACCGACTGACAATTTCCGATGCAGCTATAGAAGCAGCGGCTACACTGTCAGACAGGTACATTAACGATCGATTTTTGCCAGATAAGGCGATCGACCTAATTGACGAAGCAGGTTCCCGCGTCCACGTTCTGAACTCGCAAACCCCGCCCGAAGTTAAAGAACTCAAAAAACAACTTCCGGCCGTCAGCAAAGAAAAAGATGCTGCTGTGCGGGAACAAGACTTTGATAAAGCTGGAAAATTGCGCGATCGCGAATTAGAAATCGAAGCCCAAATTGCCGAAGCTACGATCAACAAAAGCCAGATCAGAATCTCTCCCATCGTCACCGAAGAAGACATCGCCCACATCGTGGCAAATTGGACGGGAGTACCAGTTAGCAAGCTGACAGAATCGGAATCGGAATTGCTGCTGCACATGGAAGACACATTGCACCAGCGCTTGATCGGTCAAGAAGAAGCTGTCAGCGCAGTTTCTCGCGCCATCCGCCGCGCGCGGGTTGGCTTGAAAAATCCCAATCGCCCGATCGCCAGTTTCATCTTTTCCGGGCCCACAGGCGTCGGCAAAACCGAACTGACAAAAGCCTTAGCCACATATTTCTTCGGTTCCGAAGAAGCGATGATTCGGTTAGATATGTCCGAGTTTATGGAACGCCACACTGTTTCTAAACTCATCGGTTCGCCTCCGGGTTACGTCGGCTACGACGAAGGCGGTCAACTAACAGAAGCAGTGCGTCGTCGTCCTTACACAGTGATCTTATTCGACGAAATCGAAAAAGCTCACCCGGATGTCTTCAACATGATGCTGCAAATCTTGGAAGACGGCCGTTTGACCGATGCTAAAGGTCGGACGGTAGACTTTAAGAATACGCTGCTGATCATGACATCAAACATCGGTTCACGAGTGATTGAAAAAGGCGGCGGTGGTCTCGGTTTCGAGTTTGCTGAAGGTGCCGCAGACGCGCAGTACAGCCGCGTTCGCAACTTGGTAAACGAAGAATTGAAACAGTTCTTCCGTCCCGAATTTATCAACCGCTTGGATGAAATTATCGTCTTCCGCCAGTTGAACAAGGAAGAAGTCAAGCAGATTGCAGATATCCTGTTGCAGCAAGTCTTCGGCCGCTTAACCGAACAGGGTATTACTTTGTCGGTGACAGACAAGTTCAAGGACTTGTTAGTTACAGAAGGCTACAATCCTAGCTATGGTGCTCGACCTTTGCGCCGCGCTATCATGCGGTTGTTGGAAGATGTACTGGCTGAGGAAATGCTGTCTGGGAAGCTGAAAGAAGGCCAAAGTGCGATCGTTGATGTGGATGAAAACGGTCAGGTTAAGGTGTTACCCGATGGTTCATCTGAGCCGAAATTGCCTGAATTGGCATTGAGTCATTAATTGCGATCGACAAAGCGATAAATAACGTCTGATTAAAAACCCGGTTTCTTGCAGTAACCGGGTTTTTAATTAAAAAATATGGCGTTGCTGATTTACGGTATGAACGGCTAAATAGGCAAATCATAAAAACCATTTTTCACAAAACTTCTGGATTTTTGCCTAGTTCTTTTTCATACCCTGATTAAGCAACGCCTAAATATCTTCTCGATACCAACATCCTGATTTATTACTTCAATGATGAGCCGGAAGTTCAGTCTATATTTGATGAAATTAAAGCTGGAGATGCAGAGGCTTTCTACTGTCCGATTACTTGGGTTGAGTTACTTTATTACCCGGCATTGACAGAAGAACAAGCTAATGAAATGCGAGAATTTTTGAGCCCACATTCCGCACTTCTTAACACAGTTAAAAATATTTTGATAAAAAAACGTCATTCTAGAGATTTAATTTGAGAATACTTCTTAATAATCCCAAAAAATCGATCGTAGAAAAATAATTATCAAGAAAAATTAATATTTTCATACAGGGGCTATAACGCTTGTATAGAATGGAAGATAGCCATTTTTTAGCCAAAAATTCGCGATTTTATGTTAAGGCGGAAAGTGGGTTGTAACTCGCTAACGCGATCGATGCTTTGGACGCAGCGAGCGTTGGACGAACTTTTGCGGAATTACAGGCCGAACCTGGGCGCATTATGATTTGTACTGAAATGTCGATCGACCTTTCAACCGTAGTAATTCGCATCAGAGATAACGGCCTGGGTATGTCCGATTCAGTAAAATTGCGGATATTCGACTACCTGTTTACTACAAAAGAGGTTGGAAAAGGAACGGGATTGGGATTGGCAATCGCCCGTCAGATTGTAGAAGAAAAACACGGCGGAAAACTGAGTTGTATTTCTGCATTGGGAGAAGGGACAGAATTTGCGATCGAGATTCCGGTGTAAAAAGTATCACATCGCGTTCAGTCGATCGATATCGTTTCCGTTGCCATCCGAATCATAATTTTAGGAGTTCGCACTCCTAAAACACGCTTTTTACACTCATCAGGATGCTCACTTTTTCCTTCTTCCTTCTTCCTTCTTCCTTCTTCCTTCTTCCTTCTTCCTTCTTCCTTCTTCCTTCTTCCTTCTTCCTTCTTCCTTCTGCTATCGACTATTGCAGTGGCAAAAATACCGTCATCACCTCACCCTTTTCTGGGCGCTGACGAATTACCAACTTGCCGCCAGCAGCCCGAAATAAATTCTTAGTCACGCTCAAATTTAAACTCAAACTTCCCGTCTCCGGCTGCACCATCAACAAAGGTCCGATCGATCGCAAAGGAGCATTCGCCGATTCTGCAAAAGTCGATACGCCTTTACCTTCAGATAAGTGTTCCGATTCCAACTGCAACTTTAACTGACTCCCTGCTAAAGTCACCTCCACCTGAATGCGACTCCCCGATCGCAAAGTGCGAGTAAAATTCTCAATTAAATTACTTAAAACCTGATCCAACATCGTCGGATCGCTGACTACCGCTGGCAATTTTTTCGGTATAATCACATCTAAAGTGTGATGGCGCTGACTCGCCTGCTTTTGCCAGCGCGGAATGCTATTTTGGAGCACTTCACCGAGGGACATTGCTGTTAGCTGCATCGCAGAATTTTTTGCTTGGGACATTTCCATTTCTACGGCGCGGAAAATTAAACCGAAGCGATCGATCTGAGCGGTACACTCAGCATCAATCATTTCCAAACGCTTCACCACCACCGGTTCGAGTTTGGGGCGTTTCAGCAGCAGCCGAGTCAGGGTGCGGATGGTGGCCAAAGGAGTGCGGACTTCGTGGGCGATCGCCTGTAGCAATTCCACTTCTTTGGTAGCATGAGGCAGATGAGACTTACAATTGATATTTTGCTGCCCTTTCAAGCTATCATCAACTCTTTCGTGTTTTCCCCTCGACACTTCGTCTTTCCCAATGGGCAAATTATGCAGCAGCAAGCGGGTGAACTGCGCGACTGTTTGATAGTTTGGATCTACAGGCAAAAACTGCTGGAACAGCGCGTCTAATTTCGTAGAATTATGAGTTAATTGGCTGACTGGCAAATTGATCCCGCCGTCAGAATTGGCAAGCAAACAATCGCTTTCAGTCACCCTGCTCCGCAAAACTTCCCAAGCTTTGGCGGCGATTTGCGGGTCGAAAGAAAATAGAAAAGCCGGCATTCCAGCCGAATTTTCACCCAAAACCATCACCAGACTAAAAGTAGCAGTTAAAACCAAACAAAACTGCTCGTTTGCCAAAGGATCGCCGATCGCCAAAGCTAAAGCCGGGGCAGCCTCCGGTACAGATATTTGCTGCTGGGCCGCCGGTAGCAAAGCTAAAGTTTGTCTAGCACGAAAAGACCACAAACCTGCATCGTTGTCGGGAATACTGGTAAAAATCCAATTAGCAAAACCGGAAGCGACAGCGGGCTCTGTCAAAACCGAAGACGGCCCGGACAAAACCAATCCCTGACAAGAAGTGGGATTTGGGGAGAGACAGTGTTTTTGCCGATCGAGCATTTGATTCAAAGTTGCGATCGCCCCATACCATTCCCGTTCAGCCTTCTGTCTAGCAGCCGCACGACTCCCAGGACACTTCGGGCGACCGATTTGGGCGATCGACCTCGGATCGGGAGTGAGGTCATTTTCAGAGCCTTCGGAGGCTAAAATTTCGCTGATTGTTGGTAGAAAGTAAGTATTCACAGTAGTTATAAGCCCACCTTCACAGACGTGAAGAATGAAGTATTTATTTATAGGAATGTTTAGGAGCGAGAATTTAAGCACCAGTAGGACGGAAACAACCAGCCTAATTTCTTGCGTCTTGCCCCTAACCCACAGGATATCTATATTTGTCAACTAACGATATTGGCAGAACCGTACCAATAAGTCGCAATCTCCGCGCAAGGAGTGGATATTTTGCACCAACAAGCCCGATCGCCCTAACAAAAGTGCAAAATGGATGCAGTTAAATAGTGCAAATTCATGCCCACCTCGATCGCCGACTCAAAAAATCTGCTGTCAGACTTAATGGCACGCTACCGCAACCAAGTAGATTATCTAGCAATTCGACTCGAAGAAGCCGAAGGCACAGACATCCTGCTGCGGGGCGAAAAAATTGAAACCCTCAGCGAAGGAGTCTCAATTGGAGGCCAAGTCCGAGCCTGTCACAAAGGTGGCTGGGGCTTTGCCAGTTTTAACCGACTTTCCACCCTCGCCGAAAGAATCGAAGAAGCCATCGCCGCAGCCAAACTGATCGGCGAAGAAGAAACGATTCTCGCGCCAGTTAAGCCAGTACAAGACATTTGCTTCCTACCGTTGACAGGAACAGATCCGCGTTTAGTGCCGCTAATTGAGAAAAAGCAATTGTGCGATCGCTACGCAGCCATTTTGCGTAGCATAGACCCCCGTATTGCCACCATCTCCGTGCGCTACGGCGACAGCACCCAGCGCATGATCCTGGCCACCTCCGAAGGTACCATGCTCGAACAAGGTTGGGTAGACATGGAAATGCGCTTTGCAGCTACCGCCCGCAGCGGGGAAACCGTACAAACCGGCCGCGAAACCACCGGTTCCCGCAAAGCTTACGAAGATTTAACCGAACTTGACACCCAAGTTCGCAGCGCCGCTCAGCGCGCCGTAGATTCCCTAGCCTTGCCCTCCGTCCAAGGCAACACCTACACCGTCGTCATCGACCCAATTCTCAGCGGATTATTCGTCCACGAAGCCTTCGGACACCTCTCCGAAGCCGACATGGCCTACGAAAATCCCGACATCTTGGAAATTATGACCCTGGGCCGCCAGTTTGGGCCCAAAAACTTGCAAATTTTCGACGGTGCAGCGCCACAGGGACACCGAGGCAGCTATTTCTATGACGATGAAGGGACTCCGGCGACTACGACTCAGTTAATTAAAGACGGCGCTTTAGTCGGGCGGCTGCACTCGCGGGAAACTGCGGGTAAGTTGGGAGAAACGCCTACGGGTAATGCTCGCTGTTTAAATTATCACTATCCGCCGATCGTCCGCATGACGAATACTTGGATCGAAAGGGGCGATACACCTGTTGCTGATTTATTTTCTGGGATCAAAGAGGGTGTTTATGCGCGCAATTGGCAAGGCGGCATGACTAACGGCGAAATGTTTACTTTCAGTGCTGGCGAAGCTTGGATGATTCGCGATGGCAAACTGGACAATCCTGTGCGGGATGTGACTCTTTCGGGTAATGTTTTTAGCACTTTAGCGGATATTGAGGCGATCGGCGACGATTTCTACTGGGATGAATCCGGCGGCTGCGGTAAAGGAGGACAAAGCGGTTTACCCGTGGGCTGCGGTGGGCCCAGTTTGCGGATTCGCGATGTGGTTGTTGGCGGCGAAGCTGCGGAAGATTGAAGCTTAAAAAGTTTAAAAAATTCAGGTAAAGCCGAAGATTCCTACTCGCGCTTTACTTTGATTTTTTTACCGAGTTGTCCCCAATACGGTTCAATTAAGACAGTCCGTTGGAAAAACGATGTGAAAAATAGGCACTCTTGTTTGCTCTCTCTGCGATCGCAATGACAAAAAAGCGTTAAGTGAACCGTATTGAAATTGTCCCGACAATAAAAAAGAAGCAAACATACTAAAAGTAATAATTCAGTATATTTGCTTCTTTTTGGCAAAATTATCCATTTTTTCGGATTTATCTCCCGCTGCCTCGTTCGGGCAAGGTATCCTTATCCTTATCTTCGTAAAA
The DNA here is from genome assembly GCF_026130175.1 of Lyngbya sp. CCAP 1446/10. Lineage (GTDB taxonomy): Bacteria > Cyanobacteriota > Cyanobacteriia > Cyanobacteriales > Microcoleaceae > Microcoleus. Next base: position 118,187 of record NZ_JAIGNI010000008.1, on the reverse strand, counting down.
GATCTGAGTGTCGGTGAAAGTGGCGATCGTTTCGGGAGCAGAGTTGTTTTGAGAGAAAAAGGTCGATCGAGTTTCCATGCTTTGAGCCTTAACTGCGGTGCCGCTCAGTAACAGGCTTGACATCAGGATAGAAGAGTAGAGGCGCATCATAGAGTTCCGTGTCGTATTTTCCACTTCTTGATACACAGCCTCTACTCTGCTATCAGGGGAAAAAATTGAATTGGCGCGAAATCATCAATTAGTAATTGACAATACCTGCAATTTTTTTGATTTTTCGTCAAAACGGGGTAAAACCCCTCATCTAACTCGCTTGTTCGCTCATAAGTTCGAGTTGCCTGCTGTTTGCGGGCAACAAGCAGAATTCAACCCCTGCAATCCTCTTTAAATGCTCTTCAAACCAGGAAACGACAACCGCAAATTATAAATTTTTACGACTATTCAGATTAACTTCATAATTTATTGATATGAGGACGCAACCATTCAAGAATTGCGCGCAGGGATTATAGAAACCGGGTTTTTCAACCCATATCGCCAGTTAATCTCAAATCTCAAATCTCAAATCTCAAATGGAAAATCGACTGAGTTGCATATCTATTTGCGCGAATAGCGAGTCGAGGGTTGATGAGTTGTCCAAAACAACATCAGCTTTTTGGCATTTTTGAGCTAGCGGCATCTGGGCGTTAATGCGGGCCGAGGCTCGATCGCAATTCAAGCCATCTCGCTGCATCAGTCGTTGTAACTGCACTTCGGGCGAACAGTATACCACCCAAATTTCGGTACACAAATCAGTCATGTTAGCTTCAAACAGCAGTGGTACTACCAAAACCACAGTCAATGTGTTTGGCGATACCGGATTCGATGCAGAAATACAGCTTTGAGTTCCCTCCACTAACCGGCGGCGCACATAAGGGTGAATCTGTTGTTCCAACCACTGCCGTTCGGATGGGTTACAAAAAATAATATTTCCCAACTCGGGGCGATTTAAATTGCCGTCGGGGAGCAAAATAACCGCGCCATATCGTTCTACAATAGAGTCCAGTATTGGCGAACCTGGGTGCACAGCTTCGCGGGCGTAAATATCGGCATCTAAAATCGGAAATCCACAGGTATCTGCCAGATAATTAGATATGGCGGTTTTCCCGGTGGCGATGCCCCCAGTTAAACCGATCGCACGGACAATTCGATCACTCATAATTTTCTGGCGTTTTAACTTCTGGTGTTTCGACACTTACTGTATGTCTTTGCTATGTTGGTGACACAATCAAAATTCGACTTAAAATTTGAAATTTGCGATCGAGAGTTAGCGTTAGGAATTGTCAGCATTGGGGTGCGATCGACTATTTTTTACCTAAAATCTCCATTTAAAGCTCGAATTCAGGTCTAGATCGAGGCAAATCTTATGAATGCTCAACGTGCTGTGCGATCGATTCTGGCAGCAATTCCCCTTGCTGGATTTTTGATATTAGATTTTTTCCCCAACCTGGTTTTCCTCCAAGGAGATAGAAGCGGATGGGTGATTCTGGCAATTTATCCCCAACCTCAAAGTGCCCAGGCCGGGCCGATTATTGCAGCTCCAGACGGCACCGGAACCACCATCACACCTGGTACAGGAGCCCCCTCTCGCTACGACATTAAAGGCGGCACACCCTCCAGAGACGGAGCAAATCTGTTCCATAGTTTTACTCGCTTTGGTCTGAATTCTGGCGAAACTGCCAATTTCCTCTCCAACCCAAACATTAAAAATATCCTCGGCCGCGTTGTCGGCGGCGACGCTTCCTTAATTAACGGTCTAATTCAAGTTAGTGGTGGCAATTCTAACTTGTACTTGATCAACCCCGCAGGGATTATTTTTGGCAATAATGCCCGACTCGACGTGTCCGGGTCTTTTTTTGCTACCACCGCTAGCGGTATCGGTTTTGATAGCGGCTGGTTTAACGGTACTGGGGCAAACAACTACGCAGATCTACTGGGCACACCGAATACTTTTGCTTTTGGCTCACAGCCGGGGAGTATTGTCAATGCCGGTGACTTGGCTGTGGAGACTGGTCAAAATTTGACTTTGCTCAGCGGTACGGTGATTAGTACGGGGAAACTTTCGGCGCCCGGTGGTCAAATTACGGTGGCGGCGGTTCCGGGCGAAAATCTGGTGCGGTTGAGTCAAAACGGACTTTTGCTGAGTTTGGAAGTTACTCCGGCTGCGGGAGTGGCTGGTTCGGAAGCTCTTCCCTTCTCTCCCCTGAGTTTGCCAAAGCTACTATCGGGTTCCGGCGTGGCTAACGCTACTGGTTTAACTACGAACGATCGCGGTGAAGTCGTACTGACCGGCGGCACAACATTACCCGCAGGTGCCAGAACTGCTCTAGTATCGGGTGCTGTGGACGTGTCTGCCAGGGGGGGTGCGGGAGGCAGTGTGAACGTGTTGGGCGAGAAGGTAGGGCTGTTGGGAGCGAAGATTGAGGCTTCGGGGCCTCTGGGCGGTGGCATGGTGCGGATCGGGGGAGATTACCGTGGCGAGGGAACGGTGCCGAATGCCACGATGACTTATGTGGATGGCAAAAGCTCGATCGCAGCCAACGCAACTAGCACAGGTAATGGTGGCAGAGTTTTTGTCTGGGCGAACAACACGACAGCATTTTTCGGCAACATCAGCGCGACTGGTGTTTCTGCAACTTCCAGCACAGGTGTTGGCGGATTTGTGGAAATTTCCGGTAAGCAAAGATTGATTTTTAATGGCACTGTCGATACTTCCGGGACAAATGGTTTGGGGACTTTGCTGTTCGATCCGGAAAATATTTTAATTACAGATTCCTCAGAAGCTGCGGGGGATGCGGCAGTTATTGCTAACAGTAATATTTTGGCAACCGGAACGCCATCAGGACAGCAGCAAGACAATTCTGATCCTTCGCTGACAATTTCCAGAAGAGCTTTGGAAAGTATCTCGGCGACGACAAATCTGGTTCTGGAAGCGCTGAATGATATTAAAATTGCTGATTTGGCGGACAATCAGTTGAGCTTTTCGGCAACTACTGGATCGGTGACATTGAGAGCAGATGCCGATCGCAATGGTGCGGGTGTTTTTTCGATGAATGCTCAAGATACAATTAGCACTCAAGGTGGCGCGATCACCATTTCGGGAAGTCAAATTACTGCGGGCAATTTGTCAAGCAACGGCGGAAATATTAGTTTGATTAGTCCGGGAACGACGGTTGCAAACAATATTTCTGCATCGAATCCTAGCAGCGGTAGCAGTGGCAATATTCTGCTCGAAGGCCTGAATGTCACGGCCCAAAAACTTGATGCTAGCGGTTCTCAATCGTCGGCAAATGTAACTTTGACGGCTGGGAATGTTCTGGGAGTTAGTTCGATCGCAGCGGGTTCGGGAAATATTACTTTGACTGGTAATGAAATTAATTTGACAGGCGACAAAAATTCGGTCAGTGGCACGGGCTTGTTGGTACTCCAACCTTGGAGCCCTGGTCAAAATATTGTAATCGCTGGTTCAGGAGATGTCGGGACTACTACTTATCTGAATCTGACGGCAAGCGATCTCGGAAGTTTGCAAAATGGGTTTGCTGGAATTACGATCGGCCTCCGCAACGGTACTGGTTCGATTCTGATTGCTAATGATTTCACATTTTATGACCCGCTAATGATTCAATCGCCGGCGGGTTTGGGAACAATCACGAGCACAAGTTCCCTGACAGGGGCGGACAATGCCTCAATTACTCTGAAAGCTGAGGGCAATATCCGCACGGGAAATATCACTACCAACAATCAGGAAATTCGGATCACGAGCACGGCGGGTAATGTCACTACGGCTAAGCTACGCACGGGAAATCCGCCCAGCATCAGCACTTCTGTCAATTCTGCCAAAGTGCCACGCACGTCGGGGGGTGATGTAAGCGTTACCGCAGAGGGTACGGTAACAGTGGCTGCGATCGACACGAGGGGCGATCGCGCGGGAAATGTGACGCTAACAGGGCGCAACGGAGTGACTGCTGAGGCGATCCAAGCTGGCGGCTCGGAAACAGGGGGAAATATTACTCTGACAGGCAATGAAATTGATTTGACTGGTGGCAATAATTCGATCGGCAGCAACGGCAATCTGGTGCTGCAACCGTCCGATCCGGCTCAAAATGTGACGATTGCCGGTGCTGCTGAGACTGAGGCTTTGGATTTGACTGCTGCGGAATTGAACTCGCTGCGGAATGGCTTTGCTTCCGTAGCAATCGGGCGTGCTGACGGTAGCGGCCAAATTGTGATTACTCCGGCAACCACAGCCTCAGATTCAACGCCGGCGGTGACATTTCAAGATCCGACGACGATTCGCTCGCCCTTGGGAATGGGTGCGATCATGGGAACGGGTGCGATCGTGGGAATTGATAACGCTAGCATCGCTCTGATGGGCGGTACTGTGACAGTCGGAGACGTTACCTCGAATGCGGGGATTAACATCACTAGCAGTCAAGGTAATGTGACTGCTGGTGTTGTGTCATCTCGATCGGCAAACGGGACGGCGGGCGATATCAACATCCGCAGCGCGGGTGCGGTAGAATCTGGCAATGTCAATGCTTTCGGTGCAAAAAGTGGCGGAGATATCTCGATCGTGGCGCCGGGCCGGATCGTGACAGGAGTGATCAATTCGAGTTCGCAGTCGGGAAGTGCCGGTTCGAGCAAGATTAATGGGCAGAAAGATGTGGAAGTTGTTTCGATCAAAGCTAATGGCAATACGGGCGGCGATGTGGCAATCGATGCTGGGGGAACGTTTCGGGCTGCAGGAACGGGAACGACTGCCGATCGCGCCAGCGTTAGCATTTCTACAGATGGGCAGGTGCGATCGGGTTCGCTGACTCTGCTACAAAGCTCTTGCCCGTTAGGAGCCTGCACGGTGGCAACTGTTGGCACGGGAAACTCGAAGTCGAACTCTGCCACCTCAAGTGTTACCAGCCCAGTGCTCAGTCTGCCGAGTCCAGCAACAACTACCACCACCGTGGCACTAAAAACTACAGGCAATTCTCCACAAATTGTCACTCAGACTCCCGCAGTGTCTGAGTCAAAGAGCGGTATCGTAAATGTCTCGCCAGGAGGGACTGCTGTACCTGTTGAGGGGGGATCGAATGAGACTGCAACCGGGTCGGTACTGCTATCGCCGTTTGTGTTAAAAGACAATCTGGGCACACCTGTGGCGACAGAAAACGGTGGCACTGTGGCAACGGCACAGAAGCCCGCGAGTGGTGGAAATTCAGAAAATGTCGGGAATTTGAGGTTTCCTGAGATTTCTCGATCGAGTGCGATGCAAATAAGTCCGATCGACGCAGTGCAGCAAAGGGATAGAGCTCAGGGCCGGGAATTTGAACGTTATTTTGGTGGCAATCTCGATCAAAAGTCAGTCACACCACAAAGTATCCGAGATACTCTCAGCAGTGTCAATCGATTGACTGGGGTTAAACCCGCGATCGTTTATGTGTGGGCGAAAGAGCAACATTTAGAACTTGTGTTGTTATTGCCAGACGGCAAAAATATTTTTAAAACTGTGTCTGCAAGCCGCGAAACTGTTCTGCAAGTTGCTAAAGAATTCACTAATGCTGTGAGATCTCCTAAGAGATTGAATGCTACTGATTACAAGGAACCTGGCCAGGAACTTTATCAGTGGTTAATTGCACCGATGCAAGCGGAATTGGAGGCTAACAAAATTGACACCTTGGTGTTTTCAATGGATGCCGGTTTGCGAACTTTGCCTTTAGCTGCTCTTTTTGATGGCAAACAGTTCTTGGTAGAAAAGTATAGTTTGGGGTTGATTCCCAGTTTGAGTTTGACTGATACTCGCTATGCCGATGTTAAAGGTTCTGAAGTTTTGGCGATGGGTGCGTCGAAGTTTCCCGAAAAATACGATCAAAATCCTTTGCCTGCTGTGCCCCTGGAAATATCAACAATTGTGGGCAAGATTTGGCCTGGTGCGTCTTTTCTCAATGAAGCTTTTACCTTGGCAAATTTGAAGAATAAGCGCAATCAACCGCAATACAAAATTATTCACTTGGCTACTCACGGCGATTTTCAGCCAGGGGGATCGGAAAATTCTTACATTCAGTTTTGGGATACTAAGTTGCGGTTAAATCAGTTGGGTGAGTTGAAGTTATCTAACCCGCAGGTGGAGTTGTTGGTTTTGAGTGCGTGTACTACGGCGGTGGGTGACGAACAAGCTGAGTTGGGGTTTGCGGGGTTGGCGGTGCACGCTGGGGTAAAATCGGCTTTGGCGAGTTTGTGGTATGTCAGCGATGCTGGAACTTTGGGGCTGATGACTGAGTTTTACCAGCAGTTGCGCACGGCGCCGATTAAGGCTGAGGCTTTGCGGCAAGCGCAGTTGGCGATGCTGCGCGGGGAAGTGCGGTTGCAGGATGGTTATTTGGTGCGATCGGGTAATAATCAAGCTCTGCCTTTGCCTGCGGAATTGGCCGCCAGGGGCGATAAAAATTTGTCGCATCCTTATTATTGGGCTGCTTTTACGATGATTGGTTCGCCTTGGTAATTGCGAAGGAAGAAGGAAGAGGGAAGAAGGAAGAATGGTGCGATCGTGCAAACTGATACCATTTTTCTAAAGATATGCTATTGATGAATTCTGAGCCACCCCGAACTCGCGGGGGGGTTGGGGGGGTAATATCTAGCGCTACTTTATGAAATTGGTATGACTAATGACTGATGACTAATGACTGATGACTACTGACTAATGACTAATTGCTAGCTGCTATTTGACTCAAGCGTTTGAGGATGCGGAGGACATCATAAAGTTCGTTACCGGGGTTGCGAGTGAGATACCCTTTAGATGTGGTATATCGCGGTGATTCTCCATTGACTAATTTAACAAATATGAAACTGCCGCCTGTAGCAATCATGCCGTAACTGGGTTTGTCGGGATTCGGATTGGCCAGCATATAAGCTAAGATTTGCGCCAATCCCGCTTCGATGGAAAACGAAACTCGTTTCGACTCAATTACCATCAGCCAAAACTGGTCTTTCAAAACTAAAGTGTCTATGCTACCTTTGATGATTACCCCTTCGTCTTCTTCGGAAATTTCGACAGATTTTTCTGGTTTAATGTAGAAAGGATGCAGGTAAAACTCGCCAGCAAATAACAGCGGAGAGACGATCGACAAACTGATGGTTTTTTCCAGCATCGGCGGATACTCCAGCAAATTGAAGTAACCCGCTTTGATCTGATCTAGCTGTCGTTGTTGAAATTCAGTGATTTCTGGCAACTCGTCTTGCCATTCTCGAAAAAATTGGTCGTCTGTGACAAGTTGCAGGTCAAAAAGTGTTTTTAATTCTGCTAATGTGACATTTTTAGCTTGGATTGTTTGAACCATAATTTTAAACTAATTCCAAATCTTTTGTAAGAGGAATCAAAGGCTTCACCGAGTTCGGCTTGTTCGTTCCAAAGTCCAATTTGTAAGTTAAATCTTGAGTTGCTTTTTCCTGTTTTTCCTCCGGTTGGTGGCATGACGATCAATTGTCCATTGGCGTTGCGTTCTAATTGTAGATCGCGGTGTTATTCGCACAGTTGGTAGAACTGTTCGGAAGTTATTTTGATAATGGAATTGAGGTTTAATGTGATAGCAGTCATTCTTATTTACCTGCTGTTTGTATGAACTAGATTAAAAATTAAAAATGAATTATCCCATTTTTAATTCTTAATTCTTAATCCTTAACTTCTAATTTTACTGCACAGGGGATTTAAGCTCCCACCTTTAGGTGGATTGTTTTTAGGCTGGGGCTTAAATCCCCTGCCTAAAAACTTCGCTGTCAACTGTCAACTGTCAACTGTCAACTGTTACTGCACTTGTTTGATTCTGTTCAGCGCGTCTTGATATGCACTGGTTCTGCCGCCTTGGTTGTAAAGTTCTGCTGCTTTTTGAAAGTCGGCAATTGCTTTCGGTTTGTCTTCTGTTGCTAGGTAAGCTAAAGCTCGGTTGTAATAGGCATCAGCAAAACCGGGATTGGCTGCGATCGCCTGCGTGTATGCTTGAATAGCAGTGGAACCGCGGGTGGGTTCGGTTTGGGGCAAGCCGGAAGTGATGAAAGTGCGGGCATTACCGATATTAAAATACAATTCTGGGGTATATTTGGGCTTGAAAGCGAGTGCTCTGTTGAAATCGGCGATCGCCTCCCAAGCATCTCCTTGATCTAAGCGCGAAAGTCCTCGAAAATAATAGGCTTGGGCATCTTGCGGATTGGCGGTGGATACGGGGCCGCTAGTTGAGGGAGTATTGTCTACTTTCAACTCGGATTTGTTCATTCCCGCCGCTACCAGTTTTCCGATAAAAGTATTAATTGGAACTGCTGCATTAAATCCAGTTTTAATCGGCGCGACTTCGCCGGAACTGGTTTGGGCAAAACCGAATTCGCCTTGTCCGTGTAAACCGATGACTCGGCCTTCGGAGTCAAAAACTGGCCCGCCACTCATGCCACTCCAAGTTACTGCCTGATACCGCAGAGTGTAACCTTCCGATCGGCTGCGTGGGCGGCTGGTAACGAGTCCGGGAGACAGTTCGGGTTCTCGTTCGGCGCCGAAAAGTCCGCCGGTAGCGGGATAGCCGTAAACGAAGATTTGAGTGCCGATGACGGCTTGATCGGAATCTGCAAGCGTCGCGACTGGATATTCTTCGGGACTTTCAAATTTGACTATGGCTAAATCCGGGTCTGTTGGGGTTGTTTGTAAGCGAGTGACTGCGGTTGCTTGGTAGTTTTTGCCGATCGATGTGCGAACGGTATACTTCACTTCTGCCTTTTCTACAACGTGATTGACGGTTAAAACTGTGTAAGTTTTGCCATTTTTGGCAATAATTACGCCAGAACCGTCTCCTAGGGAACTATTAATTTGTACTGTCAGCGGCCCGGCGATGCTGGCGACTTGTTGCGGTGTTTTGGCGATCGCAGGTTGGCTAATGACTATGGTTAAGGCTGCGGTGGTTCCTGCTAGCAAGGTGCTTAAGGTGTTGTAACGAGAAAAATTTATATTCATGGTATTAGTGATTTGACGTAAAGGCGATCGGCTTTGTTATTTACTGATCATTTTACTCGCTTTTTTGTTCCGCGATCCCCTGCTTGCCTACGCCGGACACGGCATTGCCTCAAAGTAGGGTGTGCACTGCGCACCTTCTTAATTTCAAAGTAGATTTACCAACTTATTAAAACTCAACAATACATGACTCAAACTCAGTGCTTAGTTCTTCTTTCGTCATCGTTCCCCGTGCGACTTGCATGACTAAATCATAAGCTCGATCGTCCGTTAAATTCAGAGTCCAGCCATTTAAACGCAAAAAGGTATCTGCCACCGCAAAAGCGGTTCTTTTGTTGCCATCAATAAATGGATGATTCATCGCTATGTGGTAGAGATAGGCGGCAGCTTGTTCGCTAATTGTTGGATGCAAAAATTGACCGCCAAAAGTTGCTTGAGGTTGAGCCAAAGCTGACTCTAACAAGCCTTCATCTCTAACACCGGAAGTACCGCCAAAACTAGAAATTTGGTCTTCATGAAGTTCTAGCACTTCATCTATGGATATAAATCTAGGAGTTTGCAAGGCGACGATAAACCTCCTCTCGTTCTTTTTTAGATGCTAGATAAGCATTCCAAACATCACTTTTCTCTGATTTTACAGGATGTTTTGCTTTGAGGGCTAGTACAAACTCAAGCACTTCTTTCAACAGAGGTTCTGGTACTTGGTCAATTTCTTGGAGAAGTTGGTCTTTTGCGGTCATTTTTCCTCCTAGTTATTTTACAACCATTTTACAACTTACAGAGCAGATAATCAAGGGCTACCCTTCATTCAGTTGACAGTTGACAGTTGACAGTTGACAGTTGACAGTTGACAGTTGACAGTTGACAGTTGACAGTTGACGGTTGACAGTAAAACTCGGCTCTTGAAACCGCGTCTACACAAACGTAGGCGTTAGCCTTCCCGAAGGGTAGTCGGCCTCCGCCGACTGAAGAGTAGAGTAAAGTTAGATTACAAAGTTTGATATTTTGTTGCCCATTGGACGATCGCCTCAGTCAACCCATCTAAGGTGTATTCTGTGGCTTCTACGTCTAACTTGCCCAATAAATTTTGGCAGCTTTTGGAAGTTTCCGGGCCGATGGATGCGATGCAAACGCTTTCTAGCCAATCCTTAGACAAGGAAAATTCTGGGGCTTTTTCGATCAGGTGGCAAAAGTTATGTACAGTTTTGGAACTGGCAAAGGTTATGATATCTATGGCTTGATTTTGGAGTGCGCGTCGGGCGATCGGATCGATAGTTTCGGGACAGCAAGATTGATAGGCTGGCACTTCGATTACTTGCGCTCCTTTGGCGGTAAATTCTTTAACTAAAACTTCTCTCCCGCCACTTTCTACTCTGGGAAATAGAATTTTGCAGTTTTGCAAGTTGTCTGGGAAGTTTTCGACGAGGGAATCGGCGACAAAGTTGGGGGGAATAAAGTCTGGTTGTAGAGAGTGCGAGCGCAAACTTTCTGCTGTTTTTTTGCCGACAACTGCGATTTTAATGCCAAATAAGCTGCGCGCGTCTTTGCCTTTTGCTTGTAAGCGTTGAAAAAAGCAATCTACAGCGTTGTGGGAAGTGAGAATTAACCAGTGAAAGCTTGACATTTGGGCGATCGCCCTGTCTAATGGTTCCCAAGTGGACGGCGCACCAATTACCAAGGCGGGCATTTCGATCGCGCGGGCTCCTAGTTGCTGGAGTCGATCGCTAAATTGACCGGACTGGGAAGCTGCGCGGGTGACTAAAATCGTTTTTCCTGCTAGCGGCTGGCTGTTGTTAGAAATGACTGGTGTATCGCTCATGTTTGTACTTTCCGATCCGATTAAATATTCGCGCAATCTGACTACTTCTCCAATGACGATCGCGCAAGGCGATAGAGATTGACCTGCTGTTTGCTGTACGATGTTGAAGAGAGTGCCGAGCCAAATTTTCTGTTCGGGGCGGCTGCAATCTCGGATAATTGCGATCGGAGTTTCGGGCGATCGTCCGTGTTTTTGCAATTGCCAAATTATCTCGCTTAAATTGCGCCCTCCCATCAAGATTACCAAAGTTTCAATCCGCACTAATGCTTCCCATTCCAAAGCATCCGGTTCGTGGGCACTCATCACTGCAAAACAGCGGCTCATCACCGGATCTGTGAGGGGAATTCCTGCTAGTATTGGGGCGGCTAATGCTGATGAAATTCCGGGGATTACTTCAAACTCGCACCCTGCTGTGATCAACGCTTGAATTTCGGAACTGGAGCGACCAAAAATAAACGGATCACCGCTTTTTAAGCGCACTACTTGTTTGCCTAGTTTGCACTGTTCTACCAGCAAACGGTTAATTTCTTGCTGCTGTGTAGAAGGTTTGCCGCCGCGTTTTCCGACTTCGATTTTCCGACAAGTTACTGGGATTAAGTCGAGTTGCGGGATGTCGATGAGAGCGTCGTAGATTAAGACTTCGGCTTGGGAGAGCAGTTTTTGCGATCGCACTGTCATCAAGTTACAATCTCCGGGCCCCGCACCGACTAGATAAACTTTCCCTTTTTGGCTTTTCATAAGTCATCCTCAGTAGTATACTTTATGCTGTATAAACATTTTTCCTTCTTCCTTCTTCCTTCTTCCTTCTTCCTTCTTCCTTCTTATGCAGATTATCATCATCACGGCCGCCGATGCAAATTACTTTAAACTGGTGCGAGGTACTATTTTATCGGTGCGGGAAAAACCAGAGGGTGCAAAGGTGGCGATCGGCTTTTTCGATCTCGGCTGCACTCCCGAACAATTACAGTGGCTGGAAACACAAGTTAATTTTATTCAAAAACCTGATTGGGACTTTGACTTTCCCGGTAAAAACGAAGCTCCTCACTATCTCAAAGGACTTTTAGCACGTCCATTTTTGCGCCGCTACTTCCCTAATTTTGACATCTACCTGTGGATAGATGCCGATGCTTGGGTGCAGGATTGGCAAGCTGTTGAACTGTTAGTTAAAGGCGCGGCAAAACGCGGTTTAGCAGTTGTTCCAGAATTAGACAGAGGCTATTATTTAGCTTACGGCAAACTGCCTTGGTATTGGGAATTTGTTTACCGCGATTATCAAGCAGCTTTCGGCGAAGAAATTGCCCAACAGTTGCACACTTATCCAACTATAAATGCAGGTGTTTTCGCACTGCAAAAAGATGCCCCGCACTGGGAATTATGGTCGGAATATCTGGCAGAGGGATTGCAGCGGCACGTTTCTTTGATGACCGACCAAATAGCTTTAAATCGGTTGGTTTACGGCACTGAAATGTTCGATCGCACAGAGATGCTGCAGGCTCTGTGTAACTGGAGCTGCAACTTCGGTTTGCCCGTCTGGGACAAGCAACGGGCCTGTTTTGTGGAGCCGTATTTGCCGCATGGGGCGATCGGCATTCTGCACATCACCGGTCACAAGCACGACTTGGTAAAATTAGCAACAACCGACGGAAATCAAATAGAAATTAGTCTCCGCTATCAACCGATACAACACCCAGTATTTCAACAGTTAAAACCAAAGCAAATGACATTAAAACCACAATCTGAAATCCCCCACAATACTTTGTTACCCGGAGATTACGTCTCGCCCGGATTGAAAATCATCCTTCCAGATGCGTACTTTCCCAACATGGTTGTTGGGGATACTAATACTTGTCCGTGGCCCTACCTGCGCCGGGAAATCAAGCACAACTGGTATGTCGATCGCCGTGCTAGTTCAGTCGGATTCCTCAGTCGCGACGAAGCACACATTCTTTACAATACAGCCCTGCAATTTGCCGGGAAAAAAGCATTAGAAATAGGCTGCTGGCTGGGATGGTCTGCTTGTCACTTAGCCCTCGCAGGAGTTGAATTAGATGTGATCGATCCGCTGCTAGAAAGAGAAGACATTCGACAAAGCGTCATCGATTCAATTCAAGGCGCTCTCAATGCCTCTGGCATGCAAACTTCCGTGAAGCTCGTACCCGGTTACAGCCCACCAAGAGTTGAACAATTAGCAAAGGAATTTAACCGCAAATGGTCGTTAATTTTTATTGACGGAGAACACGAAGGTGATGGGCCGTTAAATGATGCCATTGCGTGCGAAAACTTGGCAGAAGAAGATGCCATAATTTTATTTCACGATTTAGCTGCTCCCGCTGTTGCTAAGGGTTTAGATTACTTGAAAGAAAGAGGTTGGCATACTATAGTATATCAAACAATGCAAATTATGGGGGCAGCTTGGCGTGGCAATGTTACGCCCGTCCAACATCAACCAGACCCCAATATTTCCTGGGATTTGCCAGCCCATTTGCAGGGTTATTCAATTAGCGGTATTTCAAACAATCAATCTGTAGATCGAGAAGTCACTGTACGACAAGTGCATGAAATGATGCAGCAAGCTGTTACATTCCTCCATAGCAATAATCCCGTAGAAGCTATGCGAATAGCTGAACAAGTCGCTTTACTAAATATCAATGTACCAGGAATGTACTACCTGCGTTCAGTTTGTTTGAGCAATTTAGGGCGGCATCAGGAAGCACTTGCAGCGGCTAAAGTAGAACTGGCGATCGATCCAACCCACCGCCAAGCACAAGCGCAAGTTGAAAAATTAACTAGGGCTTTATTGCGTCCGCAACTAAAAATACCCACACAGCAACGTTCGTGGAATACAACTCTTCCGCGCGAACATCTGCTGTCAATTCAAAACGCCACTTTGAACTATTCATATCGAGGCGTACAGATGCTCAAAAATCCCTTCGATTTTACGCTGTACCCTCTATTATTTTGGAACTTAAAACCGCTCACAATTATTGAAATTGGATCTAAATATGGTGGGAGTGCTTTGTGGTTTGCAGATATGCTAAATAATTTTGGCATTGACGGTCACATTTATTCTATTGATATTTTCAAAGTGACTTCAGTCCAACATCCTCGCGTCACTTACATGGAAGGAAACGGACGAGCTTTACCAGAAATATTAACATCAGAGTTTATCAACTCATTGCCGCGTCCCTTACTGGTAATAGAAGATGCTGACCATACCTACGAAACCAGCAAGCACGTCTTGGAGTTCTTCCATCCGTATCTTAAGCAGGAAGAATATATTGTTATTGAAGACGGAATTATTTCAGATTTAGAGCAAGATGCTTCATATAACAATGGCCCTCACAAAGCATTGAAACAGTTCCTCTCCGCACACGAAGCCGAATATGAAATTGATAGCAATTATTGCGATTACTTTGGCTATAACATTACTTGGTGTACCAATGGTTTTTTAAAGAAAATAAAAGCCCCGCCATCCCTCGGTGCATCAGTTGTAAATAAGCCGTTTGATGACAATTTTCAAGCAATACTTTTAGCGATCGAACCTTACACATTATTAAGCGAAGCTCGATTGTTTTCGCTATACTCCCTAGCAAAGCAAATATGTGTGGAAGATTTGCCGGGAAATTTTGTAGAATGCGGAACTTGCAAAGGCGGTTCAGCGGCGTTAATCGCATTTGTAATTAAACATTACAGCCGCCGTCCGAGAGTGCTGTATGCTTTTGATACGTTTGAAGGAATGCCGGCACCTACCGAGATTGATAAACATCAGGGAATACCTGCCAATCTCACAGATTTTGGCGAAGGAACTCTCAAAGCTGCAATTAGTGAAAATTTGGATAAAATTTGTGAATTACTGCAAGTTAGAAATATTGTGGTACCGGTTAAGGGATTATTCGCCGAGACTTTACCCAAATACAAGTCAGCAATAGGAAGTATTGCGTTTCTGCACGCTGATGGAGATTGGTATGAGTCAACAATGGATATATTTAATACGCTTTATGACAGTGTGATTGCTAATGGTTTGATTCAGGTGGATGATTACGGACATTGGGAGGGCTGCAAGCAAGCATTACAGGATTTTGAGAAGATGAAAGGTGAGTCATTTTCTCTGCATAGGATTGATGAAACAGGAGTATGGTTTCAAAAATTGAAATGATATTAATTCCCGTAGGGTGCGCATTGCGCACCGGTTTCAAAAATTGAAATGATATTAATTCCCGTAGGGTGCGCATTGCTAGCCCTGTCAAGGTGTTCTTTATTCAGGCATTCTTGGTGAATCTTGAACGGCAACGGTCGCTGGCGACAAGCTTGGCAACCTTACGAATAAACTTAGATCAGCGACTGTTGCCGTTCTCTTCGATTTGCGGGTATCGGTATAATGGTTGAAACCTTGTATGACTAGCATACAAGCTATTGGCTCACCCCATTTTGCAGTATTTAGGAGGACGCTCGTAAATGTTAGATGCCATCTTTGAGAGATTTGTCAAGCTCAGTCCTGTCAGTGTCATGGTCCGAGGCTTAATGGAACGAGTATTGAACACAGAACAACTCGACTCCATCTTTGAGAATCATGCCAAGAGCCAGTACACGCGAGAACTCCTATTCTCCAGCATCGTAGATTTAATGAGCCTGGTAGTTTGTGGCATCTATCCTTCCGTGAATGCTGCATACCGAGCCAAAGCATCGGAGCTTAATGTCAGTCGAACAGCGGTCTATGACAAACTTAATGGCATCGAACTAGATGTGAGTGCTGCACTGTTAAGAGAAACTGCTGCCTCTATGACTGATGTGATGGAATTTCTGGGAGATAGTCCACCAAAGTTACTAGCTCCTTATCAAATCAGAATCATTGATGGCAACTGTTTAGCTGCTACAGATCATCGTTTAGAAGCCTTGAAGCCCTATGCAGCGAAAGCTTTACCTGGTAAGTCTTTGGTTGTACTTGACCCAGACTTGAAAATGGCGATTGATGTGTTTCCTTGTGAGGATGGTCACGCTCAGGAACGTTCTTTATTTGAGTCGGTATTACAACGGGTAAAACCTGGTGAATTATGGATTGCCGATCGCAATATGTGTACTCAAGGGTTTCTCTTTGGTATCTGTAACGCCTCTGCTGATTTTTTAGTCCGAGAACATAAAACTCTGCCACAGGAAGCAATCAGTGAATTGGAATTTCAAGGTGATATAGAAACAGGCTCTGTTTTTGAACAGACAGTTGCTCTCACTTATGAGGGTAGCTGTTTGAAAGTACGACGGGTGGTATTGCGTTTGAAAAAAGTTACTCGTGATGGCGATTGGGAAATTGCCATACTTACTAGCCTACCTAAAACTGTTGCCAGTGCTACCGATATTACTCAGTTATATCGAGAACGTTGGAGTGTTGAAACTCTCTTTCAAATCGTAACTAAGAACTTTGAGGGCGAAATTCAAACCTTGGGGTATCCGAAAGCTGCTTTATTTTCTTTTTGTCTAGCTCTGGTTTCTTACAATATTTTAGCTGTAGTCCGAAGAGCGTTGGGCAGTGTACATGGTGTCGGTAAAATTGAGTCTAGTCTTTCAGAATTCTACTTGGTTGATGAAATTCAAGGGACTTATCGGGGTATGACTATAGCCTGTGAACCTGATAATTGGTCACATTTGAAGGCTTTATCCCTATCTCAATTAGCCGATTTTCTGTTGGATTTGGCCGGGCGAGTGAATTTGAAGTCTTTCCTCAAGCAGCCGCGCTCCCCCAAGAAGAAGAAACCACCTTTGATTGTAGACTCACGTCATCGTCATCTTTCTACAGCAAGGCTTCTAGACCAAGCTCGGCAGTCACCTTGACAGGGCTAGGTGCGCATTGCGCACCGGTTTCAAAAATTGAAATGATATTAATTCCCGTAGGGTGCGCATTGCGCACCCTACAAAAGAGTAATAACATCAAGAAATCGATTAACCTGTTTTTTCCAAGTCCAATCCAGCATAAAATTTGCCGCAGCTAAACCGCGATTTTTGGCAACTTCGCGATTATTATAAACTTGCTCCAAAGCATCAACAACTTCTGCAACATCAGACTCTCCCCAACCTTCGACACCAGCAAAATGAGCAGTAGGTTTAACTTGTCCCTGATGCGATAAAGGATAGCAAATGTTGCTGTAAATCAAGTCTAAATGACCAGTATTTGCTGATAAAATAGTCGGAATTCCGCAGGCCATACTTTCCATTGCGACTAAATTAGTGCCACCTTCGCAGCGGTTGGTAAAAACGGCGCAGTCGGCTTCTCGCAAAATTTGTCCCGCGAGGTGATTGGGTATTAAGCCGATGTCGATAAAAGAGTCAATCGGTAAACCGTTGGCTGCCAACCATTGGGATATTCCTAAACTTCCATCGCGGTTAATATTGGGAAGTCCGGTAACGTTTCCGGTTTGTTCCATTCCCAGCATATATTGAGGCCAAAAGTTGTGCCACGCTGTTAGTAATAATGCCTCTGGATGGCGGGCGCGAAATTGTTTGAAAGCGGCAATTACTATGTCTTGGCCTTTGCGATATTCTAGTTTACCACCGGAGAATATCACGAAGCGATCGCCAAATAGATTAGATTTGGGTGCAGGATGGAAAATTGTCGGGTCAATTCCTTGATTTACCATCGCCACATTCGTTAAGCCACAGCTTCGCAAAACATCCGCATTCCAGTTAGAACCGGCGACAATTACGCTATATTTTTTCGCTTTTTCTACGGCTTCTGCTGTGATGCGCGTGTCTTCAAAAAATATGACTCCTACTTGACAAGCGCTGGTAAGTTGATTCTCTACTCCTGACGTTACTAAATTATTCCCCAAACCGTAAAGTACGGGAAAGTTAAAAGCGATTTGTTTGTCATAATTCGCGGTTACTAATTCTTGAAAATGTTTCTGCTTTTCTATTAGGGGTAATAACAGCGATTTGTGCAGCGGATTGAGCGATTCTGAGGTGATGGATGGCGGGACTAAAAGTGCCACTTCCCAGGCGGGATTTCGCAGCAGTTGCAGTGTTAAATTCATGCCGTAAATTCCCCAGCCGCTGGTGAGGCTGAGCGGCCAACTGATGCCGATTCCTGTTATTTTTGGCGGGGTTTCTGGGGGAATTTGTAGGGGCGGTGCCCCCGTGCCCGCCCCGGCCAGGGTTTGTAGGGGCGTTGTCGCTTCTGCCTTTTTAGAATTAGAAATTAGGTTTTGCAGTGCTGCTTTTATCCGATCGCCCACGGCATCCCAATCACCGGGTTTTGACTGCCTAAACAACCGCGCAGTGGGATACCAAGGGCTATCTTCCCGTTCCAACATCCACCGCCAATCGGCAATGAAAGACAGCAAAATCCACACCGGTTTCCCCAACGCACCGGCTAAATGCGCCACAGAAGTATCTACGCAAATTACTAAATCCAGTTGGGAAATAATCGCTGCGGTGTCGGCAAAATCAACGCAATGTTGACTCAAATCTTGAACTTGCTGTTGATTTAATAAAGCGTAATCCCTCGCTGGTAAATCTTTTTGCAGGCTGTAAAAACTCACTCCCGGAACATCTAAAAACTTCACAAAATCGCTTAACTTACACGATCGATCATTGTTCTTGCGGTGCAGCGGCCCACCAGCCCACACAATACCTACTTTTAGCTGATTGTTTGATTCTAGGGAAAATTTACAATCCTCTGGCACTTTTAAATAAGGAATATTTACAGGCATATTTTCCAAAGTCGTTCCCAAAATTCGGGGCAAACTCATCAGCGGCGCTTGTACTTGAAAATCCGGCAAATCTTGCGGCTTTGTTGCTACAATATCTATCCCTGCAACTTTTTCAAACAAACGCTTCAACGATTGATGACAAGCAACAACAACTTTGCCACCTTTTTGCTTAACTAAAGATGCGTAGCGGATAAAATGAATCGTGTCGCCCAAACCTTGTTCTGGGTGCAATAATATTGTTTTCCCCTGCAAATCGGAACCGTCCCAAAGCGGTTGATCGAAATATCGGGGCTCCAATTCTTGAGTTTGCCAGCGCGATTCGTACTCCGCAAAGCCGCGCTCAAAATTTCCCGTTAAGAGCAAAGCTAAGGCTAGTCTCAAACGCCAATTTGGTGATTCTGGACGTAGTTGAATTGCTTTATTGTAGAATTCGATCGCCTCTGCGAATTTTCCCTCTTCTTCGAGGGCGGCACCCAAATATAAGTTAGTTTCGCTGAGATTTGGATTAGTTTTTAGGGCTTGGTTGTAGTGGAAAATCGCCTCGGTTATTTGCCCGTTTTCCTGTTTAAAATAACCTAAATAACTGTGGGCTTCTGCGTGGTTTGGTGAGGCGAGAATTACTTGTTCGTAGCGACTGGCTGCTTCGGCTTGTTTCCCTTGTTTTCGTAAGGCATTTGCTATCTGAAAATCCACATCAACTGCTGTTAGTTTTTTGGCAGAGACAAGACTGGGCGATGGCGATGTTTCACTCGCAATCAAGGATTTTGTTAACTCTTGTAAAGCTATTTTTACCCGATCGCCCACGCCATCCCAATCACCCGCTGTTTCCTGCCGAAACAACCGCGCAGTGGGATACCAAGGGCTATCTTCGCGCTGCAACATCCACCGCC
The DNA here is from genome assembly GCF_026130175.1 of Lyngbya sp. CCAP 1446/10. GTDB lineage: Bacteria > Cyanobacteriota > Cyanobacteriia > Cyanobacteriales > Microcoleaceae > Microcoleus. The sequence continues at coordinate 98,768 of NZ_JAIGNI010000008.1, read as the reverse complement.
AATCGGGCACGAAAGAGAGCATAATCCAGACAGGTTTACCCAAGGCACCGGCTAAATGCGCCACAGCAGTATCCACGCAAATGACTAAATCTAGTTGCGATATCACCGTCGCAGTATCAGCGAAATCGTTCAAATTGTCGCTCAAATCGATCGCAGAAGTTTGATTTAACAAAATGCGATCAGCAACCGACACTTCTTTCTGAAGACTGTAAAAACTGACACCGGGAATATCTAACAATTTCAGGAAATAGCTTAAATAACTCGATCGCTGAAAATCCTTCAAATGTTCCGAACTTCCCGCCCAGACAATCCCAACTTTGAAATTGCCATCGGCATTTAGGGAAAATTGCCAATGCGGCGGCGCTGCTAAATAAGGAACATTTGCTGGTATATTTTCTAAATTTGTTTCCAGAATGTGCGGCAAACTCATCAGCGGTACTTGCACTTGAAAATCGGACAATTCGTCCATCCGCACCGCCACTTGTTCGATGCCAGGAATCTGCTTGAATAAACGCTTGAGTTCTTGATAGCAAGAAAGGATTACTTTGCCGCCTTTTTGCTGCACAATTGCCGCGTAGCGCACAAATTGAATTGCGTCACCCAAACCTTGTTCGCAGCGAATCAAAATAGTTTTTCCGTGCAAATCTGAACCGTCCCAAATCGGGCGATCGAAATTCAACCACTGTATTTTCTTTGCTTGATCGGTTTGCCAGCGCCATTCGTACTCTGCAAAACCGCGAGGTAAGTCACCTGTTAATAGCAGCGCTAAGGATAAATTGAAGTGAGATTTTGCACAATTTGGATCGCAACTAATAGCTTGATTGTACAATGAAATTGCCCGGTCTATTTCGTGATTTGCTTCTAAAACTGTGCCTAAATTATTCAGCGCTTCTACATAATTTGGCTGTAAGGTTATGGCTTTTTCTAAGCTAACCGCAGCTCGATCGAATTGGTGCATTTCTAAGAACAAATTTCCCAGGTGATAATGTCCTGCGGCGCTGTCAGGTTCTATCTCAATTGACAGACAATAAAGGCGTTTAGCTTCTTCTAGCTGATTTGTTGCTTGCATTGCCGCACCCAAATTTACGATAGCCGGCACGTAATTGGCATTGATGGAAAGTGCTTGATTAAAACAGGCGATCGCACTTGACAACTCGCCCTGCTGCTGGAGTGTCGCGCCGAGATTGTTCAGGGCTTTGACATAAACGGGATTTAGGGCGATCGCCTTTTGAAAGCAAACTACAGCCTCGGCTATATTCCCCCGATCTTGCAGCAAAATACCCAAGTTATTTTGCGCTTGAGCGCAGTTCGGGTCAATTTCGATCGCGCGCTGATAATACGTCGCAGCTTCGGCTAAATCCCCTGTTTGGTGCAGCGTCACCGCTAAATTGGTGGCGACTTCAATCGAATTTGGCTCCAAAACTAAAGCATTTTCAAAATACGAAATCGCCTCGATGAATTTTCCTTGCGACTTCAGCAGATTTCCCCTATCGAATTGTTTCTTAGCCAAGTCAAAATTAAGCTGAGTTTCTATTATTGGTTGAGCTTTCTGATGCTGAGCAATTCTTTCTCGGAGCGCGAAACCAACCTTTTCTAAAACTCCTTCCCAATCCCCCGCTGTTGACTGACGAAACAGTCGCGCCGTCGGATACCAAGGACTATCTTCCCGTTCCAACATCCACCGCCAATCCGGTACAAAACACAGCAAAATCCACACCGGTTTGCCCAAAGCACCAGCTAAGTGCGCCACAGAAGTATCAACAGAAATTACTAAATCCAGAGCCGATATTGCGGCCGCTGTATCGGCAAAATCGTACAAATAAGAGCTTAAATCTGTGACGGGCATTTGCTCTAACAAAGCGCGTTCTTCTGCTGTCATTTCCTTTTGCAAACTGTAAAAATCCGCTCCGGGAATCTCTAATATTTTGGCTAACAAATTGAGCGGAAACGATCGCAGTTTATTTTGTGAATTGTTAGTATTGCCACACCAGACAATCCCTACTTTCAAATTAGCAGTTTGGTTGAAAGTAAATTCCCCGCCGGGAGGTGGAGCTAAATAAGGAACCTGGGCGGGTATACTTTCTAAAGTTGTTCCCAGAAGGTGCGGCAAACTCATGAGGTGGGCGCGAACTTGAAAATCCGGCGCTGCTTCTGGACTAATTATTAACTGATCGATTCCCGCAACTTGTGCAAACAAGCGCTGCAAGTGCGGCAAACACCAAACAATTACCCGGCCGCCTTTTTGCTTGACTAATTCTGCGTAGCGAATAAATTGAATTGCATCGCCTAAACCCTGTTCCGGGCAAAGCAAAATTGTTTTTCCATCCAAATCTTTGCCGTCCCAAATCGGTTGAAGAAAGTTGTATTGCGGGAACTGTTTTTTCTCAACAACCAGCCGCGATTCGTACTCTGTAAAACCGCGTTGAAAATCTCCCGCCAGCAGCAAGGCTAAAGCTAAATTTAGGTGAGATTCTGGGTTGGTGATATTGAATTCAACTGCTCGATCGTAATAGGTGACAGCACTGGCAAATTGTCCGCTTTGGTGCAAAATGTTTCCCAAACCGTTGAGGGAATTGATATAACCGGGTTTGAGTTCGATCGCCCGATTGTAACAATCCATCGCCTCAGCCATGTTTCCCGCTTCCTCAAAAGCTTTAGCGAGATTGTTCAAAGCTTCGGGAAAGTCGGGTTTCAGGCTCAAAGCTTGCTGATAGCAGGCGATCGCATCTTGAATTTTACCTTGTTTGTGCAAGACAATTGCCAGATTGCAGCGAGCGCCCGCACTGGCTGGATATTTCTGAATTCCTTGCTGGCAAAAGGCTAGAGCCTCATCTAACTGATCTTGGTTTGACAGCCAACTGCCGAAAGCGAGATCGGTTGCTGTCAAATCGGGTTGCAGCGCCAGAGCTCGATCGTAATAGGCGATCGCATCTGCAACTCGGCCCTGGCGGATCGAGGCGTATGCTAAGTTGTGCAAAGCGTCCAAATAATTGGGATCTAGCTCGATCGCCCTTTCGTAATTCGCGATCGCGCGATCGTAATCCGCGCCCGTTTCCTCCCCTTGTTTCTCCAAAGCAATGCCCAAATTAAAATAAGCCGCCGCGCAATCAGGATTGACTTGAATCGCTTGCTGGTAAAGCGAGCAAGCCTCCGCCACCTTCCCTTCTTCTTCCCGCAGCAGCCCCAAATTAATCATCGCTTCGGCGCAATTCGGGTTCAAAGACAGCGCCCGCTGGTATTGTGCGATCGCCTGTGCAGTCTCCCCTGCTTCCGCCAGCGCGCTGCCCAAATTGCTCGCAGTTTCCGCCAAATTCCCGTCGATTTCTAGCGCTTGTTGGTAGTGCGCGATCGCCTCTGTTAACCGCCCGCTTTGCTGTTTGACAACGCCTAAATTGCTGTGGGCTGCCGCGTAATTTGGATCGATCGCGATCGCCCGCTGATAACATTCGATCGCACCAGCAAAATTGCCCTGCACCTGCAAATTTCGACCCTCGCGAAACTCTGCATTCGCCGCATCCGAGGGCACAAATGCTGCGGAAACAGCGCCTAGAGCCTCCGCCACCCGCTCAAAAACCCCCTGCCAGTCCCCCCTTTCCCGTTGGCGAAACAGCCGCGCCGTCGGATACCAAGGACTGTCTTCGCGCTCCAACAACCATCGCCAATCCGGGGAAAACGCCAGCAAAATCCACACTGGTTTGCCCAAAGCGCCCGCCAAATGGGCGACAGCGGTATCGACAGTAATCACTAAATCCAGTTTGGCGATCGCAGCCGCAGTATCGGCCAAATCCCCAAAATGCGGGCTCAAATCGACGATCGGCGTTTGATTCAACAGCGCGCGATCGGTCTCTAAAACCTCTTTCTGCAAGCTGTAAAAAGTTACCCCCGAAACGTCCAAAAGCGGCAGAAACTTGCTCAAACTGCAAGAACGCTGTGTATTTTTGCGGTGTTTGGGATTCCCCGCCCAGACAATCCCAACTTTCAAATTGCGATCGGGCAAAAGCGCAAATTCAGCACCCGCAGGCGGAGATAAATAAGCAGTAGTTGCCGGAATTGTTGCCAGTTTTGTACCGAGAACATAGGGTAAACTCAACATCGGCACTTGCACATCAAATTCCGGCAGAGGTTCACCTCTAACTATGAGCAAATCAATGCCATCAATCATGGCAAACAAACGGCGCAATTGTGGATAACAGTCAACAATTACCTTGCCACCTTGCTGTTTGACGATCGCAATGTAGCGAATAAACTGAATCGAATCGCCTAAACCTTGTTCAGCGTGCAGTAAAACAGTCTTTCCCTGCAAATCGGAACCATCCCACAGTGGCCGGTATTCTCTTGCTGAAAGTGTATTTCCCTGTGCCGTCAAAAAACAGGAATGGCTAGTTTTAAATTCTTGAATTGTCCAGCGCCATTCATATTCGGTGAGACCATTTTCCAAGTCTCCGGCCAACAGCAAAGCCAAGGACAAATTCAGGTGAGCGCTAGCATGATTTGGATTCAAATAAATCGCCCGTCTGTAGCAGGCTATCGCATCTTCAACTACGCCTTTTTCCAGAAAAGTTCTGCCTAAATTGTTGATAGCTTCCACAAAGTCCGGCAGCAATTCCAGAGCTTTGTGATAATACTCCAGTGCCTCTTCTAAATTGCCCTGTTCTTGCAAAACAGTTGCCAGATTGTTGTAAGCTTCCCAGCTATGGGGATGAATTTCCAGCGCCCGCCGGTACAGATCGAGCGCCCTTAAAAGTTCCCCCTTTTCTTGCAGCGCCACCGCTAAATTAATCAGTGCAGGCACGAAATCCGGTTCAGCAATCAGAGCTTGTTCGTAATGCGCGATCGCATCTTCCACTTTACCTTGTTCCTCAAAAATTTTGGCTAAGTTATAAGCTGTTTGAGGGATGTTTGGAGCGATCGCTAAAGCTTCTTGATAATGCGGGATAGCTGCATCTAATTCGCCATTTTCTTGTTTGAGAAAACCAAAGTTAATCCGCGCTTGCACGCAATTTGGATCGAGAGATATTATTTGATCATAAAGGGCGATCGCTTCTTGCTTATCGCCTGTTTCCATTAAATGTTCTGCTTGTCGCAATAAATCCTCTAAAATCAGCGAATTTGCGATCGCCAGAGATGTCTCAATCCCCTGCGAATCCTTGACTGGTGAGTCAGTCGCTAACGCTTCGCCCGCGATCGCAAATACTTGTTTACTCTCCTCAACCGGGCTGGTAGCTGTCAATTCCAGTGGCTGATTTTTCGCAGCATCCTCGACAGAAATATCGGCAAAAGTACCAGAATTTGCGATCGCAAATAAACTCAAAGCCGCGTGCACATCATCAAACAATTCTTGCCAACTTTCCGGCTGAATTTGGCGAAAAAGCCTTGCAGTTGGATACCAAGGATTGTCTTCGCGCTCCAGCAGCCAGCGCCAGTCAGGAGCAAAAGACAGCAGCACCCAAACCGGTTTTCCCAAAGCACCAGCCAAGTGCGCCACCGATGTATCAACAGTAATTACTAAATCCAATTGAGATATAGCAGAAGCCGTATCAGCAAAATCGATCAGATGCGGACTCAAATCCGGGACTAGATGCTGGTGTAATAAAGTGCGATCGCACTCCGACAAGTTTTTTTGTAAACTATAAAAAGCGATTCCTGGCACATCCAAAAATTGAATAAAATCGCTTAAATTGCAAGAGCGCTGATTATCTTTCCGCCGTTTTGGACTCCCCGCCCACACAATTCCCACCTTCAAGTTGGCATCAGAAGCCAGCGCAAACTTGCACTCAGCAGGCGGACTCAAATAAGGAACATTTGCGGGTATTGTTTCGAGAGTTGTCCCCAAAATTCTGGGTAAACTCATCAGCGGTACGTGAAAGTCAAATACTGGTAAACCCTCAAAACTAACTGATAAATATTCAATGCCGGCAACAGTCGCAAACAACCGCATTAATTCAGGATAGCAAGCCACCAGAACTTTAGCGCCTCGGCTGCGAAGAATCGGCGCGTAGCGAATAAACTGAATCGAATCGCCCAAACCTTGCTCAACGTGGAGTAAAATAGTTTTAGAATGCAAATCGGAACCATCCCAAAGCGGCTGTTGAAATTGCCTCGGTTGTAGTGTCGGAGTGCGCCACCGCCACTCGTATTCAGCAAAACCGCGCTGATAATCTCCGAACAATAGCAAACTTAAGGCTAATTCCAGGTGTGCGATGGCGTTGTCTGGCTGCAATTCCAAGGCTCGACGGTGACAAGTAAAAGCCTCTTGAAATTCTCCTAAATCTACTAAAGCGTGGGCGAGGTTGTTAATAGCATCCACGAAGTCGGGCTTTAAGCTTAATGCTTGTCGGTAGTGGTCTATGGCTGTTTTTGTATTGCCTTGTTCGTGGTAAAATGCTCCGATATTGTTTTGCGCGTCGGGATTGTGCGGTTCTATTTCTAAAGCTTGCTGGTAGTAGTTGAAAGCTTCGGTTAATTTACCTTGCTGCTGCAAAACTCTGCCCAAGCCTAGCAGAGAATATGTCAATTTAGGATTAATTTTTAAAGCGTGTAAATAACAGGCTGCTGCATCGTTGAGTTGATTTTTTTCTGTAAATATTTTTCCTAAATTGTGGGCGGCTTCAACCAGGTTTGGGTCGAGTTTGAGCGCTGTTTGATAATATGAAATTGCCGAGTCGATTTCGCCCAATTGCTGTTTGATCCAGCCCAAATTATTGTATGCTAGTGCGGTATTTGGTGAAAGTTGGATGACTTGTTCGTAACTGGCGATCGCCCTTTGACTGTCGCCGACATCCATCAAAACATGGGCTTTGTTTAAATGTGCTTCTACAAAATCGGGGTTTTGGGCGATCGCGCGATCGTAAAAGTCGATCGCCTCAGCCACTTTTCCCTGCTGTCTGACTGCTATTCCCAACAAACACAACACGTTTGCTGACTCCGGCTGCACTTCCACGATTTGCCGGTACAAATTTTCAGCTTCTAACAAACGCCCCGCTTGATGATGTGTCCAAGCTATGTTCAAAGAATCTTCAGCACGCATTTTGACGGCAGATTTTTGCGATTTTTTCTTAGAAGCCATAGTTGTCTTTGTTATTTGGGAGTTCGCTAACTTGTCATTACCAACTTATTTCAATCTGTTAACTATTCCTTCTTTCTTCCCTCAACCTCTTTAAATTCGTTAAATTTATTAAAGTGATTACAAAAAGGGTTCTGAAATGACCTCCATGAAATCCGTTACATCCCGTACATTGCTCGCTGCCGAACTTCCTTCTTTTATCCTAACAAACAAGCAGCGGGAAAAATCAAATATTCTAAGAAAAACAACTTCCAGATAAACTGATAAAAATCGGCAATTTCTTTCTGCTCGTCCAAATTAACTTTGACACTCCAAAACCACATCAAACCCAAAGCCACGAAATGAGCAACTGCCAGAAATACTAAATTAACATTAGACAATGTGACTACTCCGGCTAAAGTCGCGCCCAAATAGCAAACCGTCAACACCCAGCGAGACAAATTAAAGACAGCCGGTTTGCCCAGCTCGATCGTAAACGTAGTAATATTGTATTGCTTGTCGCCCTCCATGTCAGGGATATCTTTGAAAATGGCGATCGCAAAAGTAAACACAATCACAAACACCGTCAGCACCCAAACTTCCGCCGGAATTGCCAAAGACGCGCTATCCAAACTCCAGCCAGAGAAAGCGTTTTTCGCCTTTCCCAAGCCCAAAACCCAATTAAAGTGCAGAAACAGACCTAAATTGACGATCGCCCCACGCACCGTAAAAATGCACAGCGCCGCCCAAAAAGGAAACCGTTTCAGCCGAATTGGCGGCAGAGAATAAGCAGTCCCGATTACCAAACTCACCCCAACTGTAGCCAGCAAAAACGGGCCTTGTAAAATAGCAGTCACAACTGCTAGGATTCCGGTTACACTTACAATTAATTCGCCAGTTTTGCGAGAAAACGCTCCAGAGGCGATCGGCAAATACGGCTTATTAATCTGATCAATTTCAACATCTTCTAACTGGTTCAATCCCACAATATAAATATTGCCACAAATGCAAGCCAACCAGGCAAAAGCTAGTGGCAGAAATATCGGATTCGCAAAGGAACTGGTGCTTTGGGCGATCGCGTACAAAGCCATTACACTCAACGTAGTCCCGATAATCGTATGCGGCCGAGCAAACTCCCAAAATGCCCTCACCCAGCTTTGCGGAGCCGAGCCATTTTTATCTTTATCAATCCCAGACTTACCAATCGAATCGTTTTCCATAAATCCTACAAACGCACCAAAAATAATATTAAGTAAGGTGTAAATTATCCACCTTACTTAATTGAACTTGCAGCCAGAAATACCCTCTTCCTTCTTCCCTCTTCCCTCTTCCTTCTTCCTTCTTCCCTCTTCCTTCTGATTTATTTTACAGCACAAATCAGCCCGAAACGAATCAATCCGCTCTGATATCCCCTGCTCATTAATCCGAGAGCAAGAGCAGCTTGAATAGTCGTCCAACCGCTCGTCAGCAAACCCCAAATTGCGCTCGGAGTCAAAGCAGAATCGATCACCACATCCCAAAACGGAGCAACTGCTTTTGACCAATCAGCGCTGCGAATACTTGTAAAAGGCAAACTGCGGACAATTTCCTCATATTCCGGCAAAGAAATCACGTAAGGCAAAGCATAAACCCGGTAAATTTCTGCCAATTCCTTTCTCTCTGCATCAGTTAATTCTCCCGCCGTTTCTCCCACCGGGCGGTGACACCAAGTTGCTAACATCAAAGTTCCTCCCGGCTTGAGCACGCGACAGCATTCCTGCAAAAATTTAATTTTGTCGGGCATATGTTCGCCACTTTCGAGTGACCAAACCAAGTCGAAGGACCCGTCAGGAAAAGGCATATTTAAAGCATCTGCTACCAAAAAGTTAACATTACTTTCCAGTCCAGCGATTTTAGCACGTTCGATCGCTCTATTGGCCTGTACCGGACTCAGCGTAATGCCGGTGGCTGTCACCCGATCGACCCCACCATCCGACTTTAAATTATTTTGCGCGATCGAACCAAACTTTTCGGTTAAATACAGCGTACTGCCACCAATCCCGCAACCGACATCCAAAATGCGGTAAGGTTCACAGAGTGCCTGATTTGACGGCACTCCAGCCCAACCCAGCAGTTCTTCGATCAAATCTATCTGAGCCTGTCGGCGCTCTTTTTTCAAATTGCCATCTGCGCCGTAGTAGCCGTGGTGCATATGTTCGCCCCACACCTGCTCCCACAAACCGCTAGAAGCGTCGTAGAGTTCCTGAATTTGCTGGTAAAGTGTTGATGTCATCGCACGATCGCAAGTTATTAAAGGAATTCTACCGTTATTTTCCCGATGTTGTCATCTTTTCCGGTTTTGGGCGATCGCACAAAACCGCAAACAGATATCGATTTGCAGATCCCCTCTCAAATCGCCAATCAAAAAAATCGATTTATCGATTTGCAGATCCCCTCTCAAATCGCCAATCAAAAAAATCCAAAATCCCCAATCTAAAATCTAAAATCGAATGACTGTCTCGCGAACCATTTGCTTGGGCTTTCTCGCCGTCATTATCCTAGGTGCTCTATTACTGATGATGCCCTTTTCCACAAGTGATGGAACTTGGAGCGATCCAGTCACAGCAATCTTTACCTCTACTTCCGCTGTCTGCGTCACAGGCTTGTCGGTTGTGGATGTCGGAAAATATTACTCTTTTTGGGGGCAACTGTGCCTAGTTTTATTGGTGCAAATAGGAGGCTTGGGCTACATGACAGCCACAACCTTCTTGCTACTGTTATTGGGCCGCCGCTTTGGCTTAAAAGACAAAATTGCCCTGCAACAATCACTTGACAAATCCGGGCTAGCCGGCGTAGTGCAACTCGTGCAGTCAATTCTAGCAACAACCGTTTTGTTTGAATTAACTGGAGTTTTTTTGCTAATGTCCGTTTTTGTCCCAGAATACGGATTTAAAGACGGTCTCTGGTCTGCCGTATTCCACAGCGTTAATGCCTTTAACAACGCCGGCTTTAGCCTCTACTCAGATAGTTTTACTCGCTACGTCAGTTCGCCTCTGATTAACTTCACAGTCACCGGTTTAATCATATTTGGGGGAATCGGTTATCAAGTAATTATGGAAATGTACCTGTGGCTGCGCGCTCGCTTCAACAAAAGCCCGGTATGCACAGTTTTTTCCCTAAACTTCAAAGTTGTTACCAGTACCACTGTTGCCCTTTTAATTTTAGGAACGCTAATCTTTTTGGTACTGGAATACAACAATCCGGCAACTTTCGGTTCTCTGAATTTTCCGCAAAGGGTAATGGCAGCTTGGTTTCAATCTGTTACTCCCCGCACGGCGGGGTTTAATACAATTGACATTGGCAAAATGAGCGACGCAGCGCTATTTATAACGATCGCCCTAATGTTTATCGGTGCCAGTCCCGGCAGCACCGGCGGCGGCATCAAAACCACAACTTTTAGGATCTTGTTTAGCTGTACCGCAGCAGTTCTCGAAGGCCAGGAAGATGTGCAGTGCTATCAGCGTCAAATCCCGCCAGCAATGATTTTGAAAACCATTAGCGTAGTCTTCGGTTCCCTATTAGTCACCTTCACATCTGCAATTTTAATTCAGCTAACCAATCCCGAACTAGACTTTATCAAAGTTTTGCTTGAAGCCGTGTCAGCTTTTGCCACTGTCGGTCTTTCCGCAGGGATTACAGCTAAGATTTCAGTGCTAGGCAAGTTGGTTTTGATTGCTACAATGTACATAGGTCGGGTTGGGGTGCTGTTGCTGATGAGTGCCGCTGTCGGCGACCCCAAACCCAGAGCTTTTAAATATGTTGAGGAAAGTTTGTTAGTTGGATAAAAAATTTGCCTTATTGCTGATAATCTAAACAATGGGTGACAACCCAAATCAACTTTTACTATTTACCTAAAAATCAAAAGGAGGCGGCGCTGTCTTTGCTACAATTTAAACAGCAAGACGCTCAGCGCTGGATATTCAGTGAACCTGTCATCTTTGAATTTTTTTAGCGGTTTGCGCGCCGAAAACAAGCAGTTTGCCGTTATTGGTTTGGGACGCTTCGGCAAAGCTGTGTGTTCGACCTTGCATGACTTGGGTTACGAAGTCCTCGGGGTTGACACCGACGAAAAAAAAGTAACTCAAGCTTTGAACGATCGTATAGCTGCTCACGTTGTGCAGTTAGATTCTACTGAGCCTAGCGCTCTTAGGGGAGCGGGTATATTTGAATTTGAAACAGTGATTGTGGCGATCGGCAATTACCTAGCAGAAAGCATTACCACCACCCTAAATCTTAAGGAAGGCGGGGTAACTCACGTAATAGCCAAAGCTTCCTCGGAAACTCATTTGAAAATTTTGAAAAAAGTCGGCGCCGATCATGTAGTTTTTCCCGAACGAGAAATGGGCTGCTCTTTGGCTCGGATTCTTACAAAACCCAGCATTTTAGAACGCTTTGACCTCGACCCAGATCACAGCATTGTCGAGTTGCTCGTTCCTGAAAAGTTTGACGGCAAAACCATTGCCGATTTGGATCTCCGGCGCCGGTACGGTTTGAACTTGCTAGCAGTTGGTCGCGCCGACAAGTTCGAGATCAATCCCCAGCCAAACGAACGCTTGAAAAACGGCGAAGTGATGGTAGTAATTGGTTCTAATAAAGATATCAATCGCTTGCCAATTTAACATCTCGCCATTTGACTTGCTCGATATGTAGGGTGCGCATTGCGCACCTTATATTATGTGCGATCGAACAACCACATTGATCTTATAAATTTTCAACCGAAATATCTAAGGATCGCGCATTAAATAATTCACACAAGTTTATGGGGTGTCCCGCCCTTTCTGCCCTTTCTGGACGGGCGGGACATCCCACAATCACAATTTAAATTGTAAGTGATTTAATTCGCGATCCTAAATTGAATTTTACCAATGCTGGGGTTGCTTTTGCAGTTGCAGATTCCTCTGAAAACACAACCGAAACAATCACCAAAAGCGAATTTTTTCCAGGAAGTAGAAGCACCCGTGAACCCTCCCCCAACTTGAGGATCGCTAGCCCTGAGAATTCAGTCTACTTTCAAAATATCTTGCAGGTAAGCTTTGCCCAAAACCAGCACCGCCAAGACTAGAGCGAGTTCAACAGGCCAAGGACACACCGCGAAAAACCAAATTAACGAACACACCCCAATAATTGCAGCTATGGGAGCCGGAATCCCGTCTAGCGTTTTGTTATCAGTCCCAGCAGTCACCAGCCCAGCAATCAAGCAGAGCGTAAACGGAATTAAGCAACTTGCGATCATGGTTTTTACCCCATCAATTTTTTTTACATATGGCATCTGAGCATATTGTAACGATACCTCAAAGATTCGGAAATGTACCATTAATTCTGATAAAATTTAATGTTAGGTAATTGATCCGCTGTGGCAAGACTTGTTTAATTTTTAGCTTTGACTCTCTCCGAAGGCATAAAGTAGCTCCGCTGAAGGCAGAATTTGGGAATTTTGCTTTCGGCAGAAGTAATGATGCTCCCACGCCGTAAAACGGCAGAAAAGCCCGCCCTACGAGGGCGAATCCAACGAAGAGGATCGCTTTGATCCGGCAGACTCAACAGCCGACGAAAATCAGTAAAATGCGATCGCCCCGCTAGCCTTTCCCTCGATCGAACAACAGAGGAGATTGCTGTTCGGGCGATCGACTTTTTTGTGTTCGAGTGTGCGATCGGTCTTTTCTTCCCCATCTCTAACTTAAAAATAAATTCCCAAGCGATTAACCGCCTTTTTTCCCACCATTAATTAATATAAATAATCCACAATACAATAGTTCGGACAGTTTTTTAACGGCCCTGTAAGCCGAGGGCGAGGAAGCCCTGCCATTTTTAACGCATTTTAGGAAACTTAGCGCTGCACTTAAACCTTGAAATAATAGTCCACAATATAGCCAGTCTGGGTTGCGGACACTCGACTAGATCTAAAACTGTCCGAAGTATTGACAATAAATTGACGATAATAACACCGTATTGTATAATCAAAAACGCTCCAGAGCAAAACCGCAAATACTTGACAACTAATCACTTCAAAAGTTAACTATTTAATAGATAAAACTCCTACGAGCAATGATGTCATACCTCATCTCATTTTCCTACGGTATTTGCCTGCTACTATCCCTCATAGGTTGGGGAAAAGTCCTCAACCACATCCTGTTTCCCAACCAGCGAATTGACTGGGGACAAAGAGCCGCTTGGGGTCTAGCTTTTAGCGTTATAATTGGCGGCATCTTAAATGCAACCTGGACTATTTCCCAAACCACAATTCTAATTTTTTTAGGTTTAGGACTCATTTACTGTCTAGTAGATTTAGTAAATCATAGACAATTAATTATTAGCAATATCTTGCAGCTATTTCAAGAATGCCGCCAAGATAAAATCATCTTAGCAGGCATTGCCATAGTTAGTCTACTGATTTTAATCCAATATGCTGGATGGCTTTATACAGGTAGACTCAACTTTGCAAACATGGTCTATGCTGACGGATTTAATACCAGCGACGACTACCACGCCTACTTAGTATTTCCCCACAAAATGCTGCAACTCGGTTCGATGGGTCCAGACCCTTTCAGCGAACGAAGAATAACATCTTTGGGTGGGCAATCATTTCTCCATACATTGATTTTAAGCGGGCTTTCCGACACTAATTTAAACCTCATCGACCCCGCTTTGCCCCTGATAATTACTGTCGGACTAATTCTGGGATTTTTCAAAGAAAATACAGCCTCAACCAAACGGATCTTATTCACTATTTTATTCTTGCTTTTGATTGCAGTTCCCAAAGCTAATACTACAAGTATGATGCTGCCAGTCGCATTATTTGTAAGTTTGTTTAGGACGCTTGATAGCAAAGAAATAGAGCGCAACCATTGGGCGGCAAATGCTTGTATATTAGCTTTAATTGGTGCGGCACTTTGTGCCTTAAAATCATCCCTAATTCCCGCCTGTGTCTTTCTGTTGGCAGCGAGCTACATTTTCTCCTTTTTTAGCTCTCAATCAAAACAAAAAATTGTACTTGAATTAGTGCTGACAACAGTGTTAGTCGGAATATTTCTGTTGCCTTGGATGATTTCTATGTATCAATCGTCAGGCACTTTAATGTATCCTCTTTTAGGAAAAGGCTATCACGCCTCCGCCTACGGCATTACCTTCAAATCAGGTTCGACACTATTGGGTACTGCTAAAACTGCGATCGCATCTTTCCGAGGCATTTACATTATTATACTGATATTGCTCGGCTGTTTGAGCTTGAGCATCCGACCTCTAAATTTTGGCAATTTACCCGAAAAACCCTCGTTCTCGAACCGCCAAGCAGTTTTATCTATGACAATTGCAGCGGGATTGGCGACAATTGCTGTAGGCATACTTACTGAAAATGCTGACCCTTTTCGCTATTCGTTTTCTCACCTTTTCCCAGCAATTTTAATATTGATCACGGTAGCAATGACCGACACGGGAGCATTAAATAAAAACGGAGTAGCCAACTTTTTTATTGTTGCTGTATTTTGTGCCGGGTTGGCAATTAGCTATGACTGGGCTCTCACTAAACAGACTTATTCAGCTTATGTGAAAAATATTCAATTTGGGCTAACAAATCCATCGTTAGTTACAGCAAAGCAAAAGTCGCAGTACGTAGCAATGCAGGAGTCTGTGCCACAGGGAGAAACAGTTTTAACAAGATTAGATGCACCTTTTATCCTCGATTTCAAACGCAATCAAATTTTCCTAGCAGACTGGCCGGGGGGAGCGAGTTTGCCTCCCGGTATGCCTGCATTCAAAGGCCCTGAAGCCTTGGCAAACTATTTAGTTTCAAAATCTATTCGATACATAGCTTATTCGTCTTGGAGTCTCAATCATCCCGCAGATGTAGATACTTCGGGGCCTGGATTGTCATCTTGGTTTCGACTGCAAGCACAACTCTCTCACGACTTTCGGGATAACGTGCAGGAACTTGCAAAAACTCGAAAAAAACTTTATGAAGACGGAGAAAATTTTGTGCTGGATTTGGGAACTAAATGATCAAGTAAAGTGCCTAGTGAGTTGACAGTTGACAGTTGACAGCTTGCACGTTCGCGTAGTCGAAGTGTTATATCATGTCCGGTCAATTAACCGTAATATGGTAGTACCGCCGTATCGAGGAGATAACTCAATAGGGTTGATTTAAGATTGTCCGAAGAGAGGAACGAAGCAATCGCAGTGTGTATTTTTCATAGGTTTTCCCTGTTGGAATCTCTGATCCCAAGCGTATTGCGAGATCAACTCGGACATGATATCAAAGGGGATTTTTTACATAAAATAGGAGATTGGATATCAATCCGAGAAGCCGGAAATGTCTGGTAGAAACTTGAGCATCTGCTGGCAGCATCTTTAACACATCTTTCTCGGATAAAAGGTTGAGATTCTCCTCTTTGGCGAAAAAGTGCTTGCCGAGCAATCTCAACAAAGCTCGAAACCAAGAGGCGGGAAACCAGTGTATTAGGGGAACAGCAGTGTGAAATTCTACTGGATACCAGCGGTTGGGAGTGGTGATGCAGCAAGTTTTGCCGACGCGGCAAAGTTCCCGAATAAAAGCTTTTTGCTGAGTCCTATTGCCGACGTGTTCGATTACGGCAAAACTCACGACTAAATCAAAACTTTTGTCGGGAAATGGTAAAGTTAACCCGTCAGAACGGACGTATTTTAAACCGGGATATTCTTGTTCTAAAAAGGCAGCATCTTCCATGCCGACTGCGGTAATTTTTTGAGGGTACGGATAGAGTTTTTCAAAGAAATTGCAATCTTCGCGGCGGTCGGAAGTTACTCCTACATCCAGCACAGTTGTGTCGCCGCTGGGATTGGCTAATGCCATCAGCAAATCGAACATTTTTTGGCGGGCGTACCAAGATAGTTTAGTTGCGAAACCGCCTAGTTTTGGGCCAATATACTCGCTGGAGTTTTTTTCGGTTACTGTCATAGGATTTGAGGTTTTGGATGTACTGGCAACATGGGTAAATCCTGATTTTTATCGACAGATTTAACACAGCCTTTTAGCTATTCAAATCATCTTTATGAAAGTTGTAACAAGATTTGAGATTTAATTATTTTATCTGCGCTTCAAGCCCAGCACGCTGAGAAAAAAGCTGGACAGAACCATCTGTAAACCTACTGTCAGGCAAGTGAGCGAAGGAATAACTAAACGGAGAGTTTTAGAAGGGTCTAGAGAACCGAAAGCTGTATCGCTCCAGATAGTTAATGACAAGAACGAGCCAACTATTCCGATTAATATTAGCGTGACTCCGAATATTAATCCTGTCTCTAGGGTGACATAGCGAAATATTTTGTTGAGTTTGGGGTCTTCGGGCAGCAGTTTCTCGCTGATGGCGAAAACTTTGGTGAAGAAGGCGAAAGTTACTGCTTGAAAACCGACGATAATTGCGATCGCAGCATACAGCAGTGTATTTACATCAAAGTTGATACTCCCGATTTTTTGAGTACCGGGCAACAGCCAAATGCTAACAATTAGACCCAAAATCATCAGGGCTGCACCGGGATACAGAAACAACCACCGGGGACTGTACAGCAGCAAAAATCTGAGGTGCCGCCAGCCATCTCGCCAAGTTCGCAGGTGCGGTGGCCTGGTGCGGCCGTCGGGAGAGAGTACCGTTGGGACTTCAGTGATTCCCAACTTGTACAGAGATGCCTTGACAACCATTTCGCTGGCAAATTCCATACCCGTTGTTTGCAAGTCGAGTTTCAAAATTGAGTCTCTCCTAAAACCCCGCAATCCGCAGTGAAAATCCCCGGCGGGACTTGAAAAGAATAACTGTCCAACCCATGTCAGCACGGGATTTCCTAAATATCTGTGCAGCGGTGGCATTGCCCCCGGTTTGATGCCTCCTTGAAAGCGGTTTCCCATGACTAAATCACAGCCTCCCCGCAATTTTTCGACAAAGGCGCCGAGGTTGGAAAAGTCGTAGCTGTCGTCAGCGTCGCCCATGATAATATAAACTCCGCGCGCTGCGATGATGCCCCCCATCAGGGCGCTGCCGTAGCCTTTGGCTGCTACGGGTACGACTCGCGCCCCCATTCTGGTAGCGATATCTTGAGAACCGTCAGTGCTGCCGTTGTCTGCTATGATTACTTCGCCGGCAATATCAAGTTCGCGCAGAGACTTCTGCGCCTTCTCGATACAGATTTCTAAAGTTTCTGCTTCGTTGAGGCAGGGCATGAGTATCGAGAGTTCGAGAGTGTATTCCCCGCTGGCGTTGGTCTGCTCTGCCATATGTTTGTTTTACTGTTGCTGGCGATCGACAATACTTACTTTTCCAGTATGTATGCTTAAATTATTAGTGGTGAAGAAAACTCAACAAAACTTAATTAAAGTTTTCCAGGTTTTTGGGAATGGCAATTTTTGCTTGTAGTAATATAGGTTAGTGAACTTATGAATAGAGGCGTTTTTCTGGTTTTGCTCGCTGCTATTTTGTGCAGTGTGGTGGGTCAATTTAGTCTGAAAGCAGGAGCAAAAATCTTAGGGCCCATTGGCGCTGCTAATTTAGTGGAAAAAGTGCTCGCAATGGCAACTCAGCCTTTGATAGTTGCAGGCCTGTGTTTGTATGCAGTTTCTTCGATCGGCTTTATCGTAGTTTTGTCTCGCGCCAACATTAGCATAGTCTCGCCTTTGCTGTCAATTAGTTACTTGTTTACTGTTTTGGGCGGTAAAATTGTATTCCATGAACCTTTGCCACCGCTGCGGTTGGTAGGCGTGGGGCTAATTATGACGGGAGTAATTTTTGTACTCAGAGGTCAAGCTGGGGGAGTGGCTGGAGGTAATTAATACCATTTGAGATTTGAAATTTATCGGGGTGTATCTGAGTCTTGTGTTATGAAATGATGCTGCTCTATGTCGAATATTTCTGAGTATGTGAATTGCAGTGAATTATTAATAAATCGCACGGCTGTTCTTGCTACGATGCACCAAAAAGAACGGGTGATTGCTCCTATTTTGGAACGAGAATTAGGCGTAACAATCCTAGTACCTGCGGATTTTGATACTGACATCTTCGGCACCTTCACCAGAGAAGTTAAACGTTTAGGTACTCAAATAGAAGCAGCACGGTTGAAAGCAGAAAAAGCTCTAGAGATTGCGGGCGAAACTCTTGCTTTTGCTAGCGAAGGCACTTTCGGCCCTCATCCAATGATGCCGTATCTGGCAGCTAATAGAGAAATCGTAATTTTATTAGATCGAGACAACAATCTAGAACTAATCGGTGAATCTTTGTCGGTGGAAACTAATTACAGTCACCAGTTAGTTTCGAGTATAGAAGAAGCAGATAATTTTGCTAAACAAGCTGGATTTCCCGAACACGGAATGGTGGTTATAGTTGGCGAGGCAGGACTCGGTAATGGTGAAATTGTCAAGGGCATTACGACAGAAAAACAACTTTTTGATGCTGTATCAGCCGGCTTAAACAAGTCTTCAACTGGTCGAGTTCATGTCGAAACAGATATGCGGGCGATGTACAATCCAACTCGGATGAAAAATATCCAAAATGCAACTCTCGATTTAGTTAAAAAATTCCAGCAATTCTGCCCGGAGTGCGGTTGGCCGGGATTCGAGATTGCTGAGAGGAAAATCGGGTTGCCCTGCGGACTTTGCTATTTTCCGAGTCAGTTAGTGCGATCGACAATTTATCAATGCAAAAACTGCGGTTATACTAAAGAAGAACTGTTTCCCGACGGTCGAGAGACTGCCGATCCAGCTCAGTGTCAGTATTGCAACCCTTAAAATTAAGTTACTAATGATAGCCGTAGCAACCGAACGCAACTGGAAACCCGTTATTAAAGAATTTGAGGCTGTAGTCGGCAAAAACGGCGTAGTGCAGCGCCGTGAAGAATTGATTGTATACGAGTGCGACGGACTCGCCAGCTACCGCCAGCGCCCCGCCCTGGTGGTATTGCCACGAACTACCGAGGAAGTGGCAAATGCGGTCAAAATATGCGATCGCAATTCCATTCCCTGGGTAGCTAGAGGCGCAGGAACCGGGCTTTCCGGCGGCGCTTTACCCGTAGAAAACTGCGTGCTGATTGTCACAGCCCTGATGCGAAAAATCCTGAAAGTAGACTTAGAAAATCAGCAAGTAGTCGTACAACCGGGAGTAATTAATAACTGGGTAACGCAAGCAGTTAGCGGCGCAGGTTTCTACTATGCACCCGACCCTTCCAGTCAAATTATATGCTCGATTGGCGGCAACGTTGCCGAAAATTCTGGCGGCGTGCACTGCCTCAAATACGGAGTCACGACCAATCACGTTTTAGGATTAAAATTGGTACTTCCTGACGGTTCAATTGTCGATGTCGGCGGCGAAATTCCCGAAATGCCCGGTTACGATTTAACTGGTGTATTTGTCGGTTCCGAAGGCACTTTAGGAATCGCTACAGAAGTGACTCTGCGAATTCTGAAAGCGCCGGAATCGATTTGTGTTCTGTTAGCGGATTTTCCCAGCATTGAAGCAGCGGGCGAATCGGTTTCCGATATTATCAGCGCTGGGATTATTCCCGGCGGCATGGAAATCATGGACAATATCAGCATCAATGCTGTGGAAGATGTAGTAGCAACAGGATGTTATCCCCGCGATGCGGCGGCAATTTTACTGATAGAAATAGACGGTTTAGAAGTGGAAGTTGCTACGAATAAGCAGCGAATCGCTGATATTTGCAAGCAAAATGGAGCGCGAAATATCACTACGGCCCATGACTTGGAAACGCGGCTGAAAATTTGGAAAGGGCGGAAAGCTGCTTTTGCGGCGGCGGGTCATCTCAGCCCGGATTATTATGTGCAAGACGGCGTAATTCCGCGCACGCAAATGGCTTATGTTTTGAAAGAAATTGAGGGTTTGAGCGAGAAATACGGCTACCGAATTGCGAATGTATTTCACGCGGGAGATGGGAATTTGCACCCGCTGATTTTGTACGATAACTCGGTAAAAGGTGCGCTGGAAAAGGTGGAAGAATTGGGCGGAGAAATTCTCAGGCTGTGCGTGAAAGTCGGCGGCAGTCTTTCGGGGGAACACGGGATCGGTGCTGATAAGAAGTGTTTTATGCCGGATATGTTTTCGGAGGTAGATTTGGAGACGATGCAGTGGGTGCGTCATGTGTTTAATCCGAAAGGTTTGGCGAATCCTGGAAAGATGTTTCCGACGCCGAAAACTTGCGGGGAAGCGGCTAATGCCAAGGTTGAAACTATGAAGAAGTTGGAGGGTGTGGAGGTTTTTTAATTCCCCAGATGCAGACGGCGGTTTCAACCGCCGTCTGCATCTGCATCTACAAACAATTTTTATTGTGGGTAACTACACGAATGCGCGATCGGCATTTTGAGCATAAATTCCGTGCCCTTGCCCAATTCCGAAGTACAATATAATTCGCCGTTGTGTCTTTCTACAATAATTTGATAGCTAATAGATAAACCCATTCCCGTGCCTTTACCAACGGGTTTGGTAGTAAAAAATGTATCGAATATGCGCTGCTTGACTTCCTCAGTGATTCCCGGCCCGTTGTCCGCAATTTTGATTTCTACAAAATTCTCCGTAACTTCTGTGCAAATCTTAATCTGGCTGGGATTCTCACGCATTTCTTGAAAACTTCGCTGACTATTCCCATCACCTAAAGCATCGATCGCATTGCTGAGAATATTCATAAAAACTTGATTGAGCGGCCCCGCAAAACACTCCACAGGCGGTAAGTTTCCGTATTTTTTAACAATTTCAATTGGCCGCATTTCACCGTTTCCTTTCAAACGGTGATTTAGTATTAACAGCGTGCTGTCAATACCTTCATGGAGGTTGACGGGTTTCATCTGTGAATCGTCGTGCCGCGAAAAATTCTGCAACGACTGGACAATCTGGCAAATCCGCTCGATACCGACGCTCATTGAAGATACGATTTTGGGGAAATCTTCAACTAAAAAATCGAGCTCATTCTCTTCTATTTTTTGTTGAATTTCTGCAACTGGATTGGGATAGTGTTGTTGGTAAAGTTCGAGGTAATTAAACAAGTCTCTAGTATAATTTTTCAGGTGAGCAAGATTGCCGTGAATGAAGCTGACGGGGTTGTTGATTTCGTGAGCGACTCCGGCAATGAGCAATCCTAAACTAGACATTTTTTCACTCTGCACTAATTGAGAATGAGTCGCTTTGAGTTCGTCAATTGCTGCTGCTAGTTTAGCTGCTTGTTCTCTGCTTTGTGCTTCGGAATTTTGTAAGGCTTCCTCGGCTTTTTTGCGATCGGTGATGTCTCTCTGTACGCCGATAAAATGAGTTAATTTGCCTGTTCGATCGCGCACCGGAGATATTGAGAAACAATTCCAGAAAGCGGTTCCGTCTTTGCGGTAATTCTTTAATATTACCTTGCATTCGCTCTCTGTTTGTAAGGCTTGGCGAATTATTTCTACTGCTGCGGGATCGGTGTCGCTTCCGTACAAAAATCGGCAGTTTTTTCCGAGAATTTCTGGCCGCCGATAACCTGTCATGTTTTCAAAGGCGGGATTGCAGTAAATAATCGGATGTTCGGGATTAGTGGCGTCAGAAATCGTAACTCCGGTGCTGGTAGCTGCCATAGCCCGATCGTACAACCAAAGTATTTCTTCGGCGCGCTTGCGATCGGTAATGTCCCGCAGCGTCGCTAAATAAGCCATTTCTCCTTCCCATTCCGTTTCCACCAACCGCATTTCTACCACAGCATTTTCTTGCTGCTTGCGAATAACTTTAACTTCTGTTTGCACGACACGAATTCCTGCTGTAGCTACTTTGCCAATTTGGGGAATAATATCTGCATTCATCTCCAGATCGCAAGCAGAACATTCTACTAGCAAACCACCAAAAAATTCTTGACCTAAAAGTTCCTCCGCTGTGCAGTTGAACAGCGCTTCTGCTGACTGGTTTACAAAAGACACAAGTCCGAATTTGTTGACAATTGCCATGCCGTCTGCATTCTTTTCGATCGCATTCCGAAACCGAGATTCGCTAGCTTTCAAATCCTGCTTTAGCTGTTCTATTGCTCGCTGCATCTGCTGCATTTCGCACAAACTCAGACTGTAAGCTTCTGAAATGTTGGTCTGTGTCGAATTCTCGGTTATGTTTTGGGGCATCTCTTGATAGTTTGTTCGATCGGTGAGGTTGTTAGCAGTTTGTTTCGGCCTACTGCTAATATTACTGAGCTTCTTTTCTGAATCTGCTTCTTGAAAAAACATATTTGAACCTGCTATTTTTTTATTAAGATATCGCTCTCGCCCAATTTTTCCACTAATTTAGGGATAGAACAATTTATAACCGATGCTAGCACATCAATTTGATAATTAATCCTAAAATATCCTTAAGATTCTAGAGCGATCGCCATCGAATTATCTATTACACTTGAGTAAGTAATTTCAACAGCATCGGCCCTGGCGCGGGACACGGCAGTTAAGGGGAAAGATGGCTTCAATCCCGCTGACAGCGGACAATCTAACAGGATCGACGCGCCCGTTATAAATATTTATAATCAACTGCAAAAAAAAATATTTTCTAAAAAAATATGCTGCCAACAAGCCAAGTCATCTTTAGATAATGTAATCATAGTCAAAAACTACCAAATTATTCCCCTACCGCCAGATTTGATATAGAATATAACCTGTCTATTTTTGCGATCGCAATTTCAAACCAATGGCACGTCTAGCACTTCTGAGCGTATCCAACAAAACCGGGCTAATCGACTTAGCGCGCAGTCTAGTAGAAGAATTTGAATTTGACATAATTAGCAGCGGCGGGACAGCAAGCGCCCTCAAAGAAGCGGGAATCCCCGTCACCAAAGTTGCGGAATATACTGGTTCTCCCGAAATTTTGGGCGGGCGAGTCAAAACACTTCATCCGCGAATCCACGGAGGTATTTTAGCGCGCCGCGATGTAGCGCAAGATATCGCAGATTTAGCCGAAAATCAAATTCGGGCGATCGATCTAGTTGTAGTGAATTTGTATCCGTTTGAACAGACAATTGCTAAACCGGGAGTAACCCTAGCAGACGCAATTGAACAAATCGATATCGGCGGGCCGGCGATGCTGAGGGCTTCAGCTAAAAACCACGCTCATTTGACAGTTTTGTGCAATCCTGACCAGTACAATACTTATTTAGCAGAACTGCGACAAAACGGCGGGGAAGCATCCTTAGAGTTTCGGCAAAAGCGCGCGCTAGAAACATTTGAACATACAGCAAACTACGATCGCGCGATCGCCAATTATCTCAGCAACCAATCCGCAGCATCGCAGCTACCACAGGAGTTTAGTGTATCAGGTACAGAGTTGCAAACACTCCGCTACGGCGAAAACCCCCACCAAGCCGCCACCTGGTATCAAAGCGGAACTACACCGACAGGCTGGACAACTAGCACCATCCTGCAAGGTAAAGAATTAAGCTACAATAATTTAGTAGATTTAGAAGCAGCAAGACGGCTGATTGTAGAATTTCCAGAGACTCCCGCCGCCGCTATTCTGAAGCATACAAATCCTTGCGGCACAGCCTTGGGATCAACTATTTCCGAAGCCTATCAAAAAGCCTTCGACACCGATTCAGTCTCAGCTTTCGGTGGCATTGTCGCCCTCAATCGCCCGATTGATGCTGCTACCGCAACGGCGTTAACTAAGACATTTTTAGAGTGTATTGTCGCCCCAGGCTGCGAACCGGAAGCGGAAGCAATTATCAAGAAAAAGGCGAAAGTTAGAGTATTAATTTTGCCAGATTTGACTCAAGGCCCAGCACAAACTGTGAAAGTAATCGCAGGCGGTTTGCTGGTGCAAGACTCGGATAATGTAGTAGAAGAAACTAGCAAATGGCGCGCAGTTACTGAGAAGCAGCCGACGGCTGAAGAGTTGGCAGAATTGCTGTTTGCTTGGAAGGTAGCGAAACACGTTAAGTCTAATGCGATCGTTGTAACGCGCGATCGCACTACAATCGGTGTCGGCGCGGGACAAATGAACCGCGTGGGATCGGTTAAACTAGCATTGGAACAAGCGGGAGAGAAGAGTAAAGGAGCGATTTTGGCCAGCGACGGCTTCTTCCCCTTCGATGATTCGGTAAAAACGGCTGCTGAGGCTGGCATAATTGCGATCGTCCAACCGGGAGGTAGTATGCGCGATAAAGATTCCATTGAGGCGGCTAACCAACTCGGAATCACAATGATGTTTACCGATATCCGCCACTTCTTGCATTAGGAATAATACCCTATAGTAGGGACACAACACTGTTGTGTCCTTCCAGAATTGCTTCCCAAATTGCGTCCTTTAAAAATTATGACTTACAGTCAACAGCAAATTCAACCCCAAGACGTAAAAGTTAAAATCCTGCTCACCGGCGGACATCAGTGCACCGTCATTCTCAAATCCGACACACCATTATTGCACAGCCTAGTCAAAACATTAGTCGATCGCACGCAACAGACAGTAGGGTTTTCAACCTTATTCCAAATCCCCATAGACGACGGGCGTTCCAGCCTTTCCTTTCCCGCCGAACACCTAGTCGGATTAGTCACAGAACCCCCAATTTTATTGCAGCAAATACAGCCGCAGCAGCTAGCAATTCCCGTAGAAATTCCTGTAGAAATTCCTGTAGAAATTCCCGCAAAAATTCCCGCCCCTGCGCCTGTAAATGATGACTTAATATCTCGATACGCCCAAATTGACAACTTTCTCACCGCCGCCGAAAAGAACAAACTCATCAAATATGTTTTAGCAAAAGAATCGGAATTTGTGAGTACCAGCACCTCAACAAATGCCGAAGATTACCGACGTTCGATGGTACTCCACTCCTTCCCCGAATTTTCGCAATTGATGGTAAATCGCATCAAAGCAATTCTCCCCGATGTGCTGCGTAAATTAAATCTACCATCATTTACGCTTGGTGACATAGAAGCTCAGCTAACTCTGCACAATGACAACAACTTTTATAAACTTCACAACGATAGCGGTTCACCAGATACCGCCACCCGATTTTTTACTTACGTTTATTATTTCAATCGAGAACCGAAGGCTTTTTCAGGTGGCGAATTGCTGATTTACGATAGCAAAGTCGAGAACAATTTTTATGTTGCAGATGAGACATTCAGAACCGTGGAACCTCGCAATAATAGCATCGTATTTTTCCTAAGCCGCTATATGCACGAAGTTTTGACAGTTAGCTGTCCCTCGAAAGCTTTTGCTGATAGTCGTTTTACTATTAATGGCTGGGTGCGTAAAGCTGATTGAGACTTGTTGCATAAATTTTTTATGAATAGCAAAACCGCAGATTTAAGGCAGATAAACGGAGATAAACGCAGATAATTTCAAGATAAAACGGCGGTTGAAACCGCGCCTACAAAAACAAAACCCGCCTCCGCGGGTTGAAGAATGGACGGTTAACATGATTTTTTTTATTGACATCGCATTTTCCTCAGATAGGACGTACGATTTCAACCGCCGTTTACGTCTCCCGCGATGCTATATTTACTCTTGTGCTCCGGCATTTTTGAGCAATTTCACCACAGTGGAATAACCCTTAAATTCAGCTAACATTAAAGCTGTATAATTGCCCGGATTTTTGTGATTTAACTCTGCACCAGCAGCGATTAAAATCTTGACTAAATCAGCATAACCCCGATGGGCGGCCCACATCACAGCAGTTGCGCCGGAATCATCCAGCAAGTTGACATCCGCGCCTTTTTCGACTAATATTTGCACGATCGCCAAATAACCGCGATCGCACGCCTTCATTAAAGCAGTTTTCCCCAAATCCGCCGGGATATTCGGATCTGCACCGCCGTCAAGTAAGGCTTTCACCGTCTCAGTATGTCCGTGAAACGCAGCCAGCGTCAAAGCCGTCTCCCCAAAGTTTTTAGCATTCAGGAAATCAGCCTGATTTGAGTTTACTTTTTGCAGCAAAGCTGATACGATCGCACTATGACCGTGAACAGCCGCCACCAGCAAAGGCGTATCGCCCAACCGATTTCTCGCACCCACACTAGCACCTCGGTTTAAGAGCAATTCCACCACATCTTCGCAGCCTTCAACCACGGCAAAATTCAACGCAGTTTCGTCATCTCTGTCCTTAGCGTTGATATCCGCGCCAGCATCTAGTAATATATGTGCGATCGGCAAATTTCCCCCAGCAGCAGCAGCCATCAAAGCCGTCCCGCCATCTCCACTTTTCACATTCGGATTAGCACCCGCAGCCAGCAGAGCTCGCACCGCATCAACATTACCGCAATCCGCAGCCAAAGTTAAAGCAGTTTCGCCCTCTTTGTCGCGAATTTCGACATCAGCACCAGCGGCTAGTAGCGTCTCAACAACAGCCAAGTTGTCCGCCGTAGCAGCCTGCATTAAAGGAGTTTTGCTCTGTAGATTTTTAAGATTAACATCCGCAGCGCAGTTAAGCAAAATTCGGACAATTTTAGCGCTACCTTGACTAATAGCTGAAAACAACATAGAATTATCAGCAACAGCACTCGCATCAGCCAAAGCTTGAACAACAGCTTCGTACCCGGACAAAGCAGCTATTTTCAGAGCCGAATCTCCATCTTGATCGCGCACATTCACATCAGCCTTAGCAGCAAGTAAAAGCCGCACAACATTGATATCGCCTTTGAGAGAAGCCGCCATCAAAGCCGTACTCCCATCATCATTTTTAGCGTCAACATCAGCACCCGCAGCCAACAACAGCCGCATAACATCAGCCTGTTTGTGAGCCGCAGCCAACATCAAAGCCGTCAGGCCAAAACGCCTGCTCGCGAGGTTGACATTAGCGTCATTTTTTAGTAAAATACGCACAATTTCCGTATAGCCCTTTTGGGCCGCAAACATCAAAGCCGTCGTCCCCTCAGAGTCTTTGGCGTTAGCGTCAACACCCTTAGCGAGTAAAGCTTGGACGTGAATAATGTTACCAGTCTTGGCAGCTTGAATCAATACAGCGTTTTGTTTAGTGGCAGGCATAATAGTCTCTCATACCGTATATTTTTACCGTCGCATGAGACGGCATGACTGGTATGCTAAGTTTTATGAAGTAAGTTGAAAAATCCTGAGAACACCATGAATCTTGAAATTCCTGAGTCAGTAAAAGTTTGGAGCCAATTCTTCCACCCAGTTTTAATGTGGGTATTGCTGGCAATCTCATTGTATGCTTTGTATCTCGGCGTTCAAATCCGCCGTACCAGAAGTGCCGAAGGTGAGGTCAAAAAAGAGTTAATTAAGGGCAAATTCAACATTAAGCATCACCAGATGGGATCTTTGCTGCTAGCCTTGATGGTAACAGGGGCGATCGGCGGAATGGCCGTCACCTACATCAACAACGGCAAACTATTTGTGGGAGCCCACTTGCTAGCCGGCTTGGGAATGACCGCAATAATTGCCATTTCAGCCTCTCTGACTCCGTTGATGCAAAAAGGTAACAATGTTGCCAGATACACTCACATCTTTCTGAATGTGGGGCTCTTAGGGCTGTTTGGCTGGCAAGCGGTAACAGGCGTCGAAATCGTGCAAAGAATTATCAGCAAGATGTAACCGTTAAAGTACGATTCAGGACTTGCGCGCGGGTGTCCAGAAACCGGGTTTTTCACGAAAAGACGCATTGTAGACGTAAATTCTGCAAAAAACCCGGTTTCTTTAATCGCAGTGCGTAGGGTGCGTCGCGATCGACAATCCCTCGATAAAAATCCACAATCTCACAGCGACGCACCTTGGTTATTCAACGGTTGAATAAACAACCCTCTCTTTTACTCTTTCCCAACAGTCGCAAAGTGCGTCGCAATGAGATTATCGATGGAATTCATGAATTTTTATAGCGACGCACCCTACAAACAATCAAAGCCATGCTAGAAACCCTCATCAAGTATTTTGTTTACGCCACAAAAGGTCATATTACAAAAACGCAATTAATCAAATTTTTATATTTAGCCGACCTTTATTCTGTCAAATGGACAAACAAACAGCTTACAGAGCTACATTGGCGTTATTATCACTATAGCCCTTGGAACGAAGACATCATTGTTACCTTAAATCAAATGAATGGCAAAACAATTGTGCAAGAATCTGTCGGAGAAACCATATTTATCCGACTTGGTGCCGAAGCAGGTAATGTCGATGATTTAGAATTACCTGTAGGACTAAAACTAATGCTGGACAACATTCGCAGAGAATGGGCAGGATCAGGACAGGATAAAATCCAGAAGTTACTAAAGTATGTGTACAGCACTGCGCCAATGATTGAGGTTAAAGATAGCCATCAACTAGAGCAAGTGGTGAGGCTGAATCTTGAGACAGAAAGACAAAAGTTAATCGATGAATTAGGGTGATAACGTGGCTGGAAAAACACCTCGTCAAGGTTGGATTTATTTAGTAAATCCCCAGAAAGTATCTCTTCGTTGCCTACACAATCACAATCACATTTATGATTTAAGTGAACCAGGGGAGATTGAATGCAAGACTGTTCATTGCACCATGATAATTAATTCTAGTAGATTTTTGCGGGGAGAGCATCATTATCTGTTTTGGGAAATTGACCAATTTCAAGATGACGCTGAATGCCTACAAACTTTTACGGTGATTCCCTTAACGTTTCAAGAAACCTGTAAAGGTTTGCCAACAGCCTATCCGATTAATTCGACCAGCAAAAATGGTCTTGACAAGAATTCATTGGCTTTAGTGCATCAGATATGTAGTATTGATGCTAATTCCTTTAAGGACTCGCAAGGGAATTGGTTTGAGCGAGTTGGACAAGTGGATAAAGGAGATAAGGAGTCGATAGAGGAACGTTTAAGGTATTTTTTGAATTTTGGGGATAACTCTAGTGATGATTGGTTGATGAACAATGTGTCTGTGGAAGTTTTAGAGAAAGTTTTTGATTATTTGCCGAAGAATATGACGAAAAATATTGATTTAGAAAAAGTCATAAGCGATCTAGAATTATGGTGAGTGAGTATTATTTACTAAAAAACATCTTAAAGTTACTTGACTTGATGAGAAACAATCATTATACTAACCTGATTGGCTAATTAGAGAATCCCGGTTTATTTACCCGCCATTAAAAATTTTCTGCGCCGTCAAATTCAACTCTGGAAATACCGCAGACTCAATTCTCTCATCTCCCCGAAATAGCTTAATCTGATACTCACCATCTACCAACAGACAAACCGACAAAGTAGGCTGTTTAGGAGAACCAATATAACGCCTACCTCCCAAACCCAAATAATCGACAATCCAGTATTCAGGAATGCCTAATGCTTCATAGTCGATCATCTTGTGTGCATAATCATCGCGCCAATTTGTGCTGACAACTCCCACAATTAACTTAACAGAATCTCCCTGAGTAATAACTGATTCTCGTTCCCATCGAGACTCATTGACTTCTACGGCTTGTTTATCTAATACAATCACATCTGGATCGTAGCCTAAGTTATCGCTGAATTTAATTGTACATTCCTTGGGAATAAAGTAAGGAAGTTGTAAACGCCTAATTTCAAAACCAAATTCTAGCGCCTGGAAACCTGCGACTACTGAATGTTTACCAGTTGGATTAGGCATCTCAACAATAACTCCGTTACGTAGTTCATAGCGTCCGTTTTCTGGCTTCCATTCCAAAAAGTCATCGAACGTTATTAATTTTGATATCGCTTGAATCATGGGAAAACCTCCAATGTTCTAACA
Source organism: Lyngbya sp. CCAP 1446/10 (assembly GCF_026130175.1). Lineage (GTDB taxonomy): Bacteria > Cyanobacteriota > Cyanobacteriia > Cyanobacteriales > Microcoleaceae > Microcoleus. The sequence goes on along the minus strand of NZ_JAIGNI010000008.1, from coordinate 69,038 downwards.
TTATTTTAACATCAGAATAATTAGTCTTCAATTTTAGTGAGAGGTAGATGAATAATTTGAATTTGATATTCATTAACAAAAGAACATTCGGCAATCAAAATTAATTCATCTATGTTCTGCCCAACGCTTAAATTCGCACTTAAAATAAATATCCCTGGAATCTGACGATTAGCTTGTAAATGATCTTTTAAATGAACTGGCATAGATTTACGGTTATTCGTGACTAGAATAAAGTCATATTCTTCACACCATTCTAAAATCTCAGGGTCTTTAGTTCCTTTGGGTGGGATAAAAGGTTCGCCAATAACCCGAATCACTAATTCTGGTTTTCTCATCCGAATTTGAGTAGGATAAATCGGATCGACATTTTCATCAATGAGATATTTTAGTGCCATTTTTCTGTCTTTCCATCTTGATTTTTTGTAATCTAATCGAAGCTGGATGGGGATTTAATTCTTGGGCTTTTCTTTGTTGGTGCGACCATTCTAACCAGTCTGTGATATACTTATCAACAGCTTCTTTATTGGTTAAATAATAAAGGATTGTGGCGTAAATTTGATCGAGGGTCAGAGTCGAAAAGTGTTTTAAAATTTCTTCGGGTGAACGTTGCCGATAAATATATTCATAAAGGATACTTTCTATTCCCACTCTTGTCCCTTTTACTCTGATGTCATCAGATGCTAAAAAATCAAAGTATTCTTCTATCAGCATGGTTGATTACTCCATTTTTTGATTGAGTATTAAGGTAAATTATTTTTATTTGCCACAGTCATAGTTAGATTATATCACCCACCGAGAAACCGGGTTTCTTTAGCTTAGTCGGATGATTGTTAAACTTTCAATCTGGCGATCGCCCACAATTGTAACAGCTTAGATTTACTGTACACAATTCCGTAACTCTTGCAGAATCAGCCACAGGACACGGCAGTGCCGTTTCCCTACTTTATTTGAGAGGACACGGCAGTGCCGTTTCCCTACTGTGTTTCATCCTAAAATACAGGATACGGCAGTGCCGTTTCCCTACTGTGTTTCATCCTAAAATACAGGACACGGCAGTGCCGTTTCCCTACTATGTTTCCGATCGCACTTTAATTAAAAAAGGCGGCACCCAGATTTGAACTGGGGGTGGAGGTTTTGCAGACCTCTGCCTTACCACTTGGCTATGCCGCCGTTACGTCAGAAAATTGACGTTATACGATAATACACCAAATCCTGATTATTTCAACATATCTCTAAAAAATTTCGATCGCCCAAAGTTCGTTAGCGAAGCCCTCGAAGAGGATCGCCCCCACAACCCCATCCCAGGCTACAGTAGAAATAGCTCGATCGCCTCCGCTTCGCCCGCAACAGCAGCCATGACACCAGTTTCTCCCCTCCGAGTCGCCCAAATCACCGACACTCACCTGTTTGCAGAGCTCGATCGACAATGGAAAGGGATTTCAACAGCCCGCACCCTCGAAACAGTTCTCGATCGCCTGCAACAGATCCAGCCGCCGCCCGACTTGCTTTTGCTGACAGGGGATTTATCCCAAGACGAAACAGCCGAATCTTACCAGCGCCTCGCCTCCCTCATCGCCCCCCTGGGAATTCCCGCCTACTGGATACCGGGAAACCACGACAACATTCCAGTTATGGCGGAAATATTAGATAAGCCGCCGATTTCCCCAGAAAAATCATTTCACTTGGGAAACTGGCAATTTCTGCTGCTTTCGAGTGTGGAAGCCGGATGCGACGGCGGGCGGCTTTCCCCAGAGACTTTGGATTGGCTGGATTCTCAACTGCAACAAACGGGCGATCGATTTGTTACGATTGCTTTGCACCATCATCCGCTGGCGATCGACTGTGAGATCATGGACAGCATGATGCTGCACAATGCCGATGAATTTTTCGCAATTGTCGATCGATATCCTCAAATCAAAATAGTCCTTTGCGGCCACATTCACCAAGAATTTCACCAACAGCGAGGCGAAGTTTCCTACTTGGGCACGCCCAGTACCTGCATCCAACTGTTACCCAAAACCTCTCCGATTGTCCTCGACACCATCGGGCCCGGATTTAGATTGCTCGAATTGGCGATCGACGGCACTTGGGATACTAAGATTGAGCGAGTAGCCGGAGAACCTGCAACATCTTGATATTTGACACTTAAGAGGTGATTGTGCGATCGACCCAATCGAAGAATCATCTTATTTCCCGTAAAATAACCGTTACTAAGTTCGATCGTTCGGACTTCAGTCCGCCTCAAAACTCAGAAGACTGAAGTCCTCACTACAAAACGATTTATCCTCACTACAAACCGATTTAATTGTCTGCGTTCAAGCTGACATCATATTAAGCCGGTTGGCGATCGCATAATCACAAGCCCTAGAACATATTTTTTGCGCTGTTACATATGCTAAAAAATATTTCTATACAATGTACAAAATTGTCAATCTGTCAAAAGATATATTTTATTATTCATTCATATATTTTATCATTTGTAATGACCGTAGATTGCAGAAATAGCTAGAGCGATCGGCAACTAACAACAATAAATCGGGCAACTTTAAAAAACAGGAAAAACTTAATATGTCTGAAGTCAATGGCGTCATGATGCAGTATTTCCACTGGTACACCCCCGACGACGGAAACCTGTGGAATCAGCTAGCAGAATCAGCAAAAGATTTAGCTAAAATTGGCGTTACATCTCTGTGGTTGCCACCCGCTTATAAAGGAACGGGCGGCGGTATGGATGTCGGCTATGGTGTCTACGACTTATTCGATTTAGGCGAATTCGACCAAAAAGGGTCAGTACGCACTAAATACGGTACAAAAGATGAGTATTTGCGTGCAATCAAAGCTGCCCAAGATGCAGGAATTCGGATTTATGCCGATGTCGTCTTCAACCACAAATTAGGTGCCGATGAAGAAGAAGAAGCTGAAGCCACACCCTTCGATATGGATAACCGGAATGCCCCAATAGGCGAATATCAAAAAATCAAGGCTTGGACGCATTTTACTTTCCCCGGCCGCGACAAAAAATATTCTAGTATGGAGTGGCATTGGTGGCATTTTGACGCCATTGATTACAACGCTTACGACACTGATACCCATGCAGTTTACCTGCTAAAAGGCAAAGAATTTGATGAGGGAGTAGACCTAGAAAAAGGCAACTTTGACTACCTCATGGGTTGCGACTTAGATATGGACAACCCAGAAGTCACCGGCGAATTAAAATACTGGGGCGAGTGGTATGTGGATACAACAAACGTTGACGGATTTCGTTTTGATGCCGTCAAACACGTAGCAGCAGGATTTTTCCAAGAGTGGTTGGAACACGTCCGCAATTATGCCAAACGCGACCTATTTGCCGTCGGCGAATATTGGTCTTACGAAGTGGAAGCTTTGCACTACTTCATCCAAGCAACGGACGGTAAAGTATCCTTATTTGATGCGCCACTCCACTATAACTTCCACGCTGCTAGCAAGGCCGGCAACAGCTACGACTTGCGAACAATTTTTGACGGCACCCTCGTTCAACAGCAACCAACTCTAGCCGTTACTTTGGTTGACAACCACGATTCTCAACCCTTGCAATCGTTAGAATCAGTTGTCGAGTCTTGGTTTAAACCGCTTGCTTACGCTTTAATCCTGCTGCGGCGTGAAGGATATCCCTGTATTTTTTACCCGGATTATTACGGCGATCACTATAAAGATACAGCAAACGATGGCAATGAATACGAGATTTGGTTAGACAAACATCAGTGGATTTTGGATAAATTGTTGTGGGCGCGCCAAACTTATTCCTACGGCAATCAATACGATTACTTCGACCACGCTAACACAATTGGCTGGACGCGACTCGGAGACGAAGAACATCCGGGCGGCATGGCTGTGGTACTAAGTAACGGAGGCGATGGCACTAAGTTTATGGAAGTCGGACAGCCTAATCGAACTTATATTGACATCATGGAACACGTCAAAGAACCCATCGTAACTAATGACGATGGTTGGGCAGATTTTAGGTGTAACGCCGGTTCAGTTTCTGTCTGGGTTCCGCAGCAGTAAATATGACGGTAATCTTGACGGAATCCTCTGTCTAAAGTAGGGTGCGCGAGGCGCACCTTACCGCTATAATTATCGCATCAAACAAATTTTTACTTAGCTGTTTTTGATGAGTCAAGCCTATTCGTAGTGATGACTTCAGTCCTCTCTCTCTATACTTATATTTATAGGCGTCGCCCCAAAAATATTTACATAAAAAAATATGAAACTTGCAGAAAAAGTTGCCGTTATTACCGGCGGCGGGTCGGGAATTGGTCGTGCAACAGCAATGTTAATGGCCAAGGAAGGCGCAAAAGTTGCGATTATCGATTTAACTTTAGAAACGGCGCAAGAAACAGTCCGCCAACTAATCAATGAAGGAGGCAGCGGGCTGGCAATTGCCGCAGATGTGGGGCATTCTGGGCAAATGCAGCAGGCATTTCAAACAATTTTTGACGAATATCAAAGAATTGATATTGTGTTCGCCAATGCGGGGATTAACGGTATCTGGTCGCCGGTAGAAGAGATAGCACTCGATGAGTGGGAACAGACAATTAACACCAATCTGACGGGAACATTTTTGACTGTAAAATATGCAGTTCCTTATTTAAAAAAACAAGGAGGTTCGATTGTGATTACCTCATCGATTAATGGTACAAGAAGCTTCAAAAAAGTTGGCGCTACAGCTTACGCTTGCAGCAAAGCTGCCCAAGTAGCTTTAGCAAAAATGCTGGCGCTAGAACTTTCTCCGAGTCACATCAGAGTCAATGTTATCTGTCCGGGCGGGGTGCTAACTGGGATCAATGAAAGCACTGTTAAGCGCCATCTCGATCGCATTCCAGTTGATCGCGATTGCCTTCAAGATATGATTCCTTTGACTGATAATACCGCTGGTTCGAGCCTAGATATCGCGAAATTAGTGTTATTTCTGGTATCCGATACCTCCAGTTTTATCACAGGTACTGAAGTCTGGATTGATGGCGGCGGTTCTTTGATTTAAAAGCTCAATCAGTTGACAGTTAACAGTTGACAGTTAACAGTTAACAGTTGACAGTTAACCGTTAACCGTTAACCGACTAACTCTCCATTGTTTGACAGCAGTTTGTAATGTTTGCGGCAGCCAGTTATCGTACTGAGGATAAACAGGCAAACGCTGCACGAGTTGCCATCCGGCTGCTGCTAAAATTTCTGTTAAAATTTGATGTTGCAGGTGAGGATAATCGGGATTAACTTCATCCAATGGCCCGATTCCGCCTAAATCTGTCGCACCGGCTTCTAAACAAGCCAGCAATATTTCCGGCTGTGCAACTAAATTTGGCGGGATTTGCAGGGAAATTTCAGCAGGTAAAATGCTGCGGGCGATCGCAATTACTTGTGGCATTTTTGTAGCATCAAAAACTTCACCGTCCCAACTTTGCTGATTTCCCGGACTGTGAGGCTGCAAGATAACTTCTTGAATGTGATTGTAGCGCGAATGAATCCGGGCGATCGCCTCCAGAGTCTCAATCCAATCAGCCTCACTTTCGCCAATTCCCAACAGCAAACCTGTTGTAAACGGAATCTGTAATTCCCCGGCCAATTCTAGCTGTTGTAGCCGCAGCGCCGGCACTTTACTCGGTGCGTGTCGGTGAACAGTTTGTAACAAATCGGGCGACAACTGTTCTAGCATCAGCCCCATCGAGACATTCACCTGTTTTAACTGCGCCATCTCCTCAAAGCTGAGCGGCCCTACATTAGTATGGGGCAAAAATCCGAGACTAAGTGCCAGTTCGCACAAATCGTAAATCCGCTGAAACCAAGCTTTGCGCCGTTGACTCTGGGGATGTACTTCGCCGCTGAGGATCAGAATTTCAATTACACCTTGAGGAAGCAGCAACTTAAGCTGTGTTTCTGCTTCTGGGAGTGTCAGCCAAGGACTTTGCAGCGGTTGGGTACGAAAATTGCAATAGGTGCAGCGGTTGAAACACTCGTAGGTGGGAACCAGAGTATAAGCGGGGCTGTAGGTGATGGTGCGGGACATTGGTTGGGACTTTTATCGATCGAACTTGACCAACAACATATATGTATCTCTTAATGTGAGTTTTGCGGTTGGCGATCGCACTACTTCATATATCTTAACACTCATGCCTGTCCCGAATCTGGTTACCAGCTAAATTATGAGCATTTTTTTTGTTGGTGCGATCGCCCGCAAATTCTCCAGCCTGCTTTTATTTTCCTTATACAGCAACCATCACAGCGTTATATTAGCTATGCTTATAACACTCATTACAAAAAATGTGCTTAAAGGGCCTTTACAAATTGAAATAAAAGGTTTATGTTTATTTACATGGCGGAACACAAATCCGTCACGAACGTTGAAAACCAAATAAAGCAATCATAAAACAATGACAGCAACCTTACAGCAGCGCGAAAGCGCCAATCTGTGGTCGCAGTTTTGCAACTGGGTCACCAGCACCGACAACCGCCTCTATGTAGGTTGGTTCGGCGTCTTGATGATTCCTACCTTGCTAACTGCAACAATCTGTTACGTAATCGCCTTCATCGCTGCCCCTCCAGTGGACATCGACGGCATCCGCGAACCAGTTGCTGGTTCCTTGATGTTCGGTAACAACATCATCACAGGTGCTGTTGTTCCTTCGTCTAACGCGATCGGCTTGCACTTCTACCCAATCTGGGAAGCTGCTTCCTTGGATGAGTGGTTGTACAACGGCGGCCCTTACCAATTGGTAATTTTTCACTTCCTGATCGGCATTTTCTGCTACATGGGTCGTGAATGGGAACTGTCCTACCGCTTAGGTATGCGTCCTTGGATTTGCGTAGCTTACTCTGCACCAGTTGCAGCCGCTACCGCAGTATTCTTGATTTACCCGATCGGACAAGGTTCATTCTCTGACGGTATGCCTTTGGGTATCTCCGGCACATTCAACTTCATGATCGTGTTCCAAGCTGAACACAACATCCTGATGCACCCCTTCCATATGTTGGGAGTAGCTGGTGTCTTCGGTGGTTCTTTGTTCTCCGCGATGCACGGTTCTTTAGTTACCTCTTCCTTGGTTCGTGAAACAACCGAAACCGAATCCTTGAACTACGGTTACAAGTTCGGTCAAGAAGAAGAAACCTACAACATCGTTGCAGCCCACGGCTACTTCGGTCGTTTGATTTTCCAATACGCTTCTTTCAACAACAGCCGTTCCTTGCACTTCTTGTTAGGCGCATGGCCAGTTGTCGGCATTTGGTTTACCGCTTTGGGTATTTCCACAATGGCGTTTAACTTGAACGGTTTCAACTTCAACCAATCGATTATCGACTCACAAGGTCGCGTCATCAACACTTGGGCTGATGTCATCAACCGCGCTAACTTGGGTATGGAAGTAATGCACGAGCGCAACGCTCACAACTTCCCTCTCGACTTGGCCGCTGGTGAAACAATTCCAGTTGCTTTGGTTGCTCCTTCCATCAACGGTTAATTTTTAACCTGAGATAACAAAAAGCGCTCCTAGAAATAGGGGCGCTTTTTGTTTGGGAAAAAATATTTTTATCGCTCTGATTATTCCTTCTATCCGTTGCGTCGGTTAAATTCGCTACATTCATCTTTTTTTCCTTTTTCCATCAATGTCGATCGGTTAAATCGGTTAAATCCGTTAGCTGGGTTAAATTCGTTACATAACCCGTTGCTAAATTTCCTTTCATCCTTTAATTTTTTATGACTACGATAGAATATAGCTACTAGGCCGATCGAGATAAATGTCACATACTCCACGCGCGAGAGCTCATATTATGGTCTAGGATGCCCATAGTCGGATTCAGAATATGTTGGGCTTGCCGTATAGTGTTCGCTAGCAGTAGTGCAATTGTGTCAATTCCAGAATCTCACCATAGACAAATGTAGCTGATCGGGAGTCGCTCCTCACCGTCCCAAGCGCTCTATCTGTAACGAGGATTTGTATTATGAAAGATGGACAAGAAGTACGCCACGTCTCCAGAACAGCAGTCATTGCCGGTGTTTGCGGGTTGGCTTTAGTGACGGGAGGGGGCATTGCCTGGTGGACGGCGAACCGTTCCCCAACCGCAGACACGCAGTCTTCTGCTCCGACAACCGCTCCGGCGCTGTCCCCAAGTCCTGCGGAATCCCCTGCTGTAATTATCCCCGTACCCCCACCAAATGCTGTGCAAGTGCCGCAGCAGGTTCAGACGCCTCAAGCTCAGAGGCCTACCTCTGTGACACCGCAGGCTCTGGCGCCGTCGCCACAGCCAAAGCCTTTGCAGCAGGCTGATGCCCAGACAGTCCAAGTCTACTGGGTTAAAGGTGCGATCGGCAAATTTGAGGCAGTTCCTACAAAAGTAGCTGTCAAACAAGCCGATCAGGCTGATGCAACTTTACAAGCTGCTTTTAACAGTTTGTTGGCAGGGCCGAAGGATGCAACTGTTTTTAGCGAAATTCCTAAAGGGACAAAACTCCTGAGTTTGAGTGTCAAAAATGACGAAGTTTATGTCGATTTGTCGCGTGAATTTACTGCGGGGGGAGGCAGCAGTTCAATGACGAGTCGGTTAGGGCAAGTTATCTATACAGCTACCAGTTTAAAACCGAATACTAAGGTTTGGATTTCGGTGGACGGCAAGCCTTTGGAACTTTTGGGTGGCGAAGGTTTGGAGGTGGCTCAACCGAGTACCCGCCAAAATTTTGACAAAAATTTTCCCCTTAACTAATACCAATTTGGAAAATCAATGAAACAATATTGGTAGGGTGTGTCGAAGAAAGAGTGTACCAAAAAAAAAGACGGAAAATCTTACAGCGAGGCAAAGCGCGACAATATTTGAGTAAACAAACTTAAACTCAAGTATTGTAGCAAGGATTTTTTAAATTGGTATAATTTTTGATTCATTAGTTATTAGTTATTAGTCATTAGTTAGTAGTCCTTAGTCATTAGTCTGAATGCAATAAATAGGGATTTATAACTGATAACTGATAACTGATAATTTATGAAATCATTGACCTTTGCATCGGAATAATAATTTTTGGAGTGCAATGCGAGCGTGCAGCCCGCTTCGGATTGCGGAGCCTCCCGTCTCGCTCGCTTGCAGGGTATAATTCCTTAGTTACCGGATTTGATATAACCCATGACTGATTACTACGGACTACTGACTATGGACTACTGACTAATTTTCAGTGCTTTGTAGTCAGGCTAAATTCCCGAAAGTGCAGGGCTTGCTGTTCGATCCGGGTGGCAAGCCGATCGCACACCATAGTACACAGCTCGAAAACTAACTCATCTTGCACCTTATAATAAGCGGATGTCCCTTCACTCCGGCGAGTGAGGATACCAGCTTGGAGCATGAGTTTTAGGTGCTTAGAAACATTGGCTTGACTCGTTTGAGTAGCTTCCACCAACTCTTGCACGCACTTTTCGCCGTCGCGAAGCAAGTTCAAAATTCGTAAACGCATTGGCTCGCTCAGAATACTGAAATACTCAGCAACTTGCTGCACAACCTCGTATTGCGGGACAGGCTGGGATGACTTCATCAAACTCACCGGGGAGAAGTGATCTCGAAATATTAGCATTTATTCTGTCCATCACAATAAAGTAATGCTTCAATCCGGATTAATTCGCATTAAAATTTGACCGTATTCGACAGGTTCGCCATTTTGGACTAAAATTTCCATGACTTGACCGGACACTTCATCAGCATCAATTTCGTTCATCAGCTTCATAGCTTCGATAATACAGACTGTCTGACTGACTTTGATACGATCGCCCACATTGACAAAAGGTGGCTCATCGGGAGCAGCAGCGCGATAAAACGTTCCTACCATCGGCGAGATAATTGACACCCATTTGGTATCGACAGGAGGAGAGACGAGAGCAGGAGCGGCGGTAGCAGGGGCTGGTGCAGGAGTGGCCGGAGTCGCGCCTGCATTTTGGCTTGGGGCATCCGGTGATGCCGCGGTGGGGCTAGAAACAGAGCTGAGGGCGATCGTTGGAGCGACACTTGCAGCCGCAGTGAGCGCAGCAGCAGTGCCTGGTTCGCTGACCAGAACGCCTTTGCGTACAGTCAGTTCAAGTTCCCCACTTTTTAACGTCAGTTCCGAAATGCCTGTTTTGTCTAAAACAGTCAGCAGTTCGCAAAGCTGGTTTAAGTCTAATTGCACAGTAGATTCAAGGGTAATTAAGAATTTAAAATTGAAAAAATTGGAGACGGCGAAGCTAGGAAACTTCACCGATTTTGGAGGTAAAAAGGAGATTTTTTGAGATTTAAGCGATGATTTTTTAGCTATTTAACTAATAAATCATAACTCAAAACTCAAAACTTAAAACTCCCTTTTTCTCCGTCTTTGCTACTCTCGGCCGAGGTACTTGTCTTCACGAGTATCAATCCGAATGCGTTCTCCTATCGAAATAAATAGGGGAACCATGATCTGAGCTCCGGTGGAAAGGATAGCCGGTTTACTACCACCGGTGGCAGTATCTCCTTTGACTCCGGGATCGGTTTGTGTCACTTCCAAGACGACAGAATTGGGTAATTCCACTTCCATGATTTGGTCATTCCAGCGAAGGATACTGACTTCCATCCCTTCATTCAGGTACTTGACACGCTCGCCTATTTCCTTAGCTGTGAGGCGGCTTTCCTCGTAAGTTTCCATATCCATAAAGACAAACTGTTCGCCTTCTTTATAGGTATGTTGCATCGCGCTCTTTTCGAGGTTGGCTTGAGGCAAAGATTCGCCGGCCCGGAATGTGTGTTCCACTACGCTGCCGGTTTGGACGTTTTTTAATTTTGTCCGCACAAAAGCGGAGCCCTTTCCGGGCTTGACGTGGAGGAATTCGATAACCCGCCACACGCTGTTATTCCATTCAATTGAAACACCTGGTCGAAAGTCGTTACTGGAGAGCATATAAATTTTTGCGGGCAATCCCGTCGCCACGTAGGCGCGGGGGAACTATAGTCAGTCGATTTTAGATTTGGGATTTTAGATTTGAGATTCACTCGCAGCTTTGAATCTGGGAGATTGAACCTTGGTCTAAAATTTTGATCTCTCCACGACAGGAGTCTGGGGATTGTATCCGTTTTTGAGCGGGGTCAGCTTCAAGCCGCAGTCTAGCTGATGGCATCAAAAAGCAATTGGCAATTTATTTTACCTTTCAAAGGGAGCAAGTGCTTTACAGAAAGCTAAAAACCTCTGTCAGTTGAGTGAGTTCGGCAAGGGATGTAATGGATAGAAGGCGATCGCGCGCTGTGGGAAGATAATAGAGGCAATAAAAGTTAAAGATATGTTGCATTGGACTAATTTCTCGATCGATACGTGCAAGCGCTGGGTCAAGACCGGTGCCTTAGCACTCCTGCTGTTCGCACTCTCCCTGAGTTTCAGTGCAGTTTCCTATGCCAAACGTCCCAGCAGCAGTATGCCTGCGGGGAATCCGATTAGCGATGGCCGGGCGCTACTGCGTTTCGCGCTACCTATTGACAATCCTACTGTGCGTGAGTTGCAAATCAGTCTCGAAGACATTGGCAACCACATCCGTTCTAAACGTTGGGGGCCCATTAGCAGCGATGTCAACAAGGCTTCGAGGATTCTCAACCTGCGAGAGTCGGACATTTTAAAGAGTATTCCTGAGGCGAAACAGCCGGAAGCTGAGGCGCTAGTTGCACAAGTCAAGGAGGGAGTTGCCGAACTTTCCACCGCTGTTGAGGCTAAAGACAGGGAAAAAGTTATTGAGTTGAAGGCCAAAATTCTCGGTTCGGTAGGCGAAATCGAAGAGTTGATGGTGACAAAGTTTCCGTTTGAAGTGCCTGCTAAGTACGCTAATCTGCCTCAACTGAAAGGGCGCGCTACTGTGGCTGTGGAAACGGATAAGGGGAAAATTACTGTTGTGGTTGACGGTTACAGCGCGCCGGTGACTGCTGGTAATTTTGTGGATTTGGTCGATCGAGGTTTCTATGATGGTTTACCATTTATTCGATCGGAAGAATCCTACGTTTTGCAAACGGGAGATCCCGAAGGCAAGGAAGTGGGCTTTATTGATCCAGGTACTGGCAAATACCGGAATGTGCCGCTGGAAGTGCTCGTTAGAGAGGACAAGGAACCTGTCTATGGGATTACTCTAGAGGATGCGGGGCGTTATCGTGACGAGCCTGTTTTGCCTTTTTCGGCTTTTGGCGCTGTGGCGATGGCGCGCGCTGAAGCCGATCCCGACAGCGGTTCTTCTCAGTTTTTCTTTTTCTTATTTGAACCTGAACTCACGCCCGCTGGTCTGAATTTGTTGGACGGTCGGTATGCTGTTTTTGGTTACATGATTGAAGGAAAAGAGGTTTTGGATAAACTGAGGCAGGGAGATAAGATTATATCTGCTAAGGTGATTAAAGGAAAGGAAAATTTGGTTCAACCTCAAGTTTAATCGGTGACGGCGATTGAAATCGTTTCTTTTCAAACAAAGACGGCGATTGAAATCGCTTCTTGTCAAGCAAAGCCCGCCTCCGCGGGCTGGCAGAAATTATGACAAATAAAGACGGCGATTGAAATCGCTTCTACACGAACAAAGACCGCCTCCGCGGGCTGGAAGAAATTATGACAAACAAAGACGGCGATTGAAATCGCTTCTACACGAACAAAGACCGCCTCCGCGGGCTGGAAGAGTTAATCAGACAAGTTCAACTTTAATCAAATTCATTAATTTCTACGTCGTCTGCTTGGTTATTAAATCTAGAAACTCGATCGCTAATATGGCAATTTTAGAATTTTTATTGGTAATTGGTTTGGGCGGATTCGCAGGCTTGTTGATTGTCAACAATCTGAATGAAAGCAAGCAAAAGCGACAGTTGGATGAGGCTTTTTATTTGTTGTTGGAAAATCAAAACAGTCAAATGTCGCTGATTCAGTTAGCCGCCAGCGCTAGGGTTGAGGCTGAAGTTGCTCAGCAGTATTTAAACCGACAAGTTAAGATTTTTTCGGCGATTTTAGAGGTGGATGATGAAGGAGATACTTTTTATCGATTTCCTAGGTTGCGCTTGCCGCCAAGTTCTGGTAAGGAATGGTGATGCAGTGGACAGTTGACAGTGGACAGTTGACAGTGGACAGTTGACAGTTAATCTTTCCCTATAAGTGTGGTTAATCTCCAGTATGCTATAAAGTTTTGTAACAAATCGACTGTCTCTGCATAAAAAGTCGATCGACACCCAGATAGAGAGATAGAGAGATAGATACATAGGCAACTTGTTTTTGTTCTCTTGTGCAAATATGCCAAAATCTGAGGTGCATGATATGCAAAAATTCAAAAAAAGGCTTGAACAAAGGGACTGGGGCGGGTTTGTGCAAAGTTGTCTGTCCTTGACAGCTTTCACCGTCTTGGGATTTAGCGCCGTTGAACCTGTCAATGCTGCCACGCTGCATACTGGTTTCGCTTCCTATGCCGTTACCGACCTCGGCCAAACCAATGCCTACGGTATAAGCAATTCTGGACAAGTGCTAGTTAGTAATGGTGTTGCTGGGGTGTGGGAGAACGGTCAGATAACTGAAATCAAAGACACCACTTGGGCTTACCAAATGAATAGTTCTGGTCAAGTCGTGGGTCGTTATCTGGGTGAAAATTGGACGAATAATGCCTACGTGTGGGAAAACGGTCAAAGGACTGACCTCGGTTATTTTGGTGGTATCAGCAGTCTGGCTAGCGACATCAATGAGGCTGGACAAATAGTTGGTTGGTTTAAGACTACACAAGAGAAATTTAATCCCTTTTTGTGGCAAAACGGCGAGATGATCGATTTGGGTACTCTTGGTTTCAATGGAGGAGCTCAGGGTATCAACAATCAAGGACAAGTAGTTGGTTATTCGGGCCTGGCTTTCGGCATAACTCATGCTTTCCAATGGGAAAATGGCAAGATGATTGACCTGGGAACTCTTCCAGGAGATAACGACAGCACAGCTTATGATATCAATGATGCTGGGCAGGCAGTTGGTGCTTCATCAAATAGTACCCTCAAGCAAAGCCATGCTACTTTGTGGTCAAACGGTGAAGTTACAAACCTCGGTACTCTCGGTGGTAATATGAGTGCTGCGATCGCCATTAACAACAAAGGACAAGTAGCAGGCTTTGATACCGTTACTGGTAATGGCGGGCTGAATCACGGTTTCATTTGGGAAGATGGTCAAATGGCTGACCTCAATAGTCTGATTGATGAGGAGTCAGGGTGGTTTTTACAAGAAGTCAGCGGCATTAACGATAGGGGTCAAATTGTCGGAAAGGGCATTAACAGTGCAACTGGAAAGCAGCATGGTTTTCTGCTAAATCCGATTTGCGGTACTTCTCAGAGAAATCCGTTGTTACCTGATAGTTTTGAGGATGGTTGGCATAGTTTTAATAATGTTGTCAGCCGTAAATGGTTCGATCCGCCGACGGCTGCTGGTTTTACTTTCAAAATAGGCGATACTGCGGCTTCTGGCGGTAGCGGCGGGACGGGTGATGGGTGCATTGTTGACAGTTCGATCGCAATTACTCCCAATCCAACGGAACCATCGCTATTTACTAAAATTCTCGGTCTTCCCAGCGGCATTGATGCTGACGAACTTTTCAGCGTCTTAGTTGGCGGCCAAGAAATCGGCAAATTCAAGCCTAATGAAGTAGTAGATTTTGTCGCCTTACTCGGTTACGGTGTTTCGGAGTTTAGCGTCACTGGCATTGATGCAGTAATTGACCCGAAAAATCCTCTAGCTTTCCCGATTAAATTGGAATCTAATCGAGATAAGTTCTCTTTCAAGATGCGGGCGATGGATGATGCTGAAGCTGTTCCCGAACCTTCTGAGATTGCGGGGATAGTAACTTCGGCTGCTTTTTTTGCTGGTTTGTTGCTGAAGCGGAAGCGGAAATTAGCGGCGATTGGATCGGCGATTGAAATCGCTTCTACACACACGAAGTCTGCCTCCGCCGACTAAGAAATCATGTTAGATTCTCGAATCCTCAAAGAATTCGAGAATCTAGTATTATATTTAGGTTTACTTGTCAAATAAGTTGATGTCCGAATTGTTCATATCTCTATTCTCTTCCTCTGCGCCCTCTGCGCTCTCTGCGGTTAAATAAATCCAAAACACTCATAAACAATAGTAGATAAAATCAAATATAATAGTATCAAATTAATAAAAAATTCTCTATACTATGCTGATTAAAGATATCGGAGAACAAGGTCTTTTAAGAATACTACAAAAATTCTGCCCCGCCGAAATTGTGGGAGATGATTGTGCGGTACTTCCGACAAATCCTGACCAATCTCTGGCTATCACTACAGATATGTTGGTGGATGGTGTGCATTTTAGCGATCGCACCACAGGCCCTTATTATGCAGGCTGGCGCGCCGCAGCGGCGAATTTGTCGGATCTGGCCGCGATGGGTGCAACCCCTCTGGCGGTGACGGTAGCCCTGGCTGTGAGTGCGGATACGGCTGTGGAGTGGGTGGAAGAGTTTTATCGGGGGATGACGGCTTGTTTGGAAGTGTATCATACGCCGATCGCCGGTGGGGATGTGGTGCGATCGCCCGTGGTGACAGTTGCGATTACTGCTTTTGGGGAGGTTGAATGCGATCGTACCATTCGCAGGTCTAATGCGCGATCGAATTGGGCGATTGTGGCGACTGGGTTTCACGGAGCATCCCGCGCGGGATTAGAATTGTTGTTGAATCCAGAATTTGGGCAAAATCTGGAAAAGGGCGATCGAACTTCTTTAATTCTCGCTCATCAGCAGCCTAAACCGCGACTGGATGTTTTGCCCGTTATTTGGGAAATTTTAGATGCTACGGGTGCGATGGAACCCCCCCTCAGTCCCCCCCTTGCTAAGGGGGGGAAGCAAGAGTTGGAAATGGAACCCCCCCTCAATTCCCCGATTACTAAGGGTGAGAAACAAGAGTCGAATTCTCTTTCTCCCCCCCTTAGCAAGGGGGGGCAGGGGGGGGTTAATTCCCCAATTGCAATCGCCGGAATGGATAGCAGCGACGGTTTAGCTGATGCGATTGTGCAAGTTTGTCGGGCTAGCGGTGTGGGTGCAAAAGTCGATCGCGCGAAAATACCAATTCCCCCTATTTTAAGGGAAATCGTATCAACCGAAACAGCTTTAGACTGGGCGTTGTACGGCGGCGAAGATTTCGAGTTAGTGTTGTTTTTGCCGATCGCCCATGCTAAGCTATTGGTCGATCGAATCGGTGATGGTAGTGCGATCGTGGGAATCACTACCGAAAGCAGCGATATTTTGTTGAGTGATAGCAGCGGTATTTATGCTGATGTTGGCTTAAAGATCGATCGAGGATTTCAACACTTCTAAATTCTCTCTTATTTCTGATCTCTTAGTCCGCGGAGGCGGACATCGTTTGTGTAGACGCGGTTTCAACCGCCGAGTCTTTCTTCTTCCGTTTCCCGTAACATATCATTAACTGGTGGACTTTGGGAATCGGGCAATCTCAGAGGTTGAAACTTGCGCCGAAACCATCTCAACGGATTAATCTTCCACGCACCATTAATCCGGGCCACCACTCCAGAAACCACGATTACAACCAAGAGACTCAACAACAGACTAGCTACAGCCGGATGAAGCACATCCCCTTTTTGAGGTATTCTGAACACTATGGGTTTCTCGATATAATTGGCAACCGCAGACACCACAAGGCCTCCAGCCCCTAATCCAGTACCCCATATTTGAATAGTTCTTTCTAAAGAGCGATCGATTTCTGCTTGTTCAATATCCACAATCCCGGCCACCAAATCCACCGCAATCTTAATCAAATCAGTACCATGTTTAAAATAGCCTAAATCGCCCTGAATTTGTCGTTGAAAATACGGACAACTTCTATCAATAAAAAACTTAAATGTTCTTAAATCTTCAGTTGACATTTGCCATTTATCACAGATTTCAGATAGTTTTTCCTGATAGTTATAAACATGAATATTTATCGTATTATTAAAATTTTCTAAACCTTCTAATGCTCTTTGATAATCCAAGCTTTCTAAAAGTAGATCTTTTAGTTTCCTTTTTAGATATGTTAAAGACTTATCAATATCAACATTTTTTGGGTTGTCAACATCATTTGGCACTCCAACCTGAGTTACTTCAGCAATTTTTGTTTCTAAACTTTTGATCGTATCCTCAATCTTAGCATATTCCTGCTTCAGTAAATAATGATTTTTGCGACTATCAATAAAAGCCTTAGTGATTTTATGGCGGTAATAAAACAGTTCAAACAAACGTTGAACAATTTTCGCTAGTTTTTCCTCAATCTCATCGTCAACCCGATAAACAAAGACTTGTAATTGACTTTTGATCGAACTATACTCAAAAATTGCAGAACCCAGTAACTTAGTATCGCGGTAAAAAGGTGGACGCACAGATGCTTCTGGGAAGAGATTCTTTAAACAGTCATCCGCAACTTGGCGGAGGTATTTTTTAGTGAGAGGTTGATCGGTTGGTAATTTGTAGGTTATAAAAATAGTCTGTCCCAGCCAATCTTTATAACTATCAGCAAGCATGAGATTATTAACATTAAAATCTTTTAATTCTGTGATTTCTATGCCTTTATTTTCATCAGTTTCTGGGCTGCCAATTCTAGCTAAAATTCCTTCACTATCCTCCAGAAGGCAAAACTTGAAGGAACCATCAATTTTATTTGAATGCGAAAACTTTTTTGCTCTAGTTAGGGGATAACCGAGGTTAGCTTGGGAAAAAATTAGCTCTTTTTCTTGGCTGAAATGTTGCCAGATACTATTAGCCCAAGTCCAGATTGAGTTAGCTGCTGTTTTGCTGCTTTTTTTGCTGAGTTGGTAGCTGTAGATATAGACTTGGGGATGATCAATTTTTAGCATCGGCAGCAGAGATATTTGAGGCTTCTTGAATGCGTTTTTTCAAATTTGCTTCTAGCTTTTCGATATCGGGATATTCATTTTTTACCGTTTCATAACCAGGTGTGATTTCTGGTTCGGCATCATCTAAATTTTTTCTCTTCAGACCTTTAATGTCATCTCTGACCTTTGTAAACTCTCTATAGAGTTTATTGATAGCATCTTCCACAGTATCGTTATCAGCACCAGATTCTGCTAATGGGAGGACTTCGGCGAGCAATCTTTCGATGAAAGGGGGAGTAAAAATTGCGGGGGCGGTGGTAATGGCGTTATAAATTTGGGACAAAATATCGACTTCATTCATGATTTTACCTCAGAAGTAGTTTGAATTGAAAACCGATTAAAGTATACTTTAGTTTGATGAATTTGGTTCGGATTGCTCTTGTTGAGATTCGGTGATAGCCTCTACTACTTCATATACAGTCCAGTCTAGAAACATAGCAATATCTTGTTTAGCTAATCCCCCACTAACCATTCTCAAAACCGCAGCTTTTTCTCGTTGTTTAATTTCAGATTTTACTTGTTGATCTTGAGCGATAGTCGCTGATACTTCAGTTACAGGTAAGTCTAGGACTGTAGCAATATCTTCTACACTTAATCCTAGACTATAAAGTCTGAGAGTTATAGTTTTTTCTCGCTGTTTAGTTTGAGCGTATACTTCGGCTTGTGCTTCTTCAAAAAGATCTTGATAAACTCTGCCTTTCTTTAAGTCACTCCGGTGAAACATAGCGGCAATCTTCTCTCGGAATTTTTTCGGTAATTTGTCAACAATTCACTTGTAAGGTGCGTCAGTCTTAGGTTGGTACGAAAAATCAGGATTTTCGCAACTGACGCACCCTACTAATTTTAGTGTACGTTGACTAATTTTGCTCGGCTTGTTCAGGTTGTTCTTTTTGAGATTCGGCGATAGTCGCTGCTACTTCGGCTACAGGTAAGTCTAAGAATGTAGCAATATCTTCTATAGCTAATCCCCGACTAAAATTTCTGAGAATAGCAGCTTTTTCTCGTTGTTTAGCTTCGGCTTGTCCTTCGGCAAAAACGTCTTGATAAAATCGGGTTTGTTTTAAGTCAGTTAGGCTAAACATGGCGGCAACTTCCTCTCTGGTTTTTTGGGGTAATTTGTAAACAATGATGATTTCTAGTAAGTTGATGAAGTTTTTTCTGGCTGTGATATCCGATATTTCGGTTTCGGCTTGTCTGGCTAAGTCTATGGCAAAGTTTTCGGCAGTGTTGTCTGGTTCGATTACCAGTTTTAGCACTTTTATCGGTAGAGATGCTGTTTCTGATGCACTTAGTTCATCGATGTAAATACGGGTGATTTTTGGGAGTGCCAGCATTTCCTGAAAGTGGATGTTGCTTTCTCTTTCGGTTTGCCGATTTGGGTAGATGACTACCAATTGCCAAGGGTGCGGCGGTTGGTATTGTTTGAGATAGATGAATAGTTCGGCAAACAGACGATAGTAGAAAGTTGGATCTGGTTGAAATTGGACTTCGACAATGTAGAATGGTAGTTGAGGATCGGGGATGATTGGTAGAAATAAACCGTCTAGGCGAAAGGATAATTGTTTGACCTCTTGGGATGTAAATTGGTATTGGTTGGCACTATCGGCTGATAGGCCCAGAAGGGCAAAGAATACAAAGGGAAATTCTTGGAAGATATTGTAAAATATGCTGTCGGTTTTCATGGATCGAATTAAATCTTTCCTGGAATTATACCCCAATACGATACGCCAACCATAATCAAATTATAATCCGATCGCACAAAACGCTCCCCAATGATAAACATCGCCGTAGGGTTTTTCATCCTTATTGTAGCCTTTTAATTCCTTGAGTATCGGTTTTCTCCGATCGCCATCAAAACTATCGGATTCCTGCACCCATGATACCAAATCTGGGGTTTTGGCAGACTTAAACCAGCGCTGGGTATCGTGGAGGGCTTTACCGATGCTAACTCCAGGTTGTAGCAATTCATAGAATTTTACCATCATCAAGGCGGTGGAGAGGTCGTTGACAGCCCAAAGACTGGCTAGGGTTCCCATTGCACCGGCGTGGATAAATCCTGTCGGTAATCCAATATAATCGGAGCGATTTTGGGTGTCAATTAGCGCCGTTTCGCAGGCGGAAAGCACGACTAGGCGGCAATGTTTGAATTGCAGTAGCAAGATGTCTGCTAATGTTAGGCATTTGTTAATGTCGGCTGTTTTGCCGGCGCGCCATTCCACGTAACGATCAGAACCCCCTAAATCCCCCTTGCTAAGGGGGACTTTGATAACTTCTTCCTCTTGCTCCCCCCTTAGCAAGGGGGGCTGGGGGGGTTCTTGATTGGAAATAACGGGGACTTTGATAACTTCTTCCTCTTGCTCCCCCCTTAGCAAGGGGGGCTGGGGGGGTTCTTGATTGGAAACAACGGGGACTTTGATAAATTCTTCCTCTTGCTCCCCCCTTAGCAAGGGGGGCTGGGGGGGTTCTTCCCCTACGATGCCGCCAGACAAGATTAAAAACGATTTTAGCGGATCGTCGGGATTGAAGGAGCCGTGACAGGAAAAGTGCGCGCAGTGGGCATTTTCTAACTGATCTAGATACTTTTCTAGGAGATTTGTTTTACTCGCTTCATCGCCGCGGAGTATTTGACTAATCGCGAATTTGGGGGCGATGCTGGCGACTTCTAAATCGGTGTAGCGCAGATCCGAGGTGGGGTTTTGCAGGGCGAGGAGTTGGTCAAAATTTGGGTGGATGGTAATCTGTTGCAGGAGTTGGCAACTGGGGGCGTATTGAATGCCTTCGAGGTATTTATCTAATAAGAATTCGCCGTCTGTTAGGGGTAGGGCGTGGAGGGGGAACAGGTGCAGCAACCACTGGGGAATTAGGATTAAGCGGGTACTTGATGGCGGCAGGATTGTGGTGATTTGGAGGATGTCTGCGAGGCGCTGGAGCCGGGTAGCAAGTTGTTTTTGCCAGTCGGTTTTGCTTTGTTTGTAGGCGGTTCGGTATTCATTAGCTAAGTCTATTAATTCAGCGCATTGACGATTCCGATGCACTGTCAGCACGTCGGGGTAAGTGAGGACAAAGGTGATGATTTCTGCGTCGGTGATGTACCACTCAATCAGGGCGGTGTTGGGGGTGAGGAGTTGGGTGATTTCGCTGAAGGTGATGGGTGTTAGGGTTTTGGGGATTTCCTGTTTTTGGGCGATTAATTCTGCAAGGTTGCGGGCTTTGTTGGCTTCGGCATATTCTAGTGCTTCTTGGTTGCTTTGGCGATCGAGACATACTTGCACCATGCCCATGTAGAGTCTATCCCACTGCAAGTCATGTTTTTGTTTGGTTTCATTTTGCGATTCCAACTTCCGCAGTTTGGCGGCTCCGGTTATGGCATTTTTAAAGGTATCGTAGGCACTTTGGAGAGTTGCTGCTTTTTGGTTGGTGTCTGCTGGTTTTTCTTGGTTAATGTAGTCTAGTTTTTTCAGATAAGCCCAGCCCAGGTTATTTAAGGTTGCTACGTTATTGAACGGGAAATCCTCAAGGGCACGAACAGTTAAAGCAGCCTCAAAAAATGCGGTCGTATTTTTTGGGGTAATTTGCGGTTGACTCGGCGAGGTAGGGGGGATCGCCCTGGTGCTAGTTAAGTAGGGTTGCTAAACTTGGAGGCTAGATACTATCATATTGAATAGATAATGTTTGGTGGAGATTCAAAATGACTATCTTTTTACCTTTGTTACAATTTAATAACTTGACAGGACTAGGTTTATTCGCGACATTATGCCACAGCCCTAATCCAATTGAGTCTATGCTTATTGTTGCCGCAGTAACAGCAATGGTCGGAGGGCTGGTAGTTTTGGTTCCAGCTAGTGTAGTTACAATGGTATTTATGGCAACCACAATCGTAGAGATGATTATGGCTGGTGCAACACTTGAATCCATAGCGGCTGCAATAGCAGCACAGTTAGGGGCTGCTGGTATGTCCTTGGGATTGGTGTCACAGCTTGTAGAGCAGATTAAAGGGATTATGGGATGCTAGACAATTTTGTAAGGAGTGTAATATGCGATCGCCCGTTCGATATTCTCAGCTTTCTCTCCCCTGATTCTGTTACTATAGGCAACTGCCAGATTATTTTGCGTCTTTGCCATTGTTCGGAAAAGGCATCGCGGCTGCGGACTTCTAAGGCCACCGTGTAAAATGCGATCGCCAGTTACAGATTTTCCGCTATAGTTTTCTTCTGCTTTCAATAATTCTAGGATAAAGTTTTCATATTCTTGGGAATCTTCACCTTCGGAGTGGACTCGATCGCGGTTTTCATTCATAGTTAATAGTTAATAGTTGATAGCGTTGGCATAATTGCTGTAGGGGCGGGTTCCCCAACCATATTTAATACCCACAAACAATCCCGATAAACCCGCCCCCACCCCACCGAAGAAATTCGATCGCTTGTTTCCAATTTTTCTACAAATGCGATCAATCGTTTTTAGGTTTTCCAGAAAGTGCGATCTGGGATTTGTGGTTGGGAGAGGGGCGGGTTTATTTCAATTGTTGGTACTCATTAGAGATGGTTGGTGAACCCGCCCCTACACAATTAATGGATGACAAACTAATAATTGGAGTTAATTTATTTAAGCATAATTATAGCAAAAGGTGCTAGGGAGCAATCGACCGTTTCCCAATTGTCCAAATAGCGAGAAACCGGGTTTTTGCGAACATATTCGATCAAAGTCGAAGATATCGGAAAAAACCCGGTTTCTGAGATTGTTAAAGCAGCCTCACATTAGGCATTAGCCAGCTTCTTTTGAATCATTGCCCAATATTCAGGGAAATCCTCACGGGTATATACTGTTAAAGCAGCCTCATAAAACGATCGCGCTTTTGCCAGATTTTCATCCCGCGAACCGTTGATTCTGTCATTATGGGCATTACCTAGGTTATATTGAATCATTGCCCAATCTTCAGGAAACTGTTCAGGGGTACGAACAGTTAAAGCAGCCTCAAAAAATGCGATCGCGCGATCCATGTTTTCCGCCCGCACACCGTTGATTCTGTTGGCGTAAGCAGCAGCTAGGTTATTTTGA
This sequence comes from Lyngbya sp. CCAP 1446/10, assembly GCF_026130175.1. Taxonomy (GTDB): domain Bacteria; phylum Cyanobacteriota; class Cyanobacteriia; order Cyanobacteriales; family Microcoleaceae; genus Microcoleus. The sequence continues at coordinate 46,090 of NZ_JAIGNI010000008.1, read as the reverse complement.
GCCATTCCCCAATCTTCCGGGAAGGCCTCAAGGGTGTAGACTGTTAAAGCAGCGCCATAAAGGGCGATCGCCATTTCCACATTTTCCGCCCGCGAGCCCTTTTTCCTGCTAATATAAGCAGCAGCTAAGTTGTTTTGAGTTTGAGCAAACTTTTCGCTTCCCGGTTGCCGATTATTCAAAACAATCTGATAAGCAGCAATGGCAATTTCAATATTATTCGCTCTATTCCCACCCGAAAAATTGCTAATATTAATCGTCAAGTCTTCAACGAGGCCGATCATTGACTCAATAGTTTGGGCATTTTCGCCACCAATTAACCTCTGCACTACTTGCTCTAAAATGTTAGGAAAACGAGCATTTAGGAGATGTTTTCGTTTGGCTAGCATGGGGTGAATTACTGCTGGATTGCTATTGCTAGCATCTTCTGCTTGCAATAATTCTAGGATAAAGTTTGCATACTCTTGGGGATTTATATCTTCGGAGTTATCGCCATCGTTGATGTCGATTAATTGTGATAGCTGACTAATCAGACTTCGCAGGAAGCTAGCACCGTTTTCTCCTCCTTGCTGTGCCATTTTTTCTGCTACTAACTCGCAAGTTTCCAGAAATTCGACATCCAACAATTCTATATTATCTTGCAATATCTGCGGTTCGTCTCCGCTGGCGCAATTCAGCAGGGTGTGAATTAGTTCTAGGTAGGCTTGGGCGCGGTTTTCTTCCATTGTGGGAGTTGTGAATAAGATCGGGATTTATTTTATCATGGTTGTGCGTTATTTTGTAGGGGCGGGTTCACCAACAATATATAACAATTATCAACCATTTAGATTAACCCGCCCCGCCACCACCGATAACCTACATTAACCTGAAATCTGCATCGCATCGCCAAAATGTACATGATGATTTATCGTTGGGTGGGGGCGGGTTTTTGAGATTGTTGGTTTCAGGCAATTATTGTTGGTGAACCCGCCCCTACAGGATGTATGAAAGAGATGGGAAAAAACCCTATATTTGTGCTTTGGTTAATATCTACGCAAACAATGTGGCTACTGACACGCTAAAATCTGGTAACAAAGGACTGCTTAAGTTATCTTCTTTAAATAAAGTCATCGCTAATTTCAAAACTCCGTTTTCCCGACGGTAAATTTCTACTTTTTGCTGTATGCGATCAAATATCCAATATTCGCGCACGCCTTGAACTGAATATAATTTTAGCTTGGATTGGCGATCGCGCTTTTCATTCTCTTCACCGGGAGACATCACCTCTACCACCAACTCCGGTGCACCCGCCAAATGTCCGGCTTCATCTAATATTTGTGCTAAACGTTCATAGCTTACCCAAACTACATCAGGAATCACATTATCACTATCGGTGAAGATCAGACCGGCAGTTGTTGCAGCCTTACCTAAACCTGTCTGTCTCGACCAAATGTTTAACTCTGCACAAACATTGTCAACAATATTTTGATGTCCCCAGTGAGGTGCTCTTGTCACAACCAATTCTCCTTCGATTATTTCATAACGGTTGCCGTTATCAGGTAATAATTCTAAATCAGCGCTTGTCCAGCGAACTTTTTCTGTGGTTGACATAGCTTTGACTCCACTCTGTTCTATTTTAATTATATACGAGTCTTTTCATAATTTGACCGCAGATGTTGGCGGATTTACGCGGATGGACGCGGATGAAGAATGGGTGGGTACCGAGAAACCAGGTTTTTGCGACAATCTTTGGTGAGATGCGAAGATATTGGAAAAAACCCGGTTTCTTAGATTGTTTCTAATGCCTGCACAATGCTACTTTGGGCATTAATCTATCTAATATTTGCCCGATCGCAATTACCGTCCAATCAATATCAGCTTCCGTGGTTTCGCGTCCCAGTGTCAAGCGAATTCCACCAACCGCGCCACTTTCATCATATCCCATTGCTAATAATATCGGACTGGGTGTGAGTTTGCCGCTGCTACAAGCCGCACCGGAACTAATGCCAATTCCGGCTAAATTTAGCTGTCTCACCATAGTTTTACCTGTAATTCTCTCTGTGTCTCTCTTTTGGTAAGGGCGACAGGATGGGGAGACGATGCAAAAACTGGTGTGGTGCGGCAGTCGGTAATATCGATCGCCCGTGGGGACTAAACTGGGTATGTCAGATAATTGGTCAAAAAGTCGATCGCGCAATGCAATTAACCTCGGCGTTTCCACATCCATTTCCTGCAAAGCCAACTCCGCCGCCACTCCAAAACCCACGATTGCGGGCAATGCTTGCGTCCCTGAACGCAGTTTCAACTCCTGCCCGCCCCCGCCGAACATTGGCACCAATTCGAGTCCTGGACGCACGTACAGCGCCCCTGCACCTTGCGGCCCGTAAAGTTTGTGACTGGAAAGCGAAAGCAAGTCTACGGGCAGTTTCTGCACGTCAATCGGTAATTTGCCGGCAACTTGAACTGCATCGGTGTGAAACAGGATATTGCGATCGCGCGCAATTTGTCCTAAAGTCTCTATTGGTTGCAGTGTACCAACTTCGCTTTGTCCGTAGATGATCGAAATTAGCACTGTGTGCGATCGCAATGATTCTTGCAAATCCAAAGGATGAATTCGCCCATATTTATCGACTGGTAATCGCGTTATTTCCCATCCCAATTCTTCGAGTTGTCGCGCCGTTTCTGATACTGCCGAATGCTCTACGCTGGAAATAATGATATGCTGCGGTTTTGTATAAAGACGGGCAACTCCCATAATTGCTAAATTGTCCGCTTCCGTACCGCCCGAAGTAAAAATCATCGATTCCGGTAGCGCGTTAATCAGCCCAGCAACCTGCATTCTGGCTAATTCTAAAGCAGTCGCCGCCCTTTGTCCCCACTCGTGCAAACTAGAAGGATTCCCCCAATGTTGAGTTAGAGCTTTTTGCATAGCATCAATTGCTTCTGGGCGTGTGGGTGTTGTGGCACTATAGTCAAGGTAAATTTGCATGGCTTTAATTAAATGATGAACTAATAATGAATGAATGACTACCTAATGAATAAGGCACTTATCCTAAAGGCATTAATGATTATTGACTAATGACTCATGATTGTTAAATTATGACTGATAACAACTGCCAAATGCCAACTCCCAACTCCCAACTGTCCACTATCCACCGTCAACTCCCAACTATCCACCGTCAACTCCCAACTGTCAACTGTCAACTATCAACTGTCAACTGTTTAATGACTTCCTGGTTTACAAACGTTGTACTCTTCGTGGGACAAAACTTTTTGGGGAATTAAGAAAGTGCCGCAATCTTCACAAAGCATTCTGTAGTTGCGTGTTACAGGAATACTCACAATCCAGCGGTTGTGACGCAGACGTTTGCCTCCGAAATCTCTGTAATTCTTATTTTCCCCCAAAGCTGCTATAATAGCGCGAGCTTTAGTAACTACATGGTCTGGCAGACCTCTAAGATCGATCGCATCTCTAGCAAATGATGCTTCCCTCTCTTGTTTTTTGGTTTGTTTTTCTGCCAGCATTTCAACATATTGCTGCTGCGCCATCAACTCTTGCGTGCAGCGATGGCACGCTTTACCATATCCTTTGTGACCGCAATCAAAAATTGTTTTTCTTTTAGCCATAAAGCAGCAGTATCGGGTTTGATCCACGCCCCTGAATGCTGCTACCCTACCAGTGATGCTTCCGGCATCGTGGCAGTTCTACAAGACGCAAAATCTATTCCGTTTCATAAATTTAATAGTTTTAACTTTGCTTGATCGAATATCTTTGAACTGTGAATAGACCGATGACCTCAATAAAATTTAAAATTTTTGTGACTGTACTTTATGATAATTTACCAGGTTTTTGCTGTGCTGGACTGCTGGCGATCGCCCTGACGGCCTGCGGACAAGCCAAGCAGGACGTGCAGAATTTACCTCCCAGTCCGGCTCCGTTGCCTCAAGACCCCTTGTTGCAAGTATACTTCAATCAGTCGCTCACTTCGAGTTATACAGAGCCTTATCGCCCGCAAACTCGACCTGGTGATGATTTAGAAAAGTTGGTCGCTGAGGCTATAGCAAGTGCTGGATCGACCGTAGATGTGGCAGTTCAGGAGTTTCGCTTGCCCGGTATTGCGCGCAAAATGGCCGATCGCGCGCGATCGGGAATTAAAGTCAGATTAATTGTCGAACATCTGTACAATCGTCCTTGGAGCGATTATACAGCCCAGGAGTTAGTGAAGTTACCCGATCGAGAGCGCGATCGCTACAGCGAATTTTTGCAACTCGCCGATACCAATAAAGACGGCAAATTAAGCCCGGAAGAAATCAAGCAAAATGATGCTTTTGTAATTCTCAAAGATGCCGGAATTCCTGTAATTGATGATACTGCTGATGGAAGTAAAGGCAGCGGTTTAATGCACCACAAATTTGTAGTAATTGACGGCAAAATAGTTATAGTAACTTCTGCTAATTTTACAACTAGCGATATCCACGGCGATTTCAAAACAGCAGCCAGTCGCGGCAATGCGAACAATTTGCTGCAAATTGCCAGCCCTAAATTAGCGCAAATATTTACTCAAGAATTTAACATCATGTGGGGTGACGGGCCAGGAGGTAAACCGGATAGCAAATTTGGGATCAAGAAACCGTTTCGCCCAGTCCAAAAAGTGATAGTTGGTAATGCAACTATTGCGGTGCAATTTTCACCAACAAGTGCGACTTTGCCTTGGGAAAAAAGCGTTAACAGTTTGATAAATCAAACTTTAGCAAAGGCGAAACAGTCGGTTAATTTGGCACTGTTTGTATTTTCTGCTCAACGGTTGTCAAATACTCTAGAACTTGAATCTAGGCGCGGTGTGGCGGTGCGAGCTTTGATTGACTCAAATTTCATTTATCGCCCTTACAGCGAAGGTTTAGACATGATGGGGGGGACTTTGATGCAAGATTGCCGATTGGAATCTGACAATCGCCCGTGGAGAAAGCCGATCGCTACGGTGGGAGTGCCGCTGTTGCCAATGGGCGATCGCCTGCACCACAAATTCGGTGTGATCGACGGCAAAACGGTGCTTACAGGCTCTCACAACTGGAGTGAGGCTGCAAATCACGGGAATGATGAGACATTATTGGCGATCGACAGCCCGGTAATTGGGGCCCATTTTGACCGGGAGTTCGATCGGCTGTACAAAGGTGCAATCTTGGGAATTCCCCACCGCATCAAACAGAGAATTGACGCGAAAAAAAAAGAGTGCGAATCAGTGCAAGCAGCATCAAAATCTGCCGATGCTAAATCTCAAATTTCTGGCAAAAAGTTAGTTAATTTGAATAGCGCAACTCAGGAAGAATTAGAAACTTTGCCAGGAGTAGGCCCGAAGTTAGCCCAGAAAATTATTGCAGCGCGGGAAAAACAGCCTTTTCAGTCTTGGGAGGATGTGGAAAACTTGCCAGGAGTCGGAAACAAAACAGTAGACAAGTGGCGCGATTTAGTCGCATTTTAAACACTAGAAAAGATTGCAAAAATAGCTAGGACGGGCAAGATGCCCATCCCACAAGATTTTTACATTAGGGGAAAATTTTTTAGGACGGGCAAGATGCCCATCCCACAATTTTTTTTTCTTGTGGGATGGGCTTCTAGCCTGTCCCAAAATTTGATGCAAATAACTTCTACAATCTTGTCTATTACTTCAAGTAACTGGGTGAAAGTAAAATGCCGCAGCTAACACAATATATGTTGCTAAAAGTAGCACTCCTTCCAGCCAATTAGAACGTCCGTCGAGACTAATTAGATTAGCGATTGTCACAGCAATGGCAACCGCAACCACCTCAAACGGATTAAAGTTTAAATCCATCGGCTGATGAATCACTATACCGATAATCACCAACACCGGCGCTACCAGCAAAGCAACTAGCAAACTCGAACCCATTGCGACAGAAACTGACAAATCCATATTGTTTTTCATCGCAACTCCCACCGCAGTTACATATTCGGCCGCGCCGCCCACAATCGGCAACAAAATAACCCCTGTAAACAGCGGTGTCAATCCCAATCCTTTGGTAGTTTCTTCGACAACACCCACGAAAATTTCTGATTCAAAAGCAACGGCAATAGTTGAAGCAACTAGCACCCCTATCCACAGCCACAAATTCGGTTTGTGCGCGGTGGATTCATCATTTTGAGGATTTTCTGACTCTAGTTCTAGCAAGCTGACTTCGTAAAGATAGCTGTGAGTTTTTAAGGAAAATAGCAGTGTTAGCGCGTAAACTGCAATTAGGACGATCGCAGTTATCAACGAAAGATTCTGAATCGCTGCGGGTTCGACTCCATTGGATGTGTAAATTACCATTGTCGGCAGCAGAATCGCAATCACTGCGAGAGTCATGGTGGAACCGTTCACCCGCGCGATAATTGGCTTGAATTCTTGTTCTTTGTAACGGATTCCTCCTAGCAGCATGGAAAATCCCATAACTAAGAGTAAGTTGCTGATAATTGTGCCGGTGATGCTGGCTTTCACGATGTCAATTAAGCCAGCTCTTAGGGCAACTATGGCAATAATTAATTCCGTAGCATTGCCGAAGACTGCATTTAATAAGCCGCCTATGGATGGCCCTGTGACGATCGCCACTTCTTCTGTTGCCGTGCTCAACCAAATCGCCAGAGGTATAATGCCTAAAGCGGATGTGATGAAAACTGTGAGGGAACCCCAGTGCAAATACTCAGCGGCGATGGAAATGGGGATGAAAACTAACAGGGCTATGGAAAGAATTTTTTTGATTGACATAGGAACTCGGATGGTGTATTGAAGGGTGAGGTCGAGTTAAATTGGCGATCGCAAAATTGATTTTACACTATTCAACTATTTTCTGACAATTCTGGTGGCGAGTGCGATCGATAATTGGGAATTTTTAACCGCAAATGCACACAGATTGAGGCAGATTGAATATAATAGAATTATATCGACATCGGTGAAAAGATATGTCTCAATCTGTAGTGCCAGTTGTTGAATCAAAGCAAATTGATACTTCACCCACCTTGACGTTTGAAGAATACCGATTTTATCAAACTGATTCCGATCTACAATATGAACTGTACAAAGGCAAATTAATTCCGATGCCAACAGCAACAGTTTTACACATCAAAATTTGCGAATATTTAGTTTATAAGTTGCAGCGTTATCTAGCTGAACATAATCTTGATTTAGTAGCAAAAACAAGTTTGGGAGTGAGGACAGAAGAAGATAAATCCCGCATTCCTGATGTAGTTGTTTGCACTCAAACTCTTTTGGAACAAGCTGCTGCTAGACCAGGTGCTGGCATCCTCGATTTTGAAGAAAAGCCGCTGTTAGTGATAGAGGTAGTGAGTCAAAATCGGCGGGCAGATTATATTATTAAACGAGCCGAGTACGAACTAGCTAACGTGCCAGAATATGTGATTGTTGACCCGACACCTAACAAGCAAGTGGTGCGAGTTTTAGCCTTTATTGAAGGTGAAGAAATTTATACGCAAACAGATTTTGTGCCGGGGCAACAAATGGTATCTGTAGTATTTCCCGATCTGATATTGTCAGTGAATGAAATACTGTTTCCGCCATTAGTTGAAGGGTTGATTAAAGAAGAACAAGCTCGATCGCGGGAACTTGAACAACGGGCTGAAAGATTGGCGGCGAAGTTGCGAGAGTTAGGAGTCGATCCTGATATTATTTAGGATCAACGCTTTTCTGTGAGATCCCCAACTTCTTAAAGAAGTCGGGGAGGTGGGTATTCTGTTTGTTTAGCCGTTGCTCACTTGCTAACCATCGCATTAATTCCAGATTTATCGTTCGAGCCGCTGGCCGTCGCGGAACACTCCCGGAAAACGCTTGCCACGGGTATCAATAATTGTGCCTTTGCCGTGGGGCAATCCCTTCCGCAACTCTCCCTCGTAGCGGATACCGTTAGAAAACGCACAAGTACCCCTAGCATCGAGTTCTTGACTAAAGAACTGTCCCGAACACCGGGTACCGTCGGCGCGGGTGAACACTCCTGCACCTAAAGGCTTGCCCCCCAAGAATTGACCGACAAATCGATCGCCATTAGCAAAAATGAATTGCCCCTGTCCAGTTGGCACACCCACCTTTCGATCGAGAGAAAACGGCCCAATATAGCGATCGCCATTAGTAAAAATAGCTGTCCCGGAGCTAACTTTGCCATCTCGGAAGACACCCTCGACGCGGGCATCGTCCTTAAATATAAATTGTCCTCGACCGTTTGGCTGACCCATACGGAACTGCCCCTCATAGCGATCGCCACCGGAGTAGACATATACCCCGGTGCCGCTGGGCAAACCGTTAACGAAGCTTCCGATGTAGCTATCGCCACTGTCGTAATCGCACCTAACTCTACCCGTAGCGATCGCAGGCACACAACGACCGCTGTTAGCTCCTCCTCCTGCTTGCGCCATTGATGGCAAGGGATAAGTCGCGTAACTACCAATTCCCAACACTGATGCAACTAATAGAGCGATTCCACTGGTTTTAAAAGGGGAAATCATTAATCAATTTTCTCCTATGCGTTTCTGGATATTATCTTGCTTTGTCCTTTGCCTTTTGTCTGATGTCCTGTCAAAACTTGCCTTGACAGCTCAATTTATCCTTTACGACAGTCCGGGTTTGCCGTTACGGAATACCCCAGGAAAGCGTCTGCCATTAACATCGATCATCGTCCCGACACCATGAGGCAGTCCCTTGCGCAATTCTCCTTCATAGCGCGTGCCGTTAGGATAATTGCAGGTAACAGAAGCATCAAGTTCTGGATTAAAAAACCTACCAGAGCAGCGAGTACCGTCTTTGCGTACTAATACCCCAGGCCCAAAGGGCGAGCCTGCAAAGAATTGTCCTTCGTAGCGATCGCCGTTAGAGTAAAAAAACTGACCCCGCCCAGCAGGTTGACTACTAATGACTTTAGTTGTCACGTTGATCACGACTGCGAACTCTCCAACGTAGCGCTCGCCGTTGGCAAAAACCACAGTCCCCGATCTCATCGTGCCGTCTTGGAACACGCCTGTGTAGCGGGCATCATCTTTAAAAATGAATGTCCCTCTACCATTAGGAACTCCATTCCTAAACTGTCCTTCGTAGCGATCGCCATTAGCGTATACATAGAGCCCCCTGCCGTCGGGCAAGCCGTTCACGAAGTCTCCCTCGTAGTTGTCGGCCCCCTCATAATTACATTTCACTCTCCCAGTAGGAGGGTTGCCTTGGCAGACGGGAGGGCGTTTGCCTTCTTCTTTTTTTGCTTCGTCTTTTGGTTGAGCCATTGAGGGCTGGGGATTAAAGAGATTAGCGACGCCGCCGATACAAGAAGCAACTAATATCGCCATCCCTAATTTTTGAATTGAACCGAGCATGGGAAATCTCCTTTGACTTCAAAATAGTAATAGAGATTTTAGAGAAGCTAAGACTTGCTGAAATATCCCATATTTTTTCATACCTAATGGTGATTTTTCAGAGCTTCACTAACTCTATATTAAGTTTACTTTCAGACTCGGATATCAGACCTGGATACAAAAAGGCAAAAATTAAGAGTTTTTGCCTTTAGCATTTTTCCGGCTCGATCGTCAATTTTTAGCGCCCCGTCACCTTATTAGCATTTGGCATACGGCTAATCACGGCATTCACAGGTTTTTGATCGCGACTTGGGGCTTTTTCCCCAACTGATTTGGCTACCTCAACGCCGTTTTGCTCCAGAATCACGATCGGATCTCCTCCTGACTTAAGATCAACCCGCTTCACCAAAACTTGCCCGTTAGACAGTCGTTGTCCTACTTTGACATATCGACTTGTTGGTTCACTCGGTACTCTAACAATCACTTGGGTCTCGTTCCCAACTTTTACTACCCCGCTGACTTCAGTACCTGTAGCGAGGTCGGTAGAAGGCGGTGGAGGAACTGCCGGCGCTTGCTGGATCGGAGGCGGATTGGGGTCTACCCACTGGGGCGGGCGCTTATCTACTGGCAGCGGTGGCAGATTCGGCACTCCTAGGGGTCTAGCTGCAATTGGCTGGGGCGGCCGCGGGGGTGCTGGACGGCGCGGATTCGTAGCGGTACGCGGATTCGTAGCGGTACGCGGATTCGTAGCGGTACGCGGATTTGTACCGGCAGTTGTTGCTGGAGTTTGACGACGACTGCCCAAGTTCGGCGTATTTAGCCCCGGAACTTGGCGCGGCGAGCCTATTTGCGAGCCATCTCCTCCGGGCAGGCTAGGCTCGCCGGCGGCGCGACGGCCCAAATTCGGAGCATTCAGCGCTGGAACTTGGCGCGGCGAGCCAACTTGCGCGCCTTCGCCTCCCGGCAGAGAAGGATCTCCTAATTGTCTGGCTGCTATTAGCGGATTTCCTGCTGGGCGGCGTCCTACTGGCGGGGGGTTTAGCCCTGGTAGTTGTGGCAACGAGGCTACTTCCCGACCTAGGGCCTTCTCGCCTGCGGGCTCAGGATTTGTCGGGGTTTCGGATAGAACTGGCAGAATAGGTGCTTTTGCTATGGTTCGCCCCTCATAGTCTTGATCGCGGACGGCTGCATCAAGTCTATTCTTGCCCTGCCGCCAAACTGCTTGCAGCAAATTTATTCGCGTCACGCAGGACAGTTCCCCCCTTCTTTCTGTCGGCGGTCGATATACCTCAATTGCCTCTGCAATTTCGGGCACGATGGAACACCGGAGAGCATCAGCAGGTGATTTGTCTCCGTAAAGGTTCCACAACCTAGAGGCTGTCACATATTCATCCAGGGTCTTTTCTATTCTTCGGAAGAATGGCCGGTTAGTTAGGAGTAACTCTCGTCTGGTTGAATTCTTTTCTCCTTCTTTTCCGTAAATAGTCCTGACTAATGTCCCCAGATCCGTACCGTACTCAGAATATTTTGTGGTGTCATCCAGCAGAGCCTGAAGCGTCCTGAACTCGCTGACAACGCCTTTTGCTGTCGGGCTGAGATTGATTTGGGGAGCGGCCGGGCCTCTGAGCTTAGTTCCTCCAATTTGGACTGGGCGGGATAGCTCTGGCAGTGTAGGGATCGTGGCAACCAGTCGCTGTGGCAGTTTGGGCAACAGATTGACTGTCATCGGCCCTGCTGCGACTTCGGCAGATCCGGCTGGGTTTTGAACTGCGATCGGGGGAAGGACTGCAAAGGGGTCTGACAGACCGGTATTGGCTGGCGTCAATGGGCCTTGGGATAGGGGCTGACCAGCGGGTGTTTTTTTAGCCTGGTTCTTGTTGTCGCCAATGCCTGTTTGAGCTTGTCTGGCGCGTTCGTCGGGATTGGTCGATCGAATTAACCCTGGTGGCTGGGCCGCGACGATTGGGGACGAAAAAGTCTGAGTTCCTGGGGTGGGGCTGCCGGAGGCTGCCGGAGACGGAGAAGCTGTACTGGGACTGGGGCTGGGACTGGCTGTGTTGCTGCCTCCGTCGCCGCAGCCTCCGATCGAGAAAGCTAGTAGTCCTATAGTCGCAAAATATAAAAGTTTGTGCATTGCCGATCGCCCCTAAATGCTTAATTTCCGCGCCAACCAGACTCTACAATTAAAGCAGGTTGTCGTTTTAAGTTTATCTGTTCGATGTTATGCGATCACTTGAAAATTGCCAAGTTAATCTTGACGATTTGATATTGGAGGGGCGTTGGGTTTTCGCAACCGGTTAGGATTTTAATGCCGAGCGCTTTTCGACATTATTGAATCAATCAAGGCATTTCTATGGTAGGAAAAGTGATTCTCCAGCGGATGAGCGCGATCGCCCAAATTATTTCTGCGGCCGCTGCGGTGGCAGTTGGCTCAGTGGGGCGGTGATGTGCAGGCTCAATCAAATCAGCCAAAAACTAAGTTGATGAAATTCTTGCCCGATGTGAGTTCTCAGCACCTCGATCGCATAACAGCATCGGAGTCAAAACAGGCAATTTGTAGTTGAATTTATTTCTTGAGGCAGTAGCAAAACGCAGCCAAGTGTGGTATCGTTTTGAGTGTTTCAAGACCCACAGACCGTTAAACTCTATGTGAAAATCCGCCCGCTGTTGATGCGATCGGGTAACAGTCTCAGAGTTTAGATTCACAGTTCAAGGCAAGGCAATCAATTAAACAAACAGCAAAGCAGCTTGAAATTAGTTCCCAAAATGCTGCGGCTGAGGGAATTTTGGTTGGGATTGTTGGGCCGAAGCGTCAAAAATCTGTAAACTGATGAGCGGAAGATGTTCCGCAAAATCGGAAATCATGACGATCGAGAAATTAATTATTGTAAATAGGTATTCGCATGGCACAAACCTCTGTATCTCCTGTAGTGCTGATTATTCTAGACGGCTGGGGTTATCGTGAAGCAAAAGACGGAAATGCGATCGCCTTAGCGAAAACACCCGTGATGGACAGTCTCTGGGCAGCTTATCCCAGAACTCTGATTCACACATCGGGCCGGGCGGTAGGGCTTCCAGACGGGCAAATGGGCAACTCGGAAGTCGGTCACTTAAATCTGGGCGCAGGCCGCGTGGTTCCTCAAGAGTTGGTAAGGATCTCGGATGCTGTCGAAGATGGTTCTTTGCTCGAAAACCGGGCGCTGGTTAAACTTTGCAAGGAAGTGCGCCGTCGGGGCGGCAAGTTGCACCTGACTGGTCTTTGTTCCGAGGGCGGAGTACACTCGCATCTGAGTCATATTTTGGGTTTGCTAAAGCTAGCAAAGGCACAGGGAATTTCTGAGGTTTGTATCCACGCGATTACAGACGGCCGCGATACTACTCCGAAAGAGGGCGTGGAAGCTCTAGGCAAGATTGAAGGTTATATCAAACAGGTAGGAGTGGGTCGGATTGCTACCATCAGCGGCCGCTATTACGCGATGGACAGGGACAAACGCTGGGATCGGGTGCAGCGGGCTTACGAGGTGATGACGATTGAGGGCGCACCTGATGGTCGATCGGCAGTTAATGTGTTGCAGGCATCCTATGCTGAAGGAGTGACCGACGAGTTTGCGATTCCGACTCGGATTACCCCAGGATCTGTGGCATCCGGGGATGGGATGATTTTCTTCAATTTTCGCCCGGACAGGGCTAGAGAGTTGACTCAGGCCTTTGTAGCGCCCGATTTCAATGGGTTTGAACGGCAGTTAATTGAGCCACTGGCGTTTGCGAGTTTTACTCAGTACGACCCAAAACTGTCGTCGGTACTCGTGGCTTTTGAACCGCAGAATTTGAACAATATTCTGGGCGAGGTGATTTCTAAGCACGGTTTGCGGCAGTTGCGGACGGCGGAAACTGAAAAGTACGCTCATGTGACTTATTTTTTTAATGGCGGTCTGGAAGAGCCTTTTGAGGGGGAAGACCGGGAGTTGGTGCAGAGTCCGATGGTGGCGACTTACGATGAGGCGCCGGAAATGTCCGCCGCTGAGGTGACGGATGTGGCGCTGGCGGCTTTATCCAAGGGGATTTATTCGTTTGTGGTGCTTAACTACGCTAACCCGGATATGGTTGGTCATACGGGGATGATCGATGCGACGATAATTGCGGTTCAAACTGTGGATAAATGTTTGGGGCGGCTGTTGACGGGCATTAGTAAAGCTGGAGGAACGGCAATTATTATTGCTGACCACGGAAATGCTGAGGTGATGTTCGACGAGAATGGGAATCCTTGGACTGCTCACACTACTAATCCGGTGCCGTTTATTCTGATAGAGGGCGAAGGTCTGAAGATTCCGGCTCATGGAACTGAGGTTCCTCTGAGGGCGGACGGCTGTTTGGCTGATATTGCGCCGACGATTCTGGAGCTGTTGAGGTTGCCTCAGCCGCCGGAGATGACGGGACGTTCTATGATTGAGCCGGCTGAGTTTGAAGTTCGCGCTAATCGCACTCCGGTGCGGGTGCGGCTGTAGCAAGTCAGGATACACGCAGGGACACAGCACCGTGCCCAGAGGTGTCAAGTTAAGGCTGAAAACCTTTGTATCTCTGGTTTGTATCCAAGTCTAGAACCCCCTAAATCCCCCTTAAGAAGGGGGACTTTGAGAAAACTCCGGTTCCCCCCTTCTTAAGGGGGGCTAGGGGGGATCTGGCCTTGGCTGCGAACGAGATATACAAAGATTTCCAGGCGATTGTTGACACTTTCGGAAAGGCAGTGCTGTGTCCATAAGTGAGGTTGTGTGCGATCGACCAAATTTGATATAATCATAGATTACCGATTACTAATTACCAATTACCCCGAATTGTCAGGAACTCAGGGCTAAAGCCACTGAGCTTGAAAGAGAAATCTAACAAGCTATTCTGACCAGCCTAAGTCTTAACTGACTACGTTATTTAGGTCACGACACCAGCGAATGCGAAGCTAGTTTTCTGCTCTGTCGCTTGTGATTAAACAGTTCTAAAGTCCCTGGAACAGTGTCACAAGCCCAACAAGCCCTTATAACATTGGCGAAGCTAACATCACCCCCGCAAGGGAGAGGCAGAAATGCCAAACATTATGCGTACAGGATTGGGAGATTTGAAACGGTAACTGTCCCGTTGAAAGTGTAGTACAAAAGCACACCGAACCAACCAATCCCAAGGCGGTAATGGAAAGATTCAACGCGATTGAAATCGCCGAGCCGCTTCCCTCTCAGGACTAAAGTCTCTGAGTTTCCCTCTCAGGACTAAAGTCTCTGAGTTTCCCACTTACCGAGTTTGTTTATGAATATTGTTGCTGTGTTACAAGTTATCTGGTCTTTGTCTGCTTTCGGACTTGTGATTTTGGTGTTGCTACACAGTCCTAAAGGCGATGGCATTGGAGGGATTGGTGGCCAAGCTCAATTGTTTACGAGCGCCAAGAGTGCGGAAACGACTCTGAACCGAATTACTTGGGGTTTGTGTATTGTTTTTATGGGTTTGACTGTAATTTTGAGTGCTGGTTGGTTGACTCCTAAGTTGTAAGATTAGGATTTTTAACGGCAGATGTAGGTAGATAAACGCAGATGAACGCAGATGAAGTTGATATAATCTGAATTTATCTGCGTTTGTTTTTGTGTATCTGTGGTCATAAAAATGCGGTTGTGGAAAGTTACGATAAAAGCTCGATTGCTGCTCGGTTTTGGATTGGCTTTATGTTGTTTTAGCCTGATAATTTTTACTCAGGTT
The DNA here is from genome assembly GCF_026130175.1 of Lyngbya sp. CCAP 1446/10. GTDB lineage: Bacteria > Cyanobacteriota > Cyanobacteriia > Cyanobacteriales > Microcoleaceae > Microcoleus. The sequence goes on along the minus strand of NZ_JAIGNI010000008.1, from coordinate 31,035 downwards.
AATACTCTGGCGGTGAGTCTTTCTCCTCTGGCGAATAGTTGGCCGGCTGCACAGGTTCACGCTTTGCCGCCAATGCTGGCCAATTGGCAAGATGCAACGGATAGCGGTGATTATTTTGACCAGGTTAAACCGCCGACTGTCGGTCATTTGCTGTGGTCGAAGTTTCCGATTCAGGTTTATGTTGATCCGGTTGATGCTAATAAGTCTCAAGCATGGATAACGGCTGTTTTGGATGTTGTCCGGGAATGGGGGGTTTATTTGCCTTTGGAAGTGGTGGATAGTTCCGAGGTGGCTGATATTAGAATTTTACGTCAGGTTCCGCCTGTGCGTCAAGGGGTTTTGCGATCGCGCTCTGGGGAATCTACCTATGAGTTGTACAATCGTCGGGATGGGGATAAAACTGTTTTATCTCATCGGTTTTCGGTGTATTTGAATCCGAATCAAGTGGGTAAGTATGTTCCGGCGACGGCGCGGCACGAGTTGGGACACGCTTTGGGAATTTGGGGCCACAGTTTGCTGGAAACTGATGTGCTTTATTTTTCTCAGGTGCGGAATCCTCCGGCTATTTCTGCGAGGGATGTTAATACTTTGAAGCGGGTTTATGAACAGCCGACTCGGTTGGGTTGGGAATTGTAGTTTCGGGCGAATAGAATTCGAGACTACGCACACGAAGTCTACCTTCGCGCACTATAATAAGCACACGATAGTTAATAGGAAAGAGAAGAAAGATGAAAGATGAAGCTTTTGGCATTGTGCCAGTTTTTGCGACTGAAACTGATAGTTTATTTTTGTTGATTCAACATCAAGCCGGACATTGGGCGTTTCCCAAAGGTCACGCGAATCCGGGGGAATCGGCGCTAGAAACGGCGAAGCGGGAGTTTAATGAGGAAACTGGCATCCGCGATTGTGAAGTGCTTGAGGAGCCTAGTTTTGTGGAACGTTATTCCTTTGTTAAGGAAGGGAAGCCTAGTTCGGTGCAACATTATTCCTCTGCGAAGGAAGGAGAATCAATTGAAAAGACTGTTACTTACTTTTTGGCTTTTGTAAATTCAATGGAAGTTCAGTTGCAAGTAGAGGAAGTTCAAAATTCGGCTTGGACTTCCTTTGAGGATGCAGTTAAGCTGATTACTTTTGATGGGAATAGGCAAATTTTAAGGGAAGTCAAAGCATTTTTGGACGCGAGGAATGAGTGTTAATTAGTCTTGGACGCACTGTTTATGTAGAGGGCGCTGCACCTTAGGCTATAAGTAGTGTGTCACAGCACTTTTTGCGTCCAGGATTGTTAAGAAATAGTCCGGTTATACGAGCGCCATTAAATTTGTACTAAGGACTTTAGTGCTGAGTGAATACAAGCTTTTAGAGAGGGTTCCAGTCCTTATTACAAACAAATTGTTTTGTTAAATACCCGACATCTTCAAGAAGTCGGGTATCTAGGTATTCTGTGAGATTATTTGTTGGTTTTCTGGGCTTTGGCGTGCTGTTGCAGGCGAGAGAAAACGTTGTAGGCGTCGGGGCCGGGATTACCGTGTTCTACAGCGCCGTCGATGGGGCCGTCGATGGCTTTCCAAGCTGGAATTCCGCCTTTGAGTTCGGCTACTTTTCTAAAGCCGGCGGCGCGGAGAAGATTGGCGGCTTCTGCTGTTTGTTCGTCGCTTTCGCCGTAGATGTAGATGTCGCGAACTAATTCTAGGCTGGATTTGGCGCGCTCCACTAATTCGTCGATTGGCATCGGTACGGCGCCGGTAATGCGGCTTTTGTCGAAGCTTTCAAAATCGCGCGCGTCGATGATTGTGAGTCCGGGTTCGCCCCAATCTAAGCGGGCTTTGAGGTCGTGGCTGGATACTTGGGCTTTTAAACCGGGAGGGGTGGGAGTGAAATCTGGCAGTTTTTCTTTGATGTCTGCAATTTGGTCGGGAATAGTTTTCATGGGTAAAATTCTCTTCAATGCTTTGATTGCAATGTAACGAGATGTGTAGGTTGAATGCGTCTTTCTAAAGGCGGAATCGGGCATTGAACTAAAGTCGCAGTTAAGCTGATTTGCTGGTGGTTGACTGCGGTTGGGAGCGCTATATTTGTTGAGGTTGCTAAGCTGTAGCTGGCTTTGATGGGGATTGTTTAGATTGAAATGTACGATCGATCTTATTGACTGTAGATATTTTGAAGTGCGATCGATCGCCCAACCAGTCATTGTATCAAATAAGCAAATTTTAGTCAATCCAATGATTTTTAAATGAAATTTGCTGTATGTTGTGCGCAGCCTCGTGCGTTATTTTGCTGAGAAGTTTAGATGTTTTTCAGCCAAATTTCTGGTAAAATTTGATACTAACAATAGATATTAGAAGGTATGAATATGTCTGAGAACAATGAAATTGCGGTGCCTAAAACTTTGACACCCCAAGAGCAAGCGGTTTGGGATGCGAAGGCGAAAGTTCGAGTGTTACTGAATTTGTGGGATTTGGGCGCAGGTCAAATTCCGGTTAAAAAGGGCGATTTGACTAAGCGGATTGTTCGCACTAATGAGACGAGTCAGAAATATCTGGGAGTGCTCGCGGAGTTGCAGGAAGCTGGGGCGATTGAGTATTCGCTGGTAAATCGGGTGACGCGGTTGGAGTTGAGCGCGAAGGGGAAGGAGGTTTTGGCGGATGGCCTGCAAAGTCGCGATTCTCTGTTTGAGTTTGATGGTTCTCAAATCGGTACTCGGCTGGGAAATGCTTTGCTGAAGTGGATTCGGCATCAGGATGGTGCGGCGGGTGTTGCTGTGGGGGCGGGGAAGAAGGCGGAAAGTGCGATCGCATCCTATGACAATTTTAAGGCTTTGGCGATCGATGTGTATGACAGCTTGAACCGGGATTATAACTTAGACGATTTGGTGCCGATTTATCGGATGCGGCGAGAAATTGGCGAAAAAGTCAGCCGTTCTCAGTTCAGCGAGTGGCTGTTGGAAATGCAGGCTAATGACATTTTTCAGCTAATGGCTGGAGAAACACAAGACATCACCTCAGATAAACGTGAAGATTCTATCACTATTCCTGGTGGTGCATTCCGTTATTACGCCAAGCGTTTGAATTCATAAAATAGCCCTGAATCTTTTTGTAGTTCGTTACCTCACACCCGATCGCTATGAACAATATATCAGTTTCTCCGATAGAAGCCCTCAATGCTGCCATCCAAAATCACAATCCATTTACCAAAGCTGGAATTGTCAAAGAACAAGATATTTGGGGAAAAGGTTTCCCCGATATTCCAACTTTAAATGCTCACGCTTCCGATGCCATTTTTCAGGCTGTTGAAAAAGTACAGACTACTCAATCCAGCCAAGAAAAAGTTACTTCACTGGTATTAACCGCTCAACAGGGAATGGGAAAAAGCCACATTTTGAGCCGAACTCGCCACAGACTAGAAAGTAATGGAGGTGCTCTGTTCGTTTATGCCAGTGTTAATAATTACACCGATTTAAACTTGATAAAATACCAATTTCAGCAAACTTTAGCTAACAGTTTGAGCCACACAGGAAGCCAAGATGTCATGCAATGGCAGGAAATAGCGGCAGCAATGGCCAACGAAGGTTTTAAAGCTATCAATTCTGCTACACCAAATCTTTCTGCTCAAGAACTTCTCGATCGATTTGACAGAGTATGCGCTAGTTGGGCTAATAAAAATAGAAATTTCATCAACACCCTAACTAAGCAAGTTCTCAAAACAAAATCAAATGTAGACCCTTATATTGTTCGAGCTGTTTTGTGGACATTATCAGAATCTGAAACACCTTTTGCTATCAAATGGTTATCTGGTGAAGAGTTAGATAAATCTAAAGCTGAGGAACTAGGATTGCCGGCTAATTCCGGCAAAACTAATCAGGACAGAGAAGCCGAATCTCTGAATAATGTCCAGCAAATTTTAAATTTGGTGAGTTACTACAGTCCTGTAATCATTTGTTTTGATGAAATAGATCTAAATACAAGTTGTAGAGATGATGGCTTGACAACACCGCAGGTAATTGCCGATCTAGTTAAGCGTTTGTACGATACTCTCGAACACTCCGATCTCGGTCAAGGTTTGGTTATTATCACAGTGATGATGCCCTATACGTGGATAAACATAGTGAATGTAATGACTGGCGGTATACCCGATCGAGTTTCAACATACACGCAGAAAAAACCAATCGATTTAAAATACTTGAATGGCGATTCTTTAGTTGATTTAGTCGGACTATGGTTGCAAGATTTTTATCAAGTCAGGAATTTAAACCCCCCTCATCCGCTCTATCCATTTGAGGAAAGTCAACTGAGAGAACATGGCAGAGGTAAGCCAACGGTACGCGAAGCTTTGAACTGGTGTGCCGAGAATTTTCAAGTTTTCATGCCTCCAATGCCTGAACTTCCAGAAAATCCTATTGAGCGGTTTGAGTTTGCTTTAAATAAGGAACTTGAGGCAGATATCGGAGAGGATATCGAAAATGATTCCACAATTGCTAAGGCTATTTACTTTGGCTTTGAAACGTTGAAAGGTCAGACGGTAGATAATGTAACAATTGATGATATTACCGCAGAAATCAAACCCAAAATACCAAATGCGAATTGGATTAAATTCAAGATAATTGGCACCGAAAATGGCAGAGCTATCAAGATAGGGGTTGCAGTCATCCAATCTCCTCAAGCTGAATTAGTTGCTGGATTAAAGCGCTTAACTGATTATCAAAAATTTGATTTGACGCGCGGTTGTCTAGTCCGTTCCCAATCAAAAATAGATAAAATCAAGAAAAACTCTAAAGCCTACAAGCTTCTAGAAGAACTCGTGTCAGTTGAAAAAGGCGGTGAGGTAGTGTATTTGATTGAAGAGCAAATAAAGCCACTACTGGCTCTCCGTGCTGTTTGTCAAAAATGCCGAGATTACAATTTAACAGAAGACCAGATATTTGATTTCATATCTCAGAAGCAGCTCACTTTTGAGAATCTTTTATTGCGGGAAATTTTGAGCGATCCCTCCGGTGAAATGCCTGTGGTTGACGATGAAGATGAAAACCTACTTCTAGAAGACATTTTCAACCCTCCCACCAATGATGATACAGATGATGGGGATCTAAGTGACCTATTTAGTTAACCATGAGCAAATCAATTTTGCTTCAAACAGCTCTGGCTTTACCAAATCCAGATATTGAAGCTTTAATCCAAGGACGAATGATTGCAGCTATGCCTCGGATGTTTCTGAATCCGGGGCGAACATTTGCCCTCTATCCAGCCGATATCTCGATTAATTTGCTGCCTCACGAACAACATTATCGCTCAAGTTTTTTGCCTGTTGCTCAAAAGGCACTTGCTCAGTTAAATTCTGAGAAAGTTTTCATTAAAGCTTGGGCTAGATGTGAATTGTGCCAAATGCTCAATGATCCAGAATCATTAGAGGCTTTGTCGCAGTTAACAGTCTGGACAACAGAGGCATTACAGCAAACCCTCCTAGAAAAACCTTATATTTTTCTAGCTTATCTTCGCGTTTATCTGCTACCTCAGCCGCTGGAAATGCCAGTGCATCCCAGCGGTAATTTTGTATCTTTGCCAAAATCCCTAACTGTGACTGATTCAACGCCAGTGTTGAGCGAGTCTATCTTTGCCAAACGCCGCCAACAACTGGAAAAACTAGAGCCTCCCGAACATCCAGAATTGGAAGAGTTGCAAAGTGCATTAGTGCATTTATCCACCACCAACCCAAAAGCTAAACAACTAGACGCAGAAATCAAAATGTTTCTCGGTTGGTCGGAAAAATCACCAATAACACAACCAGATCCAGATTTAGGTTGGATTCAAACAATTTCACAAATCGGCAACTCTAGCGACGGTTATGGCTTTGAAAAATTAGTCCGCAAAGGTTTTATCAAGCTAGGTTTCGGAAATTCTAACAGGAAACCAGAAGCCAGTCTCGATCCTGAATCAACCGGGGGCGCTGGCGGCTTAGATTTCTACTGTGAAACTCCCTATCAGGTAGTGGGAGAATGCAAAGCTACCAAAAGTGAAACCGTAGCTGATGGAACGCCAGCGCAACTGATCAAGTTAGGACATAAGCATCTTCAGGAACAATACAACTGCTGTATTAAGATAATTATGGCCGCTGGTCAGTTAAATAGACACGCTAAACAAACTGCTATCGGAAACCACATGAATGTCATTCGCCCTGAAACATTGCAAAAACTTGTTGAATTGAAAGCTAAACACCCCGGTTCAGTTAATTTATTAGACTTAAAACCGTGTTTAGAGCAAGAACCGTTTGGCGAAGATGCTGATGTTAAAGTTAATCTTTACATTGACGGAGTTTGGGAAAATCTTAAATTGCGATCGCACGTTCTGGATATTCTGAAAAAATATCACGAAAATACTGGTTCTGAACGAGCAAGTGTGGATGTTCTTAGCGGCGCGTATTCAATGTCTAACCCACCGCAGAAGTTGTCCCGCGAAGAGTTGCACGAAATGTTAGTAGAACTTTCTTCTCCGCTGACAGGTTATGCAGGGCGAATTAAAGGCGAGAATTTAGGGCGCGATCGCTTTTATTTCCTCCGCGACTTGCTGCTGGATGATTGAGATGCGTCAAGGGCGATTCATGATCCCGATAGCTGCGATCGCGCACTTTATCCAATATCCTACACAGAATCAGGATCTACGCCTAATTCCCGCAACCTCGCCGCCAATCTTTCAGCCTTCTGCAATCGCGCTTGTTCTTCCTTAATCAACCCTTCCACCAATGGCGGACATAATATTTCATTAACTGATAATCTCAGATTGGGAAATACTACAGATACCATTTCCTCACCAGGTAAATAATTTAGTTCTGTATAAATGTCATCACCTTCGAGAAATGCCATAACTCGCACCCGCTGTCTATTTTCGGCTGGATCGACAATCACATATTCCGGCACGTTAGCTAGTTCGTACTCTCCTCGTTTAAGTACATAATCTGCCCGCCGATCTTTGCTCACCACTTCTATTACTAATAACGGTGTTTCATCAAAGTCAAGGATGCCGGAACCGGGTCTTGCTAGAGCTTGTTGCCACAAACTTTCTGTGCAGACAACTACATCGGGAATTCGCGATGTCGCATCTTCTGTTCTGACTCCTACGGAAGTTTTTACTACTACATCGAGATTGTGTTCAGCTAGGTAACGCTGCAATTTGTAAACCCAAAATTCGCAGATACTTGTGTGTAAGGCGCTAGCCGTTGCCATTGGTATTAATTTGCCTTTGTACAGTTCATATTTTACATCATCATTGCTTTGATAAACTTTGTACTCTTCAAAGGTTAATGTGGGCGAAGTATCGAACACTTTTTCTTCGACTGCTGGCACAACAGATTGAGACATATATTTTTTCCTATCTCGATAGTTTGCTATTATACTTAATTTTAATGTTAACACTCAAGGCATTTGTTAGGAAAAGATCGATCGCCCTGATCGACTATCCAACAACCGCACACCGTAATAATTTTAATATTTGTCAAGTTCCAAACTGAATATTTGCTTGAGATCACCATTTGGGCGATCGCCTCAATAGGGCCGTAGCTGCCTCACTGTTGAGAGGTCTAGAGAAAAAGTACCCCTGACCGTACTCGCAGCCGATCGCCCGCAGTTGAGCCAATTGCACGGGGGTTTCGAGACCTTCTGCGACTACCTCCATCCCCAAACTGCGCGCCAGCATGACGATCGCCCGCACGATTTCCAAATTTTCGCCCATTTCCCCGATGCGACTGACAAAAGAGCGATCGACCTTCAAAATATTAATCGGGAACCTGTGCAAATAACTCAGAGACGAATAACCAGTACCGAAATCATCAATACACAGCCCGATCCCCAACTCTCTCAACTGCAAAAGCATCGCCACCGCCGCTTCCCCATCTTCCATTACCACAGTCTCAGTAATCTCCAACTTCAAACAGCGAGCGTCAACACCCGTTTCCTGCAAAACTTGCTTAATTTGCTCGATCGACTCCGGCTCCGAAAACTGCCTCCCCGAAAGATTTACTGCCACTGTCAGCCGCGAATTTCCCACTGGCAAATTCAAACTCTGCCATTTAATAATTTGGCGGCAGCTTTCGCTCAAAACCCACAAACCCAAAGGCAGAATTAACCCAGTTTCCTCCGCCATCGCAATAAATTCCATCGGAGAAACTAAACCGCGTTCCGGGTGCAGCCAGCGCACCAGCGCCTCAAATCCGATCACTGAGCCAGTTTTCAAACAAACTATCGGCTGATAATAAACAGTAAAAGGACATTCCAATTTAGGAGGATCAAATTGCAATTTTGGATGCCCCAACTTCCAGTCGATTTCGCTGATAGGTGAATTTTCCCCCACCTGGCCACCTCCGAAATCCACGATCGAATATTTCCAATTCAGTTCATCAACCGACTCCCGCAAATCGTGTTCCAAGTGCATCAAAGCCACCGCCCGAGTGTGCATCGCACTCGTAAACACTTCGTAGCGAGCTTTACCGAGAGCTTTTGCCCGGTACATCGCAATATCAGCATCGCGCAAAATATCTCCAGGTAACTGATATTTTTCGGTACTCAAAGCAATGCCAATACTAGCAGTAATTAAAACTTTATGACCTTCCAAAAAAAGTGGTCGTTCGATCGCCTTGTGAATTTCCTTTGCTTGGGCGATGGCTTCATCAACACCTTGAATTTCCTCCAGCAAAATCACAAACTCATCTCCCCCCAGACGAGCCGCCGTATCGCCAGGGCGCAAACAAGTCAAGAGACGGCGGGCCACAGCCACCAACAGCCGATCGCCCGTGCCGTGTCCCTGGCTGTCATTAATCACCTTAAACCTGTCCAAATCCAGAAACAGCACCGCAAACTGATAGCTCGGATGCCGTTTGACGCGGGCAAAAGCTTGCTCCAACCTGTCAGTCAACAAAGCGCGGTTCGGCAACTCCGTCAGCGCGTCGTGCAAAGCATCGTGCAACAATTGGTCTTCAGCCACCTTGCGTTCAGTCACATCATGACAGTTGACCACAATTCCCCGCACCGAAGGTTCGTCGAGCAAATTCGTCGCCACCGCTTCCAACGCGCACCAGGAACCGTCCTTGTGCTGCACTCGGTATTCCGCCAATCCCATGCCAACTTTGGGCATTTGGATGATACTTTTGAACACTTGAGTCACCATCGGCAGTTCATCGGGGTGAATCAAGTCAAATACAGAGCGGCCGAGCACTTCCGCCGTCGGGTAGCCCAAAATCCGCTCTAGCGAAGGAGAGACATAGCGGCAAAAGCCTTTGTCGTCGAGAATTACAATAATGTCTCTAGCATTTTCAATCAGCGATCGAAAACGCTTCTCGCTTTTCCGCAGTTCTTGTTCCGTGCGCTTGCGATCGGTAATGTCGGTATTCATGTAAATCAGACCGACAATTTTCCCTGTCGGGTCTTTAATCGCATCGGCCCGCAGCAGCACTTGCAAAATTTCGCCGCTTTTTGTGCGGTTGGTAACTTCACCAGACCAAGAATAACCTAGGGCGATCGTGTCGAGTACCTCCGCGATGACGGCAGAGTCTGCAAAAACTGCCGGTATACCTCCAGCTAGTTTAAATTCCTCTGCGGTGTCCCATTCAAATAGCTGAGAAAACGCTGGATTTTGATAGATGTGAGTGCCCGAAACATCGCTGATGCCGATCGCGTCGCTCGAACTTTCCACCGCCTTGCGAGTCAGCACCAGAGCTTCTTCTGCCAGTTTGCGCTCGGTAATATCAATTCCTACCAGACAAGCTGAATTGCCCCGATCGTACTTTTGAGCCACAATCAAATAATGTCCCGCCGACTGTCCCCCCTCCGTTTTCACCTTAACGCTGAGTTCTTTAACCGCTTCCGTAGCGTCGCCGGCAAAAAACTCCACCAAAAAAGAGTGAAAATCCTCGCTAGCGCCCAGAAAACCGATATCTTGACCGACAAAGGCCGACGGCGGCAAACCGTGCAGTTTGGCTAAGTGCTGGTTAGCCCCCAAATAGCGCAAATCTGAGCTAATCCAAGACACTGTTCCCGGAACTGCTTCCAAAATCGTTTGCAGTTGGTCGTTAGCTTGCTGCAAAGCTTCCTGGATTTCTATGCGCTCCGACAAGTCCGACTGAACTCCTACAAAGTGAGTCAAATTACCGCTGTCGTCTCGCAGGGGAGATAGGGACAATTTGTTCCAAAAAGGAGTGCCGTCTTTGCGATAATTTTTGATTGTTGCCTGGATTTCTCGACCTTGGCGCAAGGCGTCGCGGATCTTAGCTACGGTAGCGCGATCGGTATCGGGGCCTTGCAAAAATCGGCAGTTGCGCCCCAAGACTTCATCGGCGGAGTAACCCGTAAGCAGCTCAAAGGCCCGATTGCAATAAAGTATCGGACAGCCTGGTGCGATGGCATCAGCAATGATAATACCGCTGCTAGTAGCTGCCAAAGCTCGATCGCGCAGCCACAGTGATTCTGAAGTCGTATCGCGATCGGCTACGTCCCCCACTTCACCTAAATTATAAATTGACTGGTTATTCCGATTTCCCATCAGCCAAACTTTCAACTAAACCTTGACAATTTCCGAGTTGTTTATTACTTTAACGTTTTTCAGGACTCGCGAACGTAGATTGCATCTTGGCCTTTAACTAAGCGGGATTTCTCGTTAGTTGTTAGTTGTATTTTCTGCGCTTGCTGTGCCGACAGTTACAAAAAGCACATCTTCACTTCCGCAGTGAAAAACCCTCTATTCTTATCCCCCTCAGACTCTCTCCCCCTCTCCCCTTCTCCCCGCGAGCTGGCAATCATGATCCGCAGCAGCTTATTTAGCAGGAGTTGCAGCTTGAGAACTCGGCGGCGCAATATTAATTAACGGCAAAGTTCCCCCTCCTCCCATTACTGTCGGAAACTGGCCGTTCCATTTTTCAATCGCTTGCTGCTGCAAAATTTCGGCTGTTAAAGTTTGTCGCTGCAAGCGTTGAGCTTCAGCTTTGCCTTTAGCACGGTTAATTTCAGCTTGAGCATCTTGGGTTGCTTTTTTCACTGTAAATTCTGCTTGTTTGGCTTCTTGTTCTGCTATTTGTTTGGATTCGATGGCTTTGCTAAATTCTGGAGAAAAGCCAAAATCTATTAACGAAACATCTCTGACAATGACGCCGTAAGGTTCCAAGCGCTTTTTGAGGCTGTTGTCGATTTCTGTTTTAAGTTCGGTGCGCTTAGTGATAATTTCTTCGGCGGTTTTTTTAGAAGTTGCTGCTTTGAGAACTTCGGAAATAGCCGGGTTCAGAATGCTGGCAACAATTTGTTCTTCATCTCCTACTTGTTGGAAAATTTGATTAACTTTTGCGGGGTCAACATTCCAGTTGACTGCCAAATCTGTAGTAATGCTTTGCAAATCTTTGGATGCTGCATCTGCTTTCACATCGGTTTTTTGTACCCGCACGCTGAGAGTTTTGACAGAGGTGACAATCGGTAAAATCGGGTGGATGCCTTCATCTAAAATCGTGTCTTGAACTTTGCCGAAACGCATCATGACGCCGCGTTCCCCTGCGCCGACGATGGCAAAAGGTTTGAAAATTAAGGCGGCGATGATGAAGACGATGCCACCGACGATGTAGAGAGCGAGGTTGTACCGAACACTTGGCAGGGTTTTCATATGTTAATTTACCTATGTTGTGTTACATGATGTGAGTTGTCTCTTCGCTATTATCTAATATAATAACTTTATATTAATGGTGCAACAACTCATAAATTAATTTATTTGATTCATAAAACTCATATAAATTTCCCGGTCAGATAGCCTCTAAAATGCAAAAAGCATAATATTCCCGGTAGCTTGATGTTGTGATATTAATTATGGCACTTGTACCAGGTTTAATTTATTGATGAATAAATGTTTCAATATCTTGACAACGGGAATAATTTTATATGAAAAACTGAATAGATAGCTCGATCGCTCTCCAACAAGCTATCAAAGGGCGATCGAAGCTCAAAAGCTTTTGGGAAAGCTCAAAAATCCGGCTCGAACAGGTAATTTTTGTGAATTTTTAGAGAAAAATTGGAGGTTGGCGCGGGTGAAACCGTATTGGGGTTGGTGCAAGCACCAGCGAAAAATAGAATTGCAGCCGGAGAACATCAGACTCTATTTGTAGAATCGGTCTGGGCCCGCCTTACTCAAGCCTTGCGAGTATAAAAAGAGACTCATTACACGAGTGGTGAATTTATAGCGACCAACGATCAAAATCCGAGATGAAAAATGGCAGAAAATAAGTTAAACTTAGATGAGAACGGTTGAATAAAGATATCTAATGTGGCAGCGACACCCTTGGCCCAAAACAATTGAAGAGGCGATCGCCATTCAAGAACAGCTCCGGTCAGAGGTAATTACCGAAAATCAACTTGAGACAGTTCGGTATGTCGCAGGCGTAGATGTCGGCTACGACAGTGTAGACAGCGTATCGCGGGCCGCTGTAACAGTTCTGAGCTTTCCCGACTTGCAATTACAGCAGCAGTCTGTGGTTCGCAGTCCGACAGCTTTTCCTTACTTTCCCGGTTTCCTGTCTTTTCGAGAAGTGCCGGCAGTCCTCGACGCTTTAGAAAATATCAGTTTGAGACCAGACTTGATATTGTGCGACGGTCAAGGACTAGCCCATCCCCGCAGGTTCGGTCTTGCTTGCCATTTGGGAGTTTTGACAGGAATTGCCACGATCGGAGTTGCCAAAACTAGATTCATCGGAGAACATTCAGAAGTAGGGTTAGACCGGGGCAGTTGGCAGCCCTTGCTGCACGAGGGATCAACGGTAGGTGCAGCGTTAAGGACGCAAACTGGGATAAAACCGATTTATGTATCGATCGGTCATCGGGTAAACTTGATAAAGGTGATCGAGTACGTCCTGCTCTGTGCGCCGAGATATCGCTTGCCAGAAACAACTCGATCGGCAGATCACCTAACATCGGGATAACTGGCGGGCCCGGAAGGCAGCAAAAAAAGGAAAAGTCAAAAGACAAAAAAGCATCCCTCTTTGGACTTTAAATTTTTGAAGTGTCCCCGTTAAGTCAAAAAATCCTGTGAGTCGATCGCCAATCAGCTTTCCGTTCCATCCTTCCAGCGAACCAAAGAATAACTATACCTGAGAAAGAGGTATAAAAGTTGGAAGGTTTGTAGAATGATTGAAAGACAGTAACCTGCTTAAACTTTGGCGGATCTAACTACAGTGTCCGGGCGTGAACTATTTTTAGTTCACATTTGTAAAAATTCAGAAAAACAACAAGGAGACAGTCATGGCTGAGAAAAGCAAACGCGGATTCGCATCTATGGACGCAGAAAAACAGCGCGCAATTGCTAGCAAAGGCGGCAAAGCTGCACACGCTAAAGGAACTGCCCACGAATTTACTTCGGAAGAAGCGAGAGAAGCTGGTCAAAAAGGCGGCGAAGCTGTCAGCAGAAATCGGGAACACATGGCTCAAATTGGTCGCGAAGGCGGCCGGAAAAGTCGCAAAAGCGAAGCTAATTAAGTCTGCGATCACTTCGCACAGTGGCTGAAATATCTGACACTGTGGGATTCTTAAGACGTTCTTAAGCTGTATCACGATCAAGATGTTTGTAAGCTTGTATTGCCTGCAAACATCAGTCTATCTCTTAAGAAAAGTCTATCCGATCGCAAAAAGCCCCGATTTCGGGGCTTTTTTGTTTGTAACACGAAATATTTGGTTAACGAATATAGTTCGCGATCGCACTTTTGACCTCAGAAACCGGGTTTCTTTGTAGATTTCTCGTTACCAAACCCAAAACTCGTAGAAACCAGGTTTCTGGGCCCAGGCGCATGAGTCCTGAAACTCTCTGAAGTCTTGATATAAATAAGTAAGATTTTTATATATTTCAGGAAACCATAGAACATGACAAACCAGCTCACATTAACATGGACAGAGGCTGGGGTACGTCAAACTCAGATGATTCAAAACGTACAGCCCAGCAAAAATCCGGGAACCGTGAGACTTGGGCGCGACCCAGCGAAGTGCGATATAGTATTTTCCGATTCCAGTGTATCGGGGTTGCACGTCGAAATATTTTTTAATCACGAATTGCAGCAGTATGCAGTGCGCAATTTGCGCGCCAGCAATCCGCCCCTGGTAGACGGAAAAATTCTCGCATCGGGCGAAGCAACATTGAAATCCGACAGCCGTATCCATTTAGGCAAAGTGCATATCGAGGTGGTAGAGGTGACGGAGATGCAGGTAGCTGCGCCACTGACAGTTTTGCTGCCTGCGCTTCCGGTGCAAATTTCTTCCCCAGCGACGCAGCCTTCCACCTACGGTTTGCAGTGTCCCAAATGCAGCCGCGTTTCGCCTTACGCGCAGTTGAGTGCAGGGTGTCCGTGGTGCGGCACTTCTTTGGCGGCGGCGGTGAGTGTGGTGCTGTCTCCTTGAGGGGAGAAAAAAAGGGATAATTAGACGATCGCCCGATCGACAATCAAACATCGCTAATGCTAGGATTGTGCCATTTCCCGCGACTAATTTTCGCCTACACATTGCTACATCAAAACCCAAAAAACCGATTTTTTAACTTTGATTCAGGTTTTGAACAAAGTCAAGGGATTAAAAAACCCGATTTTGTCGTTCCCGATTGCATTCAATCCAAAATCTCAAATCAAATCTCTCAAATTCAAACATCTTTTTCGGCAGAAAGCTCAAAGCCGACGGCTGATGTTTAAAAAATAATAATGAATCCTCAACCCTTGCGCCTGCGACTGACTTGGAATGATACAGCTACGGGGGATTGTCGCTCCCCGATACTCGAATTGCCCATCGCTTTGGGACGAAATTTTGAAGCTATGCCCACCACAATTAACGGGGAACGAGTTTCTCGAATTCTCCTCAAAAGCAGTCAAGTTTCTCGGTTTCACGCTGTGATTGCCACCGAAGGCGACAGTATTATAGTCACTGATACGGGCAGCCGCAACGGTACTTTTGTCAACGGCACTCGCCAAACCCGGTGCATCCTAGCAAATGGGGATATGCTGCAACTTGGGCCCTGTGCGATCGCCATTTCATTTGCTGTTAATTCCACAGAAACCCAGTCTGTCAATTCTCACATTTTTTTTAACCCGCAGACCAATGGGCTAGACCCTGCGTTGTGGCCACAAATCGTGTCGCCACTTCCTCAAACCAATAATAAGGGTAAGGGAGAATTTCCGCCGATCGCATTTTTGCACGCGAATCAAGTGACAATGCGATCGCTCCAATCGATGGGACTCCCTGTGGCAGAAGTTGATTGGGCTGCTGTTGGTGGTGGTTTGGGTAGCTTGATTTGGGTGGATTTGTTAAGAATTTGCGGTGTTAAGGTCGATCGAATTGCAGTTTTGGGCATGGAAGAGCAGCCTTACGCGCGCTACCGTCGGTTATGCTTAAATTCTCAAATTCCGCTGCACGAACGGCTGCGATCGAATTCTGATGCTTGTCCAGACAACATTTGGGGCTGGCCTCCCTATGCTTTGCGAGAAGCTTGGCAGGAATTGCTGAAAGGGCGGTTGATTGTGTCGCTAAAGTTGATGTGGCAGGTGTTTGCGGAACCGACTTTTGCCGAAACTTATACGCCGCGCGCCGGGAATGTGTTTGATTCGATTGACAGGGAAACTGCGCGTATCGGATGGAATCAGATGTTTCGCTACGGGAGAGTGCGGGGAATTCGGAAGACAGATGACGGCAGGTACGCGATCGCTTATTCTCGATCGAATGCCGATCACCGTGACCATGCTTTTTTAATCGCCAAATACGTACACTTAGCCACCGGCTATCCCGCCATTCAATTTTTGCCAGACTTGCAAGAGTATCGCGAAAAAACTCAGGATTTTGAGTCGGTTGTCAACGCTTACGAAAGCCACGACGGTGTTTACGAAAAGTTGGAAGCGAGGGGCGGCAGCGTATTGATTAGAGGGCGGGGGATTGTGGCTTCGCGGGTGGTGCAGCGGATTTATGAAGCGCGACAACGGAATACCAATATTCAAGTATTGCATTTGATGCGATCGGCCAAACCTCAAGGTAACAAATTCGATCGGGCTGAGCGACAAGTCGAAAATCACTATGAATTTCAACCTTTCAACTGGCCGAAAGCCTGCTGGGGCGGGGAGCTCCGCGTACTTTTGGAAAAAGCCAAACCCGAATTGCGCCCGCAGTTTCTATCCGACTGGGGCGGCACTACTACAGCCAATCGCAACGACTGGCGGCGTATTGTTAAAGAAGGTTTAAGTCAAGGATGGTATCAAATTACCTTCGGGGAAGTCGAGAAAGTCGATCGCGACAGTCAAAACCGCACGGTGACTTACATTGGGGAAAAGGATCTCAAGGGGCAAATTAAGTTAGAAGCTGATTTTATCATTGACGCGACGGGTTTGGACGCTAAGGTGAAAACCAGTCCCCTGTTAGAGGATTTAGTAGCCCACTACAATCTGCCCCTCAACGGTTTGGGGCGTTTGAGCGTGAACAACGATTTTGAAGTACCCGAATTGCGTAACACTTCCCCTCTTCACGGAGAAGGCCGGGTATACACAGCGGGCGCGATTACTTTGGGCGGGCCTTACGCGCCCGTAGACAGCTTTCTGGGATTGCAGTACGCCGCCCTGCGTTCCGTTGAAAGTCTGGCCGCTAATGGAGCTCCGGGTGTTGGAAAATTGAACGTTTGGCGATCGATCGTACAATGGTTAAAGTGGATTTTAAATAAATCTCCCGGTTGATTAGTTATTGGTTATTAGTTATTGGTTATTGGTTATTAGTTATTAGTTATTTCTGATCAATGCCAATGCCCAATGCCCAATGCCCAATGCCCAATTCTTAATTTATTATGACTCCCACCTTATTCGGCCGCTGGCAAACTCGGCTACTGCTATTTGCCACCGTAGGCGTTTTAGTAACGCTGCCATTTTTTATGGGTTTAATTACCTCCACATCAGGCGAAATTTTTTTCTTAATTTTAGGCTATGTAGCAATTTTTGGCATCGGCTGGGATGTCTTATATATCTACATCCAAAAGTTTCGCTGGGATCGAGATTGGCCAGGCGCGTTTCAATTGATCGCCGGGATTTGGGAAGCACTTTTTGTGTTATTTTTAATCAAAATTATCGGTTTGCCCGGAATACCTGCCCAAGATTTTGACTTGGCAGCTTTTGTTTTACATTATAGTTTGGTATGGCTGGCTATTTATCTGGCATCGCAAACACTAATGCGAATTTTATTTCCCTACTGGCGCTTCCGAGGTGGCCAGTGGTTGTAAAAATATTGTGTGATTTTTGTGATGCCTGTAGGGGCAGATTTTACAGACAATCTGTGCCTAAGACCAATAATCTCATAAACCCGCCCCGGCCAATTACCAATTACCAATTACCGATTCCCAATGCCCAATTCCCCATGCCCAATTCCCTGTATATTCTCATTTTTTTCCGGTTCAGGATTCCTTGACCTCGGTTTTGAATTAAGCGGCTTTAATGTAGCCTATGTCAATGAAATTTTCCCACCTTTCCTGCAAGCATACCGCTACTCTCGGCAGTGTCTAAATTTGCCACTACCAGAATACGGATACTGCGAAGCAGATGAAGCAGATGTCACTCAACTTGTAGCTGGAAAACCAGCTTCTCGTCTGCGGGAATTAATGCAGGATGCTCGGAAGAATCATGATATTGTGGGATTTATCGCGGGGCCGCCTTGTCCTGACTTTTCGATTGGTGGCAAAAACCGAGGTCAGGAAGGAGATAAAGGTCAACTTTCAGCTTCGTACATTGAATTGATTTGTCAGCAGCAGCCGGATTTCTTTTTGTTTGAAAATGTCAAAGGTTTGTGGAGAACCAAAAAACATAAAGCTTTTTACGACGAACTCAAGCATAAGCTGGCTGATGCGGGATATTTTTTTGTAGAAAGGTTAATAAATGCGATCGAATACGGCGTCCCGCAAGATAGAGACCGAATTATTTTGATTGGCTTCAGAAAAAATCTTGTCAAAAATCTGGGCGTTTCCTTAGATGAAACCAGCCCAATGTTACCCGAAAGTTTATTTCCTTGGGAAGGTCAAATATTATATCCCAAATCAGAAGTTTTTACTTATCCTTGGCCTGAGAGAAATGCCTTTGCAGGCGATGGTTTCTTGGGTTGTCCCGATGGAATCCCCCAAGAGTTAACGGTTGAGTTTTGGTTCCAAAAAAATGATGTTCTCAACCATCCCAATGCTGAACATTATTTTCAACCGAGAGCAGGTATTAAAAGGTTTGCTGAGGTTGATGAGGGAGACGATTCAAAAAAATCTTTTAAGCGCCTGCACCGCTGGCGTTATTCACCGACTGCTTGCTACGGAAATAACGAAGTTCACTTGCACCCTTACAAAGTTCGCAGGCTTTCTGTGGCAGAAACACTGGCTATTCAGTCGCTGCCAAAAAAGTTTGCGCTGCCGGATCAGATGACGCTGACTAATATGTTTAAAACAGTTGGGAATGGGGTTCCTTATTTGGCTTCCCAGGCTATTTCTCAAACAATTTATCAATTTTTACAGACAAATTTTAGAGACAAAATAAATAAATAAAAAAGCGCAAAAATATCTCAGAAACCCGGTTTTTTGCTAGATTTGTCGTGACCAATCGCAAAACTCATATAAACCGGGTTTCTAGCCCCCCGTAACAGTTAATCGCCTTGCCTCACACACCTACAGGTTTGTGAAATTGGTTTTGTAAATGAACTGAGAAAAAGAAAAGTTCACAAAGGGTTTAGACTTGTTATATAATGGTTGGTTAAGGTTGAAAACTTAGATTTTTTATTTCCCTGCAATTCGCCATGACCGTTAAACCCCGCCGCTATCACATTACTACTTTCGGATGCCAGATGAATAAAGCCGATTCGGAACGGATGGCTGGCATTTTGGAAAATATGGGCTTTGAGTTCTCGGAAGACCCGAACGAAGCTAGTTTGATTCTCTACAATACTTGCACAATTCGCGATAATGCTGAACAAAGAGTTTATTCTAATCTCGGAAGGCAAGCTCATCGCAAGCGCAAAGAACCCGGTTTAACTTTAGTTGTCGCTGGATGCGTGGCGCAGCAGGAAGGTGAAGCGCTATTACGCAGAGTGCCGGAATTGGACTTAGTAATGGGCCCGCAACACGCTAACCGACTTGAAGATTTGCTGGAACAAGTTTTTCAGGGAAATCAGGTTGTGGCGACTGAAGCTGTGGAGATTATGGAGGATATTACTAAGCCTCGTCGCGATAGTAAGGTGACTGCTTGGGTGAATGTGATTTATGGCTGCAATGAACGCTGCACTTATTGTGTTGTGCCGAATGTTCGCGGGGTTGAACAGTCTCGAATCCCGGAAGCTATTCGGGCTGAAATGGAGGAGTTGGGCCGTCAAGGTTATAAGGAAGTGACTTTGTTGGGGCAGAATATTGATGCTTATGGTCGCGATTTGCCTGGAACAAAACCGGATGGTAGTAATCAGCATACTTTGACGGATTTGCTCTATTTTGTTCGGGATGTTCCTGGGGTCGATCGCCTCCGTTTTGCTACTAGCCACCCGCGCTATTTTAATGAAAGGTTGATTCGTGCTTGTGCGGAATTGCCGCAGGTTTGCGAACATTTTCATGTGCCTTTTCAGTCTGGCGATAATGAGATTTTGAAGGCGATGTCTCGTGGTTATACTCAGGAGAAATATCTGCGAATTGTTGATATGATTCGCCGTTATATGCCGGATGCTTCGATTACGGCTGATGCGATTGTGGGTTTTCCGGGGGAGACGGAGGCGCAGTTTGAGAAGACTTTGAAGTTAATCGAAGATGTTGGTTTTGATTTGGTGAATACTGCGGCTTATTCGCCTCGTCCTGGTACGCCGGCTGCTTTGTGGGAAAATCAGTTGAGTGAGGATGTGAAAGCCGATCGCCTGCAACGCATAAATCATGTCGTCAGTACAACCGCTATGGAGCGCTCACAGCGCTATTTCGGGCGCATTGAGGAGGTTTTGGTGGAAGTTCAGAATCTTAAAGATCCAACTCAGGTGATGGGGCGTACTCGCGGTAATCGTCTCACATTCTTTAAGGGCGATATCGCTGAATTGGCTGGTAAAACTGTGCCGGTGAAAATTACAGATATTCGCGCTTTTAGTTTGACAGGGGAAATCCTTTAAATAGCACCGGAATGAGAGAGGGGACGGCTTACTGGTGAACTTTTCTAAGAAGATGTGATTTTTTTACCGCAGAGAGCGCAGAGGACACAGAGGAAGGGTGGAAGGGTTGAGATAAGTAGTCTTAAAGCGGTTCGTATGTGCCTTAGTTGCGCTCTCTGCGTGTATATTTGTCAAAAAGTACCGGGAGTATGGAAAAATGACGAAGATGCGGATTGGGTTACTCTTCGGCGGGCGATCGGGCGAACATGAAGTCTCGATTAGTTCGGCGCGGGCGATCGCCCGCGCCCTCGCTGCTGACGAAAATGCCTCTAAATACGAAGTTCTGCCCTTTTACATCCAAAAAGACGGCCGCTGGCTGTCGGGAACATTACCTCAACAAGTCTTAGCCACCGGAAAACCTCTGGAAATAGAGGAACCAGGACAAGGAAACGACTCTCCCCAATTTCCCAGTTTTAATGCAGTAGATGTTTGGTTCCCGGTTTTGCATGGGCCTAACGGCGAAGACGGTACGGTGCAAGGATTGCTGAAATTATTGCAAGTTCCTTTTGTCGGTTCCGGGGTTTTGGGTTCGGCGGTGGGGATGGATAAAATAGCGATGAAAATGGCTTTTGCTCACGCAGGTTTGCCGCAGGTAAAATACATCGCTGTCAATCGTTCCGAAATCTGGTCGAATCCTTGCGTTTTCCCCAAACTGTGCGACAAAATTGAAGCGGCTTTGGGCTATCCTTGCTTTGTCAAACCTGCCAATTTGGGCTCATCTGTGGGAATTTCTAAGGCTCGATCGCGCGCTGAATTAGAAGCCGCTCTCGACAGCGCCGCCAGCTACGACAGGCGGATAATTGTTGAAGCGGGTGTGGTTGCTAGAGAGTTAGAATGTGCAGTTTTAGGCAACGACAACCCCACAGCTTCAACCGTGGGAGAAATTACTTTTCAAAGCGATTTCTACGACTACAAAACTAAATATACCCAGGGACAATCCGAGTGTTCAATTCCGGCAAAAGTCAGCGGTGCGATCGTCTCGCAAATCCAAGAAATGGCTGTGCAAGCATTTTTGGCTGTAGATGCAGCAGGTTTAGCGCGAGTAGACTTTTTCTATGTTGAATCAACCGGAGAAGTTTTGATTAACGAAATTAACACTTTTCCCGGCTTTACAGCTACCAGTATGTATCCCCAAATGTGGGCAGCGGACGGCATTTCTTTCCCTGAATTAGTAGACCGTTTAATTCAATTAGCTCTCGAACGACATGGGGAAAAAGCTTGATTTTTAAGCTGCAAACCGCTGTAATCTCAACAGCAAAAAATAAGTAAACCTCTTGCAAAAATAGCTAGGACGGGCAAGATGCCCATCCCACAATTTTTTTTTTCTTGTGGAATGGGCCGGAGAGCCCGTTCCAAAATTTGATTAAAAGGACTTTTGCAAGAGGTCTAGTTATTCCGCAGGTAATATATCCATCTCAGCGGAAACGATCTAATATGGTTGTGGCAGGCACTACCTGCCAGCAGCCCTATTTCCGGTGTTTGTCGAGAAACTGGGGATTTTCAGCAGGCTGGTATAAATTAAATGCCCAATGAAATGGTTAACGGAGAACGGCGAATAGCAGCTTAACAGTTGACAGTTGACAGTTGACAGTTGACAGTGAAGTTTTTAGGTTGGGGCTTAAATCCCCAGCCTAAAAACAATCCACCTAAAGGTGGGGGCTTAAATCCCTTGTGCTTTGGTCAATCTCACATCTTGCATCTCACATTTTAACTCGGTTAACTTAGATGAAACGTTTGACTAAACTGCCGCAGTGGTGGACTTACGGATTGTTATTTCCGCTAGCGGTACTCAACTGTTGGTTAGCTCTCCTAGTATTTGAATATTTTCGCGCGCTGGTTACAGTTTTGGTAATCGCTACAGTGTTATCTTTTTTGCTAGATTATCCAGTGCGTTTTTTGCGCAAATACGGCTTGAAACGCGATCGGGCTGTGTTGGCGGTATTGTTGGTAACTTTACTGATATTGGTGGTTTTAGGTGTGACTCTGGCTCCGATTTTGCTGAACCAAATCACTGAACTGGCGACTCGATTACCGACTTGGATAGTTTCGGGTACAGAACAGATGGAAGCGTTCCACAAGTGGGCGGAAAATCGTAATCTCCGCATTGATGTTAGGGGTTTGACTACTCAATTGAGCGATCGACTTTCAACTCAATTGCAGTCTCTCACTGGCGAAATACTCAAATTTGGCTTGGGTGCGGCAGACAGTCTGGTGAATTTTCTGCTGACAATAGTCCTAACATTCTACTTGCTCTTGCATGGCGATCGCGTCTGGGAAGGCTTGTTTAAATGGTTTCCCTCCAAACAGAGCCTGCAATTGCGACAGTTGCTGGCGCGAAGCTTCCACAACTACTTCGTCGGACAAGCAACTTTGGCGGGTTTGATGGGACTGTCGATGACTGTGGCTTTTTTAATTTTGCGAGTTCCCTTCGGGCTGCTGTTCGGTTTGGGTGTCGGTGTAATGACGATGATTCCCTTCGGGGCACCTTTTAGTATTTGCATTGTCAGTTTGCTGATCACATTAAACAACTTTTGGCTGGGCGTCACCGTTTTAGTTGTCGCTACAGTAATCGAGCAAGTAATTGAAAGTGGGATTGCTCCTCGGTTATTAGGCGGTTTTATCGGCCTCAATCCCGTGTGGATTTTAGTGGCGCTGCTGGTGGGGGTTAAGGTGGCGGGAGTAGCAGGTTTGTTAGTTGCTGTGCCGATGGCTGGTTTTATTAAGAATACTGTTGATACTTTGGAAATCTCAAGGAATAAGTCGAAGGAAATTGATGCGGTTAGTTCCATTGAGTCTAGGGAGCAATAATACTATTTTAGATTAACGTTAGTAGTGAGGACGAATTTGATTGCGATCGATCGGACATGATGGGCTGATTCTATAGATTTATTGCATAAGTTTTTGATTAATAGCTCAACAGCAGATCAAGGCAGATCAAGGCAGATGTCTTTCAAGATATTTTGCGCCTTTTGCAAGAGATATTATAGACCTCTTGCAAAAATAGGTAGGAACGGGCTCTCCGGCCCGTTCCACAGAAAAAAATATTTTTGTGGCACGGGCATCTTGCCCGTGCAAAAATTTGATTAAAAGGACTTTTGCAAGAGATATTATGAAGATTTTGCCAGAAATGCGGAATATCCGGTGCTGCTAGCGTAGTTTGTATTATCGCAGGCTGCGGCAATTCGCCAGTGCTGACAAAAGCTCGATCGCGCTTACCAGCTAAAATCAATAATTTGCCTGCCACAGTCCGGTTTTTACCCCACCGTGTAGGGTAAACCCCACCAGTCAAGCACATCTCACAAATGCTTGAATTAAAATTAAAGAACCTTGAGTTCTAATTTAATTACAGTAGGTGCTAAAAATGCCAGATCATAATTATAACTCTCGCCCATTTTCTCACCAAATTAATACTATGTCAACCCCCCAAAAGTCTAATCAAACTCAACCTTCTCGCGGTTTTTCTTTGCCTAAAAAACTTGCTTTTTTATCCCTAGTTTTGCTCGCATCCACCGCAACTGTCGGCTGCAACGCCCTAACTGCTCAAGTTCCTGGAAGTTCTAACGCCATCAAAGCTGAACCTTCAAATACAGCACCAATCTCAGCATTGCCTGCAAATATACTGCCCTCTCAAGACTCTAATTTTGTTACTAAAGTTGTGCAGGAAGTCGGCCCGGCAGTGGTGCGGATCAATTCGTCTCGGACGGTAAAGAACCAAGTTCCAGATGAGATCCCGGAGCAATTCCGTCGCTTCTTCGGTTCGGAATCTCCCATTCAACCGGGAAATCGGGTAGAACGGGGATCGGGTTCGGGCTTTGTTTTTGGTTCCGACGGCCGCATTTTGACTAACGCTCACGTTGTTGATGGCGCGGATACGGTGACGGTAAAACTGAAGGATGGCCGCGAATTTGTGGGCAAAGTTTTAGGCGTAGATACAGTTACTGATGTGGCTGTTGTCAAAATTGAAGCTACCAATTTGCCTGTGGTGAGTTTGGGCAAATCTGAAGAAATACAGCCGGGAGAATGGGCGATCGCGATCGGCAATCCCCTGGGTTTGGACAATACCGTGACTGTGGGCATCATTAGCGCTACAGGCCGTTCTAGCGCCGATGTGGGCGTTCCCGACAAGCGCGTCAGCTTTATTCAAACCGATGCTGCAATCAATCCCGGCAATTCCGGCGGGCCTTTGCTGAACCAGCGCGGTCAAGTTATCGGCATGAATACGGCGATTATTCAAGGGGCCCAAGGATTGGGTTTTGCGATTCCGATCGATCGCGCCCAACAAATTGCCAACCAATTAGCAACAACCGGAAAAGCGGAACATCCTTATCTCGGCATTCGGATGTTGAGTATTACTCCCGAAGTCAAAACAGAATTCAATAAAAATCCGAACCCAAAATTGAGGCTGACTGAAGATAAAGGCGTGTTAGTTTTGGGAATTGCCAAAGATTCTCCGGCGGCACAAGCTGGAATTCGCGTTGCCGATGTGATCAAGAAAATCAACGGTGCAGAAGTCAGCGATGCTGGCAGCGTACAGCAAATTGTCGAGAAAAGTACAGTGGGCAGCGATATGCAGCTTGAGTTGAACCGCGGCGGACAACCTGTGACTGTGGCGGTGAAAGCGGGTGCTTTTCCAGCGGGCCAGAAGCAGCAGTAGAATTGGAACTTTGAGTTTCTAGTCTGCTGTGGAACGGGCAAGATGCCCGTTCCACAAGAAAAGTTGAATTCTGGTGGGCTTCGACGCCGCCCCGAAAGCTGAATTATTGTGGGGTGGGCTTCGACGCCGCCCCGATCTTTTTCTATTGTGGACTTCTCGCCCTGATTTGTGATTAAAAGGTGAAAAAAATGGCTCATATAAATTTGCGTCGCCCCGAAAATATCAGCGGTAATTTTTATGTAGACAGTAGCTGCATTGACTGCGATACTTGTCGGTGGATGGCACCAGAAGTATTTACTCAAGCCGGAGAACAGTCTGCGGTTTACCAGCAGCCAACTAATGAAACTGAAGAAATGCGATCGCTCGCGGCTCTTTTGTCCTGTCCCACAAGTTCGATCGGCACTGTTGAAAAGCCGAAAAACATCAAAGAAGCTCAGCAAAATTTGCCCGTGTTAGTAGCAGAAAATGTTTACCATTGCGGCTATCATTCCGAGAAATCCTACGGCGCGGCTAGCTATTTAATTGTCCGCCCAGAAGGCAACATTTTAGTTGATTCTCCCCGTTTTGTGCCGCCGCTAGTCAAAAACATAGAAGCAATGGGCGGCATTCGCTATCTGTATTTGACTCACCGCGACGACGTAGCAGACCATCAAAAATACCGCGACCATTTTGGGTGCGATCGCATTCTTCATGCTGACGAAATTAACGCGGATACTCGCAATGTAGAAATTCAATTATCGGGCAGCGAACCGCATCAAATAGCAGATGATTTGTTGATTATTTCCGTACCTGGTCACACGAAAGGTCACACAGTTTTACTTTATAATCATCAGTTTTTGTTTAGCGGCGATCATCTGGCTTGGTCGGACAATTTGCAGCAGCTAATTGGTTTTCGTAATGCCTGTTGGTATTCTTGGACGGAACAAATTAAATCTATGCAAAATTTGGCTAATTATGACTTTGAGTGGGTGTTGCCTGGACACGGCCGCAGGTATAATGCCGATCGAGAAACCATGCGAAATCAAATGCAACAGTGTATTGCTTGGATGGTCGATGCTTAGTAGTTTTAAACCCCTTTTATACTCGGCGGTTGAAACCGCTACTACACATACAAAGTCCGGATGGTGCGCGGACTAAGAATAAGAGGGGAGATTAAGCCTTGGGAATAGCCACCAAAGTCATAGAATTAGCCGGGTAAGTTGCCTGGAATCCAGTATCACTGACACCTAAATCGCTCTGACGGACGATCGCCCGCAAATTCGCCTCGCTGTAAGTGTAAACTTGAGCTTGGGCACCTGGGTTAAATCCTTTCAAACTCAAGTTGCTGGTCAAGTTTTTGCTGGTTTTGTTAATGATTACCAGCGTCAAAGCACCGTCACTGCTGCGATCGGCTCCGTAGATTGACAAAAGTTCTTGATCTGTGCTGTGCGATCGCACCCAGGTATCGCCATATTTGCCACCTTTCCCGTCGTAATTCATGTAAATTCGGAAGGCATAGGCCCCTGGTTCCGACGACTTCGGAGGCCCCCACAGCGTCGCTAAATCCAGTTGTTCCCGCCCAAAAATCCCTAGGATGTCGGCTTGAGTCAACGCGCCGTTTATCGACTCCAAACCGCCCCAATTGTATTCAGTAATCGCGACTTTTGTACCTGGATAATCCTGCTTTACCCACTCTCGAAACCGGGGAATAATTGTTAGGGGCGGATTGTATTTACCAATCCAACTTTCATCGGTGTAGGTGCTATCCCACAGAGAACGAGTCGATCGCAACCGGGCTGCTTGCGTCTTAGCATCGCCGGCGGGACAATTCGCGACACAGAGGTCATCGACGACAGGATAGTAGTGTTCGTCGAAATAGTCGAGAATCCGAACACCTTTTTGCTGTTCGTAAGCGCGCATTTGTTGCAAGTACCACCGCGCAAACCAGACACCGCCGTGTTTTTCCCGATCGCCCTTTACTCCCGAATCCAGATAAACAGGCCAGCCGAAATCCGAGGGGCCGAGTACCTTAGCGGTGGGATCTGTGGCTTTTACCATTGACGCATATTGGTAAGTGCGATCGCGCAATTCGTCATAACTAATCGGTTCTGGATGAACATCGCGGTGAGTGTTTCCCCAGCCGCTTGGTTCGTTATCCATTTGATAAATTTGCACGCCGCCTGATTCAGCAGTACCGTGGGTTTTAACTAAATGTTTAACCCAAGGTTTCTGGAAAGCTGGATTGCTAACAATACTAACATCAAGGCGGTTATTATTAGTAATTAAAGTGCCGTCGGGACGCTTCCCGTTGCCGCACTTATCGCCTTCGGGAAAAATGTAGGGATTTGTTTTTTCTTGCGCGCCGTATTTGGATACTCGAAAGCCGCAGTTCCAAGTGCTAAACTTATTTACATAGCCAATCATCGGGATGGTAACGATGCTTTTGCTACCGTTATTGCGGTTAGTTTTGACCATTTTGTCGCTCGAATCGCCGGGAATGGGCTTTTTATTATCGCCGCCACCTACGAAAAAAAAGTCATCGCCACTGTTGGAAGAATCGACTAACCAGTTGTAGCGGCTGGTTTGATTTCCTCCCCAACGTGCTACCGGAATTGCTAACTCTTTGGCGAGGGATGGATCAATCAAATCGTTCATACCGTAGATGTCGGGACTGATCGAATGTCGATCCGCTGTAACGTCTACAGATAAAGATACACTGTTTTGGGCGATCGCGCTTCTGAAGTAGGCGGCTGTTGCTGTCGCTGCCACAGTCGCCAAAACGCCTAATAATACTAGAATAATCCAGCGTGGTGTCTTGGAGGGCGATCGCCACAAAAATCTTGCATTCATTGGTTATTTTATTTGGGAATTTTTGGATTTTTATTAATAATTTTCCAGCGCGCTTGCGATCTCAGAAATCCGGTTTATTCGTAGATTTCTCGTGATTAAGCGTAAAATCTCATAGAAACCGGGTTTCTCGCCCCCCAGTTGAGTCTCTAACCCCCGTAAAAAAGGGACTTTGATTGCTTCCTGTGCCCCCCTTATTAAGGAGGGCTAGGGGCATCTAAGGCCTAATTTCGCACCCAAAGAGAGTTACTTAACCTTAAGTGTAAGCCTCCATTGGCAAACAAGAACAGACAAAATTGCGATCGCCAAACGCATTATCTATCCGGCCCACCGCAGGCCAGAACTTATATTCGCGAGTCCAAGCTGTCGGATAAGCAGCTTGCGCGCGAGTATAAGGACGATTCCACTCATCAACCATCAGAGATTCTGCGGTATGCGGCGCATTTTTCAAGACATTATTTTGCGCGTCCACATTACCATTTTCAATCTCCGCAATTTCGCCTCGAATCGCAATCATCGCATCGCAGAAACGGTCTAATTCCTGCTTCGATTCGCTTTCCGTCGGTTCCACCATTACTGTACCAGCAACTGGCCACGAAACCGTCGGCGCATGATAGCCATAATCCATCAACCGTTTAGCGATATCATCAACTTCGATCGCAGCAGATTTTTTGAGCGAGCGCAAATCCAGAATACACTCATGTGCTACTAAACCAGATTTCCCTTTGTACAAAACCGGGTAATACGATTCTAACCGATGCGCCATGTAATTAGCATTAAGAATTGCAACTTTTGTCGCATCAGTTAAACCGACTCCTCCCATCATCCGAATGTACATCCAAGAAATAGTCAAAATGCTAGCACTTCCCCAAGGCGCAGCCGAAACAGCACCTATAGAATTGCCATCTTTCACCCCGTTTGAATCTCCCGAAACATCAGGTAAGAAAGGCACTAAATGAGACATGACTCCAATCGGCCCCATGCCTGGCCCGCCACCACCGTGGGGAATACAGAAAGTTTTGTGCAAATTCAAGTGACAAACATCAGCACCAAAATCACCGGGGCGACACAATCCAACTTGAGCATTCATATTTGCGCCGTCCATATAAACTTGTCCGCCACAGTTGTGGACAATTTCGCAAATTTCTTTAATTTCTGACTCAAAAACGCCGTGGGTAGATGGATATGTTACCATCAAAGCAGCGAGTTCATTCTTGTGCTTATCGGCTTTCTTTTGCAAGTCGGCGACATCAATATTTCCCTGAAAATCGCACTCGACAGCGACTACTTTCATCCCCGCCATTACGGCGCTAGCTGGATTTGTGCCGTGGGCTGACTGCGGAATTAAACAGATATTGCGGTGAGATTCGCCTCGGTGTTCATGGTATTGGTGAATTACTAATAATCCCGCGTATTCGCCTTGGGAACCAGCGTTTGGCTGCAAGGAAATTCCGGCGAAACCGGTGATTTCTGCTAGCCACTGTTCTAGTTGCACGAACATCATTTGATAGCCGCGAGTTTGGTTGCGGGGTGCAAAGGGATGTATGTTACCAAATTCCGCCCAAGTTATCGGCAGCATCTCTGATGTTGCATTTAGTTTCATTGTGCAAGAACCCAAGGGAATCATCGATGTATTTAACGATAAATCCTTGGCTTCTAAACGGTGCATATAGCGCAACAGTTCAGTTTCGGAGTGGTAGCTATTGAAAACTGGATGGGTGAGATAGCTGGTTGTGCGATCGCAAAAATCAGGTAACATCATATAGGAAGTGAAAGCGTCTGCATTCAGCGGAACGCTCAGAGAATTCTCGCCGTCACCCCTGATATAATCCTTCTCCCGTGCAAAAATTTTCCACAACTCTTTGACATCTTCAGCCGTGACAGTTTCATCGAGAGTAATTCCCACGGTTGTTTCATCAAACACCCGTAGATTAATGTGGCGATTTTGAGCGGCTTGTAGAACTTCCGATAGTGGTTTATCTCCCAATTCTACCCGCAGAGTATCGAAGAAAGGTCGATCGCCAATTGCGTATCCAAAACTGGAAAGACCAGATGCTAAAATTGCAGTTAAGCTGCGTACTTGTTCAGCAATTTGTCTAAGTCCAGACGGGCCGTGATAAACAGCATACATACTCGCCATCACTGCTAGCAAAACTTGAGCAGTACAAATATTGCTAGTTGCTTTTTCGCGGCGGATATGCTGTTCGCGAGTTTGCAGGGCCAAACGTAAAGCAGATTTGCCGTTGACATCTTTAGAAACGCCGACAATTCGCCCCGGAACTTGCCGTTTAAACTCTTCTCGCGTGGCGAAGTAGGCTGCGTGAGGCCCTCCGAATCCCATCGGCACTCCGAAGCGCTGGGTGCTTCCTACGGCTATGTCTGCGCCGAATTCGCCGGGGGGTGTGAGCACGCAAAGGCTCAAAATGTCGGCGGCTACTGTGACTAATGCGCCGACTTGGTGTGCCGATCGAATAAAATCGGTATAGTCGTAAATTGCGCCGTCGGTGGCTGGGTATTGCAAGAGTGCACCGAAGATTGTACGATCGAACTCAAAGCTTTGATGATCGCCGACAATCACTTCAATTCCCAGGGGTTTAGCGCGAGTTTGCACCACTTCGATAGTTTGAGGGTGACAATCTTGGGAAACAAAAAACGCTTTTGCCTTATTTTTGCTAGCGCCGTAACTCACCGCCATCGCTTCCGCCGCCGCAGTCCCTTCATCCAGCAAGGAAGCGTTGGCAATTTCCAAACCCGTGAGCTCGATAATCATGGTTTGGAAGTTCAGCAAAGCTTCTAATCGCCCTTGGGCAATTTCGGCTTGATAGGGAGTATAGGCTGTGTACCAGCCGGGATTTTCCAGGATATTTCGTTGGATGACAGGAGGTGTGATGCAGTCGTGATATCCTGTGCCGATGTACGATCGAAATACCTGATTTTTTGCAGCAATTTCTTTCAATTCTGCCAAAGCAGCGTACTCGCTTTTGGCTGCGGGAAGCTGTAGGGGTTGAGAAATGCGAATCGCCGCTGGAATCGTTTTGTCAATCAAGTCATCAAGGCTGGAAATGCCCAAAACATCTAGCATTTGCTGGATTTCGCTGGGGGAAGGGCCTATGTGTCTTCCCGCAAAACCATCGATGGGGGAAAGGTTTTGCTGCTGGTTGGGTTCAAGTTGCGGGCTGTAAAGTACCAAGGCTGATTCTCCTGAATCGATTTCTTATTACTTTGTAACATTTCGCAAAGGAAGTTCGGCAACAGATTTTGTCACGGATTTAACGGATGTGGCGGTTCCGCAACGGATTTTGTAGCGGATTTAAGAGATGTAGAGGATTTGGGGGATTGATTTTGAGGTTTGAGGTTCGAGGGAAGAAGGAAGAGAAAAGATTTTCCCCCTCTCCCCCTC
>NZ_JAIGNI010000089.1 GCF_026130175.1 Lyngbya sp. CCAP 1446/10 | reverse complement strand
AATCGCACGGAATTTTGCCTTGAATTTGTATCGCGATCATGGCTTCCAAAACATGGCTCAAGCTCAACGTCTCGCTGGCTTTAGTTGTAGCATACTCAAAGATCTGTTTAGAATGAAATAGCCCTGGTATCGGTGTTTCAGCTAATCGCGCTTTACGGTTTAATCTGCTGGGTTTGGCTGGGGGGAAGAAGGAAGAAGGAAGAGGGAAGAGGGAAGAAGGAAGAGGGAAGCAGGAAGAGGGAAGCAGCAAGCAGGAAGCAGGAAGCAGGGAGAGGGAAACAGGGGAAAAGCAGAGTTTTTGCACTGCGGATTTCTTCGGCTTGGATTTTACCGCTGGCGCTGGTGGCGGGAATTAGTATCATAGCTTTGCCAGGTTGGCACAGTCAGACATCTTTGTTTCAAGTTACTTTGCTGGCGACATCTGGCGAACCAGTTTTGGTAATTCAAGATCAGGGAAAAGTGACGCTAATTAATACCGGTGATGAAAATACGGTGCGGTTTACGGTGTTGCCTTTTTTGCAGCAGCAAGGAGTTAATTCTGTGAATTTTGCGATCGCCACTCACGGCCATTTAGGTTTAAGTGGCGGTTGGGGAAAATTACTAGGACGCTTGCCAATTAAAACATTTTATGATAATAAAGATTCCAAACAAATTCACCGTGGCAACGATGGGAAATTTATGACGGCTGTGCAATCGCAGCAAGGCGTTTACTTTCTTTTAGAAACTAACAGCACGATCGATCTGGGTTCGACGCGGTTGCAGTTCGTGGATGCGGAGATTCCGGTAGTAGAATTATTGGTGAGGGGGCGTACCTGGTTGATTGTCGGTGACATGACACCGGAAGCGCAAAGTATGTTATCAAAGAGATTAGCAGCCGCAGGAACATTGAAGCGGGCGCAAGTGCTGTTGTGGTCGGGAAAAACCCTGACAGCCGAGTTATTGGAGGCAGTTAGCCCGCAAGTGGCGATCGCATCTTCAGACGAAATCGACCCAGAAACCGCCGCCCAACTGCGCCAAAGCAAAACCCAGATTTTCTGGACTGGGCGCGACGGAGCCCTTCAGTGGACGCCAACAGGGGGATTTAAGACGACTCTGGAATCTGAAGAAAATCAAACTTCTTTTCTATAAAGATTTACAATGTGGCGCACTGTAGGGTAAGATACTTTTAGCTTACATCTCAAGTCAATTGGAGAGGTGGCAGAGCGGTTGAATGCGGTAGTCTCGAAAACTACTTTAGGAGCAATCTTAACGTGGGTTCAAATCCCACCCTCTCCGTACATCTAAACGTCAAATGCACCACAAGCACCTTATTAACCTAGGGTGCTTGTGCTGTATCTAACCCAACTTCCAACCTAGGGTGTGCAGTACACGCCTTATTTATACTGGGAAAGATCGATCGCCCAACTACGGTATTTTCGCACAGTATTGGGTAATTGACATACTCCCCGCCGTAGAACGGACGGGGATTCTTGACGGTTCATCGCAACTTGCTACCGAAGTTGTCTTACTGTCGCTCCCCGTCCGTTTAAAGTCTCCCCATGCCCTTCAGGGCGACTACAATCAAATAATTTGATTGTTGAAGTTATTCCTCCTGTACTTGAAAACTGTTGTATATCATGTCCTAAGAGAACGCTCAAACAGGTTTTATTACGGGTAATGTAACGGGCATGATGTGAGTATGGTGCATCTGAGTTTTGCATTTGTAGTGCGAATTATTAAGCTCGCACCGTAAAAAAAAATCTTTTTACGAAAATGAGATGCTCCCTGCGACTCATTGAAACTAAACTACACAAATATGACTTTTATGAACTTAAGAATATGACTTTTATGAACTCAAGAATATGACTTTTATGATTTGACTTGAACCAAGCTTTTATGTATAATTAATACATCAACGTATCACAGCACTGAGCAACAATCATAAAAGTCGATCGAAATCCAAGATACTAGATATTTCTATAGATTGACAACCGGAGCATTTTCATACCATAGCCGATTTACTCCACTCTGCCAGGGAATGCTTACCCGAAATCAAAGCCTCAAAACAATATTAAACTCAGGAGAACTAATCATGTATCAAAATCCTCAAAAAATAAAAAGACCGCCACCAATTGTTTTTATTGTTGCATTTGCTTTAATTGCTATTGGTGCATTCAAGTTTATTCCCAGCTTATTTAATGGTGGCAATTCAGATACATCTGCTAGCGATACTCGGATGAGTTTGGGAAACAAAATATTGGTGCAATCGCAAACCACAGCAGGAAAACAAGCAGGTATCAAAGCTTTTGCTGAGGGAAATTACAAAGAAGCTGTCAAAAAATTTCAGGCATCACTGCAACAAAATCGCAATGATCCAGAGACCGTAATTTATTTGAATAATGCCAAAGTAAATAATGACAATCCTCTGAAAATTGCCGTCAGCGTTCCCATTGGCAACAACCCGAATGTAGCGCAAGAAATTCTGCGAGGAGTAGCTCAAGCTCAAGACGAAGTTAATTCTAGAGGAGGCATTAATGGTGCGGGTTTGCAAGTTTTGATTGCGAATGATGACAACAATCCAGATGTTGTTAAAGAAGTTGCAACCGGATTCGTAAATGACCCGAAAATTTTAGCAGTCATTGGACATAATGCCAGCAACGCTTCTCTAGCTGCTGCTCCCATCTATCAAGAAAAAAAATTGGTGATGGTGACACCAACTAGCTTTGCTAACAATTTATCAGGTTTTGGCAGCTACATTTTTCGGACAGTCCCCGCGATTCAATCGATGGCGGCTCCTTTAGCAGAATATATGGTTAAGAAAGCTGGCAAAACTACTGTTGCTATCTGCTATGACTCTCAAGCTCCCGATAACATATCGTTTAAGGATGAATTTGTAGCGTCGTTTTCAGCTTTGGGTGGCAAGGTAGTGCCTACGGTTTGTGACTTTTCAACGCCAGGATTTAATTCCAGCGCTAGCGTTGCTGATGCTGTTAGCAAAGGTGCACAAGCGTTAATGATAGCGCCTCATATCGATCGCATCGATCGCGCGATCGACCTAGCCCGCGCCAATCAAGGCAAATTACCACTCTACGGCAGCACTACGATGTACACATTTGAAACGATAAAAAACGGGCAGAAAGACATTGACGGGCTGGTTTTGCCCGTTCCGTGGCATCCTGACACCAATCCTAATAACCCATTTTCTAAGAATGCGAGTCAGCGGTGGGGAGGCGTGGTGAATTGGCGCACTGCAACGAGTTTTGATGCGACTCAAGCTATCATCGGCGGTTTGCTCAAAAGCAATACACGGGAAGGATTGCAGCAAGCACTCAAGAATCAGAATTTTTCGGCTATGGGTGCAAGTGAAGATGTGAGGTTTTTGCCAACGGGCGATCGATCGGGCAAACCGATTTTAGTACAAGTTCAGCCCCAAGGAAATGATTACAAGTTTGTGGCGCTGCCTTGATTGGGTTGATACAACAACTGCAGATTTGAGGCAGATTAACACAGCTTAACGCAGATACATTTCCAGAATTGAGAGCGAATGCCGGCAATTCCAGTCTATTTTGGATTGCTGTCCACGGAAATGCCCGATCGCCCTATAATGAGAATTGTTATCATTCGTAATTTAGCGATTCTCCATGCAAGCGGACTCAGTAGCCAATTCGCAATTTGATTTAGCTTGAATCAGCGCCGGGCCCCACGCCCTGATTCTCATATCATATATATCGCAAAAATGCAACAGTCTGCGGGATAAACTTTTAGGATTCGATCCGAGTGGCGAATGGCTGACTGAGTGGCGGAGGCAATTTGCAGCTTTAGAAATTGGGCATTTGCGATCGCCCGCTGTGCACCACCGAGATCCCAACCCTTACGAAGCTCTGAGTATCGCCCCGAATATGCAATGTAGAAGTTGGAGAATCATAAGGGTGCTATTTGGAATTTTATTCATGACTACAATTACCAAATCCGATTAGCAATGCTGAAGACTCAACCGCCTCAATCTTCTCCATCCTTTACATAAAAGCACTACCGTTTTAACAAATAATGTATCTCTGTTTACCAATTACAAATAACTACTAACCAATTACCAATTACCAATGCCCAATCCCTCCGCTTCGCTTCGCCCAATCCCTCCGCTTCGCTTCGCCCAATCCCTCCGCTTCGCTTCGCCCAATCCCTCCGCTTCGCTTCGCCCAATGCCCAATGCCCAATGCCCAATTTGTTCATTTCCAATACCTGCGCCAGTGAAACAAATTCTCCCATAAATTCTGGATCAAAGTATTGCTGCGGAGGCGCTGCAACTCCCAAACAGCAGCAGTTTGACCGTTAATTGCCGAAAAACTTGACCAAATATAAGGAAGTTCCGCGATCGCCTCAACCTTCATCCCGTGACGGACAGCAAGGGCGATCGCATGAATCAACTCAGCAGCTTGTGGCCCCACAATACTCGCTCCCAAAATCTCCCCATTGCGCCGCCCGACAATCTTACAAAAACCCGTTGTCTCCCCGGACATTTGAGCTTTTTCAACATTCTTGAAATATTCCCGACCAACAATCAAATCGTCTCCAAAACGTCGTCTTGCTTGCGCTTCAGTCAAGCCAACCCTCGCCAACTGCGGGTCAGAAAAAATCGCCCAAGGAATCCCGCGATAATCTATTTGATACATCGGCAAAAACAAAGCATTTTTCACAGCAATCGCAGCTTCGCAATTAGCAATGTGAGGGAACGAATAACCCCCAGCAACATCACCGATCGCATAAATCCGCGAATTAGTTGTTTGCAGCTTTTCATTTAAAATCAACCCGCGATCGCTAAATTTAACTCTAGCCGCTTCCAGATTTAATGATGCAAAATTATGCTGGCGGCCCGCGGCGAGAAAAATCTCCTCAGTCTCGATCGCCCTTGGCCCAGCTTGAATCCACTTTTTACCATCAATCACCCTAGCTTGAGTCACCTCAGTAGCAGTCAGAATCCGCACTCCTTCGGCTTCCATTGCAGCTTGAACCAAGCCAGCAGCCTCTCGGTCTTCTTTCGTCAAAATGTGGGAACCCTTCACCACAAGCGTCACAGCCACCCCTAATCGAGCAAAAGTTTGAGCGACTTCGACACCGCTGGGATCTGCGCCGATTACAGCCAAACTTTTAGGTAACTTTGGAAGTTTTGCTAATTCCCCGACAGTTTCCGAAGTAAAAAAGCCGACAGACGAAAGTCCTTCAATATTGGGAATTGCAGGCATTGTTGGACAAGCTAGCAAATAACAGCGCGATCGCAATTTCCTGTCGCCCACAATCAAAGCCAAATGCGGTTTGGTAACAAACTCGCAGCTACCAAAAATAATATCGACCCCGCGAGCAGCCAAAACGCCGAGATCATCAATTTCTTCTAAATTAGCAACAACACCCTCGGCCCACTTCTGAACCCCATCAAACCGCAATTCGATCGGCATTTCCGAATTAGCCACTTCCCACCGAGCCCCGAACTGTTGGCGGCTAATCTGCTGGGCAAAACGAGCAGCCTCGCTCAAAGTTTGGCTGTATCTTAAACCAAGGTCGATCGACTCTTTCCCACCAGTCGGCAAATCTTGCGAATTACTTAGCGGTTCCACCAAAGCAACGCGGGCCGGGAAATTAGTTGCAGTCAAAGCAGCATAGCGTCCGGCCGGAGTTCCACCAATAATCACTAAATCATAGTCAAGCATAAATAAAGAAGTCAATAGTAGATAGGACGGCGGTTGAAACCGCGCCTATACAAACGATGTCCGCCTCCGCGGACTGAAGAAAATAACGTAATTTTAATGACCCACTCTTCAACCCGCGGAGGCGGGTTTTGTCTGTGTAGGCGCGAATTCCATTCGCCCGCTCTTCTGGCATTAATCTCACGCCAAAATAAAAGATTAAGACGTGAGATAAATTTCCGAGTTAACGACTAATGACATCGGCAAGTCCAGCAATCAATCGCAGATTGTCCGCCCTCGATCGCACGGCTACCCGAAAATATCGATCGCCCAACTCAGGAAAACTCAAACAATCGCGAATCAAAATCCGGTGTCGTTGCAACAGACTTTTTTGAATCGCAGCCACCGACACCGACGACTCAACCAACAAGAAATTAGCCGCCCCAGCCATTGGCCGCAAACCTGGTAAATCAGCCAAACCCTCAAATAGCTCTCGGCGGGCCACAGGCAGCCAATCCCAAGTTTGCCGATCAAAAACAGCATCTCGCACCGCAGCAGCAGCAGCAGCCGCAGCCAAGGCATTCACAGGCCAAGGATCGCGCAGCAACTGCCAGCGGCGCAGGATGTCGGGATGGGCGATCGCACATCCCATCCGCAGTCCCGGCAGAGAATAGAATTTGGTGAGCGATCGTAAAATCACCAAATTCGGAAACTCCTCAATTTTAGCGATCGAACTTTCCTGCTCCGCAGGCGGTAGAAAGTCCATAAAGGCCTCATCCACCACCACCAAAGCCAAATGCTCCAAATAAGGCCGAATCGCCTCCCTAGCGAACAGCAAACCCGTCGGATTGTGCGGGTTGTTCAGTAGCAAACCTCGATCGGCATCCAGAGCAAGAGGAACCGGGATAGCCAGAGAAGGGGAGACAAGGGAACCATTAGAAACCGACAAATCATCCGTTACCAACCCGCTGCCAGTCTCCCAGTCCAACGATTTGAGATTCAAAGGACAATCCAGCACCTGCGCCCCGAAAGCCTTCAGAGCCCGCAAGTAATCGCCAAAAGCCGGAGTCACCAAATAAGTCGCCTCCAGCTTCGACAAATCCCAAGCAGCCCAAGTCAACAATTCCGCCGAACCATTCCCCGGCAAAATCCAATCCGGGTCAACATTAAACGCCTCACCCAAAGCAGTCCTCAGCACTCCATAATCCGGGTCTGGGTAAGCCGTGAGACTGCTCAAATGAGCTTGAATCGCAGCCAGGGCAGACTCAGGAGGGCCCAAAGGACTGATACTGGCAGAAAAATCGAGAATAGCAGAGGGAGGGCAGCCAGCCAGTGCGGCTGCCCAAGCTAAATTCCCACCGTGTACAGGTCTAATCAAGACTCAGTTCACCAATTAAATTTTGGGTTCTTTCGGCGGTGCAACTCTGTCCTTAAACAACTTGCCGGCAGAAAATGCAGGAACTCTGGTTGCCGGGATTTCCATCTTGTCACCAGTTTTGGGATTGCGACCCTCACGGGCCTTACGTTCCCGCGACTCAAACGAGCCAAAACCGACCAGTGTCACCTTGTCGCCTTCGGAGACAGCTTTCATGATTGCTTCCAACGCTGCACTCAAAACGGCATCTGCCTGTTTTTTAGTGACACTAGCATTTTCCGCGACTGCATCAACCAATTCACCTTTGTTCATTCCGAACTCCTCTTCTGGATTTGCAAAATTACGTTAAACAGAGTTCAACTATTAGTTGTGAGTTTTAACTGCATTGAAGTTTCGGTTGGGAGCGTTTGGGTAGTCCCCATTGCTCCAGCCCGCTTCCCCAATTAACAACTCCTGCTGAATACTAATTACCCTAGGATAATTGGTCACAAAAGGAATTTTTGTTTTTAGTTGCTGAAAACCCGACAGCATCTAATTTTCACTGCATTATTCTAAAGTCTTGCCGACCGTTATGGATCGGTGGAACCTTTAATTTATATGGAACTTGCCAACTTTTTAGAATTAATACCCAAATTTAGGTAAAAAAATACCACTTTGGACACAAGATTTTTCGCCGGGAGTGGATTTGAAATTGGAAAATAAGTAAAAATAGAAAGAATAAAATGTCATTTGTCAAGAGTTAAACAAAATTTTTTTCCTTCTTGCTTGTTCCTTCTGAGGGAAAGAAGGTGAAACAAAAGGGAAAAAGTGTGATTTGTCAAGGGGAAACGAAATTTTTCTTTTCCTCGAACCTCTTCCTTCTTTCGATTGGTGTCAACAATCGCCTAAAAATCTTTGTATCTCTCGTTTATAGACGAGGCCAGATCCCCCTAAATCCCCCTTAAAAAGGGGGACTTTGAGAAGAATCCTGTCCCTCTCCCCGGATAGTCGGGGGACTTGGACGACCCTCTTGTCTCCCGGATAGTCGGGGGACTTGGACGACCCTCTTGTCTCCCGGATAGTCGGGGGACTTGGACGACCCTCTTGTCCCCCCCTTCTTAAGGGGTGTGCCAGGGAGATCGAGACTCTGCCAATCATCAGAAATCAGACCTGCACTACTTTTGACCTTAAGTTGACACATCTTCCTTCTTCCTTCTTCCTTCGTCCGAGGCCTACTGTCTGGGCTGGACGGGCTGACTGCGCTGCAACAGTTGGCGGGCGTCGGGACTGATGTTGTTTTGGTAGCCAAAGTTCGATCGATCGCTATCATCCAAAATCTGCGGAGTCAGCAACACAATCAACTCCGCCCGCTGGTTCTGCTTAGTGGTACTCCTGAACAGCGAACCGATAATCGGCAAATCTCCCAAAATCGGAATTTTGTTCGCTTGCACCCGTTCTTCATCGCGGATAATCCCCGAAAGAATCAAAGTCTGACCGTCCCGCAGGCGAATTAGCCCCGATTGCAAAGAGCGCTCGCCCAGCAGAGTGATCTGATTGGTGCTCCCGGGCGTGGACAAGTCTACAGGCGGGGATGGTGTCCTGATAATCGGGTTCACCCGCAGAGAGACAAAGCCATTATCGTCAACCCGATCGATCGCCACCCCTAACTGTAAACCTGCGCGATCCTTAACGGCCGTTGTTGTTGTGGTACTTGTATTGCCGGTAGTCTGCGTTTGCTGTGTGATGTTAGAGATCACCTCATCAGTAATATTCACATTCGCCGTTTCTCCTTCTTGAACCACCAGAGTCGGATCAGTCAAGATTTTGGCATTCCGAGTCTCAATAGTTGCCCGTAACGCCGACAGGAACCTCCTCGGATATTGCAACAGCGGGAACAGGGCGAAGGTCGCAGTGCCACCAGGGCCAGGCTCGTAAGTGTCAACTCCAACTCTTCCGGGGTCACCAGTAATTGCTGTCGGGCGGAGGAACGCCCCGCCACTGTTAGCCACGTTGATTAAATTGCCATTCCGATCGTAGGTAGGAGTCCCTGTCAGCGGCACGTTGATTAAATTGCCCCTCTGATCGTAGATAGGAGCTACGGCTCCTATAGGGTTACCGACGATCGGCGGAGTCGATCGGTTGTTGGCACTGGTGACATCATTGACTGTAGCCGGCCGCAAGCCACCAAAATTCAGACTTGCTACTCCGTTTTCATTCACAAAGAAATTGTTATTAATTCCGAAAGAGAAACTGCTGCTACTGTTGTTGGCTCCCAACAAGTTGATATCGATCACCTTGACGTTGACAGCCACTTGACGGCGGCGCAAATCTAGCTGAGTCAAGAAAGCCACGGCAATATCAACTTTGCGCGGATCGCCCACCAAAGTGATCGAATTGAGCCTCGCATCTGCCAGCACCGACAGTCCCCTCAGCAAGAGCGGCCCGTTGCCGTCCTTAGCGCCGATCGCCTTAATGTCCGGTTCCCGAATTTCCACATCCCGCGCCGAATTTCCTTGGCCCACGGTTTGGATAGTTACCCGAGTAATCGGCAGTTGAGTTTCTGCACCTTGAGCGCTCAAAAAGTTAGCTGCATCCGTAGATCTGACTTGATTGAGTCGCAGAGTCCGAACGATAATATTGCGCGAGTCCAGAGGCAAATTAGAACCGACAAAAATCGTGCGCCCGACGCGGTTCGCTTGCAGTCCGCTGATCCGCAGCACGTAATTAAAAACATCTTGCACCGACTCATTTTCGATGTCCAAGGAAATCTTCGGTCCTTCATCGGAGCCTCCTGCCGCTCCCGGTGCGGCCGGAGCGGCTTGGCCCGGTTGACCGGGGGCTCCACCCCCTGTAAAAGCAATGTTCAATCCCGCAGCGCGGGCGAGCAGAGCTAAAACGTCGCGGACTGGGGCATCCCGCAGCACCAAGCGGGGGATGCGTTCTCCCGAACTTAGTTCTATATTTGCCGCAGCCGGAGCGATGTTAGATACGGAGATGTCTCCCAGGGGCGGTGCTATAGCTCGCGGCTGGAAAGGCGGAGCTTGATTGCTCTGAGATTGTATTTCGCTGGGGAGGGGCGGGCGATCGTTCCTAGTCACAGTAACTTCGGGATTTGGCAGCATCACGTTCGGGTTTTGCGACGTGCGGACGGGGGCCGGCCGGGAAGTTGTTGGGTTCAGCGGCAGTCCGGGAGGTGGCGGGGGTGCACTTTGGGCTTGGTTGAGCGAGGGCAATCCAGGCTGTGCAGCTTGGGTAGATTGCACAGTCCCGCCCTGTCCGGCAACGCTGAGGACGATGTTTTGGCCTTGTCCGGGCATAACTTGTCCGTTGGGAACTCCGTTGGTGCCTGCTACCACAACGCGGATGCTGTTAGCCTCTACCTGGGTGATTTCTACTGAGGAAATGCCTGGAGCTGGGTTATCTTGCCGGAAGCTGTTGCCTTGGGGCAGGCGGAGCTGGGTGTTGATGATTGTGGCTTGGTAAGTATTGCCGTTGTTGATGGCGAAAACTTGCGGGCGATCGCCCTTTTCCGTAGCTAGGACAATATTTACCCCATTATTCGCTTGACTTACTTGCACTCCTGTGACTTGAGTCGGCGCGGCCGAGACGGGCGCTTGGGCGATCAGAACTCCGGCAACACTGCTCAAAAGTCCTCCACTTAACCGTAGATGCTGTTTCACGTTCTCTCCTCAACTACAACTTTGTTATTTGCTTATTTGTTCCAGTCTTGAGTTTCGAGCCTCTCACGCTGACTGAAACATTCTTCATTTGACACTTTATTGAAGGAAGAAGTTAGAATAAATTAGGCGGAAAATTATCTTATATTGCCATACGAAAAAATATTTTTATGGCATTTATATATTAAATTCTACCTTCTACCTTCTCGCTTCTACCTTCTGCTGAAACAGCGACTGGGAATACCTAATATCCGCTTAAGTACCGCTACTTAGCAGCAGGACTCGGAGCCGGAGTTGGTAGTTTTTCTTCTTGCTTTAACGGCAGCAGCGCGTGCAAGTCAAAAGCCGTTTTAATCTTAGTTTGTGGCTGCTCCACAGGAACTATTCTTCCTTTCAAAAAATCTATTTGCATTGACTGAGTTGATGTTAGCAATTCAGACTTCAAATTCCTCACTACCAACAGCGACTGCATCAACTCCAAGTTACGCATAAAATTGCGGGTTTGAGCGAAACTGCCTTCAAACTCTACCTTATATTTTTTGCGTCTGAGCTTGCCAGCCAGGGACGGCCCGAAGGACGTATCGCTGAGAATATCTGGGTCGCGAGCTCCCGGCACCGGTGCTGCTCCTGCTGGTGGCACATCCGGCTCAAATTTGGTAATTTTAGCCTTGAGGTCGTCCCCTTGCACGCCGACGTTGATTCGATTAACCAGTTGGGTCATGTCAAGCAGCAACGTGGTAGCGCCCGCATCGCTGGCAAACATTGCCGTCACTTGGGCGCGGCGCTGTTTTGCTTCTTCTTGCTTTGCTTCTGCTTCTGACTTTTTTTGAATTTGAGCTTGCAATTGCAGTTGCGTTTGCTTGCTTTCGCTAAGTTTTTGCTTGAATTCGCCGCCTTTTTGGAATTCTGGCAGTACAAACTGGTAGCAAAGGCCACCGGCAATGACTAGGCCGAGAACTGCGACGCCTATTGCTTGGACTTGGGGTGTCAGCTTAATGCCGAATATTTCCTGAGTCCCGGCTTCTTCTGCTTGTGCCCCGCTGGGAAGAAACTCTGCTGTCATGGTTTTTTAACCTCTGTTTTTTCTGGTTCTAGCACTCCTTTTTCTTGAAGTGTTTCTATCCGTATTGCTAGCCCGTCTGCTTGCTTGCTCCGCAGCTCGGGGAGCAACTCGGTGGCGCCAGTCGGGCTGAGCGTTGTTTCAATTTTATATTCCACCACGGGCCGCAGTTTGGGAAGTTCTGCTGCTGCTGCGCTTGGGTTGCGCACTTGTAATTGTGTGGGGTTGCTTTTTAGTGTGGCTGCTACCAGTTTGGTATCGGTGTCGAGGAAGAAAGGAGAGCGCTGGACTAGGAGCATAAAGTCGTTAACTTGAGCAAAGGTACTGGCTATCCCTGAAATTTGTACTTTTGCCGCCTGCGGCGGGGCGACTGGGACGGGAGCAGCCACCGGGGTGGGACTCGCTGGGGAGGGACTCGCCCCCGGAGACGGACTCGCCCCCGGGGAGGCGGCGGGAGTTGCTGCGGGGGGTGGCGGTGCTGCTGCAACTGGGGATGGACTGGGCTCGATTTGCTCGATTTTGGAAATTTGCACTCCGGCGGGAGTGCGGACACTCAGGTCTTGCAGCATCGCCGACCAAGGTTTAATTTGGTCGAATACTCCGGCTAATGCTTTGTATTCTGCGGTAACTTTGTCGGTTTCGGCGTTGATGGCTTTGATGGCGTTGGCTTGAGTGTTTAACTTTGCCAGTTCTTGGTCGATGGTTGCTTGTTCTGTGGCCAAGCCGGTATTTTCGTTAGTCGCCCACCACCAGGTGCCCATGACTGCGGCGTTGATGCCGAAGGCAAACAGCGCCGCCCCAATTAGGGGCAGTTGGTCTTTGACTCCCCCGGAACTTTTTTTACTTGAGCTTTTGGCTGCTGTGACTGGTTTGTAGTCGGGGCGGTCGTTGAGAAAATTAATATCTAGGCTGTACATGGCTTCACTCGATTTTATAGCAGAAGGAAGAAGGAAGAAGGAAGAAGGAAGAAGGAAGAAGGAAGAAGGAATAAATCCGATGGCAGGTGCAATCGACCGCATGGTTTCAGCAATTAAGAACGTCCCAACCGTCTTGGCTGTTGCTATAGATTTTAATTTGAAATTTTAGATTTTAGACACAGCGCCAGATTGCCGGTATAAGTGAAGGATTTATTTAGGGAAGAAAGAAACAAAGAACTTTCTGCCTTCTACCGCAGGAAGTGGTTGCTTCTACCTCCGATATTCTACCTTTTACCTTTTACCTTTTACCTCCAATATTCTACCTTCTGTATCAGGGGTCTTCTTTTTTCGGAAGAAGCTTT
The DNA here is from genome assembly GCF_026130175.1 of Lyngbya sp. CCAP 1446/10. Lineage (GTDB taxonomy): Bacteria > Cyanobacteriota > Cyanobacteriia > Cyanobacteriales > Microcoleaceae > Microcoleus. Next base: position 4,497 of record NZ_JAIGNI010000089.1, on the reverse strand, counting down.
TTCCGAAAATTCTCAAATCTGTTTTTCTATTATCTAAAAGTTTGAGGTCACATCACCTCCCTCAGTCCTAAACCTAGGGCGACTCCTAAGCCTGCTCGCTGTTCTGGGCTAATTTCTTGGCTGATTTCGAGTCCTAGGGTTTCGATTGGGTCTACTTGAGATGCCGGCAAGCTTAATCTTTGCATGAAAAATTCGTCAAGTTTGCCGATCGCAGCTCCTGGGCCCGCTAGCAACAGTTGCGCTACTTCGAGTTCTTCGCTCTGGTTCAGGTAAAAGTCTACTGAACGACGCAATTCGTCTGCTAGTTCTCCCAATACTTTAATCATCGCATTGGTGCCGGGATTGGCGTCTCCAGATGCGCCCATTGTATCTGTGACTGGCAGGGTCATGCCTTGCAATTCGCTGGTGTCTCTGGTTGGCGGCAGGTTCATGGCTTGGTTGAGGGCGGTCTGGATTTGGTATGTGCCGATCGGGATGGTACGGTTAAATTGCGGTATGCCGTCCACTACTATAGCTAATTCGGTACTGTCAAATTCTATGTCGGTGAGGACTGCGGCTTCTTGGGAGGAAAATTGTTGCAGTTGGTCTTTGAGGGTGCGAATCAGGGCAAAGCTGGTTACTTCTAGCACGTCTATAATCAGTCCGGCTTCTTTGAAGGTTTCGATGTAGGTGTCGGTAACTTCTCTGCGGGTTGCCACTAATACTACTTGCACTTTTTCTACGCCATCGTCATCTACAAACAGGCCGATTTTTTGATAGTCTACGTCGGCGTCTTCTCTGGGAAACGGCAAGTAGAGCCCTGCTTCTGCATTCATGTAATCCCGCAGTTCTTCTTGGTTGAGTTCTGCAGGAACTGGAATGAGGCGGATCACAGCTTCGCGGCCGGGAATGGCTGTGGCTACTCGCTTGGCTTTGATTTTGTTTTCTGCGAGGACGGTACGTATTAGTTCTGCCATTCCCGGCGGATCGACTATTTGTCCTTCTTGTATATAGTCTTCTGGTACTTCTATTGAGGCGATGAGGCCTAATTTTAAAGCCTGAGCTTTCTTTTCGAGCTGAATGATGTTGATGCGGTCTGGGGCTATTTCGATCCCGATTCCTGGCTGGCGTTGGGAAAGTAGACCTTTGAAAAAGTTAACCATAGGATTGGGTCGCTGGTAGTTGCTATTTTTTTATTTTGTAGTTGGCCAGCCTGATTCAGCCGTTGGCTGTTGGAGATTCGGTTTCCAATTGCCACTGATACTGTAATCTCGGTATCCCGCCTGCTTCTGCGCTGCACAGTCTTTGTGGCGCGATCGCCAGTTCCGATTTTATGCTATCCAATTTACTTGACAATAGCTATTCTGCTGCGAATGTCAACAAATTTCAGCTCGATCGACCGAAAACCGATAGATTCGGCAGCAAAACCGACTCTCTCCCTCTCGGGGCTAGGGCACAAAACTCTCGCGCTTGACTCTGGCGCACTCTCTCCGGGCGATGCTTGTTTTCTCGTTGGCGAACCATGATTCTCAATTTTATTTCTATGAAACGTAAATCTTGGCAACTGTTTGCTGTTTTTGGGCTGGTGGGGCTGCTGCTGGCTGCGGTGGTAAGTTGCGGCAAGCCGGCTGTGAATTCCCAGACTAAGAATGCCAACGAAATCGAGTTCTGGACTATGCAGCTTCAACCTCAGTTTACTGACTATTTCAATCAGACGATCGCCGATTTTGAAGCCAAAAATCCGGGCGTGAAGGTGCGTTGGGTGGATGTCCCTTGGTCGGCGATGGAAAGTAAGATTTTGGGTGCTGTTTCGGCGAAAACTGCGCCGGATGTGGTGAACCTGAATCCCGATTTTGCTTCACTATTGGCGGGGCGCAATGCTTGGCTGGATTTGGACTCTCGAATTTCTGAGCAAGTGCGATCGCTCTATCTCCCGAATATCTGGAAAGCTAGCGTACTCGATGGCAAGACTTTTGGGATTCCTTGGTATCTGACAACTGGGGTAACTATTTACAATACGGAGTTGTTTAAAAAAGCTGGAATTGCTAAGCCTCCCGCTACCTATACCGAGTTGGCTGCTGTGGCGAAACAGGTGAAGGAGAAGACTGGTAAATTTGCTTTTTTTGCGACTTTTGTACCGGAAGATTCGTCGGAGGTGTTGCAATCTTTTGTGCAGATGGGTGTGCCTTTGGTTGATGCTAAAGGTAAGGCTGCTTTTAATACTGATAAGGGGAAGGCTGTTTTTGAGTATTGGGTGGATTTGTACAAGGGCGGATTTTTGCCGCAGGATGTTTTGGTGCAGGGACATCGCAGGGCGATCGAGCTTTATCAAGCTGGAGAAACTGCTTTGTTGGGTTCGGGGCCGCAGTTTTTAAAGGCGATCGCTGAGAATGCTCCGAATATTGGTGCTGTCTCGGCTGCTGCGCCTCAAATTACGGGGGAAACCGGCAAGAAGACTGTGGCGGTGATGAATTTGGTTGTACCTCGCGACAGCAAGCGCCCTGATGATGCTGTGAAGTTTGCTTTGTTCGTGACTAATTCTCAAAATCAGTTGGCTTTTGCGAAGGTTGCTAATGTTTTGCCTTCTACGGTTGAGGCTTTGCAGGACTCTTATTTTAAGAGTGTTCCGGCTGATGCTGCTCCGAGCGATCGAGCTAGGATTGTGAGTGCTTCTGGCTTGGCAAAAGCTGAGTTGTTAATTCCGCCTCTCAAGGATGTTAAGAAGTTGCAAAAGGCGATTTATGACAATTTGCAGGCGGCGATGTTGGAGGAAAAATCGGTGGAACAAGCTGTGACTGATGCGGCGACAGCTTGGGATCAAAGGTAGTTTTTTCTGGAAGCTGGGGCAGATTATTTTGCGATCGCCCCTTGCTTTTAAGGTTGAATTGTCCAATCTTCCTGCACTAAATCAGGCACTTGCGAAAAATGTTGGTTGTTCCGCGTAACGAGGATAGCATTATTAGCAAGTACAATAGCAGCAATCCGCAAATCTTGCGTGCCGATACCTCTTATTTGACGAGGGAACTCGGTGTAAATAGTGAAAGCATTCTGGTCAAATTTCAGAATGTTGAGATTTTTGAAATCATCTAATGTATCCCCTAAGCTGGTGTAAGCCCATACTAATTTGTTCGCTTGCGAAGGTGTCGAAGCCTGTCTGATAACATTGAACCAGCCGCGAATTACTTCCTCTACGGTTACGATAGTTACAGGAAGGTTTTCTGCGTTAACCTCGACCCGCTGCACCATCATTGGATGATTCTTTTGCCAAAGGGAGAAACAATCCGTATCAAGTATGTATCGGCTCATTTTGTCTCAACCGCAGCGTCAATTTGACTATAATAAGCTTCGGTTTCTGCATCGAGTTCGCGGCGATATTCTTCTATGTGTGCCAATACCTCATCGTATTGCGGATCGTTTTCATACTTACCAGCTAACCTCACCCAAGGATTGTTCGAGCGACTAGAAGTGAGTTTGACAGAGACGATTTCTGCTTCGGCTAGCTGGGTATTTACTAAATCGTGAAGGTTTTGCAGTGCTTGCGATCGCGTCTGGCCAAAAGCTTTACATTCGGGCCATCCCAGCAACGCTGCACTGACTGTTCTGTCTGATTCGTTTTTAATGATTATGTGAGCAGTTGAGCTGTCGAAGTCGCCCCCAAAGTTAGTGCGATCGGCTGCGCGAATGTCGCAGGTAGCGTTACCTGTTAAGAGTGTTTTTGTCTTGACTATCTGCTTGGTGTTTTCCTGGCGCGGATTTTCTATTTTTCCAAAGATAATCGGGTCTGCTTCTTGAAGCGCGGCAAAAAATTTGACCATGTTTACTCTATGCTTGGTGTTTTCCGGGCCTAACTTTTCTAGTGCTTGCCCGATCGCCGACTCACCAGCTACCTTGACTGTAGAAGAATCGATGTTTTCCTGACGCTGCTTGATGATGTTTCGTCTGAAAAGCTCGTCAAATAGTAAAGTTTGCTCTTGGGCTGGCAAAGCTTCTATATATTCAATTAGCGTTTGCACCGATATAAGGCTGCTCATAAACTTCTATCTCTAAATTTTTCTAAACTCACTTGTATTGTAACAAAAATTGGGCATGGGGCATTGGGCATTAGGCATTAATTTTTTTTACTCTCGCCCCTTGTTTTTTGCTGCCAGTTGACGTATTATTAAATAATGGGAATGTGTGCCGCCATATATATAAGCTTTTAAGTTATTATCGAATGATGAAATTACCGCATCTTCACAAGGCGGAGTCGGAGGAAAAGTCTGGATAAGTCAATCTCGACTATTTTAGAGGTCAATGTTTGTTGATCAGAACGATCGCTCATCCCAGAATCCGGGTTTATTTATTCCGTGCGATCGCCTTTATCAATGCAGATTGATTGATGATTTGTACGAATATATAGCAATCCTAAATCATTTTCTATGTATAGGTGTACTGATGGATTTTGGGGAAATCAAATTTATGTTCCTTTGTGAAAAACTCAAACAAAAATTTAATTATCTTAAAAGACTTACATAAATA
>NZ_JAIGNI010000088.1 GCF_026130175.1 Lyngbya sp. CCAP 1446/10 | reverse complement strand
TCGAGATATAGAAATCGAAGAAAGAGATTTGGCTTAAGGATTAATTTAATTGCAGGAATTTACAATTATGACCTGTATTTATCATTACAACAGGCGAGCATTTGATATTTTCGCAGGAGGTCTAATGTCGCACGATCGAGTCGCACAAGCCATGAACAAACTTTCGGCGCACCAAAACTGGTGGGTACCAGCAGCTTTGGGTTTGCTTTGGGGTTTAATTCCCTGCGGTTTTCTCTACGCCGCCCAGATTAAAGCTGCGGAAACGGGAAATCCGGTTTTGGGTGCGGCGACGATGTTGGCTTTTGGATTGGGAACCCTACCAACCATGCTAGGAGTGGGTTTTTTTGCCGGCAGGTTGAGCGCTGACAGGCGGAGTCAACTGTTTCGTATGGGCGGGTGGGTGACAATTGCGATCGGGATTCTTACCTTGCTGCGAACCGACGAAATGGTCGATTTTACAGGCCACGCAGCGCTGCTGTGCTTGATGTTAGCACTGTTGGCGCGTCCGGTTAGCCAGTTTTTGCCGGCACTGCTGCGTTACCGGCGCGCTTTGGGTGTGGGTGCGATCGCGATCGGCCTTGCCCACACCTTTCATATGTTGGATCATACGCTGAAGTGGAATGTTGATGCTGTATCTTTCATGGTGCCACAGCATCAGTTCGGAATGGCGGCTGGGATGCTGTCGCTGCTGTTGATGCTACCGGCTGCTGTCACCAGTGTCGATCGCATTCAACATTATTTAGGCAAACTGTGGCGGCGAATTCATCTGTTAACCGTTCCCGCTTTTTTGCTTTCCGCCATCCACGCAGCCCTCATCGGTTCCCACTATCTCGGCGGCTTTGAATGGAAGTTGCACAATCAACTGCTGACCGCCGTTTTAACCGTAGTTGCGGTATTAGTTATGTTTGTGCGATCGCGCTTATTTTGGTCAATTTTATCACTGGAGAAGTTCTATGTTTCGCCTGTCAAACAAAAGTAAAACTTTAGGATTATTAGTTTTTTGTGGATTGTTAGTCCAAGCCACAATTCCCACAGCGCCACAATTTAACTCAATCGCAGTTTTCGCCCACGAAGTCGAAGTTTCCGGCGATGTTGCTGCTACCTTTCACCTCGAACCAAACCACAATCCCCGCGCCGGAGAAACCGCGAGAGTTTGGTTTGCCCTGACTCGCAGGGGCGGTCAAATTATCCCCCTAGAGCAGTGTAACTGCAAATTAGCGGTTTATCCAAAACAGCACAAAAAGGGCGATAAGCCCCTAATGCAGCCGCCTCTCAAAGCCATATCTGCGGAGAAATATCAAGGCATTCCGGGCGCTGACATCGTATTTCCCAAGGCTGGTATTTATGAACTAAAATTGAGCGGAACAGCAAAGGCAGGAGCTAATTTTAAACCATTTGAATTTAATTATACTGTCACAGTTCGCTAAGATCATCTTTCCATCACCGAACATAAATATTGTAGGGGCGGGTTCACCGACAATAAATACCTAAAACCCACAAACTCCTAAACCCGCCCCCACCCAAAGTTCGGTAATATCATATACACTCTTCATCAGAATTATTCGTCTTTTTCTCTGCGTTCTCTGCGTTCTCTGCGGTTAAATTATTCCGATCAAATCTGTATAAAACCTTAAAAATTGCCAACTCTACCAAATCTCACAAATTTTTACATTACATTATAACCAGTGTCAATTCGGGAAATTGTTCAAACTAATACCATTTTTCTCTCATATGTGCTAATGAAGTCCGAAGCCCCCCCTTAATAAGGGGGGGTTGGGGGGTAATATCTAGCGCTACTTTATGAAATTGGTATAACCACTCTTGAACTGACTAAAGGATATAACAATGGATATCTTATCTAACACCGTTGCCTTATCGCGGATGCAATTTGCGCTAACGGCAATATTCCATATGCTATGGCCAGTTCTGACTACAGGAATGGGGATTTATCTGGTAATTGTAGAAGGAATGTGGCTGAAAACTCGCAATCCTGACTACTACCACCACGCTCGTTTTTGGTCAAAACTCTACGTCCTCAACTTCGGGATTGGTGTAGCTTCCGGGATTCCGATGGAATTTCAATTTGGCACAAACTGGGCACCATTTTCGGAAGCTGTTGGTGACTTTTTTGGCAGCATTTTGGGATTTGAAGCTTCAATGGCATTTATGCTAGAAGCCGGCTTTTTAGGAATTATGCTATTCGGTTGGGGTCGCGTTCACCCGATCGTCCATTATTTCGCTACAATCATGGTAGCTTTCGGCGCAAACCTTTCCACAGTCTGGATTTTAGTCGCTAACTCTTGGCTGCAAACTCCGGCGGGCGGAGAAATGGTCAATGGCAAATTTATTGTCAGCGATTACTTTCAAGCAATTATGAACCCCTTCGCATTAAACAGCATTCTCCATATGTTTTTTGCGACGTTAGAAACTTCGCTGTTTGTAATTGGTGGCATTAGCGCTTGGTACATTCTCAACAAGCGCAATCAAGCGTTTTTTTCCAAATCGTTAAAAATTGCGATCGCCACAGCCATCGCCGTTGCACCTTTGCAGATATTCATCGGACATTTGAGCGCCGAACAAGTTTATCGCTATCAACCCACTAAATTAGCTGCGATTGAAGCTAAGTGGGAAACCTCCGCAGCCGGAGAGTCAGCCGATTGGACTTTAATGGCTTTACCTAACGAAAAAGCTCAAAAAAATGACTGGGAAATTAAAATTCCCAATGGCTTAGGATACGTTCTAGAATTCAAGGAAAAACTATCCGAACCAGTTCTCGGCTTAAAAGAATGGAAGCCCGAAGATAGACCCCGAATGGTGGGTTTAATCTACTATTCTTTCCGCATCATGTCCGGGATTGGATTCTTTTTTCTAGGATTGATGTTATTCAGTATAATTCAGTGGATGCGAGGCAAACTTGCTGATGAAAATATCAGCAGTCAAACTTGGCTTATGCGGGCTTGGGTATTAGCTGCGCCACTAGGATACATTGCTGTAGAATCTGGTTGGATTGTCCGCTGTGTCGGTAGACAACCGTGGGTTTTATACGGGCAAATTCGCACTGCTGATGGAGTGTCAAACATCCCCGCTAGCAATGTTTTAACTTCCCTCATCTGCTTTGCCGTTATCTACAGCTTTTTGTTTATTTGTGCGATATATTTCGGCAGCAGAATTATCCGCAAAGGGCCGAATTTAACTCTGCCGGTGCCGGGATTAGAGAATGAACCCGCCATCGAAACTCAACCCGCAGAACACATTCCCAATCAACGTCCAGCAGAAGCACAACAATAGGAGATTTTATGCAAGGTTTGGAGCATTTTCTCCCGCAAGTTTGGTTTGTAATCTTGGCTCTATTTCTACTCCTCTACGTCATGCTAGACGGTTTTGATTTGGGAGTCGGAATCTTGTCTCTGACTGCTGACGATGAGGAACGTAGGAGCATTTTAATGACCAGTCTGGGCAACGTTTGGGATGCGAACGAAACTTGGCTGGTTTTAATGGGAGGCGCTTTGTTTGGGGCATTTCCCCTCGCTTACGGCACAATTTTGACTGCTTTGTACATACCGATTTGTATGATGCTTTTCGGCCTAATTTTTCGGGCTGTCGCCTTTGAATTTCGGGAGCATTCTAACCGGAAAAAATTTTGGAATTATGCTTTTGGGGCTGGCAGTTTTTTAGCATCTTTAGCTCAAGGATTCGCCCTCGGTGCGGTGCTCGAAGGCATTGCGGTTGACGAAGCGGGTCACTTTATCGGTACTACTTGGGATTGGCTGGATTGGCGATCGATATTGGTGGCTTTGACCCTGGTTCAAGGCTATGTTTTGATCGGTTCCACCTATCTCATTATGAAGACTGACGGGGAACTGCAAACAAATCACTATCGCACTGCTAAAATTGCAGCCGTGACGACTTTAATCGGAGCGGTTTTAATTACGATAGCCACTCCTATCTTTTACGAAAGTATCAGGGCTAGATTGTTTGAAAAACCCCTAGTTTATGTGTTTGTGGCGATTCCTTTGCTGGGGGCGCTGCTGGTGGGAATGCTGCTAAAAAGTTTAGCTAAAAAAGAAGAGCGAACGCCGTTTGTGTGGACAATTTTAATTTTCTTGCTGACTTTTATCGGTTTGGGATTAATTGTTTTTCCCTACATTATCCCGACCAAAATTACGATTTACCAAGCCGCCGCTGCGCCCAGCGCCCTGGTGTTTATGATTGTGTTCATTGGCTTTCTGATCCCGATCATGATTTTTTACAACATCTACAATTACATTGTGTTTCGGGGTAAGGTTACTGGCGGCTACGGCGAATAAAATAGGTTCGTAGTGAGGACGACCGTCCTTCTAAATTTCTAAGGACTAAAGTCCTCACTACGAACAAATGGGTCGCTGAAAGCAGGATTTATGATAAAATCTTCATCGGTTAAACTGTGCAGGAAAGCCAACAAATCGCGCTGTTCTTGCACGTTTAGTTTGAATCCAGAAACAAAGTTGCTTTTGAGCGGATTTTCGCTACCTATTCCCGCCAATTCTCCTTTTTTAATAGTTCTGCCGCCCGCTTTGTAGTGGCCGATAACTTCGGGCAAGGTTTTGATACTTCCGTCGTGCATATAAGGTGCTGTCAAAGCAATATTTCGCAGGGTTGGTGCTTTGAATTTGCCCATATCTGAGGGTTCGCTGGTGATTTCGTATACTCCAGTATTGTTGGGCGGATAAGCGCCTTTTCCGTCAATATTGTACAATCCTGTATTGTGAAAGGCTATTTCTTTGAAAGCTAGGCGATCGTGCATGATAGAATCTGAGAAATTTAGCCCGCCGTGGCAGTGAAAGCATTCTAAACGTTCGCTGTTAAATAACTCTTCGCCCCGCTTGGCTGAGGCTGAAATCGCGCGGGAGTCGCCGTTGTAGCGATATCTGTCGTAGGGAGAACTGAGGGAAATTAAAGTGCGTTCAAAAGAGGCGATCGCCTTTGCTAAGTTGCTAATATTAATAGGATTGGGTTGTTGACTAAAAGCTGCCGCAAACATTTTTTGGTATTGGGAATCCGATCGCAATATTAGCAAAAGTTCCTCTTCTTTACCCACCATTCCCATTTCTACGGGATGTTCGCCAAACAAAGGTACTAATAGCTGAGATTCGAGTTGATTTTGTAGCGGGTTAGCCCAAGTCAGCACGGAATTGTAGCCAATGTTGGCTAAACTCATAGCATTGCGCGGGTGTTTTTCTCCGGTTGCGCCGACTCCTAATGTTTTGCCGTCGGTGAAAGCTTTGGCTTGAATGTGACAGGAAGCGCAGGAAAATTCTCCTGTAACTGACAGGCGTTTTTCGTAGAAAAGATGCTTTCCTAATTCGACTTTTTCGTAACTAATTGGGTTATCTGTTGGTACAATTGGTTTTGGTATTCCAGGGGGAATGTTCCAATTGTAGGTAAAAGTGGGGGGATTTGCCAAACTGGAATTTGTGGAGGATAATACTGCACTCAAACTCATTGCTAGGAAGCATGATAAAATCCAGATAATAGTCAGATTTAATAATTTTTTCCACTTCATTTGATGTTTTATAGATAGCCGGTGGTTTGATAATTACATAGAGATTGAGGTGCGAGGTAAATAGAGGCAGAGCCTCCGGATCTGCATTACCAGGCAGAGCCTGGTAACGAGCAATGTATAAGCCTAGATAGAGATAAAACCGCCCCCACGAATGCTATAGAAAGATGCTGCGTCAGTGCTATTACTTAACTTGAAAGAAAGTTTGTCCCGCAGCAGGTTTGTCTCCAAATGGTAAACCTAAATTTGTCATAATTCCGGCGCAGTCGCCGTCATTTGGTTCTGACATACATCCGGGCGGAGTATTCGCTTGATTGACTGCTAAATTAGTTTGAGAAACTAGGGATTTGAGGTCAACAATAACTGTATTTTTTGTGGGATCGAAGTTACTCAAGATTACTTTTGATGTGTTAGAATTGACACAGTTAGTCGGCTTTTGATTGTTGCCTTCAGCTTTGCATCCCGTGCTGCCTAAATGAATCATAAAACCCTGTAATCCCCCACCGTGACTACTGCCATGACTGCCTGCGTTGTGAGTAATTTGGCTACTTTCTATGCCTGATTTGCTGTCGGGCTTTTGGTCAACCATTTGATTTTTTATGTCAATTCTCAGAAATTTGTAGCCGCCGCGCCAGTTCCACCACAGCGAGGTTAAATTGAGCGGAGAAGGTGCTAGACTTGCATCTTCGTGATTGAGGTTAGAAGGCACGCCGAGGGTGAATTGCAGACCTTTGTAGCTGCCTTTGGGTATTGTGCCGATTAGCCGATCGCGAATTTCGACTGTTCCGTTAGCGCAAGCCCCGGATTTGTTCTCAAAATCTAGTAAAGCGACGTTTTGATGCTGCCATTTACCGTCTTGTTGGAGAATCAGCGGTACAGCTTTGCCGCTAGCGTCAATTAATGCAGCATCGGATACATAAAAGCGGAAATCTGTAGGGGTAACGGTAGCAGCCGACGTACCTAAATTGCTGTAGCTTTCGCCACAGTTAAATGGTTTTTCCCCCACCACAGCGCTAAATTTAATTTCTACTTCTTGAGTTTCTGCGGCTGTGGCTTGATGTCTGTCAATAGATGAATAGCTGCACAGCATAGCGATACCTGCGACTGTAGAGGCTAGGATTAGTTGTTTTTTCATTGAGAAATATTTAAAATACTAAATTGGGTAATTGCCGCATAATTTTTACACTTGTTTGTTTGACTTGTCAAATGACGGCTTGTCAAACTTGTATGGAAGAAGGAAGAAGGAAGAAGGAAGAGGGAAGAAGGAAGAGGAAAAATGTATGATTAAGTCTTTCTCAAAAATAGTCGAGCAACATCATAAATGATGTACGATCGATAAGTAATTACTTATATTGCTAGGACGTGCTTGCCTTCTTAAACCCGGTTTTTAGCAGAAATATCAGGTTTGGCAATGAGGATTATACAAAGAAACCGGGTTTTTTACCTAGAATCTAAAATCTAAAATCTAAAATCTAAAATTACATGAATCCTCTGCCGAATTACCGCCCCAAGCAACTTTCTCTCGGCCCTTTGGAGGCTGAGATTTTAAATATAGTTTGGGAGCTAGAAATTGCTACAGTGAAAGAAGTACACGATCGCATTTTAGCCGATCCAGACCGCGAATTAGCCTATGCTTCAGTGACAACAGTGCTGCGGCGCTTGACGGAGAAGGGTTGGCTGGCCTGCGACAAAACAGAACGGACGTTCGTTTGGCAACCTTTAGTTTCTGGTGAAGAAGCCCGATCGCTATTTGCTTACGATCGCTTGCAGAAGTTTCTAGCAGTTGGCAATCCCGATATTGTAGCAGCATTTGCCGACAGCCTCGACCAAGCAACAGTCGAACAATTACAAGAAATTTCCCTTCGCATTCAAGCTGTCCGTCAAGCCCGAAAGGAGCAAAAATAATGCACTTAATCCTGATTGTTACTGCGTTGGTTGCGGCTTGCTATTTGAGAATTAAATGGTCTATTCCTCAAGGAAATTGGGCCAGTCGCTGGCAGCGATCGCTCCTATTGTTCTTGTTTCCACCGCTGCTGTTGCTCGCGACAGCTATAGCAGTTGTTTTTATGGGAACTCAGGGAGAAATGGTAAGATTTTGGGACGGATGGTTTAGCTATTTACTAGCTGTAACTTTTTTGATCATAGCTACAATTTTGTGGATCAAATTAGCGACAGATGGCTATGTATTTTTAAAGCAAATTCGCACTTTTCCTCAGAAGAAAATAGCTGGAATCAATGTCAGAATCATCAATACACCAGCTTTTTTTTCTGCGATAATTGGTTTTTGGAAAACAGAATTTACACTAAGTACCGGATTGTTAAAAAACCTAGATTCAGCTCACCTGCAAGCAGTAATTGCTCATGAAAAAGCGCACTACTACTATCGCGATACGTTCTGGTTTTTTTGGTTGGGATGGCTGCGAAAAATTACTGTTTGGCTGCCGAATACGCAAGCTTTGTGGGAAGAGTTATTAACGCTGCGGGAATTGCGGGCTGATGCTAAGGCGGCGGCGGGAGTGGATGGTTTATTGTTAGCAGAAGCTTTGCTATTAGTAGCGAGTTATCCACACCGAAATTTTGATGTAGATTGCGTGGTTGGTGCTGTCGGTTCACAAAATAGATTGGGAGAGAGGATAGAGGCGCTGTTAGCAGAACCTGAATTAGTTTTAAAGGTGAATAAATGGTTTTTTGCTTGGTTGATTTTAACGCTTTTGCCTTTGTTAACTGTGCCGTTTCACAGTTGATTGATATCAATTCCGGTAACAACGGAATGATATAGAGGAGACGGCAGTGCCGTCTCCCTACCAAAAATAATCTTGTAGGGAGACGGCAGTGCCGTCTCCTCATTTTGGCTAATAATTCCGATGCAACCGGAAACGATATGAAGTGACAAGGATCGAAGAAACAACTGCTTCCTAGGCGCTGACGCTTTTGAGCGAATGTCATGCTTGAATAACCTCCGCACAGGATTAGGTGGGCTTTGCCTCGCCTGTGTGTCTTGTCAGGCAAAAATGGAGGCAGAGCCTCCGGATATGCGTTACCAGGCAGAGCCTAGTAACGAGCAATTTGCTGCGATAGCGGGGAGTGCGAAAGTAAGGGTATTTGAGATTTGAAATTGGAGCGATTATCGATTAGTATTCACAAAGGAAGCTCGATCGCAAATTCCGTACCCTCACCCAAAACCGAACTGCAAGTCAAGGTTCCACCGTGTTTTTCAACAATAATTCGGTAGCTGATAGATAACCCTAAACCGGTGCCTTTTCCTAGGGGTTTTGTGGTAAAAAACGGGTCAAATAATTGGCTACGAACGTCTTCTGTCATGCCTAGCGCATTATCGGCAATTTTGATGCAAATACTATTTTCGTTAAGGGCTTCGGTACGAATGCTAATAGTTGGTTTCCAGTCGCTGTCGCCCGCTCGCTTTTTTTGGTTGCAAGCATCTTCTAGCGCGTCAATACTGTTGCTCGCCAGATTCATAAATACCTGATTTAGCTGACCTGAATAACATTCAATTAATGGCAGTTTACCGTAATTTTTAATTATTGTGATTTCAGGATATTCGGATCTGGCTCGCAGTTTATTATGCAAAATTATCAGCGTGTTATCTATCCCTTCGTGAATGTTGGCAGGCTTCTTTACCGAGTCGTCTAAACGCGAAAAGTTTCGCAAACTCAAAACTATTTCCCGAATCCGATCGGACCCTATTTTCATTGAAGATAATATTTTTAGTAAATCTTCTCTCAAAAATTCTAAATCGATGTTTTCAATATATTGTTGAACTTCGACCGTTGGCTGAGGATAATGTGTTTGATAAAGTTCTACAAGCTGCAACAAATCTCTCATGTATTGGGTGGCGTAGGAAATATTACCGTAGATAAAACTGACTGGGTTGTTAATTTCGTGAGCCACTCCCGCTACCATTTGACCGAGACTTGACATTTTTTCGGTATGAATTAGGTGAGATTGGGTTTCTCGGAGTTCTTTGAGAGCGATTTCTAGCTGTTGGGCTCTGTTGTTGGCGATCGCCTCAGACAGCCGCAAAGCATCCTCGGCTGCTTTGCGCTCTGTGATGTCAAAAATAGCGCCGTTGAGGGATATAACTTGACCTGCTGGGCTGAAAATGGCTTGACCTTTTTCTGCAACCCACCGCACATTTCCGTCGCTGTGAATTAGGCGATATTCGATCGCGTAAGGCTGCTTTGTCTTAATCGCGCGATCGATCAATTGCTCGATCGCCTCCGCATCATCGGGATGAACTATACTAGAAAAAGCCTGCACCGGTTGAATCATAAAGTTAGCTGCGGGGTAGCCGGAAATAGCTTCTATGCCGCTGCTGATAAACGTTAGGCTCGATCGCCCTGCAGCACTGCAACGATAAACTGCGCCCGGAATGTTAGAAACTAAGGATCTAAATTCTTCTTCCCTTTCTCGCAAAGCTTCCTCAATCCGCTTGCGTTCGCTAATGTCGCGAGCAAAGGCGCACTGATATTCTTTACCGTTAAATTCCAAATGGTCGATCGTAATTTCCACCGGAAAAATGCGACCGTACTTAGTGAGGTGGTGAACTTCAATATTAACGGAACCGCACCTTTTTAAGACTTTCCAGTGCAAACTCCAAGCAGTTTCGGGAAAATCTGGATTAATGTCGTGTATAGTTAGGTCGATCAATTCTGCGGCAGAATATCCCAAGGAAGAGCAAGCCGCGTCGTTGACGTATACAAATTTACCGTCCGCTCCGATCCAGAATACCGCATCTGCCGATCGATCGATCGCAAATTGAGCCAACTGCCACTTTTCCTCAACCCGGTGGCGATCGGCAATTTCTTTTTCTAACTGTTCGTTAAGCGAATTAACAATGGTTTCCGAATCGACCAGCGCGATCGATTCTTTTACAAATTCTCCTGTCTGGATATCTGGCTTTTCGTGATTTTCTTCTACTTGTTTTAACGGCAATATTTGAAGATTTTTTATTTTATTTAAGCTGAATGTAGTCAGTGCTTTCGGCATCAGGGCGATCGCCGCTGCTGCTAACAGTAAAAAAATTACAGCAGTTGCAGCTTTGAGAGTTACAGACAACCAATAAATAGAATGCCAAAGCATCCAAGCTTGCATCAATTGAGCAGCGCCGCAGGCAAAAAGACCAACAGCAAACAGCCGTCCAATCTTGCTGCGATCACCTTGGCGGGTAAAATAGACTAAAGATAGCGCCACAGAGCAATAAGCCAGAGCCGTCAGCGAGTCAAAAACAGCATACAGTCGCAACTCCCGCAGCGCGTCACAGCCAACTGCGGAAGATACAGGAAGTGTGGAAAAAAAAATTGTTAATTGTTCTTGCATAAAGTTCAAGAAAATGTATCTATACCAATGCAAATCCGCTCAAATACAATTATTTGATTTTTGGGAGTGAAATATTTAGATAATTATATACTTTTTTGAGTTGGTGTGAAACAACACTTCGGATAGTTTTTGGATATCCCACCATATAATCATGGTTTCGGGGCGCTTGAGGCACAGGATATGCGTGCATAAAAATCAATGTTTTCATACAGCGAGCTAAAAAGTTAGTTGGCTGATGTGCGCTGAATTCAGAAACCCGGTTTCTTCGTATATTTCTCGCTATCAAACGTAAATTGTGTAGAAACCAGGATTTTCGCCCCCGCGAATTCCCGACAGCAAACATAAAACAGCAAACAGTAAACAATAGTCCCCGCGAATTCCCGACAGCACTGGGAGCATCTGGTGTTTTGCAAAAAGCATTTTTTTATTATAGTGCGATCGTCCCCGAAGAGCGATTTGTACAATACGCGAGCAGGGGCGATCGCACTATAAAGGCAAAACTTAGATTCTCCCGACACCACTTAGGAATGAAAATTTAATAAATTAAGCACCTCCTACAGTCTTCTTTCCTGTAAGTTGCGATATCAAAGGAGGCAGAGCCTCCGGATCTGCATTACCAGGCATAGCCTGGTAACGAGCAATCGCTTAAGTTATTAAGTTTTCGATCCTTATCAGAAAAAATGCTTTTTTCCCAGCCGGAAATGCTCCCAAATAGCGGACTTTTAAGGCAGCCAAAATCTAGATGTGGGCGCTAAATAATCCACAATGAATTAAGCGCCACCAAGCACCCAATGCACCAAAGTCCGAACTCCAAAACCTGTAGCTCCGGGGCCGTTGTAGCCGTTTTCTTTCTCAATCCAAACCGGGCCGGCAATATCTAAATGCGCCCAAGGAGTATCCTTGACAAACTGCTTCAAGAATAGCGCCGCTGTAATCGCACCGCCGGGGCGGGGGCCTGTGTTTTTCATGTCAGCGTGCAATGCTTTTAAGCCATCAAAATACTTCTCTTCCATCGGCATTCGCCAAAACTTTTCGCCTGCCAATTCTGAGGCGGCGACTATTTCGGCGGCGACGCTATCTTGAGGACTCCACAAACCAGCTATATCGTCGCCCAATGCAATTACGCAAGCGCCTGTCAGAGTTGCTAAATCGACAATTGCATCAAGTCCCAATTTATCAGCAAATACCAAAGCGTCAGCCAGGGTTAAACGCCCTTCTGCGTCGGTATTGTTGACTTCAATTGTTTTGCCGTTAGAAGCTGTGAGGATGTCTCCAGGGCGCATGGCGCGGCCGCTAATCATGTTTTCGGTGACGGCGCTGATAAAGTGAACTTCGACATCTGGTTTGATGTGTCCGATCGCCTTTGCCGCTCCGAAAGCAGCCGCAGCGCCGCCCATATCGGTTTTCATAATTTCAATGCCGCTACCCGTTGGTTTGATGTTCAAACCGCCGGAGTCAAAAGTCACTCCTTTTCCGATAATTGCAATTTTGCGGCGCGGTGTGCCTGCGGGTTTGTATGTCAGGTGGATGAATTTCGGCGGCAAGTCGGATGCTTTGGCCACGCCGAGAAAGGCTCCCATACCGAGTTTTTCGCAGTCTTCTTGCTCTAATATTTCTAATTCTAAACCGCATTCTGCCGCTAGAGTTTGAGCGGTTTCGGCCATTGTAATCGGGGTGACATAATTGGCTGGTGCTGCGACTAATTCCCGTGCTAAAATGACTCCGGCAGTGATTTGGCGGGCCAGGGCGATCGCGCTTTCGGTACCGGCAAAACCGAGCAAATGAATTTGTTCGATCTGCGGGGTTTTATCGTCTGGTTCCGATTTGAAACGGTTGTCTTGATTCAGGGAGAGTTCGACTCCTTCGGCGATCGCGCTGGCTGTCACATCCGCTGCGTTTTTCCACACAGGAAGGCTAATGCCGAGGGTTTTGCATTTCTCTTTTTTGGCTAACTTGGCGCAAACGCCCGCAGCTTGCCGCACGGTGTCTAATTTTAAGTCCGAGGCTTTTCCCAAACCGACGATCGCAATTTTGCGGATCGGATTATTGCCACCGACTCGGGCGATCGCGCTGGTGCCGGTTTTGCCCTTAAAATCTACTTCCTGAATCAGCTCTTTCAAAGTGCCTGCGAGTTGTTCGTCTAACTGTGCCAAATCGCCCGTGAGTTCCAAAGCGTCCTCAAATAGACCAATTGCCAGGGCATCTCCCGTCCAAGCAGAACGGGGTTTATCGGTGACTAGAAATTCCATGTTTTGATTTACTGTTTAGATTTGAGATTTTTGATTGTACTTTGTTGTTGGCGGTTTGTGGTTTTTCCTTGGTGCGCGTAAATATATCGATCGCACAAATTCCCCGCTCCACATCAAAATAAATTCTGGTACTATATCAGCGTGGAACGAGCTCGATGCCTGCGATGGCATGGCACAGCCATCCTGTCTGTGATGACTGTTGACCGAAAGATCGATTTTCTATTCTTAATTATCTGAAATTTTCCCATGCTAAAGCAACGTAAAACCAAACTTTCTATTTTAATCAGCGTTTCAGTTTGCGTGATGGCGATCGGCTCTTTGGTGACTGCGGCAAAATGGATGGGTGTCGGCCCGTTCCAGAAGGCTCAGCAGCCCCTAGATGCAGCGAACTCCGCATCGTCGGTTAAGATGCTCGTATCGCTCTCACCCCAGGAGCGATCGGCGAAATTAGTTGAACTCGCCACCCTGCAGCCTGCAAGTACCAATGCCGAGCAGGAAATCTCCCCTCAAAGTCGCGCCCGCTACCTGCTGGCCAGCGATTTAATCCAGCAAGGAGATGCCACCAAAGCATTAAAATTATTGGACAATTTAGAGCAACAATATCCTATTTTAGCCTCTCATATTGCCCAAAAACGTGCCCAAGCTTACGAATTAAGCGGCGATAATGACAAAGCAAAAAAAGCTTGGGAAGAACTGCTAAAAAATTATCCAACAGATCCAGTAGCAGCGGAAGCTTTATATGTTTTAGGCAAGTCAAAACCGGAATATTGGCAGCAGGCAATTACTGAATTTCCCGCTCATCCGCGCAGCGTAGAAATTGCCCTGAAGAAGTTAAAAGAAAATCCCAACCAGCCGCAGTTGATGCTGCTAGTAGCGAAACACGGTCATTATGTCAAAGATTACGGTACATTATTAGAACAATTGGTGCAGCAAAACGGCGCTAGTTTGAAACCAGAAGATTGGGAAGAAATTGCCTTTGGGTATTGGGAAAAACAGGATTACGGCAAAGGAGCAATTGCTTATGGAAAAGCTCCCCGCACCGCCAAAAGTCTTTACCGGAAAGCTCGCGGCTTGTGGCTTGACGGCAAAATCCCGGAATCGAAAATTGCCTATCAAGAATTAATTGCGGCGTTTCCCGATTCCGAAGATACTGGTTTGGGATTAATTCGGCTGTCGCGACTGAATGAGCCCAAGGATGCGATCGTTTTGCTCGATCGCGCGATTAGCAAATTTCCCAATTATGCCCCCGAAGCTTTGCTAGACAAATCCAAACTTCTCGACAAAGCAGGTAGCGCTAAATCCGCCTCAGATACCCGCAAATTGCTATTGACAAAATACAGCAATTCTGATAAGGCAAGTGAGTTACGTTGGGCGATCGCCCAACAATATGCCAAAGCCGGAGATTTAAAATCAGCTTGGCAGTGGGCGAGGGAACTAACCACCAACAATCCCGACAGCGAACAAGCAGCAGAAGCAGCATTTTGGGTGGGGAAATGGGCGCAGCAACTAGGCCGCGACCAAGATGCAAAAACATCATTTGAATACACCGTTTTACGCTATCCAGAATCATATTTCGCATGGCGGTCTGCCGTACTTCTGGGCTGGCCAGTAGGCGACTTCACCACAGTCCGAGATTTGTCTCCCAAGGTAGTACAACAGCCTCAGCGCCCCGAACCAACCGCAGGTTCTCCAGCATTAAAAGAACTCTATCAACTAGGTCAAGATAGAGATGCTTGGACGCAGTGGCAAACAGAATTTACCAACCGTATAGAACCGAGTATTTCCGAACAATTTACCGACGGTTTAATGCGAATTGCAGTAGGAGACAACTTAGACGGTTTGTGGATGATAGGGAGTTTGCGGCAGCGCGAAAAACCAGACGATCGAACCGAATACCTCGCTCTCAGACAGCAGCCTGCCTATTGGCAAGCATTATATCCTTTTCCGTACCTAGAAACTATTGTCAAATGGTCTCAAGAGCGCAAAATGAATTCAGTATTAGTAACAGCATTAATCCGGCAAGAATCGCGATTTATGCCTGGTATTAAATCAGCAGTTGGCGCGACAGGTTTAATGCAAGTAATGCCGGAAACAGCAGCTTGGGTTGCTGAGAAAATTAATCTCAAAAAATATTCTTTGGAGAATATAGACGACAACATTAAACTAGGAACTTGGTATTTGGATCACACTCACGACGAATACAAAAATAACTCGATGTTAGCTGTGGCGAGTTACAATGCCGGGCCGAATGCAGTAGCAGATTGGTTGAAGAGGTTTGATTTTAGTGATCCAGATGCTTTTGCCCAAAAGATTCCATTTCCTGAAACGAAAGGATACGTGAAATCGGTGTTTGAGAATTACTGGAATTATCTACGGATTTACAATCCAGAAGTTAATCAGTTGATGACTGAGCATTATGCGGCTGCTCAAAAAAAAGCAAAGCCTTAGTTAAGTTGTAGGGTGCGTCAGGATGGGATTTTTGGTAATGATTGAGAATGCTCGAAGTGACGTACCCTGTGGCTAATTCGATCGCCCAAACACGATAAAATCACTGCGATCGATCGCACTAGCCGACACTCCATTCACAGTAGCCAAGAGTTGACCATTCTGAGAAATCGCGATCGAAGCTGCATTAGGGCTTTGGGTAATAGTGAGTTGAGCAAAAGTTAAACCACCCGCTAACACCAGCAAATCTTCACCTTTAGTAAAATCAGTAATTACATCACTGCCTTGTCTCAAGGTTAACACAAAGTAATCGCGGCCGCTTCCACCTTGCAGCGTATCGTTTCCTAAATCTCCGATCAACCAATCATCGCCAATTGAGCCAATCAAAGTATCGTCACCTTTGCCGCCGTAAATAGTATCATTGCCTTCTCCACCGCAAAGTTTATCTGTATCGTTATTACCAAAAATTAAGTCATTGCCATTACTGCCACAAAGGTAATCTTTTTGACTGCTAGCATCTGCTGCAATCTTGTCAGTATCTCCAAAAAATGTATCATCGCCGTCGCCAGCGCAGATGGTGTCATTTCCCAAATCTCCAAACAGCAAATCATCGCCGGAATTACCGAAAATTAGATCGTTATCTTTGCCACCATGTAAGGTATCATTATCTTCGCCACCAGAAAGAGTGTCTTCTCCTTCTTGTCCATATAAAATGTCGTTTGCCCGATCGCCAAAAAGCAAATCTCGTCCAGTTAAATCACCATCAGACGAGTCTGAAGTACCGCCAAGTAAGGTATCATCACCGTCATCACCAAGTAAGGTATCGTTGCCTTTATCGCCCCAGATTAAGTCATTGTCTTTGCCTGCGATCGCCAAATCGTCATCTTTACCAGCATAAATAATATCATTGCCAGCGTGACCGATAATGTAGTCGTTGTTTTCGTTGCCAAATATCGTATCGCTGTCTATATCCGCGCCGACAGAAATGCTGCTGGCTAAGCCACCGTAAATATTATCGCTGCCTTCGAGTCCAATTAGCAAGTCGCTGCCGTTGAAACCATTGATGCTGTCGTTAAGATTGTTGCCGGTTAAGGTATCTTTGCCGTTAGTACCGTTGAGAGTATGTTGAGTAATATTGGATATTGCAATGGAAGTGCGATCGGGTAAAATAGTGCCACAAATACAGTCTTCGATAGGGTAAAAAATGGGTGAAGGTATTGGCGTGACGCTTGGTGTTGGGGATGGTATTGCGATCGCTATTTGACTTGGCGCAGGAGTTGGTGTCGGAGTTTCCGCAGCAGTTGGTGTCGAAATTGCAGTCGGAATTGCAGTCGAAGTTGGAGTTGGAATTGCAGTCGAAGTTGGAGTTGGAATTGCAGTCGAAGTTGGAGTTGGAATTGCAGTCGAAGTTGGAATCGGAGTCGGTGTTGGAATCGGAGTTGAAATTGGAATCGGAGTTGAAATTGGAATCGGAGTTGAAATTGGAATCGGAGTTGAAATTGGAATCGGAGTCGGAATCGGAGTTGAAATTGGAATCGGAGTTGAAATTGGAATCGGAGTTGAAATTGGAATCGGAGTTGAAATTGGAATCGGAGTTGGAATTGGAGTCGGAATCGGAATCGGAGTCGGAATCGGAATCGGAGTCGGAATTGGAGTCGGAATCGGAGTTGGAATTGGAGTCGGAATCGGAGTCGGAATCGGAATTGGTGTTGGAATCGGAATCGGAGTCGGAATTGGAGTCGGAGTCGGAATTGGTGTTGGAATCGGAATCGGAGTCGGAATCGGTGTTGGAATCGGAGTCGTATCTACAATAGTCAAAACAGCCGTAGAAATCGCTCCCAAATCAGCCCCATTAGTAGGAGAAATCAATCTGAGATCAACAGTTTCATTACCTTCTACTAAGCTGTCATCAATAATTGGAATAGTGAAACTTTTACTGCTTTCGCCGATCGCAAAATTCAGCGTACCAGATGCAGCAGTATAGTCGTCACCAGCATTAGCACTACCGTTCGACGTACTGTAACTCACATCAGCAGCAACCTCAATACTATTGCGAGTAACGGTAATTGTCGCAACAGAACCGTTTTCGCCAACGCTGTAGTCAGCATTGCTAAAGTTAAACGTGCCTGGACTCTTAACCGCAATCTTCACCTGAGCGGGAGGAGAATCAATGATGCCGTCATTAACTTTGTATGTAAAGCTATCTGTGCCCGAAAAGCCAGTATTGGGAGTATAAGTAAACGAGCCGTTTTTATTTAAAATGAGATTGCCGTTGCTAGGCAAAGTAACCGAGACAGCCGTCAGCGGGTTGCCATCGGGGTCGGAGTCGTTGACTAGCACTCCCGCGATCGCATCCGCGCTGAAAACAGTGTTCGCCAATGTACTATAACTGTCTGGATTAGCGATCGGTGGCTGATTAGTGACATTCAATTTGACCGGCACAGTCGTGAAAAAAGGCGGGAAGGCCCCGTCAGTGATGCTGTAGGTGAAGTCGTCAAAACCAACAAAACCAGGATTCGGAGTATAGCTAAAGGAACCGTCAGCATTGAAATTCAGGTTGCCGTTTTTGGGGACAGACTCAAGTTTTGCAGTCAATGTATCGCCGTCAGGGTCAATGTCATTGGCCATAACTCCGGGGACTAAGACAGTGAGTGTCTTGCCGTGAGGAGTGTTGTAACGGTCACTATTTGCCTGCGGCGACTGATTGGTGACATTGATACCTATCAGAGCAGGCGCTGATGTGA
>NZ_JAIGNI010000087.1 GCF_026130175.1 Lyngbya sp. CCAP 1446/10 | reverse complement strand
GCGTCATGAATCATATTCTACCATGCTGTGCCTAGATTGTGAACCTTCTTTTTTGCTGTTACCCGATTTATTGAGCGGATACAAATTTTTCTTCTTTTCGACAAATTCTAAGCTTTCATTAAAAGGTTTCTGACAATTTTTACATTTGAATCTGCGTCGATTTACTCTCAGCATTACTTCTTTATTACCTATCGGCAAGTCTCTAACTAAATACTTATAATTTTGATGTAGATGATGGCTAGATTGATTGCATAGAGGGCATTTTGATGTTTTTTGTTTTGATTTTACCACTAAAATTAATGTAGCTACTATCTGCTTGTAATCTTCTACTATGACACCGGGTAAATCTAGAATATTTGTCATTAATTTGTTCATAACTTATTCTGATAGCACAATCTTTATCAACACTTAACTAACATTTTAGCACAACAAGTACAGAAGAGCCGAACATCGTTTGTTTCCTCACGTAACTAGAGCCTGTCAAGGAGTGATTTTTACTTCTCTTGAGTTAGTGAAAAAACTCATGGCAAAAACGCATACTAAAACCGGGCTTTCTGTCGTAGTAAATGTGATTGATAAAATTTATGAAACTGGTCGAAAAGTAGCTAATGGATTTAAAGAAACAATGAAAATTATTTTTGATGAATATCTACCAAAATGGAATTATCGTGCAGTGCCGACTATTTAACCAACGCTAAAGTTATTAAATTTTCATTCCTAAGTACGGAAGAGCCAGAAATGGATGCCAGCCAACACTTTCAATAAATTGATAAAGCCAATCAGCATACAATCCTCGGTCAGCCGCAACGATCACCCTAAAGTTAGTGGGAATCACACCTTGAACCCGAGAAATCAGTTTTTGCCAATGAGGTTTCCAACTTCCGGGCTCTGTGGCTCTGACAATACACCAAGCTATAGGAATTCCCGACCCACCCAATAAGATGTTCATCGACAGAACTGTAAATTTATCCCCGATGCTAGTGGCATCCAATGCCAAGGCAATGTCCTCAACATTTTTTGGCAGTAAACTTAGCACCCACAACAGTAATGGAGCAAAACAACTACTCACATCGAAATCACGACGCTTTTGTCCTTTTTTAGCTGGGGCTTCTTGATACCATTCTTTTAATCGCTGACGGACTGTATTCGGCTTTTCTTCGTTAATGTCAGCGCTCAACTGCGAAACTTGGGTTAAACTGCTGGATTTGGTCATCACTACGCCAAAACTCCAAGTCGCTAACCCAATCGCTTGAGGTATTGACAGGTGAGCCATTTGTTTGGAGACAATACATGACCAATCCTTGAGATGCTTATTTTTCAGCATTGAGGTTTTTCCCGCAGCCACGTGTTTCGTTGAATCACCCTTATTTTCGCCTGGTTTAATTGATTTTATACTACCCCCTCGTAAAAAACCTACACCTGTCAGCCCCTGAACTTCTACCCGGAATTAGAAGCAACCTATCGCTACGCTATGCTGTGCGAAAGAGACTTTTTTCAGGCAGCGTGGGAAATATCGTATCGCTGTTATACCCAAAAGTAGACTATCACTAATGCACCCAAAAATGCAAAAGAGTTGATTAATACCCCTGCTGCGTTGGCTCGCATTCCGAGGGTCATCATCCCCCGAAGTAGCAAGGGAAACAGCGGATAGAATGCAACAGAATGCTGTTGTCCGTCATCGGCGTAGCTGTAGCCTAGAGTAGCGATTTGGGTGTACCATTTGCCGTCCCAATGGGAGAACAACTCCCACACACTTTTGGGAAGAAAGCCATTCACAAAACCCAAAATTGACCACGAATAAACCAGCGGTAAATCAGTATTGCTCATGGCTAAAACAGCGCAAAACTGTTGATTGAAAATTACACCATAGTCCGCTGCGCTCGCGATCGTCAAATATATACGTAAGTACAGCGGTACTGCTAATTTTAACGTCCGAGCTTATTGGGAATCCCTTCGCAGCCGCCGGGAATAGTCTCTCTCGACTTCGAGCCACACCAAGAGCAACAGTAGTGTCGTTGCTCGTCCGACAGTCGCTTGACAGCGGTAAAATCTGCACGTTCAACCACAGCGCCGGTATGTTCACCCGTTTGATAGTTGGGAAATTCCGTGCGGCTGCGGGGAGAAGCAGTTTCGACCGAGCCGTAGAATAATATCGCTGCTCTCATGTCAGCGCGAGTGAGATTCGCGTCGTACAGGATAGCGCGGGAGAGGTTTGCTTTGACTAAATCGCACTTGCTGAGATTCGCCCGGACGAGGTTGGCTTCACTCAACTCCGTCCACCGCAAATCGGTGCCAGCCATGTCAGCACCCGCTAACATGACATTCAGATCGATAACGCGGATACCGTAATCTCTATCTTCAGCGTAGCCGCCGTCGCCGTCAAGGATGGGGCGGCCTAAAAGCCGATCGCGCTTCAGAGGAGTAACCAGTCTCGACTGCGACAAAAACCGCAGAATTTTAGCCTTACCTTCAGCATCCACACTGCTCATAATCGCAGCGGTGCGGCCTTCGGCGATCGCCCTTTCCTGTGGCCAATCTTCCAAAAACCCTTGTTCATCAAGGGCTAAATCAGAAACCCCTTGAAAATAAGCATCAATAGTTTGCTGCTGCGTAATGCGATTTTGCTGAATCGTCAAATCCTTCGAGATTACGTACTGCCGCCAAGCCACGTAAACGCCCAAAATCGCGATCAAAATTTGACCCAAAGCGCCGATGACTTCGCCTACTGCTCCCACCGCATCCCAGTTAATCTTGATATTGCGGCTTCCCAGTTCACCGTTAGCCCCGCTGAGTATCAGCAAGCCAACTGTTCCCGCCAACAGCCCAAAGCTAGAGACGATCAGGGTGCGCCAAGTCGGAGGGATTACCTGCGTCCAGATTTTGCCCCAATTGGGCCACATGATCCGCAGGGCGATCGCGATCGCCAAAATCGCACCCAACAAACCGAGCCACACGATGTCGATGGCTAGCCCTATAATCATTGCTGCGATCGATCCCAATATCAACAGCGATCCCGACATCTCAGCATTCGTTTGTGGTGGCTGCAACGGCGCAAAAACCCTTGGGCTTGTTGGACGCGGAGGCAGCGGTTTTGTCGGTTCAGCAGTAGCAACGATTGTTGCTGATTCTGGTGGGACAGCAGGACTCGCACCGTTAGGACTTTCTACAGTCACGTTGGAATCGGGAGGATTGGGTTGAGAAGAGTTTTGTTCTGGTGTCATGCGTTGAGGCAAATTCTAATTTTGGGCGATCGCTAAAACGATTTTAACCAATGAAGCACGATTCTAGATAGCATTACAATAGAAATATCCAGTAATTACACTCAAAGAGGTAAAATAACATGACCCTGGTACTCCCTAATCTTCAAGGAAAACAAATGGGTCAAGTAATTACTACAATCACCGTCACGAATTTCATCGATCTAGTTATGGCCGAACGGGGATTCATTTCTACCGATGAAGTTCGTTCTGCGGTGAGCGACAACGTTCTTGTCGATACCGGAGCAACTCTGCTTTCTTTGCCAGCTCATATTATTAGCCAACTTGGTTTAAGACAAGTAGGAGAAAGAGATGTAGAAACATCGGCTGGCATCAAAAAAGGTCGGATTTTTGCAGGCGCTCAAATTATTGTAGAAGGTAGAGAAGGCAGATTTGATTGTTTAGAATTGCCCCAAGGCGTTTCCGCTGTTTTGCTGGGCGTGACTCCAATGGAAGAACTAGGCTTAGAACCAGATTTGAAAAATCGACGGTTGCGAGTATTGCCGATGAACAATCAACAAACATATCTCATGGCTTAGCCAAAGGTTGGGAGCATCTCTGTGAGAGCATTTACAGGGAGTGCGAGCCTCTCGCTCGCTATGTGTAAGCGAGCGAGAGGCTCGCACTTATAAAAAACGCTTTTGACGATTTATATGAAAGTTTTTCACCTACATCTAGCGAGCCAAATAAGCTCTCACAAAATACACGCCAACCGTCGCAAATATCAAAAAAATTATCCCAAAAACCAACTCTATACTAAACCTTTGAGCATTGCCCAAAGCCACAAGAATTTGCTGCCGCACTATAAAAGCAAACAGCCAGCAAATCTCCGCCTTCAGCCAAACTAAAAGGCTTCGCCCCAAGAGATATTGGCGGCGCGCATTTGGCTCAGTAATCCGTACCGGATAGTTAAAAGTATGCGGATAGCGCGATACCGCAGTTAAAACCACAAAAATAATAGCAGCCACTGCTGGTAGCATCCAAATCATCACCTTGTCGCCCAAAGCATCAGGCTGTCCCCCCAAGCCGAAGTGAATCGGAATTCGATCGGGCAAAACCGCCCAAAATTGTACAATCAGCAAAATCGACACTAAAATGGCGATCGCCCCCGCGAGCTCTACCGCCAAATCAGCGGGCGAAAGCCCCAGAGAAATAACAGGCCGTTGGTTTGGTGTTTTTCCAGTCATGGCTACCTGAAATTAGACTAATATTGAAAATAATAGTATTGGTTCCAATTTTATCCCCAGCAGCTTTTGTTGGGGGGTTTCCAAACATCCGCGAGGTTTTATGACGGTTCAGGTTTTGGTGGAAAAGAAAAAGTTAGAAAAACCGCCTCTAACAATACACACTTTAGGCGATCGCGTCCTGCGGCAGCCAGCAAAGCGCGTTAACAGCGTCGATGCAGAAATTCGGCAGTTAGTCCGAGAAATGCTGCAAACCATGTACAGTGCCGACGGCATCGGTTTGGCAGCCCCCCAAGTCGGAGTCAACAAACAAGTAATCGTGATCGACTGCGACCCAGAAAATCTGGCCACACCGCCAATGGTTTTGATCAACCCCACCATCAAAAGTAGCAGTGGCGATATCTGCATCTTGCAAGAAGGGTGTTTGAGCATTCCGGGAGTCTATTTTGATGTCAAACGCCCAGAAGTCATTGAAGTGTCATATCGCGACGAATTCGGCCGCCCGCAAACCCTGAAAGCAACTGAGTTACTGTCGAGAGTAATTCAGCACGAAATGGATCATCTCAACGGAGTGCTGTTTGTAGACAGAGTAGACAACAAGCTGGCACTGAATGAAGAATTAGTCAAGAACAAATTTTCGCCCAAGGCAGTAAAATCAGTATGATGGCAGGAACTCCGAAAAGTGGTTTATTGTTAGCTCTTTGTTGCATCACTGCGATCGCCGCAGTCGGCTCAATCTTTGAGCTATCTTCGGGAAACGCTCAACTCGGCAATTTAGTCACAGGCATCATTCTCGCCCTCAGCATACCGCTCACAGGCATATTTTTCTATGCAGCCGTTCAGGATGCCAGAGCAAATCTATAATCATTAGTCATTGGTCATTGGTCATTGGTCATTGGTCATTGGTCATTGGTCATTGGTTATGAGTTATGAGTTATGAGTTATGAGTTATGAGTTATGAGTTATGAGTTATGAGTTATGAGTTATTAGTTATTAGTCATGAATCATTATTCAGAATCTAAAATCTCATAACTGTCGAATCAAGATTGCGGATAAATAACATCACATAACAGCGAACAAATGACTAATAACTGTGTTGTCAAGACAGCAGATCAATAACATCAGCTAACAGCTAATAACTAATAACTAATAACTAATGACTAATGACTAATAACTAATAACTAATGACCAATGACTAATGACTAATGACTAATAACTAATGACTAATGAAATCGGATTTCTGCGACAAGTGCCCGCCCAAGGCGCTGCGTCCGGGCCAGCGTCCAAGTACCCACTTTCTGAATATGGGGAAGTGGCGATCGGACGCGATCGCACTTGTCAAATAGCTTTAGAGTCGATCGCCCACGGCATGGTTTCCCGCCGCCACGCCGCAGTCCGTCCCCTGACTCAGGGTAATTGGACGAGATGGCAAATTTGCGACCTCAACAGCGCTAACGGAACTTATATCAACGGTCAAAAGCTGGAAGGCTGCCAAACTCTACAAACAGGCGATCGCATCAGTCTCGGTGAAGACGGCCCTGAATTCATATTTGAATCTTCCGCAACCCCTCACCAAAATAAACCCGGATTCTCCCAGGCCCAAGTCGGTAATTTTGATCCACCCGAAAAGGACGCTCTAACTTTAACTCAATTATTCCCGATCGCCTCCACGGGAAAACAATTAAGCCAAAAAGCATACTTATATCCAGGTATTGCGACAGTTCTTTTTGTCGTGTCCATGTTTCTCGCCGTCGGAAATTCCGCAGCCTTCAACTTCCTGCTGTCAGCCTACCTCGCCAGTGCAGCTTACTACTTCATCTATCAACTGTGCGGCAAACACAAACCTTGGTGGGTATTGCTCGGTACCGCTTTAGCAACAGTCCTGATATTGCGCAGCCCCTTATTGATTGGA
This sequence comes from Lyngbya sp. CCAP 1446/10, assembly GCF_026130175.1. Taxonomy (GTDB): domain Bacteria; phylum Cyanobacteriota; class Cyanobacteriia; order Cyanobacteriales; family Microcoleaceae; genus Microcoleus. The sequence goes on along the minus strand of NZ_JAIGNI010000087.1, from coordinate 11,975 downwards.
TTTATATTAGTATTTAGAGAAATTTTGCCCGGTCGTTTGCCCGCAGAAGGCGAACAAATCAGTTTTTTACCTTTTTTAATCAGAATGTTCTTCGGGGCGGGTCTGATGGAAGAATTACTGAAAGCCCTGCCAGTTTTGGGAGCGATGCTGCTGGGAAATTTACTAAAAAATCCGTGGCGCGATCGCATCGGCGTTTGGGAACCATTAGACGGAATTCTGTTAGGAAGTGCCTCAGCAGTCGGCTTTACACTACTAGAAACTCTCGGCCAGTACGTTCCCAATATCATCCAAAATATCACCCTGCAAGCAGGCCCAGAAGCCGGACAATTAGTAGGATTGCAATTGCTAATTCCCCGAATTTTAGGTTCCGCCGCCGGACACATGGCTTACAGCGGTTATTTGGGATATTTTATCGGTTTGAGCGCCCTCAAACCCAGGAAGCGCTGGCAAATTTTGGGCGTAGGTTATTTTAGCGCCTCCGCACTTCACGCATTGTGGAATGCGTCGGGAGCAGTCAGCGTACTTTTGCTGGCCTTAGTGGGAGTTTTGTCCTATGCGTTTTTGGTAGCTGCGATTTTGAAAGCCAGAGCTCTGTCTCCGAATCGGGAGCAAAATTTCGCAACTCGAATATTTTCGGAAAAGTGACTCCTGACTGCTGAATTGCTGACAGAAATCGCGCCTCAAACCGCCATTTTTTTCTTATGTTTTAACCAGCTTAAACCTGCTAAAGCTAAAGCTGTTCCTGCCGCCGTAATTGGTTCGGGAACTGGTTCGGCTGCGGTATCCACTAGAGTGTAAGAAACCTTCGCATCGTTGATAATTCTACGTCCGTCTATAGCAAGATGACCCTCCCTGTTGCTAATTAGTGTCTCACGATACCCCGAGAAATAAGATGTCCACCTATCAGGACTGCTCACCCCGTTGGTAGCCATAGACCAAAATGCCCTGCTGTCATATTTGACGTAAAAAGGCCCTCCTGGTACGTCGGGAAGGTCAATTTCTCTAATCTCTGTGTCGCCTCCGCCTGTTTGCAGTCCGCGAAAATCCCCTTGAAAAAATAAAGCTATCGCCCCTGCTAAATCGTAGTAGTTTTTAGAGGCAGAGGCCGTGGCAAAAGTGTTAAATCTTCCCTCACCAACTGTTATTTGTTCAGATCCTATTCCTGTCAGTGAGGAATTACTCAACTTAAAAAAACCACTACCTGCACCCTCTTCTACTTCAAAATTATAGGTGAGGACGGCGGCTTGTGCTTGGTCAACTCCTGCCACTGACACGGCTGCAAAACTTAAAATTGTGCTGGCGATCGCACTTCCCAATTTCTGCCTTTGTTTCTGACTCATAGTCGGCCTCATCAGCTTTTACGTAAGTGTACTTTCAATTCTAGATACCGATCGCCCGTAACTCAGCTTATTCTTAACATAAATTTTTGTACGTTCAAATTACTTTTTAACGATTACTTTTGGGCAGAAAGCAGATATTTTTTGACCGTCCCGCAAAAATATGCCGCCTGGTTTGTGTTGTTTTGATGCTGCGGGCGATCGACCGCAGCATACTCAGCTTTATTTGTCAATACGTAATTTCCAATAAAAATACCGCAATATTCAGCTCTCGTGCATGAGTAGGGCCTGCGTAATTGCTGACGGCCAGAATCCCAGCCCAACTTAGAAATTCTTCACAAATAGTTTGACTGTGGTACTATCTGGATGGCTGTGAGTAGCTTAGGGAAGCCAACGGGCTTGATTCCTGTGGTGGAGGAGAATCCAGGAGTGCTAGATAGGATGTCATTGGGATACGGAAATGTTTTCGGCCAGCGCAGTCAACCTGAACCCCTCCGTATTGGGGTAGTTGGGGTTGGCAATATGGGCCAGCACCACACGCGAGTTCTGAGCTTGCTAAAAGATATCGAACTCGTGGGTGTTTCAGATATAAATGTAGAGCGGGGAATTGATGTAGCAAGCAAATACCGGGTTCGCTTCTTTGAAGACTACCGAGATTTGCTCGCCCACGTAGATGCAGTTTGCGTCGCCGTTCCAACTCGCCTGCACCACGCTGTGGGGATGTCTTGTCTCCAAGCGGGAGTTCACGTTTTAATTGAAAAGCCGATCGCAGCTAGCATTGCTGAAGCCGAATCTTTGGTCAATGCGGCTGCTGAAGCCCACCGGATTTTGCAGGTGGGTCACATCGAGCGCTTCAATCCAGCTTTTCAGGAACTCGGCAAAGTGCTGAAAACTGAAGAGCTACTGGCATTGGAAGCTCACCGGATGAGTCCATATTCCGATCGGGCAAACGACGTATCGGTAGTTTTGGATTTAATGATCCACGACATCGACTTGCTCCTGGAATTGGCAGATTCCCATGTGGTGAAGCTGACAGCCAGCGGCAGCAGGGCCTCAGATTCAGGTTATTTAGACTACGTGACAGCGACGCTGAACTTTGCTAACGGCATTGTGGCCACCCTGACAGCAAGCAAGGTGACACACCGCAAACTCCGTTCAATCGCCGCTCACTGCAAGAATTCTTTGACAGAGGCAGATTTTCTCAACAACGAAATCTTGATTCACCGACAAACAACCGCCAATTACGTGACAGATTACGGTCAGGTGCTTTACCGTCAAGATGGGTTGATCGAGAAAGTTTACACCAGCAATATTGAACCGCTCCACGCGGAATTGGAGCATTTTATTAATTGCGTGCGGGGTGGAAATCAGCCTTCTGTGGGAGGAGAACAAGCTCTCAAAGCTCTTCGGCTTGCAAGTTCGATCGAGCAAATGGCTCTCGATGGTCAAGCTTGGTATCCCAAAGAGCTAGAGTCTACTTTGCAAGTTAGCTAAATCGAGAAAAATTGTGTCGTTTCCGGGTGCTTTTACAGTTTTGGTTTGTTGTTCGTTGAAAAGGTAACTGTTACCGCGCAACCGGATGCGATGTGAGTCGATTTGAGGTTTGAGATTTTAGCTTGACTCCACAGATGAATCTGCGGACTTGAACTCAAGTTTAAATTTTTTGAATTCCACAACCTAAGCCGGGACTTGCATCCGTTTTTGGGTGAAGTCACGATTTATACAAAAAAAGAGCGACTATTTGACTACTGATCGTTTTGCTAACTAGCTGATTTCCTAGAGGACTGAGGTGAATGCTGTCTCGATACAAAGTTGGAAGTTGGGCCTCTGAATTGAAAATGGGAAGAAAATCTATGTAAGTAATTTTCTCACGTTCGACGAGTTCGGCGAGACGCTCTCTAGCCTTGACTTCCCAGTCGCGAGAGCCCTCGCCGAATTCATGGCGCTTGGGCGTTACCGCTAGCAAAAACTCGACGTTAGCGGATACAGCTATTGTCTGGATTTGGCGAATAGCTTCTAAGTTGCAGCCGACTACATCGCTTTCAGCGGATGGTGCTGCTAATTGGCGAACCGGCACTGCTGATAGAAAGTAGCGGCTCAATAACTCTAGTGTCGCCGATCGAGGTTGGCGATCGGGATAAGATCGATCGCGCCCTACAACCAGAGCACAGGGAGCCGATGCAAATAAATCGTCCGTATTCAGCAGCAACACCAAAGCCTTTGCCCCAAAAACACCAAACCGCTTGGCATAAGCAAGTTGATTTCTCGGCCCCCAAGAATTGGCTGAGGCGTTGAGAACTTCAAAATTTGAATAGTTGACTTGTGAACCTAATTGTGGATCGCTCGCCAGATGCTGTAGTTGCAGCCTCAACAGCCGAGCCATAATTTCCGAGATCGTATCTGTCTGATGTGTCCACCAACCGCCGTTGGCGACAGAATCACCCAACAGCAAGACGCGCAGAGTTTCCGCAGCGGGACTTGGGGTGATCGCTCCAGTACGCATCGAATACTCGTTAATCTCAATCCGGTTTCCCAAGCGGCGCACCCTCTGGTTGGGCGCCAACAAATAGCCACACTCGGCATCAGCAATGTAAATCAAGGGATTGCCAAAACCCAGCAACACCCGCAGCAGCACTTCGATGGCTGCCCACAATCCGCAGGTGAGGGCGAAAATGATCAGAACAACTTTCAACTATTAACCTCGAACGAAAACAAAAAACTGCTGCTAAATTCGGGCTTGTACCAGAAAGAATTGGTTGAAAGCCGGAACCCTTATAGGGAGAAATTAAAATCAGACTATTCATTACTCCAATCCTCGGACTTCCGGTAGAGGTCGCCCTCATCTGTCAACTGTTAACTGTCAACTGTCAACTGAACGACAGTCCCTGCGCGATTGAGTCATCGGAATAGCCCGCGTGGATATAGAATTCTAGAATATACCGTCAAAATCCGCCGTCAGCCGTCAGTGAACTTGGTGGTTTCAGGAAAATCCGTGGACTTAAAACAAATATTCAAAACGCCGAATCCCATAATCGGTGTCGTACATTTACAGCCTTTGCCAACTTCTCCTCGCTGGGGCGGGAACCTCAAAGCGATTATCGGAAGAGCCGAGCAAGAGGCTACTGCGCTGGCTTCTGGCGGCGCAAACGGTATCATAGTCGAGAACTTTTTCGACGCTCCTTTTGCCAAAGACTGCGTAGATCCGGCTGTGGTAAGTGCCATGACTCTGGTAGTCGAGAGGCTAACCAATCTTGTGACGCTGCCGATCGGCGTTAACGTACTGCGAAACGATGCCCACAGCGCGATCGCCATCGCCTCCTGCACAGGAGCCCAATTCATCCGCGTCAACGTCCTCAACGGCATCATGGCTACCGACCAAGGCTTAATTGAAGGACAAGCACACCAGTTACTGCGCTACCGCCGGGAATTGGGCAGCGATGTCAAAATATTCGCAGACGTGTTAGTCAAGCACGGGCGTCCCCTGGGCAGCCCCAACTTGACCACAGCCGTCCAAGAGACGATCGGGCGCGCCTTAGCCGATGCCGTAATTCTTTCCGGCTGGACAACCGGCAGCCCTCCCAATCTCGAAGACTTAGAACTCGCGAGTGCAGCAGCGGGGGAAACTCCTGTTTTCATCGGTAGCGGTGCATCGTGGGAAAACATTTCCACCCTCATGCAGGCTGCAGACGGAGTAATTGTGTCGAGCTCGCTGAAGCGAAACGGCCGCATCGAACAGCCGATCGATCCGATCCGCGTCAGTCAGTTTGTAGAAGCCGCCCGTCGCAGCTTGTCCCAGAAAGAGCTCGAACAAGAAAACAAAAACGCTAATGGTTCGAGAGGGCTAACACCGGAACCGGGCAAAGTCAGAAGTAAAACGTAAAATGGGAATTGTTGACTGTTGGCAGTAGTCAGTTGTCAGTAGTCAGTTGGCAGTTGGCAGTTGGCAGTTGTCATCAGTCATTAGTCAACAGTCAACAGTCAACAGTCAACAGTCAACAATCAACAATTACCCAATCAAAAAAATGATTCGCCGACGTTCAACCCCTTGGATTCATCGCTGGTCTAGGACTGTGATCGCAGCGATCGCAGCCATCGGCGTTGTAGAAACAGCTTATCTGACGATCGCTAAATTCACGACAGGCTCAGTCATTTGTCCCACCAGCGGCTGCGACAAAGTTCTCAATAGTCCCTACGCTACAGTTTTTGGCACAGTGCCTTTAAGTTTATTAGGTTGTCTGGCTTACCTGAGCATCGCAATTTTGGCATTAGCTCCCAAAGCCGTCAATCCAGACACCAACAAAGGACTGCACTCTCAACTAGAAAACAGAACTTGGCAAGCGCTATTTATCATCACCGCTGCGATGGTAATTCTCAGCAGCTATTTGATGTATTTGATGGCTTTTGAAATTAAGGATCTGTGTATTTACTGCATCAGTTCCGCCGTATTTGCGCTATCGCTGTTTGTGCTGGTGCTCGTCGGCCGCGAGTGGGAAGATATCGGACAGTTGGTGTTTACAGGCATTTTGGTGGCGATGGTAAGTTCGATCGGCGCATTGGGACTTTATAACAGCGTCAACTCACCTGCTCCTTTTGTTTCTTCTACCCCCGGAATTCTACCCCCTGCCGTCACCACAACCTCCGGCCCGGCAGAAATTGCTTTAGCCCGCCACCTCCGAGAAATCGGCACTAAAGAATACGGCGCTTACTGGTGTCCCCACTGTCACGATCAAAAAATGCTGTTTGGGAAAGAAGCAGCCAAAATAATTGATTATTTTGAATGCGATCCCAGAGGACAAAATTCCCGCGCTGAAATTTGCCAAGCTGCTGCTGCAAATGTTAAAGGTTTCCCGACTTGGGAGATTAAAGGTCAGTTTTATTCGGGGACGCAAACTTTGGATAAACTCGCTGATTTATCCGGTTACACCGGCCCGCGCAACTTTCAAAACTGACAGCCAAGTTTGAAACTTGAGATTCGAGATTTTTTGGGACAGGAAAAATCCTGCTTTTTAACTTAGCTAATAGACCTCTTGCATAAATATTTGATTGATGGGTAAACCGCAGATTTCAAGCTAATAAACACCGATAGACGCAGATAATTTTATCTGGTCTGCGAATGAGTGCAAGAGGTCTAATCTTTGTCGGCTGCTGTAAAATTATTCAAAAATCTCGCATCTATAATTCATAAAAACATCTTAAAAATTAGTTAGGTAAAATTTTAAAATAAGGCTCGACAACTTAATAAATTAAGCACTTTCTACAGTTCTCTCTCCTGTAAGTTGCGAGATCAAAGGAGGCAGATCCTCCGGATCTGCATTACCATGCAGAGCCTGGTAACGAGCAAATTTTAAAGTGTTCTATCTAGTATTATGTCGAAAAATCATCCCAATTATCATAGCTTCATGCAACAGATTTCCGTAAAGTGCAGATAAATCGACCATCTTCAAGAAAGACCGACAATCTAATAGAACCGCACTATATATATTCAAAAACCCGGAAAAAAACCAAAATTTCACTGCCCAACATTTTTGTTGTAGCAAGCTTTGTTATAAATTTTATAAATACTAGAAATACTAGAAATTTTGCAAAAAACTCAAAAAACCAGATTTCTGCTTCCAGGCTCATTAGACTTGCATTGCATTAATTCGCTTTCAATTTCTACAATTATCTGCGTTTATCTGTGTATATCTGCCTGACATCTGCGGTTGCAAAGTGCGATAAAAGACTTAGGCAACTCAAGTCTCTTGTCAAATGAGATATTTTGCCCGAATCGACTGAGCCGATCGCCCAAAAGATATAAAAGCTATATGTAGTAGTAGCTTAGATGCTCGAAGAGCGAGGTCAAAACTCCCAAAAATATGCTAAAAACCATCAAAAAATGGCTTAATCGAGAACGCCGAGTATTGATTACTGCGAGTGCCGTTGGCGGTACGGTGATTGTCATGCGCTGGTTCGGATTTTTGCAGGTGTGGGAATGGACTGCTTTCGATCGCTTTGTACGCTGGCGGCCCCCCGAACCAATGGACTCGCGCATCACCATTGTCGAAATTAACGAAGCTGACTTGCAAAAATACGGCTACCCAATGTCGGATGCTGTGTTGGCCCAATTGCTGCAAAAACTTCACGCTGGCAAGCCGCGGGCGATCGGCCTCGACATTTACCGAGATTTGCCGACTCAACCGGGTAATGCCGAATTGCTCAAAACTTTTAAAACTATTCCCAACTTAATCGGGATTGAGTTGATGCCAGACGAAACGAGGTTGGGAGTTCGCCCGCCTTCGGTACTTGACAAGCTCTCGCGCATCGGTTTCAACAACGTTGTCATTGATGCTGACGGTAAAGTGCGCCGAGCTTTGCTCTACTCTTGGCCCGGAGACGGCAAAACTCATGAAAGTTTCGCGCTCAGATTGGCTTTGAGTTACCTCGAAACTGAAGGAATTTCCCCTGAACCAGCAGCAAACGTCAATCCTAAATACTTGCAGTTAGGCCGGGGGGTCTTTCGGCGTTTTGAACCGAATGATGGTGCTTACGTGCGATCGGACAGCCGTGGCTATCAAATTCTCGCCAACCTCCGTGGGCCGATCGGCAGTTTTCGCATTGTGTCGATGAGCGACGTGCTTTCTGGCAAAGTTCCGGCGGATTTTGTGCGATCGCGCGCTGTCTTGATCGGTTCAACTGCCCCCAGCCTCAAAGATTTTAACCAAAATGCTTATAGCTCCGGTTTGTTTGCTCCTCCCCAGCTAATACCGGGAGTTGAGCTTCAGGCTCATTTTTTGAGCCAAATTTTGAGTGCGGCCCTCGACGGGCGCGGGGGTATCAAAGTCTGGCATGAGGCTGCGGAGTTGTTGTGGATTTTACTCTGGTCTTGGGCGGGAGCCTGTGTGAGCTGGAAGTTGGGATCGATCGGGCGATCGGTTTGGTGTTTATCAAGTATCTGTCTCGGTCTCAGTGCCAGTTTATACTTAGCTTTTTTAGCCGGTTGGTGGCTGCCGTTAATTCCTGCAATCCTCAGTCTTTTGGGTTCTAGCTGCGCAGTTGTGGCTTATCTGGCTCACTTACAAGAAGAACTAAAACGCTCTAAAGAATTTTTACAATCGCTAATCGATACAATTCCAGACCCGATTTTTGTCAAAGATATAAATCACCGCTGGGTTGTGTTGAATCAGGCATATTGTCAGTTTATCGGCTATCCTTGGGAAATTTTAACCCATCGCACAGATTACGACTTATTTCCCCAAGCCGAAGCCGATATATTTTGGCAGGAAGACGAATTAGTATTGCAAACTCACCAGCCGCGAGAAAATGAAGAATATTTTACCGACGCTCACGGAGTTACGCATCTGATTTCGACAAAAAGATCCCTGCACAAAGATGCTGCGGGGAACCTATTTTTAGTCGGAGTGATCAGAGATATTACCGAGCGCCAGCTCCGAGAAGATGCCCTAAAACAAAAAAATGCTGAACTCAGCCACCAAGCTTATCATGATGCTCTCACCGGTTTGCCCAACCGCAAAATGTTTTACGAATCCTTGCATCAGGCTTTAGAAAGAGCCTCCAGCAATCAGGAATTGCTAGCTTTACTGTTTTTAGATTTAGATGGATTTAAGTCAATCAACGACACTCTCGGACACAATGTGGGCGATTTGCTCTTAAAAGCAGTTGCCAGTCGGCTCAAACAATGCTTGCGCGGCAGCGATATTATCTCGCGGTTGGGCGGCGACGAGTTCACAGTCATTCTGCCCGCAATTCCTGGTAGCTACGAAGCGGAGAAAGTAGCTAAAAAAATTTGCTACGCCATCATGCAGCCTTTTATTTTAGAAGAATATACAGTTTCTGTAACTACAAGTATTGGGATTAGTTTGTATCCAATTGACGGTCAAGAGTCAGATATTTTAGTCAAGAATGCTGATGCTGCGATGTATCGCGCTAAGGAAGGCGGGAAAAATCAATATCAATTTTTTTAAGTCATCAGTCATCGGTCATCAGTCATCAGTTATTAGTTATTAGTCATCAGTCATTAGTCATCAGTCATTAGATAGATTTACAAAAAATATCAAATTTATGAGAGCAAATTGCCGTGTCATCTAAATATTAAAAAACATTACAAAATATGAGGTGAGTTAAAAAAAAGAATGCAACGGCATACCCGTGTCCGAAACCCTTATGTAGTAAGTGATTTCATTGCAAATCGCAAATCGCAAATCGCAATTGCTAGGAGACCGGAGACAAAATTAAAATCGCCAGAAAGGGTTGATTTATAAAACTTTACGTATATTTACGAAAATTATTTAAAGTAAATGTAAAGATATCAGTGGAACTACGGAAATTGATAGATATAATAGTTTTTACAGGCGTGCATCTACTTCAATGATTTGGATAAGACTATGAACACTATGCGTACTTTGATTGGGTTCACCACAACGGCAACTCTGGCTGTCTGTCTGCAAGTGAGTACGATCGGCATCGCAAATGCCGCTACACTGGCTAGTAACTCAACCAGTAACTCCACAAAAGACCGTAGCAGGGGCGAGGGCCCGACGCCATCGACCTCCACAGTTTTGACCGTCGCCCAAACCTCTAGAGTTCCAAATAACCCCAAAAAATACGAACCAGACCCCAACGGGAATCCCAAAAGTGACGGTACAGGGACGCGCTGAACCCAATTTTTTAATCTTCTATTCGCCCAGATTTGTACCAATTCGATTGGTGAATTAAAGTGTGACTGCACCAATCTCGATCGCTCAGGGGATAATCCACACGGTAGTGACCGCCCCGACTTTCCGTGCGAAACGCAGCACTTTTGAGAATTAAGTAGCCAATATCCAATAAATTACCAAGTTCTCCCCAATTTCGCAAAACCGAGCTATTTTGGGCATCAACAGGCGAAAAATCAATGACTTGTCCGGGCTGCAAATTAAGCAAAGTTTGACTCAAAGGCAAAGAGGCAAATTCTTGTCGCCAAAGCTCAACTTGGACGATCGCACTTTCCAAATCCCTTTGGCCCCGACAAATTCCCGCACTTTGCCATACCAAACTCGGCAATTCTACCCGCAACTTGTCGATCGTCTCAATATCCTGTGCAGAAATCGATTTTTCCCAGATTTCCCCTGCATCGGACTCATCTGGTAATGCCTTGGGCTTTCCAGCTTCTAGCTGCAAAAGTCCCATCTGCGCGCCAAAAACCAGACATTCCAGCAGCGAATTGCTCGCCAACCGATTAGCGCCGTGTACCCCCGTGCTCGCAGTTTCTCCCACCGCGTACAAACCCGGAATCGAAGTTTGGTTTAACTTGTCAGCCACAATCCCTCCCATCCAATAATGGGCGGCGGGCGTGACGGGTACCGGTTCGGTAAAAATATCAATTCCCCAATCGGCGCACACTTGAATAATATTCGGAAACCTGTAGCGCAGTCGATCGACCGCAATCGGGCGCAAATCCAGCCAAACATGAGGTTCCCCCGTCTTCTGCAAATGGCGGAAAATAGCGCGGCTGACAACATCGCGAGGTGCAAGTTCCCCGCTGGGGTGAGAGTCAAAAGCAAAGCGATATCCCTTGCTGTCAACCAAATGAGCTCCTTCTCCCCGCACCGCTTCGCTAATCAGAAACCGCGGCGCGCCCTCTTTGCTTAGCGCCGTCGGGTGAAACTGCACAAATTCTAAATCTCGCAGCAGTGCTCCGGCGCGCCACGCAATCGCCACCCCGTCTCCGGTACTTACCGACGGGTTGGTTGTTTGAGCAAAAACCTGTCCGCCACCGCCTGTCGCTAGCACTACGGCGCTAGCTCGCAACCATTTGACGCGGGAGTCGCAAATCGAGCTAATGCCCTGACAGCGCCCGGTTTCGTCTAGCCACAGGCTCAAAGCAAAGGCTGGGGATACGAGTTGAATGTTTTTGCGGTTTAATACTTTTGCTGTCAGGGTACTGACGACGGCTTTTCCTGTGGTGTCGGCGGAGTGGAGGACTCGGCGGCGGGAGTGGGCGGCTTCTAGGGTGAGGGCTAATTCTGGGCCGGTGCGATCGAATGCAACGCCCATTTTTACGAGGGAGTCGATGCAAGCAGAAGCTTCTTCTACTAAAAATTGCACGGCTTCTAAGTCGCAAAGACCTGCTCCCGCAGCCAGTGTATCCTGAACGTGCAGGGCTGCTGAATCTTCTGGGGCGATCGCCGCGGCAATCCCTCCTTGGGCCCAATCGCTGGCAGAAACAGGCAGGATATTTTTATTAATCAAGCCCACGTGCAAATGTTCTGGGAGGCAAAGTGCCGTGTACAAACCGGCTGCGCCAGCACCTATCACCAATACGTCAAATTTGTCAGTCATAAGTCTGCCGATTTGAGATTTTTTGATTTGAGATTTGAGATTTTAAAATTAATTTTACAGATAAATATCGCGAATATAAATGTCAATTTGAGATTTGAAATTTGACTCTACCACTGATTTGAAGGGCTGGAACTGTCAATTTTAGATTTAACAATTGAATAATTTAATCTACAGATATATCTAGATTTAAACTAATATAGCAATCCTAAATCATTTTCTATGTATAGGTGTATTGATGGATTTTGGGGAAATCAAATTTATGTTCGTTTGTGAAAAACTCAAACAAAAATTTAATTATCTTAAAAGACTTACATAAATACC
>NZ_JAIGNI010000086.1 GCF_026130175.1 Lyngbya sp. CCAP 1446/10 | reverse complement strand
GGCGGGCCAACTTATTGACCAACAAGTATAACTCATACTAAATCTAGATATTTTCACCTGCCTATTACCATGACTGAAGTAATTTTTCAAGTACATTTTATACCAAATTAGATGCTCTTACCCTGCTTATCAATTTAGGTTGCACCGTCAGGTGATGTTGAATGTTAACTGTTTGAACAATAGCGATGCAACCGGAAACGATATCAAACGATCAAGGTTTTGCGATTATTATAAACCACCAGACTTAAGATCGATCGCCTAACAGTTCTTTTGCTACCAATCCCTTCTGAATAGCGAGTACAGCAGCTTGAGTGCGATCGCGCACTTCTAACTTTTGCAAAATCGCGTGAACGTGCACCCGCACAGTCCCCGGAGCAATGTACAATATTTGTGCAATCTCCTGATTGCTTTTCCCGCCAGCAACTAAGGCCAAAATTTCCTGTTCCCGCTTCGTCAGTGGATTGTCTAAAACTTCCGATTTCCCCCCGACTTTCACAGGTTCAGCATGAGTAAAAATTGCCCTAATTTCCGCAGTTGCGCCCTTATCCCACCAAGAAGCGCCCGACGCTACCGATCGAATTGCCAAAACCAAAGTTTCCGCCGCAATTCCCTTGAGACAATATCCGTGAGCTCCCGCAGCCATCAACCTTTCAATTAACGATTTTTGGGAATGGGATGTTAAAATTAAAACGGGAATTTCGGGATGTTGTTGTTTAATTTGGCGGCACGCTTCAAGGCCACCAATTCCCGGCAAACCTACATCCAAAACCACCACATCCGGCAAATATTCCTGAGTCAATTCAACCGCAGTTTCGCCATCTTCCGCCTCGGCAATTATTTGCAAACAACTTTCCTGCTGCAATCGAGTTTGCAGTCCCAACCGAAACAGTTCGTCGTCTTCAACTAGGAGAATTCGTAGGGGAGAATTAGGTTTCATTGGCGGAGATTGCTGGTAGTCGGAATCCAAACAAAGCACCGTGGGGCAATTTGTTTTCTGCCCAAATTATACCGCCGTGGGCGTCAATAATTTGGCGAGATAAGTATAATCCCAATCCCGATCCTTTAGCTTGCCGATCGCTATTTCCTTGATAAAAACGCTCGAATAGGTGCGAGAGTTCCCCTGCGGTAATTCCCAACCCGCTATCGATCACTTTCACTACCTGATAATTTGAATGAGATGCCATCACAATTTCTACTTTGCCGCCTCGTGGAGAATGGTTGAGCGCGTTTGTTAGCAAATTAACAAAAACGCGCTGGAGTTGGACTGTATCGCCGTTTACCCACAAAGAGCGACGGAAATCAGACTCTCCGTAACTGGTACTAATATAAACTCGGCGCGCCGCCGATAAATCTGCGAGTGTGGCGATTACCTCTGTTGCTAAAGCGACTAAATTTACAGGAGCAAGTTGCAGTTTCAAACCTTCAGTATCGTTGCGGTAAACATCCAACAGGGTTTCTACTAATTGTAGCGACATTTTGTGCGATCGCGCCATTGTTCCGAGAACCTTTTGCTGACTGGGAGTAACATCGCCAAATTTGGCTGATCCAAAAGCTTTAATTGTTTCTATCGCCCCCAGCATCGGCGTTTTCAAGTCGTGAGTCAAAGTAGAGACAAAATCCTCTCGGATGCTGGCTAGCTGCTGCTGAGACTGCAACTGAGCTTTGGCGATCGCGATCGCTTCTTGGTACTGCTGATTGCGATCGCTCAAATATCCCGTCACTCCCAAAGCCATAATTGCGATCGCTCTATTTGCAACAGTTGCTAGGGCGATCGTTTCTCCAGGAGGAATAAACACATTCAACAGAGTCAAAACTACCGCTACCAGCGTAATTTGTAACTTTCCCAACCGACTCAAGCGCGAATTTGCCAGTATAATCGGCCCCGTGTAAAAGTATCCAAACAGATACTCCGACGGCGTGCTAAATTCCAGCACGATCACAATAGCAAACAAAATGGCGATCGACCATCTTCCTCGCAAATACTTCTCTTGAAGTAGTAAATTTTGGGGGATTTTTAAGAAGTTTCTCAAGATTTTTATTAGAAAGAAAGAAAAATAATATAGCAATCGGCAAGGCGATGGCGGACTCGATCGATTGCTGAAAAAGATGAGCTTATTACTTAGGGCTTGCTGCCTCCTGCTACATCTAATTTACTCAAAATCTAAGAAAATGCGTTACGCCTTGGCCTATCTGGACAAAAATCTATAGGATTTAGGCATCGGGGCCCAGAAACCGGGTTTTTTTACGACAATACTTCGTCGCAGCCGACAGATTTGGTAAAAAACCCGGTTTCTTTGTCGGAGTGCATCCAGGACTGATCTAATTATGCGAGATGTCTAATGAAAAGTCGATGAGAAGTCGATGATAACTCACTCACGTTCTCAAATAGCCACCTGATTTAATAAAAATACGGTAGAAAGTGCGATCGAGCTGAAATCTTGCAGCATTCTCAATAAGCTCTAGGATGGGTTCACCTCCAAATTCGCAATAATTCACCGTAAATACTGTGCCGCAATATCCACACCAACCCGGCGGATCTGCGGACAAACCTATAGATTCGATCGAGGGACTATGTATCAATAGATACTTGCTAAATATTTACATAGTTTTATGGAATCAACTGTTATGGTTGATGCAACAATTTTTAACTCTAGTTCAATCAGGAATAAGTGCTGTGATGCCAAACTTTAATTGTCAAGTTTCAGGAAGTGCGATCGCCTTTATCGATCGCCAAGTTACAGATTATCAAAGTTTGATGGCCGGGGTAACACCGGGTACCGAAGTTGTAGTGTTACACGGGAAAAGGGATGCGATAGATCAAATTACTCAAATCTTAGCTCATCGCACGAATATTGAGAGCATCCACATCATTTCTCACGGGACTCCGGGAAGCTTGCAACTGGGTAGCAGTAGCTTGAGTTTAGACAATCTGGAAGCTTATTCAGAGAAATTGCAGCAGTGGCGGAATGCTTTTTGTTTGGGCGCGGACATTTTGATTTATGGTTGTAATGTGGCATTAAGTGCCGTTGCATTCATCCAGCGCATCGCCCAACTCACAAATACCAACGTTGCCGCCTCCAAAAACCTCACCGGCAGTGCAGCAAAAGGTGGCGACTGGGAACTGGAAACGACAACCGGGAAAATAGCAGCCTCTTTAGCATTTCGGCCCGAAGTTCTAGCAGCATATAGCCACGTCCTTGCAACCTTCAGTGAAGCCAGGAACTATAGTGTACCAAATGCTGGAGACATTGATACGGGCGACCTTAATGGTGACGGTTTCCTCGACTTAGTAGTGACAGGTAAGCAGGATCGCTTCTTCCCAAAAGATATTTCCATATTATTGGGGACGGGTACTACGGGAAGCTTTGCTACTCCTATCAGCTTAGTTAAGCCAGCAGGTAAGGAAAATCCCACTGGCGTTGCAGTGGGCGACTTTAATAAAGACGGCAAACTCGATTTAGCTGTAGCGAATCGTAAGGATTTACAAGGTAACGGCAATTTCGTTTCCATCCGGCTGGGGACAGGTACTGGCAGTTTTGGTGATCCTACCAACTTCGGTGAAAATATAGATCATGCTTCGATCGTAGCCGGTGACTTTAATGGAGATGGCAAGTTAGATTTAGCCACAACTCCTTATCTCGATAACTTCATTTCAATATTTTTGGGAGATGGTGCTGGTAGCTTTGGCACTGCCGTTAAGATTAATACACAAACACGCAAGTTTACTCTTGACACAGCCGACTTTAACGGCGACGGCAAACTTGATTTAGTCACATCGAACTATTCATTGACTGATAACATCTCCGTTTTATTAGGAGATGGTAAGGGCAACTTTAACTCCCCCGTTAACCTTACCTCCCCTGGGACTGAGTATCGCACTGTTGTCACAGGCGACTTTAATGGCGACGGCAAACTCGATATCGCGGCTAATAACAACACCAATAAATCTGTCTCAGTCTTTTTGGGAGATGGTACGGGTAAATTTGATACTGCTAACAACTTTAGTGTCAGACGTTCTCTATCTTTTGGTCCCGAATCTGTGGTTGCAGGGGATTTTAATGGCGATGGCAAATTCGATTTAGCCACGCCTAGCTTCACGAATAAGGAACTTTCAGTCTTGTCAGGAGATGGTACGGGTAAATTTGGTACTCTCAGCAACTTTACGCTCCCGTATGCCCCGAACAATGATGCTTATTATATTGCTTTTGCGGTTGCGAGAGATTTTAATGCTGACGGCAAGTTGGATATAGCTACGGCTTCCGGTCAAAATGTCTCGGTTCTGCTGAATACATCGAATACAGTTAATTTCGGTGCGGTCACTTACAACAGTGTGGAAGGAACAACAGACACAGTAGTTAATATTCCCGTCAAGATCACCGGTGGCACTCCCTTAAACGATGTCGTTGTGCCAATTCTCCTCGACCCCACTAGCACAGCCACCGAAAATTCAGACTACACCTTTTCCCCTACTTCGATTACTTTCCCCGCAGGTGCAACAGGTGACGCACTCACCAAAAATATTGCAGTTACTATCAAGTCTGACAATATCTCTGAAAACCCAGAAACCGTAATTTTCAACCTTGGCACAATTACCGGTGGCATTGCGGGTTCCACAAAACAAACCACACTAACTATTTCAGATCAAGTTTCTGTTGCTTATGACATTGCCACCAATGCTGCCACCCTTGATGAAGGCAATAGCGGCAAAAAACCTCTAACTTTCACTGTAACTCGCAGCAACGTCACTAACGGGGCAAGTAGCGTCAAATATGCGATCGCAGGAACAGCTACCAACGGCAGCGATTATAACAATATCGGCGGTACTTCTGGGGCAAAAACTGCTACTGGCACGATTAATTTTGCGACGGGTGAAACATCAAAAACCATCACTCTGGATGTGTTGGGCGACACCACGGTTGAACCCGATGAAACTATTACCGTCACCCTGTCAGATCCCACAGGCATCGCAGCGGTAACACCGATAATTACCGCTGATACCGCTACCACGACTATTATTAACTACACTGCACCGACGCCAATATCGCCAACGCCGACACCGACGCCAATATCGCCAGTGCCAACGCCGACACCCACACCGACACCAATACCATCGGAAACTCCAACGCCAACGCCAGCGCCAACACCAGCGCCAACGCCAACGCCATCGGAAACCCCAACACCAACGCCATCGGAAACCCCAACACCAACGCCAGCCCCAACACCAGCGCCAGCCCCAATACCAGCGCCAATACCAGCGCCAGCGCCAACACCAACACCAGCGCCAGCGCCAACACCAGCCCCAACACCAACACCAGCGCCAGCGCCAACACCAGCCCCAACACCAACGCCTGCGCCAATACCAGCGCCAACACCAACACCAATTCCCACACCATCGGAAACTCCGACGCCCGCGCCAACTCCAACTCCGACACCAAGTTCAACTGAAAGTGATTGCATTTGCAATACTATTAAATATCCAAATTGGGATTTACCCAATGAAGCTGAAAATATTATCACCAGCAATGGCAGCGGTGAAATCCAGTTTGGTACTCCCGATAATGACGCTTTTTACGGCAGTTCAAATCCGAACATATTCGATGCGGGTTTCGGCAATGACAACTTATACGGAGGCGAAAACAACGATACTTTTTACGGAAACAAACAAAATGATTTTATTAGTGGCGATCGGGGAAATGATACCCTGTTTGGTGGCAAAAATAATGACATCATTGTTGGCGGTGAAGGTGAAGACCTCATTTTGGGCGATCGGGGCAATGATTCAATCAATGGCAAGGAAGATAACGACTTAATTTTTGGCAATGTCGGTGCTGATTTTATCGACGGCGGTGAAGGTAACGATCGCGGCTATGGGGGCAAGGGAAATGATATTATATTTGGCAGCGAAGGTGAGGATAGTCTTTACGGTAACTTCGGAGATGATAGTATCTGCGGAGGTGCTGGCAATGATTTCTTAAATGGAAATCAAAATAACGATTTGCTAGACGGATGCCTTGGGAATGACACTCTTTATGGTGGCAATGATAACGATACATTGCTGGGAGGTAGCGGTAATGATGTTTTGTTCGGAGAGAACGGTGATGACAGTTTGAATGGCGGTGATGGCACAGACCTTTTGTTCGGAGGAAATGGTGATGATTTGCTGACTGGCGGTTTGGGAAGTGATATTTTGTCAGGAGGTGCTGGCAATGATAAATTCTTGATTTCCACCAATTCTGGCATCGATACTATCTTGGATTTTGAGGATGGCAAAGATTTGCTAATACTCGCCAAAAATCTCACTTTTTCCCAACTGTCGATTACTCAAGAAAACAGTTCAACTTTCATCCGTTTGTCAGCAACCGGTCAAATTTTAGCCTCTCTCAATGGAGTGTCTGCCAGCTTGATCAGTGCTGCCAATTTCAACATAGCTTAGACAGTCCCGGACGAAGGTATTCTATATGTAGGGCGCGTAGTGCGCGCCTTACTGCTACTTGTAGCGCATCAAACTATATGAGTGCGTAAATCCTGTTTGTTAAAGCATCGATCGCAATTGTGGCGCAAAAAACAGCGTTTACACAGCATCTATACCTGCAAGTATAGATTTCAAACATTATCTAAACATTCGCCTATTAGTAAAAGTATATAGCAGATAATCATAAATCCTAAACAGTAACTTATATCTTAAGACTAATTATCAAACACCCCAAACTTCTGTAGAGTAATCAATATAAAGTAAACCTAACCTTGCGGCCTACGGGAGTCGTTTATGAGCTTTGCAGAACCAAAACTCATTCAAGTACCGATCCAATTCAACAGCAGTTATTGCGGCATAGCACTAAGTGCCATACAATTGCCCGATAACTGCTATTGCTTGGGATTAACAAGAGAAAACCGATTAATTATAGCCAGCGAAATTCCAACAATTTTCTGCGGAGATCGTATTTTAGCAGTAGCAATTAATCGGGCGATAGGCTGCGAACTAGAAGTAACCTTAAAGAAAACTCACCCCGTTTTGTGGACTTCCTTCCGAAGCCATTTTCCGAGGAGTGAAGCGGATTTATTCAACAACGAGGATTTTTTAACTAAGTTATGCTGCAAGGATTAAGTCAAATTGCATTAACGCTAATCATTTTAATAGCGATCGCGCCCGTCTTCGGCAATTACATGGCGCGGGTGTACATGGGAGAACGAACTTTCCTCGATTCCGCCATGAAACCAGTAGAACAACTCATCTATAAAGCAGGCAACATCCGTGTTGTAGATTCCATGACAGGCTGGCAATATGCGCGATCGCTACTCTACAGCAATGTAGCAATGGGCATATTTGTTTTTTTAATTTTCATGCTTCAGGGACTGCTGCCTTTAAATCCCACCGGCTTAAGTGCACCAACCTGGGATACTGCGCTGCACACAACTATTTCATTCCTCACAAATACCGACCAACAGCATTACTCCGGCGAGACAACATATAGTTATCTATCCCAATTAACGCTTGGTTTTCTAATGTTTACCTCAGCCGCCACAGGCTTAGCAGTAGGGATTGCCTTTATTCGGGGACTTACCGGGCGCCCGTTAGGTAACTTTTACATCGATTTAATTCAATCAATCACCAGAATTCTGCTACCCATTTCATTGATAATTGGCTTATTTTTGCTAATTTCTGGAGTACCGGAAACCCTATCAGGCCCCGCAGTTGCTACTACCTTAGAAGGCGGCACTCAAGTAATTGCTCGCGGCCCAGTCGCTCACTTTGAAAGCATCAAACAACTAGGAGAAAACGGCGGCGGATTTTTCGGGATCAACTCGGCTCACCCCTTAGAAAATCCCAACCCTTTTAGTAACCTGCTGGAAATCCTAGCAATGGTTTCAATTCCTGCGGCACTCATTCATACTTACGGCCGATTTGCCAACAACAAAAAACAGGGATGGCTGATTTTTTGGATGGTATTTATAATTTTTGTTGCCTTGATTGGCATTGCAGCAGTTGGCGAATACCAAGGCAATCCTCAAGTCAATAATTTACTGGGTTCCGTGCAACCAAATTTAGAAGGAAAAGAAGTTAGATTTGGCTGGGCAGAAACTGTACTTTGGGCGGTGACTACAACTGGCACAATGTGCGGCGCTGTGAACGGAATGCACGATTCTTTAATGCCTCCCGCAGGTTTTGCTACTTTGTTTAACTTGTTTCTGCAAATCGTTTGGGGCGGACAAGGAACCGGAACAGCTTACTTATTTATTTACCTGATTTTGAGCGTGTTTCTCACCGGACTGATGGTGGGTAGAACACCAGAATTTTTGGGACGCAAAATTGAAAAAAATGAAATAGTTTTAGCCAGTGTGGTTTTGTTAGTTCACCCGATCGCAGTTTTAATTCCCGGCGCTATTACCCTCGCCTTTAGCGACAGTTTGAGCGGCATCAGCAACCCTGGATTTCACGGCATCTCGCAAGTGATGTACGAATACGCTTCAGCGGCCGCAAACAACGGTTCAGGCTTTGAAGGATTAGGAGATTCTCAACCCGCAGCAACAGGACTTTGGTGGAATTTAAGCACCTGTTTTAGTTTGCTGATGGGGCGCTACGTGCCAATTGTGGCGATGCTGCTGCTAGCTGACAGCATGACAAACAAACAACTGGTTCCCGAAACAACCGGAACACTCAGAACCGATTCCATTTTATTCACCAGCGTAACCGCAGGAGTAATCGTCATTCTAGGCGCGCTGACATTTTTCCCAGTCCTAGCTTTAGGGCCAATTGCTGAAGGATACGAAATCAGCAGCAGCAAATTAGAAGCAGCACCAATAACTGCGCCATCGCCTCTGGGAACACCAACTCCTCCACCTCAGTAGCGAAAAAAGATCAACCTCACCCTTCTCATTCTCTGTGCTCTCTGCGTCCTCTGCGGTTCATTAAAAATCCAAATTATGGCTTCCTCCAATACCCCTAATTCCGAAAAAACTCCCCGTTCCAGAGGCTCTCGCGAGTCTCGCAAACACACACCCAAAGCAAATACAAAAGGTCTTTATCAAAGAGCTTTTAAAGAAGCTTTTATCAAGCTAGATCCCCGGATCATGCTAAAAAATCCAGTGATGTTTGTGGTGTGGGTAGGCACAATTGTGACTGCACTTTTGACCGTAGATCCGACGCTGTTCGGCCCGGTTCCAGGCAACAATCAAGTAGTCTTCAACGGTTTAGTCACATTCATTTTATTCTTTACTTTGGTATTTGCTAATTTCGCGGAAGCGGTAGCGGAAGGGCGCGGCAAAGCGCAAGCAGATGCACTGCGATCGACCAAATCCGACACCACAGCCCGCAAACTCCTACCAGACGGTTCAATCCAGGAAGTTAGTTCGACATCTTTGAGACGCGGCGACCAAATTAAAGTGATCGCAGGCGATGTAATTCCTTCCGACGGCGAAGTGATTGCGGGTGTGGCGTCGGTGGACGAATCTGCGATCACTGGGGAATCCGCACCGGTGCTCAAGGAACCGGGTTCGGACATCGCCAGTTCCGTCACAGGCGGTACGCGCATCCTTTCTGACGAACTGACGTTGCGGGTGATGGCCGACCCCGGTAAGGGCTTTTTGGACAGGATGATCGCGCTGGTGGAGGGCGCTGAAAGGTCGAAAACGCCCAACGAGATCGCGCTGACGGTGCTGCTGGCGGTGCTGACTCTGGTGTTTTTGATTGTGGTGTCAACGATTCCGCCGATCGGCAATTATGTGAAAACTCCTGTGGGCGTGGTGACGCTGATTTCGCTGCTGGTGGCGCTGATCCCGACAACGATCGGCGGTTTGTTGAGCGCGATCGGCATTGCGGGGATGGATCGCGTCGCTCAGTTTAACGTGATAGCGACCTCTGGACGCGCCGTTGAGGCTTGCGGCGACGTAAATACGCTGATTTTGGACAAAACGGGAACGATTACGCTGGGGAACCGTTTAGCCGAGGAGTTTATTCCGGTAAACGGTCATTCGCTGCAACAAGTGGCGCAGGTAGCGCTGACTGCGAGTGTGTTTGACGACACGCCAGAGGGAAAGTCGATCGTCCGTTTGGCTGAAAAGTTGGGCGCAGTCGCCGAGTTCGATCGCACCAACGATCGAGGAGCCACCGGGCTTGATTTTTCCGCAAAAACGCGGATGTCGGGTACCGATTTACCCGATGGTACGGAGGTTCGCAAGGGTGCGGTGGATGCGGTGAAGGGTTTTGTGCGATCGCGCGGCGGCAATATCGGCCAGGATCTCGATGAAGCTTACGAGCGAGTTTCGCGCTTGGGAGGCACGCCGTTAGCTGTTTGTCAAGGTAGCGACACCTACGGAATTATCTATTTGAAAGATATCATCAAACCGGGAATTCGCGATCGGTTTGACCAACTCCGAAAAATGGGAATTCGCACCATTATGCTCACCGGAGATAACCGCATTACCGCCTCAGTAATTGCCGACGAAGCCGGCGTTGACGACTTCATCGCCGAAGCAACTCCAGAGGACAAAATCGAAGTAATTCGCAAGCAACAAGCCGAAGGCAAATTAGTAGCAATGACGGGAGACGGAACCAACGACGCACCCGCCCTAGCCCAAGCAAACGTCGGACTCGCGATGAATTCTGGAACCCAAGCCGCCAAAGAAGCAGCCAACATGGTGGACTTAGATTCTGACCCCACCAAACTCATTGACTTAGTAACAATCGGCAAACAATTGCTAATTACTCGCGGCGCGCTAACCACATTTTCGCTAGCAAACGATATCGCAAAATATTTTGCCATTATCCCGGCAATGTTTGCCCCAGTTGGCGCTTTAAACATCATGGGTTTAGCCAGCGGTCAATCAGCAGTTTTATCCGCATTAGTTTACAATGCTTTAATTATTCCCGCCTTAATTCCCCTAGCATTAACCGGGGTTAAATTTAGACCGCTGAGTGCCAATCAACTATTGCAGCGGAACATCTTAATCTACGGATTGGGCGGAGCAGTCGCACCGTTTATCGCCATCAAAGTCATTGATGTGTTTATTACTGCGATCGGGCTAGCATAGAGGTTCGGTAGCGAGCAGAGTACGAGATTTAATGGATAGAATAGATTTAGAGGTTCTGCCTCGACGCTCATCTGAAAACCACTCATTGCAAAATGACCTATGAATCCTCAACTTTTGGATAAACCAGTCAGTGAAAGCAACCAGTGCCTCACGCTTTATGATGTTAGCTGGGAGAAATTGGAAGCAATAGAAGCAGCTTTAGACGATTTTCAAAATGTGCGGCTAGCCTATCTTTATGGAACCTTAGATATTATGTCTCCTCTTTCAGTAGAACATGAAGATGGTAAAACGGTTATCCGTCGCTTACTTGAGGTTTATTTTGAATATAAAGGGATTCGATTTTATACTCGTGGCAGCAAGACTCTCGGCAGTATCCAACTAGGAGCGAGAAAGGAGCCTGACGAATCATTCAATTTGGAAACCAAGAAAGAGGTTCCCGACATTGTAATAGAAGTAGTTGTCACCAGTGGCGGAGTAAATACTCTGGAAATTTACCGAAAAATTAAGGTTCCTGAAGTGTGGTTTTGGAAAAAAGGCAAGCTAGCCCTGTACCATTTACAAGACGAAGAATACAAACAAGTCGAACGCAGTGAATTGCTACCAGAGTTGGATTTAAAATTGTTCGTTCGTTGTGCAAATATCCCCGATCAATACGATGCTGTAGTTGAGTTTCGCAATCAACTGCGCGAGGGACAAGAGGAAGCATAATCAAAAGATGCTTGCTGCAATTTGTCAAGATATTTAATCTAAAAACAAGAGGAATCATGAAACGAAACAATTTCCTGAATGATGTTTTGCCTAGAGATTTTCAAGACACCGTTGAGTTAGGACAAATGCTGTGGCAGCGCCACCCAATCCCGGTGCAGCTATTTCTAGTAATGTGCTTTAACTTGATAATTGCACCCGCAGTTTATGCCGCTACGGATGAAACTTTAACCAAAAAAGCTGCGTGGGGTTTAGGTCTTTTGGGTTTAGTAATCATCGGACTCGCAGTTTATTTGTTTACGGTAATTTTCCAACCGGAAAGATTTTAGGTATAGCGTGTAGGGCGCGCCGACTCTGAGAAACCGGGTTTTTGACCTAATCTGTGCGCTAAAACGAAATATTTCGCGAAAAAACCCGGTTTCTGGCCCCCGCGTGTAAGTCCTTCTTCCTTCTTCCTTCTTCCTTCTTCCTTCTTCCTTCTTCCTTCTTCCTTCTTCCTTAATTGAGGTAATTTATGAGAGAATTAATCAGAGCGATTCGCGTGACCTTAGTTTTGTGGGGAATCACCGCAATTATTTATCCTTTAATCGTGCTAGTAATCGGTCAAGTCGCCTTCAACTCGCAGGCTAACGGCAGCTTAATTACTAAGCAGGGAATTGTAGTCGGTTCATCCTTAATCGGTCAACCTTTCAGTTCGGACAAATATTTTTGGAGTCGCCCCACCACCACAAATTACAGCAGCTTTGCACCTACAGATTTCGATCCGACAAAAGCAGATAATTTAACTCAAAGAACGGGAGTTTCGGGAGCTAGCAACCTTGCACCCACTAACTCGGATTTGCTGAAGCGAGGTAATGAGAAAGATGGTTTTCAAGGCGTGGAAGTAGAAATAGCCCGCCTCAACCAAGCCGGCATCAAACCGACTGCAGATTTAGTCTACACCTCCGGCTCTGGGCTCGATCCGCACATTAGTGTAGAATCAGCTAGGGCGCAAGTTGAGCGTATAGCAAAAGTGCGATCGCTCAATCTCAATCAAGTAGAAATGTTGGTATCCAAAAATACAGACGGCCGATTTCTCGGCATTTTCGGAGAACCGGGAGTTAACGTCCTCAAACTCAATTTAGCTCTCGACGGTTTACAATAGTTTAGAGTCAGTTGTTAGTTGTTATTTGTTATTGGTTGTTTGTAGCAACTATCAACTACCAACTACCAACTGCCAACTATCAACTACCAACTGCCAACTACCAACTGCCAACTACCAACAGCCAACAGCCAACAGCCAACAGTCAACAGTCAACAGTCAATCAACTGCTATGATTCACTCTAGCGAACTCACAAACCATCCAGATGAAGTTTACGCCCAACCTAACCGCACTTACGATCGCCCGCGCCGCCGGGGAAAGCACAAAATATTTATCGGTATGGCCCCCGGCGTCGGCAAAACTTTCCGAATGCTAGAAGAAGGACACAGGCTTAAAGCTGAAGGCATAGATGTGGCCGTCGGACTGTTAGAAACTCACGGGCGGAAAGAAACAGCAGCTAAAGCTGAAGGACTGGAAATAGTCCCGCGAAAAACAATGCTGCGAAGCGAAAAAAAGCTCGCAGAAATGGATGCGGAAGCAGTCATAGAACGCCGACCTCAACTAGCATTAATAGATGAACTGGCTCATACAAATATTCCCGGTTCTCTGCGAGAAAAACGACATCAAGATGTAGAAGAAATTCTCAATGCTGGAATTGATGTTTTTTCCACGCTCAACATTCAGCACATAGAAAGTCTCAACGATTTAGTAGCTCGAATTACCGGAGTTGTCGTGCGAGAGCGAGTGCCAGATAGCGTCCTGGAAACTGCTGACGAAATAGTGGTTATCGATGTCACGCCGGAAACTCTAGAAACAAGGTTGTTAGAAGGCAAAATTTACGCTCCCGAAAAAATTGAACAATCTTTAAAAAACTTTTTTCAGCGCCGTCATTTAATTGCTTTGCGAGAACTAGCCCTGCGAGAAGTTGCAGACAGTGTTGAAGACGATGCAGGAACTTTAAAAGGTCAAGTTTGCAACATTCACGAACGAGTTTTAGTCTGCATCTCCACTTATCCTAATTCCTTGCAACTGCTGCGGCGGGGCTGGAGGATTGCTAACTACATGAATGCCCCGTTTTATGCTTTGTTTGTTAACGATCCAGACAAATTTTTAACAAAACCGGAAAGCTTGCACATTGAAACTTGTGAGAAACTATGTAAGGAATTTAACGGACAATTTTTGCGGGTAAACGGTAACAATATAGCCCAAGCAATTTCGGATGTAGCCAAACAGTATCGAATTACTCAAATTGTGGTCGGCGAAAGCCAGCAATCCCGGTGGAATTTGCTGCTGCGCGGCTCCTTGACTCAAAAATTAGTGCGATCGCTCAAACACGTAGATTTGCACATCATCGCTACCGAAAAAAGCGGGGAGCCTAATTAGTCAGTTGACAGTTGACAGTTGACAGTTGACAGTTGACAGTTGTCATTGGTATAACAACTGCAACTTTCGGAGGGTAGCAGACTATAGCATAGGACGGATGCGCTAAAAGTATTTACCTGTTATAGTCGCAATTGTTAAACTGATTACAAGTGCGTCATGGTAGATCCTTACATTCTCAACTTGCTAGCAATTGGCATCCTCTTGCTGACAGTCACCTTGGCTTCGGGATGGATTTCGCGATTGCCACTTTCTTATGCTTTAATTTATTTAATTGTCGGTATCGGATTGGGGCCCTACGGCATCAACCTAATTCAATTGCGCCCCGAAGCTATATTTTTAGAAAGACTTACAGAATTTGTAGTAATTGTTTCTCTATTCAGTTGCGGCTTAAAAATGAATCGCCCGCTGCAACTTTGGGCTTGGAATTCCACAGCGCGGCTGATCGGTTTTTTAATGCCAATTTCGATTTTTGCTGTTGCTGCGATCGCTCATTGGTTTGTCAAATTAGATTGGGGCCCAGCAATTTTATTGGGAGCAATTCTCGCACCCACCGATCCAGTTTTAGCCTCAGAAGTTCAGATAGCTGATATAGAAGATCGCGATGAATTGCGCTTTGGATTAACATCGGAAGGTGGATTAAACGATGCTTTAGCTTTTCCCTTTGTTTACTTCGGCATTTATGCGATGAAAGATGACAATTTGTCGAATTGGTTTTCGCAGTGGGTAGCAGTTGACTTAATTTGGGCGATCGCCGCAGGTATCGTCATGGGAATTTTAGTAGCTAAAGCCGTCACCTGGATCGATTTAAGATTGCAACGCTACAGACCGGCCGACCAATTAATGGAAGATTTCATCGCTCTCAGCACAATTCTGCTCACCTATTCCCTCACAGAAGTAGTCAACGGCTACGGATTCCTCGCAGTTTTTGTAGCAGGAATTGTCGTGCAGCGCAGTTACCGCGATCCAGAAAAACCGCTTTCCCAACTGCACTTTACCGAGCGCATTGAAAAGTTAATGGAAGTAGCAACTCTTTTACTATTAGGTTCGCTCCTGCGCCTAGAACCTATGTTGGCATATGGCGGCTACTCGCTTTTAGTAGGTGGATTGTTAATTTTTTTGATTCGGCCTGTGGGAGCTTGGATTAGTACGATCGGCAGTCCTTTGCATCCCGCCAGCCGATTGCTGTTCGGTTGGTTCGGCATTCGTGGCGTCGGTTCTATCTATTATTTTACCTATGCTTTGGGTCACGGTTTGAAAGGCGAAACTGCCGAGAAAGTAGCCTGGATAACCTTTACAACTATCGTAATTTCTGTGATAGTACACGGCATTAGCGCCACCCCGTTAATGAACTGGTACGAGCGCCGAATTAAACCCAAAGTACCGGATTTAATTTAATTCAGTAAGGTGCGTGACTTTAATAGTCCTGGACGCAACTGTCACACAACAATCGACTTGTAGGGTGCGTCAGGCGAAGTTCTCTAATGGCGATCGGGAATTTCGGGAGCTGACGCACCTTACTATATAATCTAAAATCGACTTGTAGGGTGCGTCAGGCGAAGTTCTATAACGACACCGAAAGAAAAAAAGATTATAATTTTTTCGATAACTCTAATATAAACATTCGCGGAATCAAACATGGATCGATTTGAATTTCAGCTAGCAATGCTGCAAAAAGGAGCAGAGGAACTAGAGAAAAAAATAGCTAACTTCACAACAATTCTGATGCAATTAAAAACTGCGGCAATTACCATTTGGGTAGCCTTGATTGGTTGGGTTTTTACAAGCAAAATAGATGCGTTGGTTCCCCTAGGATACGTTATAATTTTTGGTTTTTGGTTTTTAGAAGCTACCTACTGGAAGGTGCAATTTTATTACCTACAAAGAGTCAATGCAATTACCCAATTCTTGAATAATGAAAGCGCCTTAAATGAAAGTTTTAATACTCGCTCAATTCCTGAAGGTCTTGTTCACCCGCTCGGTTCATTAAAAACAATTAAAATGCCTTCTTTATGGAGAGCTATCTGCGCTCCATCAATCTATATTTTTTATACCTTTTTGTTTGTTGTTAATTCGATCGTTTGGTTAATAACTCTTAAAACAGCCCTCTAACTGGGTAAGATCCCAATGTGCGATCGATCGCACAATATCTTCCATCCCAACTAACTAAAAGTGTAAATTGGAGGTTCAATTTGCTTGCTACTCCAAAAAACGGTTGCTTTTTGTATGGTTTGGCTTAAGAGTTCGCCTGTTTTCTTCTCAATACTCTGTTGGTTATTTTCAAAACACAGATTTAGACTTTTATCGCATCATTCGTTTGTTTGCAGAGTTGTTATGCCGCCTTCTACCTACAGGGAGCATCTCATTTTTGTAAAAAGCATTTTTTCTTATAGTGCTGTCCTCGCTCGCGTATCGTATAATACGCGAGCGAGGACAGCACTATATAAATGCAAAGCTGAGATGCTCCCTACCTACATCTCCAATCGACTAATTTTTGTAACTCTGAATATAAAATATCTTTACCTCTTAAATCAGCGAGCCATCTTTTAGGAATTGCTTTCATTCCATCGCGTATTCCAGCTATCCCACCCGCCACACACGCCGTTGTATCTGTATCTCTACCCAGAGAGATAGCAGCTTTTACAACCTCTTCGTAAGTATTTTTTTTCATCGCCCATTTAGCAGAACGTAAAGTATCAACCACATAGCCACTTCCCTGCCCATCAATACTATCGTCAGGTCTTACTGCCCACATTAGTTCTGCATATTCATCTGAGTCTTGACCATAGATTTCTTTAATTTTGGTTACTGCCTCTTTCCAAGAATTGGCTTTTCCCTCTAAAGTGTACCTAGCCCACAAACAGTATAAAGCACAACATATTTGCGATCTAAGATGTCCATGAGTCACAACTGACTGTTGATGAGCATCGTTAACAAGTTGTTCATCACTACCTTTATGCCATAGTGCCAGCGGCAGAACTCTCATTAATGAACCATTGCCCTTGGCTTGTTCAGTTTGTCCAGCTATTGCTGCCTTAACTCCTAATCTTAGTTTTCTAATAGCTTGACCTGTTTGGATGCCAACATCAAACACATTGCCATCGACTGCCATATACCCAGTTTCATACCAATCAACTAATCTCGTGCCAAAATTGTCAATATCTAATCTTCCGCAATCTAGGAGGGAAGACAACAGAACAAGTGCTTGTGCCCCATCATCAGACCAGGTTCCAGGTGCGATAGTTTTATGCGATCGATCGAAATAGTCAGGTGGGGTAAATTCTATTTCCGATACAGGAGGAATTTCAGTTTGTGCATGAAACTCATAAGGTACACCAAGGGCATCACCTATCAATAGCCCATAAACACCTCCTTCTATTCTTTCTTTGAGCTTTACCATGAATTTATCCTAAGCGATCGTATCCTTATAGGAAACATAACAAAGTATTCTACAGAAAATTTAAGTACATCTACCCAACATAGGGCGATCGCACTAAAAGTTTCTAGATAACATACCCAATTCGATGTAATACCCCGAAAGTTTCTGGAGCGAACCCCATAAAAGCATATTATACAGAAAAATTTAGGAAGCAATTTAAAAGGAAACCCGTGTCAGGACAGTTGCCGCCCGAAGCGGTTGATGCTGATACCCACGATCGCGATCGCTCTTTCAAACCATATCAATATCTATGGAATCGCCAGCCAAATCGTTTCTATAAGCCTTTGGCGTAGTTTTAACCTGTTGGCGAAACACTCTGGTAAAATGACTCTGACTTTGAAAGCCGACTTGATGACAAATTTCCCTGTCGGGGCGACAAGTCGCCTATAACGCTGATAGAATAAGCCTCATAGCTCTTAAGCCTTGTTGATAATTAGGTAGTTTATGTGGGGACAAAGACATTAATTCAACAACAACCTGCCAATTACCAAACATCGAATCGACCCATGATTCACCCCAAAGTCCAATATAAAAAGTGCTATGACGTGCATATTTTCTGTGACTTTCTGTTTTTCTACTTAGATATTCTTGAACTTGTTTTGACTTAATTTTTATCCCTTGGATTATACTCTTCAAGTATGCTAGTGATAACAGAATTAATATTTTACTCAATCGCTCGCCCGTAAGATTAGTCCTTTCTAGGTTATATCCTCCACCCTTAAAGTCTCTAAACATTTCTTCAATTCCAAATCTTTTTGCATAAGCATCAACTGCTGCTTGTATATTTGCCAAGCTTGTCAGAATATACCAAGGTTCTTCTGTAGTAATATTTCGATATTTACCCAGCCACTTACCGGCTAAATTAAACCCCGTAATTGGTGCGGTTTTTCGGATTGTTACTTCTTGACTGTAGTTTAGACTAACTAAAGATGAGAACGGTGGCAAAAGAAGAACTAGAGCCACCGCGCCGGGAGAGAATGAGGGTGAAAAATAAAACCTATCCACTCCCTAAATGAACAGTGAACGATTAAGG
>NZ_JAIGNI010000085.1 GCF_026130175.1 Lyngbya sp. CCAP 1446/10 | reverse complement strand
AATAACCAGGACGTCCACTACACCCCATCCCACAAGAAAAAAAAATTGTGGGATGGGCCGGAGAGCCCGTCCGAAAATTTGATCAAAAAGACTTTTGCAATCTTGTCTAATGTGTTCATCGGTTCAAGCGACGATATCTTACCACCGTTCCAGATTGTAGAGGTTGAGGAAGGTAATAGCCCACATTCCGCACTTCAAGTTGAAGTACGATAAAATACAATACCAAAAAAGCCAAAAATTAGGATAATTAAGAAAAAATGTAATTGCTCAACTAGGGGAAAAAATGGAGCCATCAGTAGAGAGAGCTTGTTGAATAGATTGATAAGCAGTTAAACCCTGACGCTTGCCAGTATTGACAACTGAACGAACGGCAGCAAATAAATCTCTGCCCCATTCTGAACGGAAGCCATTAGTCACACGGCGAAATATCACGCTCATCCTAATCGCCTGTTCGCTCGAATTATTTGTGGGTGGAATCGCCGCATCTTCCAGAAATAGAAATAAATTGTCAATCAGTCCACCGTAACGTTTTCGTAACCGAATACCATCCCGATGGTCTGGCGCTAAACTCAAAATCCTGGTTAATCTTTCTTGTAAATTTTCTCGATATCGCTTGAGTCTAGTATCGTCCATTTTTTCTCGTCGTCGATGGATAATAAAAGCCCTTAATAATAACCTCTTCATCGCTGGGGCAAAAATCCTGTCCCCAGCATCAATTGCATATTGGCAGTCCCGTAATTGATGAGCCAAACACACTTGCCATTGTGGTGCGGGATGATTTTTTTGAGCGCTAAATAAATCTGACACCCAAATATCGGGACGATGTTCTCCTAGAACTTCGTTAATTACTCCAGTTCCTCTGCTGGGGCGGATGACGTGTAAGCAAACATCCTGGTTCTGAAATACCCACTCCCACTGATTCTGTCCGTTTACTCTGGCACTCGTTTCATCTGAACAAATTAATTTTGCCCGCCGCAACCGTTGTAGTATTTGACTTACTTGATCGTCTAAACTGGTTTTAACCTTCCCCAATAGGTTGGCGATTGCTCCTTCTGATATCTTGAGTCCAAAGACCTCTCCAAATATCGACGACAGCCGTTCGTAGCTAATGGCATGAGTGTAACGCAGATATGTGGCTAAGCTTTGAATCGAACTGCTTTCCCGGTGAACCTGGTTCCATAGACAATGGTACAGGTGCAACATACTCGGTCTGACAGCAGGCACACTGACCACCATAACGTTCGATTCTGGTGATGATCGGGCGAATTGGGGGTAGTTCGATTTTTTCGTATACCGATTGCAACTTCTGGGCGGTGGCGGTGACTTTCTCTCCACATTGGGGGCAATTTTTGACAATCGCGATGATTGTTTGGTCGGGATGAGGATGTAGTTCTCTGCCCCCTCCGACTCTTCCCACGCTTCTTTGTCTTTTTATCCCTTCAATTTTCGATGGCTTAATGTTGGGCTTGAATTCCTTTGATGGCGGAGTGCTGGAATTTTTGCTAGTTTTGGTAGGAGATGAGTCTGGTTTTGGTTGGTATGTGGCTAATGCTGCGCTGAGTTTTTGGATTTCCTGCCATAGCTCTACTATCAAGGCTTCTTTTGCCTCGTTCGATAGTTGCTTTAAGTCCGGGAGTTTTTCCATTCCTTTATCTAATGTCTATCTCGTCGAATTGTCAAGGGGGTTGAGCAATTACAAAAAAATACTGCACCCATTTGCTGAAAGAAGAGAAATAATCAAATCTTAAATCTTTGATTCATAAAATAGTTTATTTAAGTCACTAAAAAATTGAGCAAGAATTACTTCTCCTTCAGATCTTAAGATTTTTTTGTCAACTTTCTTTGTGGTGGCAATTAAGAAAGTAGATAATATTTTTGACAAGCTGATGGCAAATTCTTCAAGATAAAATTGCGTTCTTCTGTCAAATTAACAATTTGATTTTCCCCATTTAAAGTTAAAATATGAATTCCTTGAAAAACTTGGAATATCCATCTTAATGTTGGCCGATCAGTTAACTTTCCTAGTTGACTCTTGATGCCGATCTTAGCTGCTTTTAATTGGTTTCTGAGTTGCCGTTGACCGAGACTATAAACCAACAAGGACAAAGACATTAAACATAACATTGTCTCAACTCTTTTTGGGTTTTCTACAAAAAAACTATCGGCGAAAAACAACGGATCTTTTAGGAATCGAAATCCTCTTTCGCAAGACTGCTGATTTTTATAATTGCTCAAAATTTCTGATGGTTCTAACTTCTTATCGTCAACTAGGTTGGTCGCCAAAATAAATTTTCCGGCTGATTTTCTGAGGATTTCTATCTCTGATAATTTTTGATTAACTACTCCTTCTATTTGATAAATAGTCTGACTATTTTTTGATTTATTTTCAGCACTTACCTGAATTTCTTTGATTTCAAACAGCTTGAGCTTTTTGTTGATACTTTTTAGTTTATATCGAGCTGATTCTGGACTATTAAATTTTTCTTGGTTTAATTCCTTGACCAGTTTTTCAACTCGCTCTCTAGCCTTTTTTATCTGTTTTTCTAGTTGTTTTAAATCACTTTTTTTCTTTTTTCGCTTGATACTATTAGCCAAATTTGTTTGATTCCCCCATAATTTACTATTTCTTCTTTCCATTTATATCCGTCTAGTTTGAGTGCTGCTCTTGATTTCTTTTCTGAGACATCTATCTCTGCTATTTCTACCGATTGTACTAATTCTTTCGCCTTTTTTATGGTCATCGGCACTCTGCTGATCCATTTGATGTATTTGATTAACTGGATATTTTCTTGACTATATAATGCACTGTCACAGACCATAATGCTGTCAAAATTTATCTGCTTTTTAAACTCTACTAAGTAGGTCGGCGCAAAAAAACCAAACTATGTTAAGATAAGTAAACAAAGAGAATACATCTACTGAGGTAACTCAATATATGGGCGCTAGATTAAGGGTATTCCTGACTCAACAGCAAGACAAAACTCTATTAAAACTGAGAACTGCTGCTGTACCACAAAAAGTCAAAGATAGAGCAGAAGTAATTAGATTAAATGCACATGGCTGGTACGTTGAAAAAATAGCTGCTCATTTTAACTGGACTCCACAAACAGTGAGAGAGGTTTTACATAAATGGTCGCATAAGGGCATGGAAGGGCTTTGGGAATCGCCTGGTCGAGGGGCAAAACCCAAGTGGAAAGAGTCAGATATAGAGTTTGTAAAAGAATGCCTCAAAAACGAACCACGTACATATAACAGTCTTCAATTAGTCCAGAAATTAGAAAAAGAACGTTCTGTTAAACTAAGTGCCGATCGATTAAGACGGATACTAAAAAAAAAGGTTTGTTTGGAAACGAGCCAGAAAAAGTCATAAAGGAAAACAAGACCCCATAGTACAAGAAACGAAGCAATCAGACTTAGATATGTTGGAATTAGAGGCGGCTGCGGGAGGAATCGACTTAAAGTATTTAGATGAATCAGGATTTTGTGCGTGGAGTGAACCAGGCTATACTTATTACCAAATAGGTGAGCAAAAACGGTTAGAACAAACTTTCGCGGCGTGGTCGTAGACTAAGTATTATCGGACTTCTTCAACAGGGAATCAGTTTTGTTTACGGTTTGGTAATTGGGGGTGTTGATCGAAAAGCTTATATCAAAATGATGGAGCGAGAAGCCCAGGAAGCTGCTGAGATTGGACGACCGAGAGTAATCGTACAAGACAACGGCCCAATACACCGATGTAAAGAAGTCCAAGAGTTATGGGCGCATTGGGAAAATCAAGGTTTATATATTTTTTTCTTGCCCAAGTATTGTTCGGAAATGAACCCCATTGAATTGGAGTGGCAACACATTAAAAAAGATGAATTGGCAGGACAAATGTTTGATGATGAGTTAGAACTCGCCTACGCCGTAATTCATGGAGTAGAAGTTAGAGGACAAAGGGGAAACTACACTACAGAACGTCTTAAGTTTAACTCCAATTAGGTAACTTAATGTTCTGTTACATACATTGGTTTTTTCCCGCCTACCTACTTAATATCTTCCCAAATACGGCTTTGTCTGCTTCATTTCCATCTCCAGCTCTTGTGTATAATGGCAAGCCTTCACTATTTACTATTAAATCACATACAACTTGTTTCAAGTCAGCTCTATGATCTCTCGAATATCCTCTGGTTATATTTATTGGAAGTGACTTGATTATTTCTGTTTCTTTGTTGTGATTTTTTGTGTTTTTATATTCCCCATGTAGGTGGAATGATGTAGAATCTAAATGAGCATATTTTAGCTCTATTTGAAACTTCTTAATCACAGATAACACAATTTCCATAAATATTTTATTTAATCCATATTTAGATAATTTATCCATAACTCTTCCAATTTTATCGTCATTTATATAATCCGCTTTTATCCCCGCACCTAACAAGGTTTCGATTCCTTTGTCTTCAAAAAATTGACTAAATAGATACAAAGGTCTTGACACAAACCCTAATCCATTGATTAAAATAGCTTTCACTAATATTCCAGATGAGACTTTTTCCCGAACATCTATTCCTAATTTAGAGTTGATTGTTTCAACTATTCCTATCTCATCAATGAGTCCAGCTACTATTCCTAAGTGATCGATATTTTTGATTGTTATTTCTGAAGTTGGAGACATTTTTTAGCTAGATAATATTTTTGACGTTTTTTTGATTGTCTCACTTTTTTGACCTCAAGCCTTGTAAGTATTTTTACTTAGTCATGTCAGGATAGCAATATACTATATTCTGTAGTGCTATTGAAGTGCGGAATGTGGGTAATAGGCATCTTGGCGACGGAATTAAGGACAATACTGCTTAACAATTAATAAAAATAATTGTGGAACTACTCTCGATATAGTTCACAGCTAACAGTTGCTTGATTCTCGTCGCTAAGATGTACCAATCCTAAGCTTTTTAACTTAAACGCCACCTCTCTCTCTAACTGGATTGGAGCCGTTAAAACCTGTTGAAAAGCGTCAGCTAATTTAGGATGCTGTTGAAGGTTCCACAACTGAGACTGAATGTGTTGTTGATAGATTCCAGTATTACTCGTAGCATCTTGCAGTAAAGTTTGCACGGGAATCTTCAAGCGGACACTTTGATACAAGGCCAGCCGGATTAAATACGGAAAGCCACCAGTGAGCTTCATTAACCGCTCGAGTTCAGGCTTTGTGAGTTGAAGTCCGTGACGTTCTGCTAAATCCTGCACCTGTTCTTGGCTAAAAGTCGGTAGTTCGATCGCCAATCCTACATTAAACGGAGAGCGATGGGTAGGTAAGGGAATGTAAACTTCCACTGCATGAGCTATGACGACTCGTAACTTCTGCCAAACAGAAATGTCTTTTGTTTCCTCATACCAGGAACGCAACAAAACGAAAAAATCACTAGCTACTTCTGGGTACTCAAATAATTGGTCGATGCCATCTAGTGCTATAATTATAGGGTTAGAGAGTTCCTTGAGGAGATAGCCCTGAAAATAAATCGTGCTGTTAATCAAAGCTCCCATATCCTCGTCCCAGTAGTCATTTAATTTAGATTCCCAACCCAACTGCTGAGTGACATTTGTACAGAACCAGCGTAAAAAGCGATCGCTCGAAGCAAACACCTGTGTTCCCGCCTGATGCAAGCTGAGCCGCACTGTGTGGTAATTCTGACTGCTCCCATAATCCAAAATTCGTGCGATTAGGGAAGTTTTCCCCATCTTCCGAGGTGCAAAGATGCGAATGAACGCACGGGGTTGGAGAATTTCAAGATAGCAGGTTTGTTCGATCGCCAGTCGCTCAACGTACAGACTGGAAACGAGGGGAACCTGTCCTTCAGGAGATTCTAGAACATAGCGCGACATAGGCAAGCCTGCCGCCGGCATTGCTGCTGTTTTCTCGATCGTCTGAGGATTATCCCGATCGGCAAATTTTTCTAACCGCTGTTCTAGCAGCCCTGAGAAATTCGTCTTATTAACTTTTTCACCGAGCGCCTGTGAAACCAACTGCCATAGTTTAGGCGCAACTGTGAACTTAATATAGCTTTCAGAGTATTTATTTTCTTCAGCAAGTTTAGCGTAAGTTTTTTTGTTTTCAAGTAGAGATTCTCGCAGGATTACCTTTTGAATATAGTTAAGCGAAACCCCTGTTTCTGTAGCAACTAACTGGAGAGCAAATTCAACAAGTTCTTCAATGTTTCTCATTCAAGTAGCAACTTCCTAGTACAGTGCGGCGTAAGTACACAGACTATATCTGTGGTAGAATAACAGAGTTAGCTTAGACCCGTGTAGGTGGGCGATCGAGGAATCAGATATGGCCTTATTAATGCCTAAAATATTAAATTTAAGCGATAGCGAGCGTCATGAACTTCAGAAGTTGATCGACGGGAGCATAACAGTTATGCAATCAGTATAAATACTGATGATAATTTAAGCTGCTGCTTTGAGATTGACACCAATCATTCCATTTAAGTAAGCTACTCGATGCGCCAAGACTTGCGGGACATTTTGCTCATTCCACCCGGCCCCAGAAATTTTGATACGACGACCAATTTGTTTGATTGCTGATTCTACAGCACCCGAGCCAATCGAACAAATCTTATTTAACTGGTAATAGTGGTAATTAACAATTCGTTCTTGGTGTTTGTTGAGATATAGGCAGAAATTCTTGGCAGCTTTTTTGGTCAGATTTGCAAAAAGTTGTTTCGCGTTCTCCACCTGTCCCATCCATAAATAAGCTTCGGCCTGATTGATTCTGCGTTGTGAACCGCCAACCTTATTCAGATTTTCGATCAGATGATACCAGTCAAGGATTTCTCGGCGTTGTCCATTAGGGGCGACTAATCCAATAATATTCCAAATTCCATCATGTCCATCTCAAGCGACAGGTAACAATGTTGGATTGAGGTTGACTGTTTACCCAATTAATCAGCCCAATATTATCTTGATAACCCGCGATTAATCCGCTGTTGGTGTGGATTGCTTTATAGTCTTTGTAGATACATTCTAGTCCCTGTGCAGTTCTTAATCTAACTTTTCCTCCATCTACAGATAATTCTTCAATTAGTTCTGTGACTCTCGGCAACTGAAACTTTTGCCGATGGACTAATCTCTGTTGTGACATGGCATTTGTTGGGACTCCGGTGATGTATTCTAAATCTACAGCCGTTTGCTCGTATGACATATTGGCACTTAATCTCAGACAACATTGTTCCAAATGTGGACTAATTCTTGTGCAGGGCTTAACTCCGAGTATTTTAGCTTGTTTTTCACTGATTTTTAGTATGCCTAATGTACTGGTAAGTTTTCTGGTTCTACCGGCAGTTGTTCCGGTTGATTGCTTAAAAAAAAAGCGGCAATTTCGGGACTGACATACAGAGGCAAGCTGTGTTTGAATAGTCTTTTCGATAATTTCCAGCGTGAACTGTTGTTCAGATTCAGCTTCTGTATATAAAATCTCAGCAATTGCTATGCTATATTCTTGCAGCTTTCTTTGTTGCTCTGGATTCATGATTTTTCGAGAGTGGTAAACATATTTAATTATGGACTAATGAGGGGCATAATATTTGTGAGTATTTGTACTCACTGCATAAGTGTTATGCTCCCTTGATCGACAAACACAAAACGCCCCAACAGCTAGTGCTACGAGCCAAAATCATTCTCATGGCATCTGATGGTCAAAACCATCGTGAAATAGCCCGAAGCCTAGACATTAACCGACAGATGGCTACTTTATGGCGAAACCGATGGTTGGAGAGCGAGGGAAAAGACTTATCGATTTTGCAAAGATTACAAGATCGAGAGCGTGTTGGCGCACCCGCAAAATTTAGCATGGAACAAGTAACCGAGTTATTTGCATTGGCATGTTCCTCACCGTCCGATTATGGACGACCAATAAGTCATTGGACGGCGAGAGAACTGGCGGAAGAAATCATGTTTCAAGGCATTATTGAAAGTATATCCGTCCGCCATGTTGGCAGATTATTAGAAGAAGCAGAACTTAAACCACACGCCTCGCGCTACTGGTTAACCCCCCCCTGTGGATGAAAAATTTGATGAAAAAGTCAAAGATATTACCGACTTATATCTGACTGCAATTGAACGCGCTCAACAAGGAGAACACACAATATCGGTTGATGAAATGACAGGGATTCAAGCCCGAAGAACGTCTCGAAAAAGACTTGCCAATGAGACCCGGTAAAGTTGCCAGAAGAGAGTTTGAATATATTCGTCATGGTACGCAGAGCTTGATAGCTAATTTTAACATTGCGAATGGTAAGATTATCGAACCAAATTGCGGAGATTCCAGAACCGAATCCGATTTTCTACTCAATATTCGTCAGATCATTGAAACTGACCCCGATGCCAAAAAATGGCATCTGATTATGGATTGTCTGAATACTCACCAATCTGAATCACTGGTGCGTTTGGTCGCCGAAAAAGAAGGTTTAGATATCGACCTCGGTATTAAGGGGAAAAGCGGCATACTTCAGTCCATGAAATCCCGCGCTGTTTTTTTAAGTGACCCAACACATCAAATTGTTTTCCATTACACACCCAAACATTCTTCTTGGCTTAATCAAATAGAGATTTGGTTCAGCATTTTGGTGCGAAAATTACTAAAAAGAGCAAGTTTCACCAGTCAGTACGATCTGAAAAATCGCATTCTCAATTTTATTGACTACTTTAATCAAACAATGGCAAAACCTTTTAAGTGGACATATAAGGGTAAAGTCTTGGCTGTTTAATAGTTTGTTTATTTGCGCCGAGCTGTACTAGTACATCACGGGGGAAATAACCCACCAGATCGAAAAGGTTAAAAAGCTTACTGTACAAGCAATATCCCGAATGCCTTCTGCCGTATTGCACTAGGCTGGAATATTCAAGGCTCCATTAGCTCTGAGCCACTGCTTTTGTTGGCCAGTTAACCCTTGAGCGTCTGTAAAGCAGGCTCCTTTGACGCGGGCACCTGAAAAATCGGAACCCATTAGCTGAGTATCTTTAAAGTTAACGTGTCTGAGATCGGTTTCAGCCAGATTGGTATCTCGTAAAACTGCTCCCTCTAGATCCGCTTGAAATAAAGAAGCTCTTTGTAGGGTAGCACGGCTTAAGTCAGCGCCGACTAAGCTAGCTAACTCTAGCGCAACTCCGCACATAATTGCTTCTGTCAAATCAGCACATCTCAAATCAGCCTTAACCAAATCGGCCTCCGTCAAATCAACATTCTTGAGAATTGTCTCATACAGTTGGCTCTGTTCGAGATCGACTCGCTGTAACGAAGCTTGGCTTAAAATAGCACCTTCCCAATTTGTCTGGCGCAGATTTGCTTCATTGAGGTTAGCTCCCGTAAAATCCGCTCCTTTCAAATTGGCTTTGAATAAATTGGCTCGACTAATATCTGCTTGAACTAAACAAGCGCTTTCTAAAGATGCTTCAGTTAAATCAGCATTCTTTAAACAGGCAGAAGTTAGATTTGCGCGAGCGAGCAAAGCATTGCTCAGGTTGGCGTTAACTAATGCGGCTTCCTGTAAATCCGCCCAAAAAAGGCTGCTGTGGATCAGGCAAGCTTTAGTTAAGTTTGCCTGTCGTAAGTTGGCTCGATTCAAATCTGTCCAAATCAGATTAGTGCCGCTTAAATGTGCAAAGCTCAAATCAGCACTATTGAGGTTGCTGTGACTAAAATCTATTCCATTCAAGTCAGCACCTTTCAGGTAAATTCGACTTAGATCAAGATTTTTAAAGTTTCGAGCTTGCTCGGCATATTGTTTGAGAATGTCGCTAGCATTAATCATGTTGGTGAGCCTTAACGCATGGCTGGGCTTAACGATTGTTTTTGAAAAAATTTGGTTGTGATGCCCTGTATTCATACCTTTGCCATCTCTCTCGCTACTCTATTTTCGCTTGTTTCCAACAGTCAGACTGTATTAGATTTCTCCTGAAAAGCCTGTAAAAAGCAGGCTGATAACCTGCTCCACAAGCATTATGGCAGATGTCTATTTGAGATAACATTCATAATTTTTGGGTCAACAGGGCTGAGTTTGGCGATCGCTCTGGCTGCTCTTCACCAGCTTGATGCCATTCAAAAAAAAATCAGCTTGAACTGGATGCTGCTCATACCATCACTATAATTCATTGCAACAAATTCCCCAACACAAAAAGCACAAACTTTACTACGACTTACGCATGGGCCTAAAAACCGGGTTTTTTCACTAAAATATTTGGTTGTAGCCCCCAGATTCAATAAAAAACCCCGATTATAAAAGTCCGATTGCCTCTAGGACTGTTTACATGGCTGTAGCAAGCTAAAATTCTTATGACATTTCTAATAACTTCCTACTTTTCCTACTTTTCCTACTTTTCCTACTTTTCCTACTTTTCCTACTTTTCCTACTTTTAAATAACCAAATTATTGTCTAAATAGCTTCCAAAAAACCTTGACTCAAATGAATTGATATGATATTCTCACATCATAGTTATAACTCCCCCAATGAAAAGCTTAAAAAAGCCTGTAAGTATTAGATATATTGGCTTTTTGGTATCTACAGCACTATGTTTAGTTAGCGGACAGGTAAAAGCTTCTGAACCAATTTTCCCAAAATCTCATGCTTTTACTGAAGCTACTCAAGAACTCGCTCAAGCAACAGGGCGATCGCAAACCATAGCCCTTAGTGGCAACAATCTAACGCCCGCTGCTGTTGTGATAGTCGCGAAAAACGGTGCAAAAGTAAGCATTAGTGACGCGGCTTTAAGCCGTGTTAAAGCCGCTCATGAATTGCTGCTGCTTGCCGCGAAAAATGGTCAAAAAAAATAAAAGATTATATTCATTGTTGAAAACTTACCAAAAATCAAGATAATGAACCAATTTTTTACAAGTTGCTAACAAAAGTTTAATCATTTATTGCTAACTTAAGTACCATCTCAAAATCGGTGGACAAGATTATGAACCAGATCGGAAAGATATTCAGTCCCCTAAAGCGCTTGCCTAAATTCCCCCTTAACTCTCCAGGTAATCTAAAACTTGGTGACTGGACAATTAAATCCAAGTTGCAAGCGTTACTTCTGGGAGTTAGCCTCGGTTCAGTAGTAGTAGTTAGTGGGATTGGTTGGTATCAAACACAAGCTATCCTCAGAAGCAAAATTGCCGAGCAACTTACAGGTATCAGCCGCGCCAAAGCCGAGCAGTTTGAGTCGTACTTTGAAAACTTGAACAATCAAGTAGGGATGCTGGCGGCAGACGGCAACATTGTTAAAGCAATGGTGGAGTTGAATGGGGGTTTCCGCAGCCTGGATCGCAACTTTATTCCCCCCGAATGGGATACAGCTTTAGATACTTTCTACACCAAGCAATTTTTC
Source organism: Lyngbya sp. CCAP 1446/10 (assembly GCF_026130175.1). Lineage (GTDB taxonomy): Bacteria > Cyanobacteriota > Cyanobacteriia > Cyanobacteriales > Microcoleaceae > Microcoleus. The sequence goes on along the minus strand of NZ_JAIGNI010000085.1, from coordinate 7,335 downwards.
CCTCGCTTGGAAGGTAATCTATCGCCTGAAGCACTGAACCCCAGCGTCTATCGTCCCACCGGACAAGCGGCTCGCTATCTTCAGTATTATTACCTTGCTGGTAATCCCAATCCAGTCGGTGAAAAAAATAAGTTACTTGATGCTGGTGATGGCAGCAATTACAGCAAAGCTCATGCCAAATATCAACAATTTTTTTCAGGAATTGTGGAAAAATTCGGTTATTACGATGTATTTTTGATTAACCATAAAACCGGGGATATTATCTATTCCTATTTTAAAGAAACAGATTTTGCCACTAATCGACTACAGGGTTTTTACGCCCAGAGTGCATTAACAGATTTGGTGCAAAAAGTTCAGTCAAATCCCACACAAGGGAGCATCCAAGTTGCTGATTTCAAAGCTTACCGCCCTTCTTATAATGCTCCAGCCGCTTTTGTGGCAACGCCGATTTATAGCGGTTCTAACATGATTGGCATCTTGGCAGTGCAAATTCCAATTAACAAGATCGACCAAGCTATTAGCCGCAATAATAATTGGGAAGCCAGCGGTTTGCAGAAAACCGGGGAAGCTTATTTAGTTGGCCCCGATTCCCTAATGCGATCGACATCTCGTTTTTGGTTTGAAGACCCCAAAAAATATCAAAACGTTGTTCGTTATACGGGGACTGACGATAGAACTCTGCAACTGATGGAGAAGTTTAACACGACCATTGGCTTGCAGAAAATCAACTCTCCCGCCGCCCAAGCAGCTTTAGGAGGGAAACAAGGCATAACAGTAGACCGCAACTATCGGGGGGCTGAGGTATTGAGTTCCTACTCTCCTTTGAAGTTGAACGGGTTAAATTGGGCGATTCTCGCAGAGATGGAGGTGGGGGAAGCTTATAGTCCGCTTTACAGGTTACAGGTAATATTGCTGATTGCAGCGGTAATTTTCCTATTGGCGACAGCATTTTTAGCGGCATTTGCGGCCAGAATTTTCACCTCTCCCCTACGCCGCTTGACTGAAAATGCCCGAAAACTTGCTGCTGGGGTTATGGATACAGAAGTTGAGGTGAAATCGCAAGATGAGTTTGGGGAATTGGAAACAGAGTTTAAAGAGGTGGGGAACAAATTACGCCAAACTGAGGAAGAACTGCAAACAAAGAAGCAGGAGAACGATATTCTATTGCAGAATATCCTACCAAGCGCGATCGCCCAACGCCGCAACGAAGGAGAGTTAGTAATTGCCGATACCCTCAAGCAAGTAAGCATTCTCAATGCCCATGTGGTAGGTGTTGCTGAATTGAGCAAGCAAATGTCACCCATCGAGGTAACTCAAATGCTTACCAGATTATTTGATGAATTTGACGAAGTGGCAGAACATTTTGGCGTTGAACGGCAAAAAACCACCAGTACAGATTATGTAGCAGTGTGCGGACTCACCTCAGCCAAATTTGACCACAGCAAACGAACTGTTGATTTTGCCCTAGCGATGTTAGATATTATCAACCGCCGGGAGAACGGCCGTCGTATTTTTGGTTTGGGTTTACGCATTAGCATTCATGCAGGCCCGATCGCCGCCGGGGTAGTCGGAACCCAGAATTTTGGATACAGTATCTGGGGCGAAACGGTGTATTTAGCAAGCCTCTTGCACAGTCAAACTGAGTTGAACTATATTTTGCTAACTCAGAGTGTGTACGAACGGGTAGCAGATAGTTACACATTCGTGCAGAACCCAGCAGTGAATATTGAAGAGTTGGGAAATGTAGAAACCTGGACGTTAGTAACTACCCAAAAGTTAGTTACGAGTCAGGTGGACTTGGTTCAGTCATCTTTTGCCAAAATCAAACCCATTGCCGGTCAGGCTGCCGAACTTTTCTACAATCGACTGTTTGAATTAGAACCTTCTTTTCGTTCTTTATTTAAAGGGGATATGAAAGAACAAGAACGTAAGTTAATGGCTACGCTGGCGATCGCCGTAGAAGGTTTGCGCCAACCAAACAAAATTGTCCCTGTTGTCCAGAAACTAGGTCGCGGTCATGCGGGTTTTGGGGTCAAAGCTGAATACTACGAGGTTGTCGGCGAGGCGTTGCTGTGGGCGTTAGCGCAAGGACTGGGTGAAGATTTTACTACGCCAGTGCGAAAGGCATGGGAAGAAGCTTACACATTTCTGAGCGAAATTATGAAAGAAGCAGCAGCAGAACTTGAGTTGGAAAAGATTGGTGTATAGGGTGTGGGGTGTGGTGAACTACTTAGCCCCTCAATTGATTGATGGAACAAAAACAATATGGGGTTCCCAAAACCTCTAACCCGAAACCCACTCATCCTTTCAAGTTCCTTGTCACTCGTCATCTGAAAGATACTTACGACTCTGTTTATTATTCAATGGAAAATAATCATGGATAAATCACTCAAAAAGTTAGATATAACTCAAGTGGAGTTGGTTCAGTCATCATTTAACAAAGTGAAGCCTATTGCCGATAAAGCCGCCGAACTGTTCTACCAACGACTGTTTGAATTAGATCCCTCCCTGCGTCCTCTATTTAAGGGGGATATGAAAGAACAGGAACGTCAGCTAATGACTACGCTTGAATTTGCAGTGAAAGGTTTGCGCCAACCAGAGAAGATAGTCGCCGTCGTCCAAAATTTAGGTCGCCGTCATGCGGGCTATGGAGTCCAGGATGAATACTACGATACTGTAGGTCAGGCATTGCTCTGGACTTTGGCGCAGGGACTGGGTGTCGAGTTTACTGCGCCAGTACAAACAGCATGGGAAGAAGCTTACACATTCCTAAGCGAAATTATGAAAGAAGCACCAGTATAACTTGAGCTGGCAAAGATAGGTGTGTAGAGCAACATTCTAATTAAAGCAAGTTGCTAGTTACGAATATTGTTGGCTAGATTCCCCCTTACCCTCCTTAAAAAAATACGGTGTACGCACAAGTTTTTCGAGCACCCCAACCCCCCTTAAGAAGGGGGGAGAAAGAGTTTCAAAGTCGGTCTTTTGAATGGGGATTTAGGGGGGTTGAAAGACTCTGACATTAGTTGTTCAAGTTGTACGTACCCCGGATTTTTAAAAATGGAAAAACCGGATTCTTCAAGGTCCCCCTTTTGAATGGGATTTAGGGGGGTGAAAGTTTCAGAAACATACTTACTAATCTCTGTTTATCGTTCCTAAAAAAACACAGTCATGGATAAATCACTTCTGGGATGGATATTGCTTTTAGGTTTAGGATTCCCATTGTTTGGGGTATTACTGGGTGAAGCCGCATCAAGATTGGAACGGCAGCAACACCCCTTAGCAATTGCTCTGCGTCAGGTGCGCGAATATGTGTTACCTCCCTTAGCCGTAATCTTGGTAATGCGGCAGCTTTTGAGCGTTGCTGGCAAAGATTCCTGGGCGCGTTTTGTGGAAACGTTAACTTGGGTTGCCGTGATTGTGGCGGGAATTTCTTTGATCAACGCTTTGTTGACTACAAACAAACAACCGATTAAATGGCAAATTCAAGTACCTAACTTGTTTTTTCAGGTAGCTAGGGGTTTAGTAATCTTAGCCATTGGCTATCACATTATTAATGGAATTTGGAATATAAGTTTGGCGGGCTTGGGTTCTAGTGTAGGGATAGCTTCAGCGGTAATTGCCCTGGCTTTGCAAGATACCCTCAGCAACCTGGTGTCAGGATTACTGCTGCTATTTGCCAAACCTTTCAGAACGGGTGATTGGATTGAGTTAGAGGGAAAGCAGGGGCGGGTAATCGAGCAAAATTGGTGGTCGGTGACGATCGCAACTCCTTTCATGAAATTCAACGTTCCCAATGGAGTATTGTCGAAGGCACGCATTATCAATTACGGTAATGGAGCAATCTTTAAAAATATTACTGCCAGCTTTTCTTATGATGACTCTCCTAATGAAGTGATTCCGGCACTAAATAGCTTGGTGGAGGGCATAGAGGCGATTGAATCTGAAGGTTTTGCTTCAATTGATTCCTATGGAGACTCCAGTATCAATTACAACCTTTGGTATTCTGTGCTGCCTGAAAAAGCAGGTCCCGTTGCTAATCAACTTAAATCCCGACTTTACTATCTAACCAAACGTTATGGTTTTACCATCCCCTATCCGATCGCAGTGCAGTACGATATCGATGCGAAACAAGGAGTACCGGGTCGGATTCCCCAAGTAGCTGAAAACCGCCAACAGGAATTGGTGACTTATTTGCGATCGCTGGCATATTTCGCGACGCTGAATGATAGTCAGATTGAAAAACTAGCCGGACGGGCTAGATTTAAAGCCTACGGTAAGGGTGAGTTAATTATCACAGAAGGTAAAGAAGACGAGGGACTTTATATTATGTTCAAGGGAACGGGACAGGCTTACATAAAAGATGAACAAGGCGATCGCCAGATAGTAGACGAACTTGAACTTAACGAAGCATTTGGTGAAATGGCTATTTTTCCAGGAGATGTAAGTCCGGTTACAGCCGTTGCCCATGAAGAGGTTGAGGTTGTGGTGATTCCAGCAGACAGGATTATCGAAGCGATCGAGTCTAACAACAAATTTGCTTCAGAGATTCTGCAATATAGCGTTTCTCAGAAAGATGAGGTATGCTGAGTTATGCTACAACCCTTACACTAGCAAGCTTTTCATGTCAAAATTCGTACCTCACGAATGTGAGAAAGGCTATATATCGAAGAACGGAAAAAGATGGTTCGACTTGCCAAAGGAATTAAAGATGAGGCGAGTCCATTAATTAGTAACAATGGTCAGCCGGTGCGGGTGAGATGATGAGGATAATTAGAGCAAATGTTTACAGAAGTTGCTTATTTGCGATCGGCATAGTTTTACTATTGACAGCCTGCGCTGGTCGATCGACAAATTCACAAGCTAATGCAGACAAGACATCAAAAGAAAACGTAGGTATTCAGCGGGTCGATCGTAAATTAGTTAAACCCCCTTCCACCCAAGACTTAGCTAAACAGGGCATTGTGCTGCCGGAAGTCAACCCCCTGGAACTAGAGGGAACGCTAGGGATATCGGGTTCTCAGGTAGTTTTGCCGATTAGTCAGGTTATTGCTGGACGCTTTATTCAAGAGGGATACCCCAGCAAGATCGATCTTGCTGGTATTGATACCGGAGTGGGCTTCAAGCTATTTTGCGATCGCAAAAATGTAGATATTGTCAATGCAGTTCGCCTGATTACCAGTCAGGAGTTGGCGGCTTGTGCTAAATCAGGTGTTGAGCCCATAGGCTTTCAAATTGCCACCGATGCCGTAACCATTGTAGTAAGTTCTCAGAATACTTTCGTCCCAAACAGTCTGACGCGCGACGAACTGGCAAAGGTATTCACTGTTCAAAAATGGTCAGATGTCAATCCTAAATGGCCAAAAGAACTGATTAAACGCATTGTCCCAGCCGGGACTGGTACTGGAGGCGCAGTTGACTTGTTTAGCCAAGCTATTCTCAATGGCAACGCCAGCCAACTTACTAATGCTCCCAACACAATATCTTATGACTTTGTAGAGCAGTTGCACTCAGAAGCTTTAATTAATCCCTATATGGTGGGCTTTTTAGAGTATTCCTCCTATCAACAAAACCGAGACAAGGTGAGGGCGATATCTATTGATAAAGTAAACCCTTTCCTACCAACATATCCGATAACTCGTCCTTTGTACATTTATGCAGATGCCAAAGCGATTCGGACACGACCGGAAGTAGAAGGTTTTATTAACTATTACTTAATCCATGTGAATGAAGAAGTTTTTAATATAGGCTACTTTGCGGTCACGCCAGCCGTATTCAATGACTCAAAAACCAAATTCTTGCAAATCAAGGGTACTCAATAGTTGTCGATTGCAGCAACTAATAAAAATTAGTTATCTGCTCAATGTTTACCCAAATTAAAACTTAAATCATGCACGAAAATAGAGAATTTTCTGATACGAACAAGCAAGTACAAGTTTATTACGACCAAAGCGATACCCATAACTTCTATCAAAAGGTTAGTGGTGGCGAACACGTTCACATAGGTTTATTTCAACACCCTAATGAAGACTTAGAAGTCGCTAAAAAACGGACAACGGAATATATGACATCTCTACTCAATATCGATGATAAATGTCGGATTCTAGACCTTGGTGCAGGGTATGGAGGTACAGCCAGATACCTAGCCAAAACTTACTCCAGCCGAGTTTCTTGCTTAAATATTAGCAAAATGCAAAATGCGATTAACCTCCAGCGCAATCAAGAGCAAGAACTAACAAGTTTTATTGATGTTCAAGAGGGAACATTTGAGCAATTACCCTACTCAAATTCTAGTTTTGATGTGATTTGGTCACAAGATGCTATTTACCACAGCACTACGCCAGAAAAGGTTTTTCAGGAGTGTAGTAGAGTATTAGGCGATGAAGGTGAGCTCATCTTCAGTGTTGTCATGCTGGATGATAGCATTTCCACCGAAAATCAGCAGAAATTAACTCAATATTACTCACTGAATCTGCAATATTTACAGACCTATCGCCATCTTGCAGAGGAGATGAATTTCTGTGAATCAAAAATAGTTGATTTTTCTGAAAATATCCAAATCAACTATTCAAGATTGCTGGAAAAAATGGAAGTTCTGCAAGCAGAAAATAATCAACTTTGGAGTTTGGATTTTTACACAAAAATGAAACAGAGGTTGCTTGACTGGGTTGATGCTGGAGAAAAAGGACTGATTCACTGGAAAATTTTGCACTTTCAAAAATAATGAATAACCCAAAATCAATGAAAAAAATGATGAATTTTTGCACAACTACTTCGCGGGCATTTTTGACAGCTACAGGAATAGCTATACTCGCATCCTCTGTTTATTTGGGTGATGTTCATGCTCAACCTGTCCCTAACAGTGGAAGTTTGTTAATAGCACAAAATCTAGGGGGAATAGTCCGAAAAATTCCCCTGGAAGAAGTAGCACTTCCGGCAATGTCTTCAGCAAAGACAGCCACCAATGCCGCATTTAACCAAGCCCGAATTGAATTGAAGTCCGATGGTTCCTTAATATACATACTCAGAGGTAAAAACCAACAAGGCTTTGAAGTGGAAGTACAAGTTACTTCCGGTGGCACGATTATTCAAGTTGACGAGCAAATAGAGTCCAGCGGAGTTCCTGAAACTGCTGTAAAAGCTTTTAAACGTTGGGCGCCAAATGACCAACTGATCAGCACTTGGCGCAGTACCCGTCTTGGGGAATTTTACTATCAATTTGTGATTCAGGATTTTTGGTTAGAAGTTGCTGCTGATGGCAATAAAGTAATGATTTACAAAAAGAAAGTCAATATTTAGCACATCAACAATGAACGGGGTGTGGGGTGTGGGGTGTGG
>NZ_JAIGNI010000084.1 GCF_026130175.1 Lyngbya sp. CCAP 1446/10 | reverse complement strand
TAATGTTTCGTTGTGAATGTTGTGGGCATGAATTACACGCTGATTTGGTGGGAAGCAGAAATATTGCAATGAGAACGTTGCTCGTCCGGCAAGACTGGACGAGTACGGGGAGCTTGTCAGTATCCCCTGATGTGTCGCGCAATGAAACCAAAGCTGATATCCTGCAAAGGTTTTCAGGATTGCGGTGGAGCGTAGACACAAGCCCTCATCATATCGGTACTCCGATTGATGATGGGTAATTGACAGATAATTAACACTGATAGTTAGTGCCCCACAGATTACAGCAGGCAAACTTTTTCTAGCGGACAATGACGGTAGATAGGTTTCTAAGCAAGGAGGATTTTATGCGTGCAGTGCTGATGGCTGGGGGGTCGGGAACTAGGCTCAGACCCCTGACGTGCGATTTGCCCAAACCGATGGTGCCGATTCTGAATCGCCCGATCGCAGAACACATTATCAATTTGCTAAAAAGGCATAAGATTACGGAAATTATTGCGACGCTGCATTACCTTCCTGATGTCATGCGCGAATATTTTACTGATGGGGCAGAGTTTGGCGTTCAAATGACTTACGCTGTGGAGGAAGACCAACCGCTGGGTACGGCTGGTTGTGTCAAAAATATTGCGGAATTGCTCGATCGAACTTTTTTAGTCATCAGCGGCGACAGCATCACAGACTTCGACTTGACAGAAGCGATCGAATTTCACCGTCGCAAGCAATCCAAAGCCACGTTAATTTTAACTCGCGTTCCCAACCCGATGGAATTCGGGGTGGTGATTACCGAGGAAAATTACCGCATCAGCCGCTTTCTGGAAAAGCCCTCTAGCAGCGAAATTTTCTCCGATACCGTCAATACGGGTATCTACATTTTAGAACCGGAAGTCTTGGACTACCTGCCGGTCAATCAAGAGTGCGACTTCTCGAAAGACTTGTTTCCCCTGTTGCTGGAAAAAAACGAGCCGATGTACGGTTACATCGCCGAGGGTTACTGGTGCGATGTCGGACAGCTTGATATTTACCGGGAAGCTCAGTATGATGCACTGCACGGAAAGGTTAAACTGGATTTGACCTACTATAATCAAGTTCGATCGGGACTTTGGATAGGTCAGAATACTTTTATTGACGATAGCGCGATCGTCGAAGTACCGACGATGATCGGCAGCAATTGCCGGATTGGAGCCAGAGTTAAAATTGACGCGGGTTCAGTAATCGGAGATAACGTGACAGTCGGGGCTGATGCTAACCTCAAACGTCCCATTGTCTGGAACGGAGCAATTATCGGCGAAGATGCTCACATCAGGGCCTGCGTGATTTGCCGGAGCACCCGCGTAGACAGGCGCGCTCACATCCTCGAAGGTGCTGTTGTCGGTTCGATGTCGATCGTGGGAGAAGAAGCGCAAGTCGGCCCTTCCGTGCGTATCTGGCCGAGCAAAAACATTGAATCCGGCGCTCTGTTAAATCAAAATTTAATTTGGGGAGAACAAGCTAAGCGTAATTTATTCGGTCAGCGTGGCGTTGAAGGACTGGCAAATGTCGATATTACCCCGGAATTTGCAGTAAAATTGGGCGCAGCTTATGGATCGACTTTGAAATCTGGGACTTCGGTATCGGTTTCTCGCGATCAGCGGAGCATTTCGCGGATGGTTTCGAGGTCTTTGATTGCGGGTTTGATGTCGGTGGGAATTAATGTGGTGAATTTGGAATCGACGGCTATTCCGATCGCACGCACGGTTTCGTCTACGATCTCAATTGCTGGTGGTATTCACGTTCGGATTTCGCCCGATCGCTCCGACTACATTTTAATTGAATTCTTCGATACCAAAGGCATCAATATTACTAAAGGTGCTGAGAAAAAAATTGAGGGGGCTTATTTTAAGGAAGATTTGCGGCGAGCTCTAATTCCCGAAATTGGAGAAATGTCGTACTTTAACCAAGCTCTCGACATTTACAACCGGATGTTTGAGCGGCAGATGAATGTTGATGCAATACGCTACAGCAATTCTAAGGTGGTAATCGATTACGTTTACGCAGTTTCTGGGGCAATTCTGCCGCAAGTGCTTGCCAAGTTCGGCTGCGATGCGGTGGTGCTCAATGCCAGTCTCAAGCAGACTTCTCTGAGCAACGGAGAACGGGAATATTTGCTCGATCAACTCGGCCGAGTTGTGAAAGCACTCAGCGCTAATTTTGGAGTGCAGGTGTCGGCGAACGGCGAACAGCTCATTTTGGTAGATGAGTCGGGAATCGCGATTCGTGGGGAAATGCTGACGGCGCTGATGGTAAATTTGATGCTGACTTCTCATCCCAAAGGTACAGTAGTAGTGCCGGTGAATGCGTCTTCTGCGGTGGAGGCGATCGCCCGCCGCTATCAAAGCAAGGTAATCCGCACTAAGGCAAACCCAACTGCTTTGATGGAAGCCGCTCACGCAAACCCCAATGTGGTTTTGGGCGGTAGCGGCAATATGGGTTTTATTTTCCCGCAGTTGCATCCGGGCTTTGACGGAATGTTCTGCATTGCTAAAGTGATAGAAATGATGACGATTCAGGAGCGATCGCTCGGACAAATTAAGGCTGAACTTCCCCGCGTCACCCACCGCAGTTACAGTGTCCGCTGTCCTTGGACGGTCAAGGGTTCGCTGATGCGGCATTTGGTAGAAAGTCATTCGCCCGATCGTTTAGAATTAATAGATGGAGTGAAGATTTTTAACTACAGCGATGACAATTGGGTATTAGTTTTGCCCGATGCTAGCGAACCGACCGTTCATATCTTCGCCAACAGCGAGGATCGAGATTGGGTATCGGAAACTTTGAAGGAGTACCGCGCCCTGGTTCACGATTTTGTCATCCAAGCCGAGGCGGCGGTTCGTCAAGATAAATTTGGTAACGCTAATGGGTAATTGGTAATTGGGAATCGGTAATCGGTAATTGGTAATTGGTAATTGGTAATTGGGTAATCGGTGACAACTAACAGCGAATAAGTAGTTGTGCATAATTAATTACACACTCATCTCGCCTGAAAGCCTTGTCAGCGTCAAGAGTCTTTATGTAATTATTTTTGTCTGGTTACTTAGTAGAGAAAAATCAACAATCCTGCACTCCCAATGACCAATAACTAATGACCAATGACCAATGACCAATAACTAATGACCAATGACCAATGACCAATAACTAATGACCAATGACCAATGACCAATGACCAATTACGCACAGAAAAAAGATGAATAGCTGCATTTTAATGGCGGAAATAATTCAACAGCCGCAACTCCGTTATACTCCCGATAATCAACTTCAAATCGCTGAGATGTTGGTGCAGTTTCCAGGCCCAAAACCTGAAGATCCGCCGGAACATTTAAAGGTGATAGGATGGGGCAATTTAGCTCAAGAAATTCACGATAAATATCACGAGGGCGATCGCGTGATTATTGAGGGGCGGCTGAGTATGAATACGATCGACAGAGATGGTATCAAAGAAAAGCGCGCTGAACTCACAGCCCAAAGGATTTACAGTGTTGGCGCAGATGCGATGAGCGCTGCACCAGCAGCTAGAACCGCCCCCGAACCGGCTCAAATTCGCGACAGCGCGCCCGCTAATGTGCCGAGCAATGTGGTTCCCATGAGTTCGCGAGGCCGCGGTTCTAACGGCGCTCCAGCCCCTGCTAACCGCCCATCTAGTTCTGATTGGAACTCGCATCAGTCTTCAAATTCTGAGTCCGATCGCCATTCGAGTTCGCCTAACGAGCCGGAAAATCCCGATTACGATCCGATTCCGTTTTAAAAAGTAGAGTGCGTCACTTTACGTGCGATCGCCAAACTTTGCCGTTCGATCGAAAGTGACCAAAGCACAGGGGATTTAAGCCCCCACCTTTAGGTGGATTGTTTTTAGGCTGGGGCTTAAATCCCCAGCCTAAAAACTTCGCTGTCAACTGTCAACTGTCAACTGTTAAGCACCTTAATTTAAGGGCGATCGCACTTCAGGAAAAAAAGGGCGATCCTCTTCGATGGCTGCGCTAACGAATTTGGCTGAACTCCGAGCTAAATTGCAAATTTTACAGCTCGATCGTCACAATTTTTTTCTTGCTTTTTTCGTCGCGCAGCACGACTGTATTGTAGGGTGATGTATCCGTCCCCAGCGGAATTGGCAGCTTAAAGCTGCCGCTCTTATGCTTAAGTTCGCCTAAATCAAGGCTTTTCGTTATATTGCCATCTGTTGCCAGATAAGCGGTAAGTTCGCCTTTATAATCTTCAATCAAAAAGTCTCTGAAGAAAACGACTTCCCCACGCTCGGCATCGATAGCAAGGATGACCGTACCGCTAAACGTTGCGCCTTTTTGTTCTTCATCAACCGTCGCCATTTTAATTTCCGAGGGGTCTTGACCGGACATATCTGCCATAAATTTTTTCTCCTGAGCGGAGCGCAATAATTAATAAGAATGCTACCAGACGCTAGGGGCGATCGCAAAACTCTTAGGACGTATTTTTGCATCGGTATTGCTTCTCTCTAAGGTTAGATAAGCCCGCGATCGCGAATTATACCACCAATTATGTCAATTCTTGAGTCAGTAAGTACAGACGGTTAAAATGATCTCTATAATACCCCCAAGTCTCGCAAACACCGCCGCGTTAATTCGATTCGATATTTAGCATCCTTAATCTGGAGTTTTTCAGTGATTGGGTGGAGAATTAAGCCTGATGTTTTTGATAATTTAAGGGCGATCGCACTTTGCTCAATAAAGGGCGATCGCCCTGAAAAATTATTATTTCCATTAACGGGTTAAAATCCGCATTACTTCGCCTGCGATCGGGGACTGTAAAGGCGGACTCCATTCCCCAATTTCTGCAAAACCTACTAAAACGTGCAGCAGGCTGATGATGCTTTCTACTGCTTTGGGAATCCCGCAAATCAACAATCGGATCGGTTGCTTTCCGATGGGTGCGTCGGGAATTTCTTCGCGCAGGAGTTCGGGAACTGATGCAAGGCTGTGATATCAGGAGTTTTAACTACACAATAGTCGGATAGCGATCGGCTGTGATCGTTAGTAGTAAGGTTGACAGCGACGCACCCTACACATTCGATCGCACAATTTCCACTGCAAAAACGCGAGCAAATTCAGCGAGTAGGATCGATCGCACAGTTTTGACCTCAATTCCCGGTATAAATTGCTCCAAACTGCCAACCGGTCGATCGGGAATCCCGCAAGGTACAATTTGCCCAAAACCTGCGAGATCCGGGCAAACATTTAAAGCAAAACCGTGCATCGTAATCCAGCGGCTGACTTTAATCCCGATCGCCCCCACCTTAGTGCCATCCACCCAAACCCCAGTCATACCCGGAACCCGCGAACCCTTCAGCCCGCAAACTTCCAACACCCCCAGCAGCACTTCCTCCAACTGGCGCAAATACCAGTGCAAATCCTGCTGGTGACGGCGCAAATTTAAAATCGGATAGCCCACCAACTGGCCCGGACAATGGTAAGTCACCTCACCGCCCCGCTCAACTCGGTGCAATTCTGGCTGAGTTTCGCTGTCAAATTTCAGAAATTCCAACTTTGATCCCAGCCCCAAAGTGTAAACCGGCGGATGTTCCAGCAAAATCAGCACATCAGGCAAATCAGGATTTTCCCGACGCTCTTGCACCAATTTTTGCTGGATTTCCCAAGCTTGGGAGTAAGGCACTTGTCCCCAATCGAAGAGCAAGCAGGGTTGTGCATTTAGGTTTTGAGGGATAATAGGGGAAAGCATGAAAAAAATCAATAGTGTTTTTACGGAATATTGGTGCAGTTTAAATCAAGAATTGTCAACATATAAAAAAGATTTGAAAGAAAAGTGTTTTGTTGAATACATAATGCTATTGTATAAACTATACCCAAGTTACAGAAGGGAGGGAGCTCTATGAAGCTTGTTATCCAGGGTAAAAATATAGAAATCACCGATGCGATTCGCGAGTACGTCAACGAAAAGATTGAAAAGGCGGTTAGCCATTTTCAAACTTTGACTACTGAAGTGGACATTCATCTATCGGTGGCTCGTAACCCCAGGATCAATCCTAAGCAGACTGCTGAGGTGACAATTTATGCTAACGGTAGCGTGATTCGGGCTGAAGAAAGCACGGAAAGCCTTTATGCCAGCATAGATTTGGTTGCCGACAAGATAGCTCGTCAACTGCGGAAATTTAAGGAAAAACGCCACGACAACAAAATCCAGAATAGTCCCAAAACAATTGCGGTAGTTGATGAACATCCTGTAGCAGCGGATTTGATTGGCGATCGAACTCCCGAACTTCCTGCCGAGGTAGTGCGGACTAAGTATTTTGCCATGCCTCCAATGACTGTGCAAGAAGCTTTGGAACAATTGCAGATTATCGATCACGATTTCTATATGTTCCGCAATGCGGAAACTGACGAAATTAACGTGCTCTACGAACGCAAGACTCACGGTGGCTATGGAGTTATCCAACCGCGCAACGGCAACGGTAATAGCAAAAGTAGCAAAACTGCCGAAAGCGCAGCACATTAGAAATCTAGTGTTGGGAAAAGCTAGATAATTGCTAAGAAAAAGAGAGGACTAAATTCCTCTCTTTTTCTTAGTCCCTCTCTGCTGAGACTTCGTTTGTGTAGACGCGGTTTCAACCGCCGAGCGATCTAAAAACTCTTTCTCTGTGTTCTCTGCGCTCTCTGCGGTTAAATCATTCCGATCCAATCATAAACGATATGACTCTTTAAACATCAAAAAACTAATCTAACCTTTAATACTTTCCAAAGTCTTCAGCGCTTCCGAAACGTGAGCCTTAAAATCCAACATCGAGTCAAAAATATGCTTGACAACACCTTGTTTGTCAATCACATAGGTCACTCTACCGGGCATAATCCACATTGTAGCGGGAACCCCGTACAACTGCCTAACTTTATTGCCCGTATCGCTCAACAAAGTAAAAGGTAACTGATATTTTGATGCAAATTTCTCGTGGGATTGTTGCGAATCGTCGCTAATTCCGATCACTTCCGCACCAGCGTCTTTGAAAACTTCATAACTATCTCGAAAAGCGCAAGCTTCCGCCGTGCATCCGGGTGTATCGTCTTTCGGGTAAAAGTAGACGATGACATTTTTTTGACCTCGAAAGTCCTTGAGGCTAACTGATGCGCCAGTTTGCGACGTTAAGGTAAAATCCGGTGCCGTATCTCCTACTTTGACTGCCATATTTGTTTAACCCTGTTTGCTGGAAATTTTCATTTTTGTTATTGTACAATTTTTTATGGAAAACCGGGCGGTTTCAACCGCCGTCTTGCTTCGACAAAATCAAGTTGAGCACGTTCAATTCATTGGAACTCAAAAGGTACTTATCCGTAAACATCTTTTCCCGACTTTGCTCTAAACTGTAGCTTCTGAACACGATAAACGGGAATTCGTGGTACTTATGCCCGATCGGCATTACACTATCTATCGGGTAGGTCGATCGCACATAAGCCGACAAAATATCCCGAAACCTCCTGTCTTCCGGTTCCTCCAGCTTCGTCTGTGCAAAATACTCCTGCATCTCCTCGCCGCTGACAAAAGCAAACAAAGGTATAGCATAATAGCGATCGAACTGCTGACTCTGCTGCTGGAAATACTGAGTTTTCTCGATTTCGCCGTTGAGAATGTGCAAAAGCTCGATCGCGCCACCCCGAATAGCCGATTTTACATTCTCAGGAGAGGATTTACTATTTGCGATCGTCTCCATTTTTTTCAGCAACTGATTCTCCAAACATTTCTTAATTTCCCCATTCAGCCGCATCTGATAGTTTTCCTTCAAACTTTTATCAGCCAAAGGAACTAATAACAAACTCCCCAAAACATGACCTACCTCTAGCTGATCGTAACCAAGCAAACCATCAAGAGGATTGCACATCTGCAAAAACTTTCGATTAAAATTATCCCGCATTTCCAAGTAAGAATTGCCCTTTCCACCAGACTCCTCAGAATTTGGCAAAACAAACTCCCCGCGACTCAAAAGCTGCTCCAATCCCTCATAAACATCCTTAAAATACACATTTTGGGGACGACTGCGATGTTCGCTTTTCAACGCTTTAATCAAACTCGCTATTTTGCTGCTAAAAGTATCGCCCACCGCAGAAATCGACTTCCCGCCAATCGGAATCATCAAAAACCTTTCCCTACCCAAATATCCATATCCCACAATCCGCGTCATCACCGCAGTCTTCAGAATTAGCAGCAAATTCAACAAACTCAACTTGCTTTCCTGTAGCGAAAGTTCCGCATCATCAGCATAATAAACCGCCGTATCCGACAAGTAAAAAACCAACTCCTTAGCTTCACCATCCAGCGTATTACCATCATCATCTTCCCCGCGCCCCCGATAAATAACTTGAATCACCTCCATCAGATTTTTCTCAATCTGAAAGCGGGGAATATCTACTAAAATATGCTTAGTTTTCGGGAAAGACAAGCCGCGACTTCCCGATGCAGTCATGAAGATTACTTTAGCTGTATTTTTGCACTTTTGTATTTGCTCTTTTTCCTCTTCCGAAATATTCGCGTGGACTTCCAGATAATCGAGAAACGGCTCGAATCTTTCGCGACTCGATCGAATTCTCACAATTAATTCAGTCAATCTTCGCTTATCCTGAATGTAGACGATAATTTGTTCCACACCAGGGATTGCTAACCGCTGATTGATATCTTCAATTATTTGAGACTGTACCCTTTTTACTAAATCATAATTTAGTTTTAAGGAAATATCTTCAGTAAATTTGACAGATTCTACAAACACTTTGTAAGTTATATCTAAACTACTAGCAGGATAGGAATTTGTATTGATAACTTTGGCAGCTAACCGTTTGAATTCAAAAGGAGTCACCTGTAATGGCGGGATTTCCTCAGATTTTTTGGGCAGCTTTTTGAAATAAATTTTATCCGGTTCCGGCGAGGTATCATTTAGGTGTTGTTTAATCACATCCGGGTCAACAATCGAAGCATCGGCTACAATAATTTTAGTATTAAAACCATGTTTTGAGTTGTGCAACTCATATTTTTTAACCAGCTTATCAATTCCATGCAGAAACTCAACGCCGCTGTCGTCTCCCGTGATTTCATCAATCATAATGAAAATGTGTTTTATGCGGCTGGACATTTCCTGCATTTTATCGGGTATGACATTTTTTACCTGCTTATTGTAAGCATCTTGAAAGATTTTTTCTAAATGCTGGAGGGTATTTTTTCCATATTCTGTCACCTTCAAAGACTGAATAGAAACTGTAGCCACGATATTGTTCGATGTTTTACGATTGATCAGCGAATATATTCCCTCACAAATGCTATTTAGCACTCCATTTGTTTTGCCACTCGTAGGTTTAATTACCGTTTCTCCCTTCCTTTCAAGTTGGGGTTTGTGATATTCTTTTCGCTGTACTTCTGCGCTGTCGTTGATGAAGTGGACAGTTTTTTGTTGGAAATTTTCGTGATAATTATTTGCTGCGTAGTTGACGGCACATTGTCCAGAATTGCTTTTGATAATATCCGAGTTTGTGTTAATGCAAAATAATTTATTGTGGCATAACAAACCAGTCTTTTGATCTCGGAATTTCTCGATAATATCTAAGTTTACTTGCTTGCGGGGACTGACATAAAAAAACAAGAATCCGTCGTCAATATGTGCTTTGAGGAAATTTGCGATCGCAGTTGTTTTCCCAATTCCCGGATTCCCTGTCAAAAATAGGTAAGTTTCCTCAGATTCCAGTGCTTTGAAAATTAACTGAGCGTGAGCATTTCTCAGGTGTAATCCGCGATCGATTTGCAAATCATCGGCCAATTGATCTGATATAATATCAATGGAATTGACAAAGTTATCCACCCGCTCTGTATTACACACAGGTGTAGAAGTTTTGCCAATCGTCAATAAATCGTTGACAAACTTTTTGCCATTCTGAAAACTGCGAGCGGCGTTGAGTTGGGTTGCATCTAAAACTTCACCGCGAGCATCGTTAATCTCTTTACCTTTGGATTCCTGCTGGTAGATTTTGGCACAATTCGCCAATATCTCAATTTTATCATTGCGGAGGGAAATTGCGTTAATTGTGCGATCGCTATAACCGACAACATTCAACAAAACCTCAGCATCATCAGGAATCATCTTAGTTGCTTGCAAAAAACCGTAGAAGCTGTGAGCGTAGCTACCAGCCTGAATCAACTTAGCGCTTTCCTTATCCTTATACTTGAAAGCCGTAAAATAGCGGTTTAAACCCTCCGAAAAATTAACACCTAAAGTGCTCGTATCGATTCGCAGATTAGAAAAAACACTTTTCGATCGCAAATAGCTAATTTCTCTGAGCAAAGATTTTCGCATCACCTCTATTTCGTTGATATTATCGACTTTTTCCGAAGTCAACGGGGGAGTAAACACAGACAAATCAACGCACAGAATCCTCAAATCCTGACCCTTCTGTAACAGAATCAGAGTATCAGCTTGCAAAAATTCGCCTTTTTTCTTATAGCGGCGGATGTAGGAGTTAATCTCATCGTCTGATAAATTTGGTTTCGTAATTTTAAACTGAGATAATACCTCTTTAAACGCTACTTTTTCATCCTTGTTATAGGTTCTGATACTGTTAGCATCACTAAAACTGCACTGACAGTACAAAATTTTCGACAGCTTTAAATTCCAGCCAGTCGATTTGAGGTACTCCCGGAAGAAATTCAACCCACCCAGAAAGCCTTTTTGAACAAAAAATAGGCTCCATTTTTCAACAATTTTAGCATCCAAACTACCAAGCAAATTAGCTTCCCTAGTTATTTCCGCCGTCATCTTTGGTAAACTGAGCTTATGCAAATCTAGGCGGTAAGAATCGCCGAAATTGTGAGCTATATTTTCCCGCTGAATGTATGCCAAAATCCCGATATTGAAGCCAACCTCAAACAGCCGTCCAAAATCTTCACCAATCATGATTGTGTACCTCAGTCACTAACATTCAATACTTCTCTTACCTTATTCAAAAATGCCAGAGAATTAAATTCTGCCCTACCGTCAGCATGACTAAAGATAGACAAAGCACCAACCGATTTATCGCCAATAATCCGCTCGTAGGGGTCAAGTTTTAAACTAATATTGCGACTAGCTTCATACCGATAAAAGTGGAATATTGTTAGATAGTGTAGCAAAGTATTTTTGATTGGAGTATCATAAATTAAACCTTCACGAATATCTTGATCGTCCAGAATACCTTGATAGATATTTAACAGAGTGGAGTAGGAAATCACACCGTTATAAAAATTTTTCTGTCCTGACTGCTTGACTTTAATTCCGTTAAACAAGTTAAAAAACATCACAGCTTGCTGACTGGTATCTGCAAACAAGCTTTCAAGCTCCATTGCATCCTGAATGTAAAAAGATTTTACCTTATCGCCTAGGAAACTGCGGACATAGTATTTATCAAAAAACATCGGATAAATCTTGATATCTCGGCGTTCTCCTTTCAAAGTTCGGAGTAGTTTTTTCGACATAAAAGACAATTCCTCATCTTCCTCTGTCTTGGTAATATGCAGTCTACTCATGTAAGGTGCTTGGGAAATATAGGCGAAATTCCGATAGCCTTGCTGATAAAGCTGACTCATCACATCTTCAAGGATTAACGGCTCAGAATAAAGACGGCTGACACTGTAATTTTCAGAAAGTGTTTTCAGCATTTCAACTTGAATTGTGCTGTCGTCTATACGATTGATTCCAACAACTTCTCCAATTAAGCTGGCTTGTCTTTGGAAGCGATTTTGATTGCTTTTTTTCGCATCACTATCTCGACTGGAAACAACAATAATTGCTAACTTGTCCAACTCAGGAGCTAGCTGTACATTGCTAAATTTAAATTGTTTCGGCAGAATTGAATACATCGAACTCAAACCGTTACGAATTGTGTAACCTTTGGGTTCTTTTTTAATGCGAAATCCCTGAGAAGTTGAGTGTTGTTTTTCACTCAAAATATGAGACAAGGTTTTGGAAAGATTAGCCATAAACTTTTCTGAGGGCGAAGGGTTTTTTTCGTCGCCTTCATGGAGTCTCACCATCGGAATAAACAAGTTGTTCGCAGCATTTTCTAGCAATATCTTCAAACAGATATAAGACAGCAGCAGCATGGTAAACTTATACACAAAAGTCGGCGCTGGCTGCAAACCTTTATCACCGCTGTCTAGTCGTTTATCGTCATAGGGAAACACAACTAATTTTGTCTGAAAATGCTTCTCGTATATGGCTCTAGAGCGATCGGCTTTAGGTGCAGAAAGTACAGGCAAAATATCAACGCCTTTAATATTGTATTCCATGCTAAAATTTTGCCGTTCATCAGTAGGAAAATAGCGGACATCTTCTATGATGATATTGACTGGTAGCTGACAAATAGATCTTTCATCGACACTAGAATCTTTGACGGTAATATAATGGAGCGTTTGCTTGTAATTTCGATCCATTATCTCATTGAAAAATTTATTAGGAGTAGCCAAAATATTTTCAATGTCCTCTACCAAGCCCATTTTGAGGTTTACGTGTCGCGTTTCTGTGCGGGTTGGCAAAATTGTCTGTCGCTCAAGAAAGCCTTTCAGCATTCTTTTCAGATGCGTAATTTTGTGTTTAACATTTACTTCTTTAAATCTCGTCAGAAAATTTCGGAAAAGTCTTTTTTTTATTTCGTCATTGTCACGACTTAATACATCTTTGATTAGTTTTTCAAAACTAGGAATAGGATTAAAATCAAGTTCTAATTCAGGGTTGTAATTTTCCCTCCCTGGGGTGTGGGGAGATGCAAATGCAAAGTGATACAATAATACTATTTTTAACACTTTGCGTACAAATATTTCGGGATTAGAATACTCCTCAAATTCTGCTTTGTGTTCTTCACTATCTGGATTGAGCAGATTTAGATAATATTCAAATACTTCTTTTCCACCGCGCGCTTGAACGGGATTATCAAATTTAATTTTGAGTCCAGATACAAACTTACGTTCGTTACGAGAATTGTCCGTACTTTCTCCCAAATAACCTTCTACAATGGGAATAATGGGCAGTGAATTTAGGACTTCCGCTCTGGCAAATATTTCTCTGTAATTAACTCTAATTCCAGCATAATTGACCTCATACTCGCCATCAGATTTATTTGGATCGTTGATGTAAGCTTCTATCAATCTGAGCCGACGAATCAAGTCTTCTAAATAGATGATTCCTACCACATCTGTATTGTTGCTAGCGCGAATGTGTTCTAGAAGATAATCTAAATAAATAATCTGAGCTTCTTTCTGAATTTTTCCCAGAGTTTCTTTGTCTACAAGTTTGATTAATTTGTGAAAATCAGAATCGGGATTTTTAACCATCTCATCAAGACGATGATTTAGCTCTTGTATGTCGCTGCTATTCTCGGCATTTTCATTGATATAATTTTGTAAACCCTGCTTTAGTTCTTGTTCAAAAATATCAGTGTTTCGGACAGCAATCGTTAATTTGTGCAGTTTTAAAGTCGCATGGCTACCAGAACCAACGCTCTGCAAAGTTAGCTTTTCTTTTTCTAAAGGGTGGCGGGTGCCAAAATCGTATTTGAAGCCTAACTCTTGGCCACTTCCCCGAAAAGAGGGTGAATCTAAAGGACTAATCAAGTTAGCGACAAAGCTTTCTATCGAGCTATTTTGGGGCAGTTTCAATTCTAATTGTTGCCGCAAATACTCTCTAATCTGCCTGACTTGAGTGCCAAAATGCTCCTCAATTTCCGCTGGAAAATTAACAGTTGCACAATCTGCTTCGCGTTCAAAAGAACCCAAGGGTTTTCGCACTTCCTTTTGGGCAACATCCGCAGCAATCGTGTCAATATCAATTAACAAGCGACGGCGGTCTTCTGATACGCTAAACGGGTTCTTTCCCTGCAAAACTTCTAAAATCTTGTCCAGCAAGTCGCCATAGTCTACTGGAACTAAATCATCGTCACCTAGTCTTAAGATGTTCACCCTGCTAACTCCTTTAAAACGCTTGAATCCACTCTTTAATGTCGTATTCTGTCCAAACCTGATTTACCCAATAAGGATCGGTTTCAACTAATTCTCGCACTTGGGCTTCGTCTGCGGCTTCGTAAATCGCGAAAACTTTAGTTAAGTCTTTGGTGGGGCCGATCGCACTTAATACACCCGATTCCTTCTGCTTAGCCAATCCAGCCAAATGAGCGTCTCGAAATGGTGCGCGTTTTTCGAGAACGTCTGGGCAGTAACTTCCCCACATCACATATTTAGTCATATCTGTCAACCTCTCAAAAAATCTAAATTTCAGGTTGTTTATCTAAAATCAACCCGATCGCCATTTTCATAATATCATCTCGGTTCACCATCTTGGCAATTTCTTCGACATCATAAATTCCTTCAAAAGCCTCTAAAGCCGCCAACTTCAACCCAGATTCATAGGCATCCTCCAAAGTCTCGACTAATTCCTCTTCCGTGAGATAAGTGCCTTTCGCTTTATGTCGCTTGTTAGTGCGTTGAATTTGCTTAACCGCATTAAAAATCGAAGTTTCCCAAGACTTAGTAGTACGGTTTTCAGCAACTTTTTTAATCAGATGCAGTAGCAGAATAATCCCATAACTAAAAATTTTATTAAGTTTATCGGACTTACTCATTTCTTCCAATTCTTCCACCAACACTAGAGCCTCTGCAACCTTACCTCGGTGTAGCAACTCCTTCAACTCCATTAATTCTTCCATAAGTTTGACATTATCGCTATTTAAATTATTAGTCCCACGGGGCCCAGAAACCGGGTTTTTTACCAAAAGACCTTGTTATAACCCGCGATTCGACTAAAAACCCGGTTTCTTCAGTCGGAGTACGGGACTGATTATAACTTATACTATAATATTACTAAATTCATAGAGGAGCAAGCTATGACTTTATTAGACATTCGGCTGTTGACGGTTCAAGAATATGACCTGATGACGGAAATTGGTATTCTTGATGAAGATGAACGGGTAGAATTACTGGCAGGACAGATAGTAAAGATGGCAGCAAAAGGAACAGCCCACGGTGCGGCGATTGCACGCACGAAAATATTACTGGATAACCGTTTAGGACAGCAGGTTTTTGTGCGACTGCAAGATCCGGTTCGGATGAATAATTACTCTGAACCTGAACCGGATATTTCTGTAGTTATACCAGATCCACTTTACTATGAAGACCACCATCCAACTCCTTCAGAAATTTATCTGATTATTGAAGTTGCTGATACTACTCCGAAAACAGATTGTGGCATAAAAGCGAAAATTTATGCTGAGTCTGGGATTGCTGATTATTGGGTTTTGGATGTGAATAATCGGCAACTTCATGTTTTTCGAGAACCGAGTCAGGATGGTTATCAAAGTCGGGTGATTCTGGGGGATGATGCGAGTATTTCTCCTTTACAATTTCCTGATTGTTCTTTTTTTGTATCGGAGATGTTGCGTCCACTAAGTTATTAATGTTATGTCTGAATTTTGAGGACTGAAGTCCTTACTACCAACCTGGGATTTAGGTTCGTAGTGAGGACTTTAGTCCTTCTTGAATGCGGACTTCAGTCCGCACTACGAACAGTTAGCTTCTTAAACTAACGCCGAATTTTTCGACTAGGATGTCGCGGACTTTTTGTTGGGCTGGTTCGACATCGGTTTCGCTTAGTGTTCGATCGCCCGATCGATAAATCAACCGAAATGCTAAACTACGTTGTCCCGCCGGTACATTGTCGCCGCGATACTCATCGAACAATTCCACCGAAGAAAGCAAACTACCAGCCGCCTTCTTCATCGCACTTTGCATCTCCACAACCGGAACCTCCATCGGTGCAAAAAATGCAA
Source organism: Lyngbya sp. CCAP 1446/10 (assembly GCF_026130175.1). Lineage (GTDB taxonomy): Bacteria > Cyanobacteriota > Cyanobacteriia > Cyanobacteriales > Microcoleaceae > Microcoleus. The sequence goes on along the minus strand of NZ_JAIGNI010000084.1, from coordinate 4,563 downwards.
TATCCCTGTCGGAAGCGGGGAAACTCGAATAACCCGCGAATTTGCGAGTCGAGTTCTGCGATCGCCCTAACTCATCCAACAACACCGCTAAATCTAATTGAAACACATAAACCTGCTCAGGCAAACCCTTTTCCTGCTGCAATTGCGGGTGTAACTGTCCGAAAACTCCCAACGGTTTCCCGTTTAACGATAGCGCGGCTGTGCGCCCCGGATGCAAGCGCGGATTAGACGAATCCCCCGCATATTCCACCGCCAAACCCAAGCCCTGAAACACACTTTCTAAGACACCTTTCGCTTCAAACCAAGTCAAAGGTCGATCGCGCCCACCTTGCTGCCATTTCCACACAGTCGGATCGCCGCCAATAATCCCCGCTACGGCATCTGCTTCTTTCTTTACATCCCCTTCTTTCCAAAAAATGCGTCCGACCTCAAAACCGTTAAGCGCGCCGTTTCCTTGCTCCAAATTGTACCCGAAAGCATCAATCAAACCCGACAGCATTTCCGTCCGTAAAGCCGAATACTCGACAAACAGCGGATTAGCCAGCACAACCTGATTGTCTCCCTCAGTTTTCACCAAAGAATAGTGCATCAACTCGGTCAAACCGGCAGCCCGAAAAGCCGATCGCACATTCCGTATTTGCGCGTATTCTGGTGATAGATAACCCGGTTCTGTTTCGCTGGGTAAAGTATCGCAGAAATTGTCATAACCGTGAAGTCTGGCGACTTCTTCAATTAAATCGATTTCTCTTTCTAAATCGCGGTAGCGGTAAGCAGGAACAGTTATCGCAAAAACTCGTGCTTTTTCTGTAGCAACAACTTCGCATCCCAAGGCTGTGAGGATATTTTTCACTTCCTCCGGTTCCAGATATGCAGAACCACCCGTTTCTCCTCTTTTCAATTGTCCTAAGATTGAGTTTACGCGATCCAGACGCAATTCAATCGTCCGCGAAAAACTCAAATCTTCCCCCGAACTCGCCGTTTTCTGCACCGTCGCAGCACCGCCAGCCAAATGCAAAATTAGGGCAATAGCGCGATCGCACGCCGTCGTCAAAGCCGCCTGATTCACCCCCCGTTCGTAGCGGATCGATGCCTCGCTGCGGAGGCCTTGAGCGCGGGCAGAACGCCTAATCGTTGCTTGGTCAAAAATCGCTGCTTCCAAGACCAAATTTTGAGTTCCTTCGTGAACTTCCGTATCTTCCCCGCCCATTACACCAGCTAAGGCTACGGGTTTGTCGCTAGCAGTAATTAACAAATTTTGCGGTTGCAAATTGCGGTTTTGTCCGTCCAATGTTTTGAAGGATTCCCCTGTTTTGGCAAAGCGCACGCCGATGCTGACATCGGAATTACCTGTGAAAGATTGTAGCCGATCGCGATCGAAAGCGTGCAGCGGTTGTCCCCATTCCAATAAAATGTAATTAGTTACATCAACTACATTATTAATCGGCCGCACTCCCGCCGCCTGTAACCGCTGCTGCAACCAAGCTGGAGACGGTGCAATTTTCACACCTGCAATTTCCGTACCGATGTAAATCGGGCAGGCTTGCGGTTCCGATATTTCTACTGCTAAACCTGCGCTTTCTTTACCCTCAATTGCAACACCACCGGCGGCGGGAATTCTCAAACTCGCCCCAGTCAGCGCCGCCACTTCCCGCGCCACGCCAACCATACTCAAAGCATCTGCACGGTTTGCAGTTGCTGTCAAGTCTAAAATCACATCATCCAAACCTAAAAGCGGGCGAATATCGCTACCTAATTCGGGATTTTCTAGCTCGAAAATGTGAATTCCGGCAGATTCTTTCGACAAGCCTAATTCAGCTAGGGAACAAATCATGCCTTCGGAAGGAACGCCGCGCAATTTAGCAGGTTTAATTTTTAAATCAATTGTTGACAAAAAAGTGCCGACAACGGCGACGGGCACGTAAATGTCCGCCCTGGCGTTTGGTGCGCCGCAAACAATATTCAAGGCTTCTGGTTTGCCGACATCGACTTGACAAACTCTCAATTTGTCGGCGTTGGGATGCTGTTCGCAGGCGACTATTTTGCCCAATACTACGCCGTCGGCCCACTGGCGGCGGTCTTCGATTTCTTCGACTTCAAACCCTGCCATTGTCAGGGTTTCGGCTAATTCTTCTGGGGATATTGTCACATCGACCAATTCCCGCAGCCAGTTTAGAGAAATACGCATATTTTTGTCAGTAGTTAGTTGTCAGTGCTCGGTAGCTATTCGTCATTAGCCTGCGCCGTCGGGCTTCGACTGTTGAGTCCCAGAATTTATTACGGAAAGCTTTTAATACCACATTAGTTAAATTTTGTCAAGACGATTGTGATACATATAAGCAAAAACGAGCGATCGCCCTTTCGGTCGATGGCTGCTGAGGCATGAGTAACATTCTCATTGAGAGAATGAGGTATGCTAGAGACATCTAACAGCGCAAAAAGCACCTAAGTTTAGAAAGACTTTACACAAAAAAGGGCAACTTTAGCAAGTCTTTAAACTATTTTCAAGGATAATCTACCGCAAAAACTCACAGCAGAGACATAATCAAAATAGGGAAAAGATATCGGCATAAAAGACTTAGGTGCAATTCCAATTCGCACGCCGCAGCACGGCCCGCCAGCAACTGATAGATAAGTATTTCTAGCAGAAGCGGTTTCAGGGAATTTGTGCAGTGGAGCGACGCTGGCCAAATCAGAAAAATATAGGCAAACTCAATCAACATGAGCTACTGCGTAAATCCGGGCTGTCCACATCCTCAAAACCCTCCTGACTCTATTCTCCAGTGTCAGACTTGCGGTGCGCGGTTATTGCTGCGCGCTCGCTACCGAGTCATTGAACCGTTAGGACAAGGAGGTTTTGGAGCTACATTTCTGGCAAAAGACATCTCTTTGCCCGGTCAACCGAGTTGCGTGGTCAAGCAACTGCGACCCAGTAGTTCGTCGCCACGAGTTTTAGAAATGGCGCGGGAATTATTCAAGCGAGAGGCGAAAACCCTCGGCCAACTGGGCGACCACCCGCAAGTACCGAGGCTGTTAGATTATTTTGAAACCGAACAGCAATTTTACTTAGTTCAAGAGTATGTTAAAGGCTCGACCTTGAAACAAGAAGTCAAACAATCAGGGCGTTTCAACGAATCAGATGTTAAAAATTTTCTATTAGAAATTTTGTCAGTGGTGCAATATATCCACAGTCAAGGAGTAATTCACAGAGACATTAAACCCGCAAACATTATTCGCCGTAGTCAAGACAATCACTTAGTTCTGATTGATTTCGGAGCGGTGAAAGACCAAGTTAGCCAAACAATATTATTAGACCCCGCCGACCAAGGCGCTAACACGAAATTTTCAGTCGGCACGTTTAGTTTTGCTCCCCCGGAACAAATGGCGCTGCGGCCGATATTTGCCAGCGACATCTATGCCTTGGGCATGACTTGCTTGTATTTGCTGACAGCAAAGTCGCCCAAGGATTTAGATTTTGATTCCGTAACTGGCGAAATTGTTTGGCAGCCCCACGTTCAGGTGAGCCCAAATTTTGCGCGGATTCTTGAGAAAATGCTCAAGCCGATGGTAGGCCACCGCTTTCAATCGGCCTCAGATGTCGTCAAAGCTCTGAACGGTCAATTTGAAGACGCAGACCTTTGCGACGGCTTGGCAACTCAATTTAACGGCTCTAGTCGCACAATTGAAGAAGCGACGATATTTAACGGTGAGGCTACTTCGTGGTCGTCGTCGAAAAGCAAAATTAATCAAGATTTGCGATCGAACCAAAGCATCCGTGCTAGAAGTTCATTAACCCAATCGGGAAATACGGGAATGCAGCCGAGAGTTTCTCGGACTCTGGCAGAGTCCGGCAGAACTTTCGGAACTGCGGCATTTTCCAACGGCAATTCAGCACCGCCAAAGGTAACGAAAGCTGTTGTGAAGTGGGAAAGCAACAGCTTGCGAGCGGCATATTTTAAAGGTAAACGCGATTTTGCTGACTGCGAATTGTCGGGTTTGCAATTGCCAAAAGCGCAGTTGGCGGGGGGGAATTTTTATCAGGCTAGGTTGGTGAAGGCAAATTTGCAAGCAGCGGATTTGTCGGGGGCGAATTTGGGCCACGCGAGGTTAATTAAGGCGAATTTGCGATCGGCAAATTTGACTGAAGCTTATTGCAGCACTGCTAATTTTGAAGGCGCGGATTTTCGAGGTGCTGATTTGACTGGCGCTTATTTGAGCAAGGCGAATTTGCGGGGCGCGAATTTGTGCGGCGCGAATCTGACTGACGCTACAGTTAGCGATGAACAACTGGCAATGGCAAAGACTAATTGGCTGACTACTAAGCCCGATGGTAAGCGGGGTTTTGGATTTTAATTGAAGGAAGAAGGAAGAAGGAAGAAGGAAGAAGGAAGAAGGAAGAAGGAAGAAGGAAGAAGGAAGAAGGAAGAAGGAAGAAGGAAGATTTTCCCAATCTCCCCCTCTCCCAATCTCCCCCTCTTCCAATCTCCCAATCTCCCCCTCTCCCAATCTCCCCCTCTTCCAATCTCCCAATCTCCCCCTCTCCCCCCTCTTCCGACCCTCCCACTC
>NZ_JAIGNI010000083.1 GCF_026130175.1 Lyngbya sp. CCAP 1446/10 | reverse complement strand
TCTCCCCATCTCCCCATCTCCCCATCTCCCCCACTCCGCCACTCTCCAAGTCCTGCGGATTTTGGGCGATCGTTGTGGTAATATCTTTTGGCTTGTACAGATACTCCTGTCGCTGTCAGTCAATTAAGCGATTTATGAAAATTTTGGATTCTCAAGGCCGGTTGTTCGGTAAACTCAGCATTCTAGACGTAGGTGCCGCGATGATTGTACTGCTAGTTGCAGTCGGCATCTTCTTCTTTCCCGGCACTTCCGGCGGTTCCGTCGCCCAAGTCGGCGCTAGCATCAAACCTGTAGAGATCGATGCAATTGCGATCGGACTCAAAGGCACCAACTTTCCAGAATTGTTCAAAGCCGGCGATAAAATCAACGTAGTGATCCGCAACCAGCCCTCCGGTCAGATTACGATCAAATCCGTCAAAACTATCACCAGAACCCTAGCAGTTCCCCAGCCCAACGGCAGTCTCAAAGCTCTACCCGATCCCAGAGAAGAAGAATCCTTCAGCAGAAATATGATGTTTACCCTAGAGGGAAAAGGTCAACTGACTGAAAACGGCCCAGTTTTAGGAAATACCAAAGTCAAAATTGGCACTACCCTAGAACTTGAAGGCAAAAAATACATTTTCAATGCTAGCGTCATCGACGTGCGAGTCAAAGAATAGTCAGTTGACAGTTGTCAGTTGTCAGTTGACAGTTGACATTGGGAATTGGGAATTGGGAATTAATCTTCCTTCTTCCCTCTGACTTTTGACTTCTGACTTCAAGATCAATCCGTTAAATTCGTTAAAAAATCCGTTGCCTCACCTGCATCCGTTACATCCGCTACAGAATCCGCTGCCGAACTTCTTTACCCTTCCGAAAGCAACCTTAAATACTGCCGAATTAAACCAATAGTCACAGCCGGAACTTCCAACTGCGGAGTCAAACCCACATTTTCCAGAGTTTGAAAAACTTTGATTGCTTCCGGGTTGAGATTAGCCAACCGCTGGCCAATCTCCGGGCTAGTAAACTGAGATTTGTCACCCCAAATAATCGCAGTCGGCGTTGTTAGCTGAGTGATGTACAGCGACAAATCAAAACACAAATCTCCCCGCACAAAAGACAAGGCCGCATATTCTGCATTTGGTTCCAAAGCAGATTCCAGATAAGCATCGACAATTTCTTGGTAAACTCGACGGGAATCGGCAAATTGGCGTTGTTCTAAAAAGCTGCGAATACCCCCGTCTGTGGCGATGCCCGTACTGTAGAGCAATCGGTCTAAAATCGGCGTGTTGACTAGCTTCGCGAAGAAACTGCTGCCGTAATCCTGTCCGAAGTCCGATAAACCGCTGGGAATTGTCAAAATAAGGGATTTGAACAGATCCGGGCGGGCGATCGCAGCTCGAATCACGATCGCCCCCGTCAGCGAAGAAGCTATCACATCCGTCGGACTGCCGCAAGTTTTTTCTATAAATTCAATCAAAGTTGTGATATAATCCTCAACCTGATAATTTCTTGGCGGATGTTCCGATCGCCCCCAACCGATTAAATCCGGTGCTAAGACTCGATATTCCGCTGCAAAAGCCGGATAAACTTTCGACCATTCGTAGGCACTCGATCCGCCCCCAAAACCGTGAAAAAATACCAAATTCGGTAGATTTGCCGAATTTGAGTTCGGCAATCCGATCCAAGGCATTTTTTCGGCAGTGTAATATACCATTCTGCCGAGAGAAGTAACTATCGATCGCTGACCGAAGCCGAGAGGAACAAGCATAAATAAGCCTCAATCGCTATTAGATTTTAGATTTTAGTCCGCCGCCTGGTCTTTATTTAAAAAAATTGCAAAGCTGGCGTCGTTTTTGTAAAGATTCAGTATTGATTTCAATCTATTTTAGTACAAGTGAAACCTGAAACTACAGACAGCAACTAAGTTTTATGATTGGCGCGCTTCGGCTGTGCAGTTATCCTCACCCTTGCAAACTACTCCCGATCGGAGATAATAACAAAATGATGGGTGAGACCCCTCAACACAAAAAAGTCGGTTCGCCGACCCCGAAAGCAGGCACTCGGAAAGCAGGAGTATTAGATATCGCTTTTAAGCAAGGCAGGTTTTACAGCCGACAGCCAATCACGAATAATTAATCACCATATTTTACGGAACAGTGCCTTTTAAGGTCGAAGGTTTTTGTGGGAAGGCGGGCGATGGGTTTTCGATACCTCTGATTGCAGGGCAAGGCAATCGCGAGTCTCGCCATTCTAAATGCCAAAACACAATAAACAACTAATATCAGGGAGATCTACAAAAAATGCAACTGCTTAGGAAACGGGATCGCGAGGGTTTTATGGTTGATGCAAAAAGTCTTCTAGCTGACGGGTTTGCAGAATTTGATACTGCCTGTAGAAGCATGGATTTAAACGGCAAACAGTCATTTGTCGCCACTCCAGAACGATCGGGCGCAGGGTTAGATGCGCGATCGCGCGTCAGCGCACCGGCAATGGTTCGCCTAGCATTAGAAGACTTGAAATGCTTTGAAGTAGTAGAACAGCAGTTTGCCCATTGGGGAGTGACTTTTAGCAATGCCGTCGCCATCCAACCTTCAAACCCAGCATTTCTCACAGTTTCTGGGTCAACAGTGTTAATGGGAGCCCCAAAAAGCGGACTGATAGAAGTAACTTTCAAGTATCCAGTCCGTAGCGTTGCAGGACTTGTCACCAGTTCGCGGCGAACGGTTTTATCTGCTTCCGACATCAACGGCAACCTGATAGTTCAGGATGAAATGCCGGCGCCGAATCTGGCAGGGTCTAATTCTCCGATCGCCCCTAACACACCCCTGCGCGTCAAAGCCCCGAACATTCATCGCATTAGTTTTTATGCTTTTGACGGTCAGCTAATAGTCGATGACTTTATTTTTGGATTCTAAAACAATTCCATAAGTATCGTCCCAAGTCTGCAAACCTTCCAGAAGGGCATTGCGGACTAAAGCTTCGGGTTCCCGACTCAGCATCAGGCGAAAGCACTCAGCAGCGCGGGAACGAGTGCTCGAACTTTTGACAGAAGTCACACGGTGAAACCCACCCTGATTCACCAAATCAGTCATTTGTCGCACTGCAATCAAACGCTTCACGGGGTCAGCATCAGTCAAATCTGCGAAGATGCGATCGATCGCTGCTTCATCTTTTTTTGAGGCGCCCAGACTCAGCGCTTGGCGCAGCAACAGCCCTGCAATCGCGATCGTGCCAAAATTTTGCAAAATCAGGCTCAAAGCCATCCAGTGGCTCTGGGAGTCTTCCCAAATCGCCAAACTCATGTAAGCCCCCAAAGTAGCAATCCCGCCGGCAGCCACCGCTAAAACCAACCGGCGGTTCGGGCCCTCCCAAAATTGCTCGGCTTTCGATCGCAGCAATTGCCATTCCCCCGACTGCCCTCGGTAAACCATCATCATCGCTGCGATTCCCAGGCCTGTCGAAAACAATAACTGACTGTTCCACCACCCCCAAACTGCTGCCAAGGTAAAAGTAAAAGCCACCAGCCCACCTTTCGATCGACTCAAACGCGCTAGCAGCCACTTGAGAAAGGCGCTAGAAACCACAGGCGATCGAGTTCGATCGGTCTTGCCATCAACCCTCCGGCGCTTTTTTTCGGCAGTTCTGGGGATTTCCTGCGGGCGATCCTCTCGACTAAATGTCCTTAAAGCTCCAGCATCAGTCATTTCTAAGGACAAGTCGATGGATCGTCGCTGACCGAGTTCCCAAGTGCGATCGGAATCTTTCACTACCGTTTGATTCAGCTTGTCTGTAGTTTTTTTAAATTGATTCATACTTACTTTTTTTCACAAATAACTTTAAGTTATTTAGGCTTCTTTTGCACAGATTTTGATTTTTTCTAAACAAGAGTGTGAGACTTTATAATACCACAAATTCCAACTCGTGGTGAGTACCACAAATGCGTCGAATCCTGAGAAATAATTGCCTCAAAAAGAGTGATTGAAGATAGTTGGGAAAAGCACGACAGGTAGCGCGCGAATATTTCTGACTGATTCTTGAGAGCAAAGGCGATCGGAGTTGGGTACAGGCAAAAAACACAAAAATTGAAAATTTCAGAAATTTCGGGTATTTTGAGTGCTGGAATTCATCCGCCGAAAACTGCACGACGAAAATTTAGCCTTTTGCCAAGAGTCTGGGATCTCGCGCCCCCCGGTGTCATACCATTTTCGATTTTAGATTAAAGAATTGCAAAATTGGGAATAACTGACTGCGATCGTGGTTGGGATCGCGGGGCTACAGTTGAGGAGTGATCCTGCGATTAATCAAATAATACTGTTTGGATGCTGTTACCAGCACCTGCTGCTGTCCGTCCAGATCGCTATCAAGCAGTGAACCCAGCCTCATCTGCTAAGATTTTTGAATAAAATGTCGATCGCCCTCCCAAACTAGAACAAAAGTTGATTTGGAGTTGAGCGTTGCCAACAAATAGATGCGTTGCCATCAGCTATAATTTTTTCAGGTAGGGCATTAAGTTGGCACGACCTCGATCGAGTACGACCGCACAGTATTTCCTGTTTATTTGAGGGAGCGATCGGGCAAAAGTTCCAGTCAATCGGCAGCAGACAGCAATAGTTCCAAGGATGGCGGCATCGCCTGCCGAATAATCCTCTGGAAATCAACTTGACTGATGAGGTTCGTTAAATTAACAGCAGTCCCTCACACTTGGGGCAGGGGTTTGATGGGCCGATGGTCTCAAGTCCGTTAAAATTAACTGTAATTATTGTAGGGACTCGCAGTCACGCTCGATCGGCAATATCTGCCAAATATTGGCCTAAACGCGCCCAGGGACTGGATATTACGGTCGATCGACCGGACTAGATATCAAGCAACAGCACCAATAACCAACCGTGCTGGGGCGATCGGGAAGTGCAGAAGCCCGAAAACAGTGGCTGCCAGATGAGAATCAGGTAAAACTGCTACCCCAAAGTGTGTCTACAGGGGTTAGGCTAGTGAAGACAGAAAAAGAATAGTTACGATCAAGACTTGATCAGTCAACTTGTAATTTATTCCTCAGTTATCAAGCCCAACAGTTTTGCATTTTCTGGGAAGCGAGACTCTTGGCAATTCTCACAAGTGGGGAACTCGACCGTCAAAAAGCTTGGGTTTGATCGCACAAGCCCTTACTAATATGTAAATATCTTATCGATGGCTCGCCGGAACAATCTTGCAGGAAAACCCATGTCTAGTATGCAAAACCAATTTACGGTTCACTTCTGGGGCGTTAGAGGTAGCATAGCGTCTCCCGGAGCTGAAACAGTACGTTACGGGGGCAATACACCCTGTATAGAAATGCGAGTGGGTGACAGCCGCCTAATTTTCGATGGCGGTACTGGATTGCGGGTTTTGGGACAAACTCTCCTGTCGCAGATGCCTGTAGAAGCTCATATGTTTTTTACTCACTCCCACTGGGATCACATTCAAGGATTCCCATTTTTTGTCCCAGCTTTTGTCAAGGGCAATTGTTTTCACATCTATGGGGCTGTTGCTCCGAATAAGGCTACTATCCAGCAGCGGCTCAACGACCAGATGCTGCACCCCAATTTTCCGGTGCCCCTGCAAATTATGGGGGCAGACCTGAAATTTAACGATATCGAAGTGGGCAAACCGCTGGAAATCGGAGAGATTAAGGTGGAAACTGCTTTGTTGAACCATCCCGGAGAAGCTATGGGGTACCGCGTCAACTGGCGGGGATATGCGGCTGCTTACGTGACTGATACCGAACACTTTCCCGATCGTTTGGACGAAAATGTGCTGTATTTGGCTCGCGATGCTGAGGTGCTGATCTACGATGCTACTTATACGGATGAGGAGTATTATTCGGAAAAGTCTAGCAGGGTTGGTTGGGGACATTCGACTTGGCAGGAAGCCGTGAAGGTGGCAAAGGCTGCTAATGTCAAAAAGTTGGTGATTTTTCACCACGACCCGCTGCACAATGACGAGTTTTTAGACAAGGTGGGAGAGCAAGTGGCTCAAAGGTTCCCGAACAGTTTGATGGCGCGGGAAGGTTTGTCGTTACAGTTGCTGCCTCCTCATAACAAGGATTTGTCTGAACAGTCGGTGGAAGCGCCTAAAGTGCCTGTTTGATGGATTTGAGATTGCCAGATGGTTCTGAAATCTTGAGGCCTGAAATCTCCAATTAAAGCTAAGGCTGACCTCACTCAAAGACGGATACAAGCCCCGGCTTAAGTTGTAGAGAACCAAAAAGTTTAGATCGAAGTTCTAACTCCCAGATCGATTCTGTGGAGTCAAATCTAAAATCTAAAATCTAAAATCTAAAATCGACTGGCGATCGCAATCTGGCTAAGTGTGTCAAAATCTTAAGCGTGTGGATAACTTCTTCTTCTACCGCTGCTCTGACTCCAACTTCCGTTGCCTTGGGAAACTTTGATGGTTTGCACCTAGGGCATCGACAAGTTGTGCAGCCAATTTTAAATCGATCGCCTGGGTCAAGTTCTGCGACGGTTTCTCAAACGGATCAAAGCTGGCACTCACAGGCTGGCACAGATGAAAATTTTGTGGGCGAACATCCGGCGACATGGGACAACGACTCAGCAGCACTGCTTGAGAGATCCGACAACCGCCTGAATTTTGATGGTTCCATCGCGCAGACAAAAGCCGAGGGCAACAGCCTCTCTGGTCATAATTCTGCTGCGGGCGATCGGCTTTACGCTACTGTGGTGACATTCAATCCCCACCCGCAAGAATTTTTTACAGGTCAACCCAAAAAACTGCTGACGCCTCTGGCAGAAAAGGTAGAATTGCTCGCAGCAATGGGTGTTGAGCAACTTGTCCTGCTGCCGTTTGATCGAGAATTGGCGGCTTTGACTGCTGCTGAGTTTGTCGAGGAAATTCTGGTGCGACAACTGCAAGCGAGTCGAATTAGTGTGGGGGTTGATTTTAGGTTCGGACGGGGACGCGCTGGGACGGCTGTGGATTTGCAGTCGATCGCCTCTAGCTATGGTATTGATGTTGCGCTGATACCCCTGCACAATTGCGCTGAGGGCGATCGGATCAGCAGTTCCGCCATCCGCGAAGGTCTGGCATCCGGCGACCTCAGAAAAGCGAATAAGTTACTAGGGAGACCCTACAGTTTAGTCGGGACTGTAGTTGGCGGACAGCGGCTGGGGAGGACGATCGGATTTCCGACTGCTAATATCGAACTACCACCGGAAAAATTTTTGCCCTGTTTTGGCGTGTACGCGGTGCGAGTCTCGGTGAAGGATGGAGGCGGAATCATCAAAGATGAAAGTTCTTCCTATAAGTGGGAAAATCCCAAATCTCTAATTCCCGATCGATCATCAAATGTATCATTCATAAATGGGGTGATGAATGTTGGCCGCCGCCCAACGGTAGACGGCCTGCAACTCACTGTAGAAGTTCACCTGTTAGATTGGTCTGGAGATTTGTACGGTCAAACCTTGAGCGCAAGTTTGATAGAATTTTTGCGACCAGAACAAAAATTCGCTTCTCTGGATGCTCTAAAAAATCAAATTCAGGCAGATTGTGATGTTGCTAGAAAGGTGTTAGCTGCTAATGGTTAATAGACAAGATTGCCAAAGTCCTTTTAATCCAATTTTCGGACGGGCTAGAAGCCCATCCCACAAGGAAAATAATTGTGGGATGGGCTTCTAGCCCGTCCTAATTATCAATTCATTGTGTACAGTTTTGCTTGGGCGATTGAAATCGCTACTACACAAACGAAGTCCTAGCTGAGAGGAACTAGGAATAAAAGAACAAGCAATTGAACGACTAGCAATTAACAATTAAAAATCAGGGATATGAGAGAACATATTGAGCGGCTCAAACAAAATCTAGGCAAAACTATTGTCGGCAAAGCGGATGCTATTCGCTTGGTGCTAGTAGCCGTGCTTTCCGGCGGACACGCGCTGCTGGAAGATGTACCTGGTGTCGGAAAAACGCTGCTGGCGAAGTCTTTGGCGCGATCGATCGATGGGAAGTTTCAGCGGATTCAGTGTACTCCCGATTTGTTACCAACCGATATCACGGGTACTAATATTTGGAATCCTAGCAGCGGCAAGTTTGAGTTTTTGCCCGGCCCAGTTTTTGCTAATGTTTTGCTGGCGGATGAAATTAATCGGGCGACACCGCGAACTCAATCAGCTTTGCTGGAAGTGATGGAAGAAAAGCAGGTGACGGTAGATGGAGTTTCTCGGAATGTTCCAGCGCCGTTTTTTGTGATTGCGACTCAAAACCCGATCGAATATCAAGGCACTTTTCCGCTACCGGAAGCGCAGATGGATCGGTTTACGTTGTCTTTGACTTTGGGCTATCCGGCTGCGCTGGAAGAGTTGCAAATGTTGGAACGGCTTTCTGATACTTTTACAGTTGAGGATTTGCAGCCTTGTATTTCTTTGGAAGAGGTGCAGGAATTGCGCCGTTTGTGCGCTGGTGTGAAGGTGGAAGGTTCTTTGAAGCAGTATATTGTTGATTTGGTGCGATCGACTCGCGAGGATGAAGAGATTACTCTGGGCGTGAGTCCCCGTGGTGCGGTAGCTTTGCACCGGGCATCTCAGGCTTTGGCGTTTATTTCGGGGCGGGATTATGTTACCCCGGATGATGTGAAGGAATTAGCACCGCACGTACTTTCTCATCGGTTGATTCCGGCGGGGGGAAGGAGGGCGAAGACGATTGTTGATAAGTTGTTGAGATCTGTTCCTATTCCTTAAAAAGCTTGGAATCGGCGGTTGAAACCGCGTCTACACAAACAATGTCCGCCTCCGCGGACTAAAGAGAAGACGGCGGTTTTAACCGCCTTTGTCTTCAGCCCGCGGAGGCGGGTTTTGTCTTTATCGACGCGGTTTCAACCGCCCGGTCTTCTTATCTTATAATGATTGTTCAATAGATCCTTGAAACAGCGCTACTAATTTTTTTGCTTCTAAATCCACATTGTGTTGTTTCGCTACCCGTTCTGCTCCTGTTTTCCCCATTTCTTCTAGCTTTTCTAAAGGTGCTTCCAATGCCGCGCGCATCGCCACAGCTAATGCTTGTACGGAACCGGGAGGAACTAACCAACCGCAAACACCGGGTTCTACGAGTTCCGGGATACCAGCAACATAAGTGCTAATTACAGGTCGATTGAGAGCGAGGGCTTCCATAATTACGACGGGTAAACCTTCGGCAAAACTCGGCAATACCATTGCGCGGGAAGCTAAAATTTCTTGCTGAACTCGATCGCCACTAGCCCAGCCGGTAATTTCTATATAATTTTGCAGGCCGAGTTGTGCAATCTGCTGTTCAATTTCAGCCCGTAGCGGGCCGTCTCCGACAAATACCAATTTAAACTCCAAGCCTTCAACTGCTAGCTTGCTGGCGGCTTCTAGCAGTAGCAAATGACCTTTTTGTTCGCTGAGCCTGCCGACACAAACTAAGCGGGGTGCTGCGGGTATGGGGATGTGGGGGTGAGCTAAAAATGCTGCATCGACGCCGCAGTGTATGACGTGGATTTTTGACCAATAAGTGCGATCGCACCACCGAAAAAGCTGACTTTTGCCGAAGGAACTAACTGCTGCTACAAAGGTCGATCGTTTAATTTTTTCATCTAAGGAAAGAAGTGTAGCTTTATCAAATTCTTCAGGGCCGTGAACCGTGAAACTGTAAGTAGGGCCGCCCAGCACGCGACATAACATTGCAACAGTTGTGGAATTTGTACCGAAGTGAGCATGAACGTGAGTTGTACCGGATTCTGCAAACCAATTTAAAAGAATGCAAGCTTCTGCTAAATAAGCTAGATGCAGCAAAATCCCGCGTTCTGAGTGTAAGCCCACTTTGAACATTAAGCGCAAAGCTTGGAGGAATCGAATTGGTCTAGTTGCGGCAGTGCGGAGTAAACCCCATGCTAAGCCCTGTACGCCAACTCCTAGGATGACTTTGGTGAGTTCTTGTTCTTGTTTGTCTGCCCCGTCTACGAGTTCTGATTCGCAGGATCTGATGGAGTAACGCCCGACTTTGATGCCGCAAGTTTCGACGGCTAGGAGTTCTCTGCGGACGAAGCTGTGGCTGACTTTGGGGTATTGGTTGACTAGGTAGGCGATGTTCATGAAGGGGGAGAAATTTTTATGGTAAAGCTCTAGATTAGTCTAGCTTTATGGATGTGCGGGGCGATCGGAATATCCGTTTTTTTTTCAAAAGTCCAATTCATGAAAGCTTGAGGCAAAATTTTAGATGTTTATTTCAGTTGACAGTTGACAGTTGACAGTTGACAGTTGATAGCGACCTCTCCCGGTCAGGAAGAGGATTGGAGTAAGGAATAGTCTTCTTTTAATTTCTCCCTAGAAGAGAGAGGCTTTAAACCAATTCTTTCTGGTCAACTATTTAGTTGCTGTTTGAATGTTTGCAGATTGTCAAAAGATTTGTCAACCTCCGCGAAGTCGAAGAATTTACAACTTGTACTGAGCAAAGCAGAAGTATCTCAACCTGTACCTCATATTTTTGATAAAGGCTATATCTGGCAGTTTACCATCTTCAAATACATACTGCTTAACCTTAATGACACCGCCGTAAACTCAACCAATTTTTCCCGGCATATTTCACAAATTTGGGTATTTATTTTGCAAATCAGTAATTGTTTCTGGAAAATCTGCTGGGGAGAAGTTCCCGAATGCGATCGACAATTTCCCCCACATCCGCCGGCACTTCCTCCCCAGAAGTCAACGCCCGCGCATTTCCTACAATTTTAGACAAAATCAACCGCCATAAAAAAAATCTCCTCAACTCCCGCAACCCCTCACATCAATCATTTTTCAGACACAACTTGCTCTACATCTACCAAGATGGCAGCAAATAAGGTAAAGTAAACGGCACAAGAGTTTAGAACTCTCAAACTGCCGCAACTCGGCAAACCGCCCCTACCCAAACAAAAATCGCCGGTAGAGGTGACATTAACCGTTAACTGCTAACCCCTAACAACCGACAAAAATGCAAACCTACTACTACGTTTTAGCCAGCCAACGCTTTTTGCTAGAAGAAGAAGCCCTTGATGAAGTGTTTAAAGAAAGAAATCGCAATTACAACGAACAAGAAAAACAAATAGATTTCTGGTTGGTCAAACAGCCAGCTTTTCTAGAAGCGCCGACAATGGCACAAGTCAAAGCAAAATGCCCTCAACCGGCAGCAGCCATTATTTCCATCGATCCTGTTTTCATTACCTGGTTGAAACTCCGATTAGAATATGTACTGACAGGTGAGTTTCAAGCACCGTCAGCAAATATTCCCGATGCCCTCGCATCGCTACAGACAGCATGAATCAACTAGCAAAAGAATCTACAGCCAAGCTAGGAAAAATAACGGGGAAATTGTACAAAATTTTTGTCTCTCTTCCCCTATTTTCTGCTACGACGATCGCTCTTTTGACCTTGACAATTTTATCGAGTTCTGTTAACGCTCAGTCGAGCTGCGAACCGCCACTGTCCGACGAATATCTACTGTTAATTGTCACCAAAACACCGGAACAGCAAGAAAGAGCAAAACGCTCTTTTCCCGGAAATACTGATAATACAGTGTGTCGGTACATCAACGATACGGTGACGCGAGTTGGTGGCTTTCGCGACTCGCAAATCGCTAGCGATTGGGTTAAATACATCAAAGATATTGTGGGATTGCAAGCTTATGTAGTTCGATCGCCCGCAGCATCATTACCCCAAAATCTGCCAGTCTACAACCCCCAGCCCGCACCAGGTTCAGAACCAATCGCCAATCCCCAGACGGGCAATCTTGCGTTCAATCCCCAAGCCCTCGGCCCCGGTTACGCCGTGTTAGTAGATTACTTCAATCAACCGGAATTAGCCGCCCAAGTCAAGCAAGCATTAGGTACGCCAGTAGGCTTAGCTTCCTACGGCCAACGTCCCTTTTTATTCGTCGCTTATACAACGGATCAAAACGCTGCTACGGCGGCGGTAAAAGCATTGAGCGATCGAGGTTTTTGGCCGATGTTGGTAGACAGTCGCCGTGTCACTGTAATTAGTCCTGCTGTTAGGTAAAAGTAGATCAGATGACGGTTAAAACCGCGTCTATTTAAACGATGTCCGAGATGCAGACGGCGAATGGAATTCGCGCCTACACAAACGATGTCCGAGATCGGACGTACGGTTGAAACCGCATCTACACAAACGATGTCCGGATGGTGCGCGGACTAAAGAAAATAACGTAATTTTCACGGTCAATTCTTCAACCCGCGTCGGCGGGTTTTGTTTGTATCGACGCGAATTCCATTCGCCCGGTTTTCTTCAACCCGCGTCGGCGGGTTTTGTTTGTATAGACGCGAATTCCATTCGCCCAGTTTTCTCGTATAGACGCGAATTCCATTCGCCCGGTTTTCCTAATTAACAATTTACGGTTTTTGGGGCGGCTGTGGGCTAATTCCGGGCTGACTTTCGGCCCGTTTTTTTGCTTCGATTGCGGCTCCGTAATCGGGTTTGTAGCGAATTGCTTTGTCGTAGGAGGCGATCGCATCTCCGAATCTTTTCACCGCTACCAGGGCATTACCCCGGCTGTACCACGCCTCCGAGTAATCTGGCTTGACATAGACGGCTTCGTTGTAAGAGGCGATCGCATCTTCGTACCGCTGCAAATTGTACTGAGCATTACCTTTATTGTACCACGCTTGAGATTCTTTCGGGTTCAAATCTAAGGCTTTGCTGTAACACTCAATAGCTGCTTCGTATTTGCGTAATTCATGGTAAGACCAGCCTAAATTATACCATGCTTGAGAAGAATCAGGTTTTAATTTAACAGCTTTTTCGTAAGATTCTACCGCTTCTTCATGCCTCCGCATTTTCAGCAAAGCGATGCCTTTACTGTACCAGGCTTGATAAAAATTTGGCTGAAACCGCACGGCTTTTTCGTAGGCTTCCAAAGCTTCTTGATTTTTGTTCAACTCTAGGAAAACATTGCCTAAATTGTACCAAGCATCAGAATTGTCGAATTTGATTTCAACTGCTTGTTGATAGGATTCTACCGCGCGATCGTACTGTTTTAAATTTTGGTAAGCTTGCCCCCGATTGTACCAAGCCTGGTACAAATTAGGCTGAAATTGTACCGCTTTTTCGTAGGAGGCGATCGCCTCTTCGTACCGCTGCGAGTCTAACAGAGCATCGCCTCTGCCTTCCCAGGCTGCGGGATAGTCGGGCTGGATTTTCAAAGCATTGTCAAAAGATGCGATCGCCTCCTTTGACTGTTGCAACTTATCCAAAGCATAACCACGTCCCGTCCAAGCCTCCAAATATTCCGGCTTTAATTCTATTGCTTTATCATAGGCTGATTGTGACTCCTTATATTTTTTCAATTCATATAAAGTTTTAGCTTTTTCCTGCCAAACTTCCGCGTAGTCAGGCCGGAGAGTTATTGCTCGATCGTAAGCTGCCAGAGCTTCTTCAAATTTGCTTAAATTGTAAAGAGTAATCCCTCGGTTATGCAAGTCAGTTGCATTGGCAGAATTAAAAGTATTGACACCATAAATTGATGCTATAATACTCATGCCAATCAAACTGGCGATAGTCCCGATTTTAAAATACAGTTTTCGGCGCGGTTTGTGCGGCTTTTTCGCAGCAACTGGAGGCAATACCGGAACAGTACCGCTGAAAGATTTTTTCAATTCTTTAATAGCTTCCAGCGTTTCGCCCGCACTCGAATAACGCTGCCTAAAATCGTATTTTACCATCCGATCTAAAATTTTCGCAAATTCAGGACTAACCGATGCTTTATCCTGCCAAATAATTTCCTCTGTATTCGGATCTTTTGCCATTTGGTGCGGAGTTATGCCAGTGAGGCATTGAATTGCGATCGCACCTGTGGCATAGATATCGCTGCTGAGTTTGGGATTGCCGTGAGCTTGTTCGCTGGGCATATAACCGGGAGTACCGATACTCACGCTCAAGCTATTCTTGGGCTGAGGATTAGTAATTTGAGTAGTAATTTCCTTGACTGCACCGAAGTCAATTAACACTAACTTATTATCTCGATTTCGGCGCAGGATATTGCGGGGATTGACATCACGGTGAATTACATTTTGCTGGTGGACAAAATCTAAAATTTCCAGAATTTCTTGCAATATACAAATAACTTGATCTTCCTTCATCCCTCCGGCATTTCCCGGAGAAGCGGGCGTGATTTCTTGACTTAAATCATGGCCTTCGATAAATTCTTGAACGAGATAAAACTCTTGATTTTCTTCAAAGTAAGCAAAAAGTTGCGGAATGCGATCGTGATTTCCCAACTTGTGCAAAACCTGTGCTTCCGTATTGAACAAACGTCTTGCTATTTGTAGAGTTTCTGGATCGGTTGCTTGAGGTTTAAGCTGCTTGACGACGCAAAGGTGATTACCTGGTAGTTGCTTATCTTCAGCTAAATAAGTTTGAGCAAATCCGCCGCCTCCCAAGTGACGGATAATGCTGTAGCGTGTGCCGAGTGTGATTCCAAGCATGAAATTTACCTGATATTTCCGAGTTTTTCTCCCCTTTCGGAGTAAAACAAGGGTTGGGGGAGAGGTTTTGCATTTGATTCAGTTTAACTAATTTGCGATCGGCTTTACAGCAGAAAGTCTGTCAAAATACCAGTATATTCTGCTGACAAGTGGTAAAGTCGTCGGCGAATCATCTTTGCTTTGAAAGTTCAGATGCGTAGGGTGCTTATGGGCGCACCTTACTTTTATTTAACATGGTTTAGACGCATGGGCTAGAAACCCGGTTTCTACGAGTTTTACGAACAGTAACGAGAAATATACGAAGAAACCGGGTTTCTGAGGTTAGCGTGTGCAAGTCTAATTTTACTTTAAACAGCCTTCAAAATCTCATCATCAACTGAAAAATCTATCTCTGCTTTGTCCCTTCCCGAAACGACATAATCATTCTGAAAAGAATCTTTCAATCCAGAAACTAAGTCGAATTCGGGTTTCCAGTTAAGCTCGGTGACAGCTTTATTAACTGAGGCAAAAAAGTGCTGCAATCTCATCGGGAAAGCTTTCTTTTTGCCAAATTCAAATTGTTTCGGATCGTAGTGTACAATCTTAATAGCATCGGGTGATTTGCCGGCAGCTTGGATGCAGGCGCGGGCTAAACCGTCAAAGGTGACAAATCGATCGCCCGAAACGTTATAAATTTGCCCGATCGCCCTTTCATTCCCCAAAACCGCCGCCATTGCCATCGCCAAATCCTGACAATGCCCTAACTGCGTGAAGTGCATCCCGTTACCAGGAATCGGAATCGGGCGATCGCGCGCAATGCGATCGAAAAACCAAGCCTCCAAATCGTTATAATTTTGAGGGCCATAAATGTAAGTCGGGCGAATCGAAGTCCAAGGCAAACCGGACTCGGCCAAATAATTTTCCGTGTCGCACTTACCCAAATGTCGGCTTTTCGGATCAGTAGCGTCCCCTTCAATATGAGGCATTTGATCGGATTTCAAATAAACCCCCGCAGAGCTCATGTAAACAAAGTGCTGCACCCGCCCCTTAAATATCTCAGCTAAAGGCTTTGTATCGCTCAGTTCCCGACCGTTGTTGTCAAAAACCGCGTCAAACTCAACCGCCGATAATTTTTCTTGCAATTGCTCGACATTTGTGCGATCGCCCAAAATCTGTTTCACCCCCGCAACCGGTACAGGCTTACTACCCCGGTTAAACAACACCACCTCATGCCCTTGTGCTGCTAAAATTTTACTAAGATAAACCCCGATAAACCGAGTGCCGCCCATCATTAAAATTCGCATTATTTCCGATGCTCCTTACAGTTAGTGTAAATATCTTACAATAAAGCGAGTATCTTGCTTTGCTAACAGTTGAAAATCCATTAAATAGGTAAGGACAAAAAAACACAGTATCTACAACCTACTATTGTTTTTTCGCAATGATCTATTGATCAAATTGGTTTGTAGTCCTGAGTGCACTGCCTTCGGAAAAATATAATTCCGATGTCCGGGGAAACTGTTGATAATCGGTGTTTATCCGCGTACATTTGCGGTTAAAATATAAAATGAATTTCAGGTAAAAATCAATGCTAAAAAGTAACCGAAAAATTTGCAATAAATCTGTAGCCTTTGATATTTTTGCAACAGAATATGATTTCGCTGCCACCTTGCAAAGCCAGAACGATTTCTTTATTGAAAACCTATCTGACAGCAAAGGTGCAGCATTAGATATTGGCTGCGGTTCGGGAATTTTGGCTTTTGAATTAGCCAAGTATTACGATAATGTCGTGGCCGTCGATGTCTCAGCAAAAATGCTAGAGATCGCCAGTCAAAAACGCTCAGCCCCCAATATCGAATACATCCAAATGGATGCTAGTCAATTAGCGATCGATCGCCAATTTGATTTAATAGTTAGCGCTGCCACTTTTCACCACATACCCAACCTCCCCGCCACCCTCTCAGTCATTAAAAATTTGTTAAATCGGCAGGGTAAAGTCGTCTTTTTAGATAATGTATCTGAAGTTGAAACACCTGCTACACTCGGCTACATAATAGGTGCAGTAAGAGATTTTATGCCCGACTGTTCTAAATACGGGTTTCGCAATGCTTCAAGATTATTAAAATTTAGATTGTCGCCAAGCTGGTTGCAGCATTTAGCTAGCGACAGGTATTTGTCAGAAGGGAGATTTAAAAAAATTTACGGCCGTTGCTTTCCCGGCTGTTATTTTGTAAAATTGGATTGTTTTATGGGCGTGATTTGGGAAAATCTGTAATGCAAAACAACGGGATAAAATCAGTATCTGCGCGGAAAAAAAATAGTCACATCCGCGAGTTGAGCATTAATTTGGAGCAATGGTACGCAGTCGCCCGCAGCACAGAGGTACAGAGTCAGCCACTACCTGTGATATTGTGGCATCGGGCGATCGTGCTTTTCCGCGACAGTGCAGGCAAAATCAACGCTTTAGAAGACAGGTGCCCGCACCGACAAGTCAAACTCAGCCACGGCAAAATTAAAGGCGATTTAATCGAATGCGCTTACCACGGATGGCGACTAAATGCAATGGGAGAATGCGCCCAAGTCGATTATTTAGCAGACAATCAAAAGCTACCTAACTGCAAAATTCACTCCTATCCAGTCCAAGAACAAAACGGTTTTATTTGGCTGTTTCCCGGCGATGAAACCAAAGCTAAAAAAATAGATTTACTGGATTTACCAGAGTGGGAACATCTCAATTATATTGCCACAGTTTCAGTCATCGACTGTCAGGCACACTATTCATTTTTAATTGAAAACTTGATGGATATGTACCACGGACATTTGCACGAAGATTTGCAAGCTTGGGCAAATCCAGTATTAGATACTTTAGTAGAAGACGAGCATCAAGTAACAGCTCGCTATCAGGCACAAAGTTATTACAAAATAGATAAAATTTGGTCAATTTCCCAGTTGTTTTTTAAATCTCTGCGCCGACTTCACCCGGAACCGCTGGAGGTGAGTTATGTTTACCCGCATTGGGTTTCAACTTTGGGAAGCGACTTTAAGATTTACTGCTTAGTTTGTCCGGTAAGCGAGACAGCAACTCGCGCTTATTTAATTCATTTTACCTCATTAAATGCGTTTTGGCGGCTGCACAAATTGCCTGTTAGGTTTCGCAGGTTTATCAAAGATAGTTGTTTCGGTGCGGCTCAAAAATTATTAGATGGTTTGGTGCGGCAGGATGTGTTAATGATTGAAGAAGAACATCAGGCTTTTTTGCAGAATTCGGAAAGAAAGAGTTACGAATTAAATCGGGCGTTGGGGAGTGTGCAGAAGTTGATGAGAAGTCAGGCGGAAAATGGGTAATTCAGCCACAGATTTAAACCTGTGGCGGGACTAATCAAACCAGCCTGCACAGGCTAATATATAGATTTAACTAAAAGCATGGAAGTACAACCGAGGGAAATTAGGCGTTATATTATAAGTGATGGCAGAGTTCCTTTTGCCGAGTGGATCGATTCCCTGCACGATCGCAATACCAGAGCTAAAATTAACAATAGGCTAAAACGAGTAAGTCTTGGCAATCTGGGAGATTATCGTTCAGTAGGAGGAGGAGTTTTTGAGCTGAGAATTGACTGGGGCCCAGGCTACCGCGTCTACTTCGGACAAATCGGATTAACAATTGTGCTTCTCCTCTGCGGGGGCGATAAAAGCACTCAAGATCGAGACATTCTCAAGGCTAAGGAGTATTGGGCAGAATATGAACAACGTGACAGCGCAAACCAGTGATAGCTGGCTAAATGCACTAATTGAATCGCTAAAAAACCCCGCCGAAGCTGCGGCTTACCTGAGTGTGGCTTTAGAAGCGGAATCACCGGATTCTCAACTGCTGCGGGCGGAATTTCAAGACGTAATTGATGCGCGTTTGCGGGCGAACAATCTCTCAAAGCCAGCTAAGGTGCACCACGAAAAACTAGATAAAATTATTTCCGAAAGTGGCGCTGATGAAATTTACACTTTGATCGCGTTATTGGATGCGCTAGGATTTAGGCTAAGAGTTATTTTAAAAGAAGATGAATTGGCGATCGGGGAATGAAACCGATCGCACATCTGCGTTAATCTGCGCTAATCTGCCTTAATCAGCGGTCAAAAAAATCACTCATCTAGCAGCAAAAACCTTACTTTTTAGCCCGCTGCTGCTGGTAAACGCTGACAACCTTATCCGCAAAAGTAGCAGTTGCGCCACTTTTGCAAGCTGCGGATTCCCCAGTCATCCACCAGCAAGCGGCGCGGCGTACAGCGGTTAATTCATTGTTGCTGCTAGCTTTGTATTCGTCGCGCAGCAAATCGCCCACGATACAGGTAACAATTGATTTGGCTTTTGTCGCGTCGGCTTCAAATTGTTGCGGTGTTAAATCTTGTTTGGTACAAAATTTTGCCCAGCGGGAAATATTGTTGGGTAAAACTTGCCACTGACTGTACATTCCGTCATTTGCGGTTTGCGGCGGCGCGGCTTGTCGCAGCGCTTCTACGAGGGCGGAAACTTGCGCGTCGGTGACTGCTGCGGCGGCTGGAAGTGTTTGCAATCCGAGGCTAATTATTAGGCTTCCGAATAGTAGATTGGTTTTTGCGATCGATTTAAAATTCATTGACAATCCCTGTTTGATTTAAACTTTGTTTCCTCAAACAAGGTTTACTATTTTGTTGGTAGAATGCCTCTGTCTTAAGTATGATTTGCTTTGTGAATGCGGTGGCGATTCCCTACGGGATAGCTACGCCGCGCGTGCTTATTATAGAAATTGGCAAAGATTAAGATAAAATCATGGAAGTACAACCCAGGGACATTCGACGTTACATCCGACCAGATGGCAGGATTCCGTTCTTAGAGTGGTACTATTCCCTACGAGATAGCAAAGCCCAAGTTAAGATTGATGCAAGGCTTGAGCGAGTTATCCTCGGCAATTTCGGGGATTATAAGTCAGTAGGACAAGGAGTTTTTGAACTCAGGATCAACTACGGCCCGGGCTACCGGATTTATTTTAGACAAGTAGGAGAGACAATTGTACTTCTCCTCTGTAGTGGGGATAAAAGTACCCAAGAACAAGATATTCTCAAAGCGAAGGAGTATTCAGCAGACTATGAAAGAAATGAAAATGCCGACGAGCGATAGCTATTACGAGTCTCTCATTGAATCTCTCAAAGATGCTGAACACGCTGCTGGATTTATCGGGGCTATCTTGGAAGAAAAAGACCCTGAATCCGCACTCCTGAGAAATGCCATCAGAAAGGTGATTGAGGCTAGAATCAGGATGAATGCTCTTTCGGAGTCAGCAAAAGAATATCACGAAAAGCTCGATCAGATGCTGACAGAAAGTGGAGGTGCGGAAATTTATAGTTTGGTAGAATTGCTGGAAGTGTTAGGATTTAAACTAGAAATTAGTGTCGCAGATATTGAGTTGCCGGCTGAGTCAGAATCAACGGAATTTATGGAATTAGAATTATCCCCAGAAACTGCTAATTTATAACAATTTTATTAGGTTCGTAGTGAGGACTTCAGTCCTTTCTATTTGCGTTTAGTCAAGAAGGACTAAAGTCCTCACTACGAACCTCGTCTTTCCGTTACAAAATCTAACAATCTGTGAGCCATTTCTAGCTTGCTGCAATGTGCTATTTCTACTTGCTTGCCGGCGGCATTAATTAATATTGCTTGATTGGTATTGCTGCCGAAACCTGCGCCTATTTGATCGATCGGGTTTGCCGCGATCGCATCCAGCATCTTAGCCCGCAATTTCTCCAATGCAGGCTTGACAATATCCCCAGTTTGTGCTGCAAACCCGATGAGCTTTTGGTGCGGCTGTTTCAAGCTTCCCAACTCTGCCACAATATCCGCTACCGGTGCTAATGGTAAAGAATTGGGGAGCGATCGCTTCGGCAACTTCTCACTGCTGTACTCAGCCGGTTTCACATCCGCCACCGCCGCCGCCATCACCGTCAAATCCGCATCCAGAAAGCATTCCAGCATCGCCTGCCGCATTTCTTGTGCACTCGTAACTGCGATCGCCCGCACGCCTGACCACGGCAATTCCCCAGTTATACTGTGTACCAGCGTCACCGTCGCCCCTCGATGCTGTGCAGCTTGCGCCAAAGCTATGCCCATTTTTCCCGTCGAAGGATTGCCGATAAACCGCACCGGATCTAAGTGTTCCCGCGTTCCTCCCGCGCTGATTAACACCCGTTTTCCCGCTAAATCTCGATCGCCCTTCGTATACAAAAGCGACTCAATATGAGGCAAAATCTCACCAGGTTCTGCCATTCTACCGACACCCGCGCGATCGCACGCCAGCATACCCGCCCCCGGATTCGCAACATGATAGCGCCGATAAATCAACACTTCCCGCCAATTCCGCTGCACCGCCGGCTGTTCCCACATATCCGTATTCATCGCCGGTGCCAGCAAAATTGGGCAAGTAGAAGCTAACACAGTATTTGTCAGCAAATTATCAGCAAAACCCCCCACCAACTTAGCCAAAGTATTAGCAGTCAGAGGAGCAATCACAAAAACTTCTGCCCATTCTCCCAGTTGAATATGCAGCGGGCGGCCGTGATTTGCTTGCCAAAAATCCTTGTCAGTAAAAGCAGGATGGCGGGAAAGAGTAGCAAAAGTCAAAGGCGTTACAAACTCCCCAGCCGCCTCAGTAACAATCACTTTAACATCAGCTCCAGCCTTCGCCAAAGTTGAAACTACTTCGCAAACTTTATAAGCCGCAATCCCGCCACTAACACCGATTAAAATTCGTCTGCCTTTCACCATAGTATTTTAGATTTTAGATTTTAGTTCAAACAGGACTTACGTATAATATTACGTGCTATAAAATTGGTTTGTAGTGAGGACTTTAGTCCGCATCTATGAAGGACTAAAGTCCTCACTACAAACCTTTTGTTATTTTCTCATAAATACGATTTTAGATTTTATGTTTTAGTTCAAACAGGACTTACGTATAATATTACGTGCTATAAAATTGGTTTGTAG
>NZ_JAIGNI010000082.1 GCF_026130175.1 Lyngbya sp. CCAP 1446/10 | reverse complement strand
TTTGATTTCGCCTTTGAAGGTTCGTATTTGGACTCTTCAAGAATCCCCTCGCATGCACGGCATGGGGAGTATCAAAATCGTTAATTTCCTCCCACCAACGACCGTGCAAACAGTCAACGACCCACCCTGAAAGGTTGGATATTTCCTTTGTTTGGCGTCGGGTTTGCAGCAGGTTTATGGCTGCCTGAATGTCGTTCAAGCTGTGCTGGAGGGCGCGAGCTTTCAATTGGGGATTCATGCCTCCTGTCGCGATCGCAACGGCTTCTAAAATCTCAGCGGCATCGGGATTGGGTGGGGAAGATGTTTCGGGACTTAAGAAGACAGCTTTGTTGGTAGGTATTGTTGGCGATTGGACAGAACCTATTTCATCTGGATCGCTTGGCTTTGTCGCATCAATCGCGGAGCAATCATCTGAATTATTGTTCAGAGATTCAGCAAATGGGGCGGAACTTTTGTTTTGGAGCTGGATTTGCGCTTGTTGCTCTGATTTTTTTTCTAATCCAGTGTTTTGCTCGTTGACAAATTCAAAAACTTGTGGTGTTTCATTTGGTTTGATTAAACTTTCTTCTTCTTTAAAAGAATTTAAAAAAACAGCAGCATCTACGGTGCTTTGCTGTTCTTTGTACCTCTCTGTAAAGAGTACGGCACCATCAGGGTTTGAACCCGCTGTTTGCTCAATTTTTGGCTTTTTAACTCCATTTTTTGACTGGTTTGTCAGTTTTTGGAATTTTGAATTGGTGTGAGTGAAGGGGCGAATGTCGCCTTTGTGTTGCACTGCTATGCGGAAAATGCCGCGCCCGTAGTTTTTGAGGATTTTGACTAAGCCGAGCTTTTCGAGGTGTCCCAGAGCAGCCCGCCTGGTGTTGGCACTGTAGGGCTTGCCGTTTCGGACTGGAGTGGTTCGTTTTTCGCCCAAGGGGATGCAATTGATGTCGATTTCTTCGGGTTTGCCACCGATACAGGTTCTGTACAGGTAGAGGGCGAGTTTGACGGCGCTGGGGGTAGCGCCTTCTAGTACGTCGGCTAGGGCTTCGTAAATTGAGGCGTGTCTGGCGAGTGGCGGTTTGTGCCAGGTATCTGTAGCTGCAACCATTTTTTGTTCGGGGGTAAAAAATAGAGTAAATGTCCCTTCAGGCGACTGTCACAGTCGCTAGAAGTACGCGAAAGGGGTTTGTGGATTTGGTCGCGGAATCTTCGTGCAGCGAGCGCTTGCTGTACTAAACAGGATTTTGGGTAGGCTCCAACAACCAGGCGTGGTTGTTGCGCCGAAACCGGATTCATAGCGCAGTTCGATTGAACTATCGGCAAAACTTGCCTTCAGCGAAGCCGTTTTAGGGTCTTGTACTTTTGTGATCGCTTTTTCGTAGCGACGCAGTTGTGCTAACTCATTCGTCAGCGGGGCGATCGATCGCCCTGCTGAAGAATCAGAAAGGGTACGCAACTATTTTTCAATCCTGCCAGACCCGCCGACACAGGATTTGGTGGCGGATCAGTCTTATCAGACTTATAAGAGTTGTTCTAAAAGCTGAAAACTATACGTAGTAAAAGTTTCAAAAATCAAGTGTCGCGGCATTCTAGAGCTTTTGTCGCGGCATTCTAGAGCTTTTGTCGCGGCATTCTAGAGTTTTTGTTCTAACGGTCAAACTTATATGGAGTATGAATTTGAGAGCGATTTTAAATATGTATTTTTTTTAGAACAACTTTCAGAACAGTATGACTATCATTTGCAGAAAAAAAAACCATCCGGGAAACGGTTGGTCTGTAGCGCCACTTTGACGTAAGCAGGTTGGTTGAAGCCTATTCTGAGATGCTTAAAAGGTGCCCGATTTGGGATTCTAGTTCTGGTGTAGGGATTCGCTCCCCACGTTCCAACATGGATACATAACGTTGGGACACCCCTAGCCAACCCGCCAATTGTGTTTGACTCCAACCTTTTGCTGCTCTTGCTTCTCTTATCTCATTGCTTGTCCGTTGAGGTTTTGGAGCTTCCTTCAGGCAGGGCCGAAGCTGTTTGAAGGAAGCTTTGCTTGCCAGCAGTTCGGGGATAGGTGCTGGCGGATGGATGGTAATTTTGGCGGATAACAGCGTGTCAAAGTATCCTTGTTTTTTTCGAGACTTGCCACCTGGTCTGAGCCATTCTGGGTAGGTCTCTTGGTCAAACTCGATCTGAAACCCTCGCTTGAGTTTCAACAGTACCTCCAGTGAGCGATTCCAGCTACTCATCAGCGTGTAAGTTTTTCTACGGTCGAACCGTGCTGCATCAATTACCGTTTGGGGCACGAGCGCTTTCAGAAGGGTCTCCACTTTGTAAATACCGCTGCTGTGGAATCGGCTTTCCATTGTCAAATGAAGTGCTAAGCGCAAAGCCAGTTCATCATGGTAGGCGTCGATTTTGAGAATGTCCTGAGCTAAATAACCAAACTGATACAAAGCTTCCTTGGCGAAGCAACCTGCTTTGTTTAAAAAGGCATGAGTCCAAAGCCCCGGTTGGACTGTGATGTAGACTTCATCAGGCTGGTCTATTTTGCCCTCCAGATTTTGCTGACCTGTTAACTCAAGTTGAACATTCCACATTCGTGAGATGTCAACGCTGACTCTAATTCCACCTTTTTTGTGCTTGCCTTCAACCCATGTGGCTTTGATTGCTAAGCAACCTAGAGCAAACGCAGTTTTAGCTACTTCATTCAGTTTTTGAGACCTGGGCAAGTCTGTGCGTTTCTGCCAGCCCATTTCCTTGATTAAGTCACTGCCTTTGAGAGTGAATAAGCTTTTCCACGGCTCTTCTTGTCTCATTACGTGAGCGGCAAAAATCAGGTGCAACTTGGCAGCCGTCAGCCCAAACTTGTCAATAATTTGTACAGCCTCGTTTAAAGGCAGCAGCGTGATGTCACCAGGGGTAGTGATGTAATGCTCGATGATGTTGCTGGGGTTGCCCTTGGCTTGGTGTTTGTAGTAGCCAACACCTGAAGGGTATTCCTGCCACAAGTCTGTTCTCATCTGTGCTTGGAGGCTGGATACCACAGGAGGGGGTGTCGCGACAGCGGCGATAGGTCTATTCTGATACAGACGAGGTTCTGTAATCGGTTTGTCTGGGGTATCGCTAACTTCAGCCAGATTTTCTGAACTCGTGCTGTCAATCATAGTTTAGCTCGCGCAGGCGGGAATCCCCACACTATACCGCTTCGGTTAGTGTGGGATGAAAGACTTGCTGAAGATGAGGATTCCACCCGAAGAGCGAGCTCATATGCTTAAAACATTGAGCAGTGAACGGGTGGATGACGAGACGAACGAATTCTTTATTCGGTAGGTCTATTTTGCTCGTCGATGTATTTTTTCAATTGTTCAACAGTTACTCCACCGAAAGAAGCGATAAAGTATCCATTTGTCCAAAATACTTCTTTCCAGTAAGCTTGGTTAATTTCGTCTGCGAACTCTTTCCTTAAATACCGACTAGAAACAGTTTTTAAGTTGTTAATCAACTTACTTGGTTCTGTCTGCGGGTTGTACTGCAACAACAGGTGAACATGATCCCTCTCCCCGTTGAATTCTATCAGTCTTCCCTCCCATTTTCCCATTAGTCATTGCGGAGATTGGAGGTTCCTCAAGTCAATCCCACCAGTAAGAAATAACGACTGCATCCTGAGCTTTTTGAGGAATGTCACCCCAAAGCGATCCTTCAAGTCTGGCTCTCAGTCGGCGTTTGAGTTGCCAGCCATACTCCTCACTTGTGCCATCACATACTTCAACCGAGTCAGCCCGCCACTTCTTGCCAAAGTCTAAAAGCTGAGACACAATTGTATCTCGGTTCTCTGTCAGCAAATAAAGTGTGTCGGCTGGGTAGCGAATAAAATGGATCGTGCTAGTTTCCGGCATCGGGCGATAATTAGCCATTGCTAACAGCGTATCGAGTACACCATTAAAGCTTAAACCTGTTTCATCGGGTGCAAAGATTGGCTTTGAGAATAGGAAGCTTGCCCATAAAGAAGGGTGGTTAGCAAGGTCTGTAATCACTTCTTCACCATCAAACTGATTGAATTGGCGCTGCCAAACCAAAGCAGCGAATAGCTCTTGCGGAGTATAGGATTGGGCTATGGATTGGATTTTATTTAATTCAAACATAGTATTGTCTCCTGTTTAAATATCATCATAACTCTCGCGCTATATCTCAGATCGCGCGCGATCGACTAGCATAACAAAAATGCTTCGTAGTGCGGACTTTAGTCCCAGTTTAAGAGCGGCCTGAAGTCCGCACTACGAACGAACTTTATGGTTTTTAGCAGACATCAAAATTCATCCGGGAAAAAAGCAGCATCGTTACCATTGACTGTATTTATTACCAAAGCCCGATCGAGAAAATCGTTGCGTTGTTCGCAAGAAGTCTCAGCAATCAGCAAACACCCGTGACACGCAGATCCGTGCAGCAAGCGGTCTTCAGCCTCGCTCTCAGGCTCGTGTTGAGCGCAAACAGGGTCATTAGAGCAAAGCCTTCCTAACTCCAATGCGTCCATTAACAGCGATTCAATCCGCTGACCAACTTGCACCAGTCCCCCCAAGGTTCCATCATTACCAGAAGTGCCAGTGTAAAGCAAAATACCGTAGCCTGAATCCCCAGCATAAATCCGTTCGCGGATAGCACTCGCTGCGTAGCCACAATCCAGAGAAACAGCAGTAATTAACAGGTGAGATAGCGAGTGCAACATGATGTAAGGCAGCCCCGGAAACTTGGCTTTGTCTTGAGCAATACCTCTAGTGTTGCGCCATTTCTCGAAGCCTCGATATAACTCTTCACCTCTTTTTTGAACAGTTGGTTTTTTCTGCCATTCATCAATTGCCTGTTTTTGAAAGGCGATAAATACACCTTCACCTCGATTGTCGATAGCCGGTACCCAGGTAGGATCGATATCGAGAGCCGCCCGCCGCACATTAATATCTACTAATTCACCCTCAATATCCGGCATGGCTGCTTCAAAGCGAGTGAATCCAACTTGTGCGATGACTTCTCGGAGTCGGTAAACTAAAATAATCCGTTCAATGCGGGTTGCTAAAAGAGAATTTAACTGATCTAAATTGCGGGCGCGGGCATAAAAATCCCCTTCTGCTACATCTTCCCCAACTTCATCAGGACTAGCCAATAAAGTTTCAATTTCTACTTGCTTAATGCTCTTTGGTGTATCATGAGAATTTCCGTCCTTTCTTCGCTGTATTTCAGTCCAGACAGCCTCGTCGGTTAACCCGTTTAAAGCATTACCAACTTTTTGTTTTTTGCGTTCTTTTCTGAGATCGTTTAAGTCTTCAGCATATTGCAAAAAATCTTCATAAACTAGGTTGACGGCTTCCCTGAGTTGAGAGTCGGAGTCGGGCAGAGAAATCACGCTGAGGACTTGGGCGAAATAGGCGTTACTAGCCGATCGCACTAACAGTCGATTGTACAACGGGCGATCGTCCTTAGAGATGCAAAGTTCTTTGGCAGCAGGGCCAAGCCAAGGGCGATCGCCCAAACACCTACCCAGCACCTTGGAATAGGGCACAGTAGCATCAGCAAGGGGGCGACGGGCTTTGCAAGTATCACAGCGGACGAAGATTTCAGCAAAATCATTCCCCGAACCGCTTTCATCCAGCCACAACAGCCCCCGACATTTTGTATCCAAATTGTTATGGACAAAAGCAGACCAATTGATATCGCTAATATGTCCGTTGGCGCAAGCTTGCACAAAACGTACTGGTACAACAGGCTTTTTCTTCTTCTCAGAATTGAAATATTTTCCCTTAACCAAACGGCCCGAAGGAATTAATGGTCTGGTGCGGTATTCTTTACCACTGGGAGCCTTCCAAATGCCATCATCTTGCGCTACAAACCAAGTAGGAAATGTGAACACTGTGATACCCGTGCGAGGCGCGCTGGGGTCTTGTGTATCCACAGGAGGAGCGTACAGGGCAACAACGCTGCCTGGTTCGAGGCCAAGAATTGCCACAACTCTTTCTTCCAAACGTTCTTCGTAGATACGCACTTTATCACCCCACCAGTGATTTAATCCGCCAATAATAATTGAATCGTTGGGTAAATCCACCATTGCCCCCGGCCCGAAGGTGGTTAAAATTTGACTTTGGCGAATTTGTCCAGATGGGATTTTCATATTAATTTTAGTTGGGTTTTCATTCTGTTGACTGTTGAGGGTTGACTGTTGAGGGTTGACTGTTGACTGTTGACTGTTGACCTAAAAGGAAGAGGATTGGAGTAATGAATATTTTTCTTTTAATTTCTCGCCTTTAAGGGTTCCGGCTTTAAACCAATTCTTTCTGGTAATAGACAAAATTGCAAAGATTCTCAACCATCTTGAAATTATCGGCGTTAATCTGTGTTTATCTGCCCTTAATCTGCGGTTTTTTTGGTCTAATCTCCATCATTTAAATCTAATTCATAGGAGTTTTTCACCCACAAATTGACAACAGGTTCTACATCTCTCAAACTGCGCTGCGCTTTAAACTTTTTAGCAGATTGCGGCTGCCTCTGCAACTCCGGATCAAGGGGGTCAAATAATAAAGGCGGTGCAACTCCTACTTCTTGCTGATATTGCAAACTGCCTTTTTCCATAGCAATCTGTTGCCAAGTGTCGAGCAAATCATTGACTCGCTCTTTGATTTTTAGACGTAATTCTTCAATTTCTGCCGAGTCTCGGTGTGGATCGTGAATCACCGATCGCTCTGCAATGATATCCGCCACACAATCTAAGTTAGAGCGCTGTTCTATAATTTTGACTGCATTTAAAGGTGAAGTCATTTCTGCATTGCCCAGACGCGCTATAGCCACCGCAATCGCAGCAATTCCCCGATCGATCGCCCTGGGAGAAAAAGGCGTAACACTCGTGGCTTCCACAGCGCGGTAAAAAGTGTTGTGCCACGCGCCGAAACGCTCGTAGTGCGATCGATCGCGCGGTCGGTGTATATTTAGTAATGCGATCGCCAATCCCGGCCGCTGTTCGTCCCGCCCCACCCGCGAAGTGGCTTGAATGTACTCCGCCGCCGTTTTCGGCTGTCCCAATACAACCATTAAGCCGAGACGAGTAATATCCAAACCCACAGAAATCATATTAGTTGCTAGGGCCACATCTACCCGGTCTTTATCAGAAAAACCTAAAGCCAAACGGCGCTTGGCTTCCGAGATTTGGCTAGTATTAACCCTAGAAGTTAATTCTAAAGGTTCATCGTTAATTGTGCGATCGACAAAACTGCCCTCAGCTTCATTTTCCCGCTTTTTTTGCTGATATCTTAACAAACGAGATTTAACTTCATCTTCAACAATCCGGCGACTTCCGCCCAATTCTCGCAGCGAGTTAAAATAGCCCAACAAAGTCATGTAAGAATCAGCCGGATTGTTTTTATTTCTCGCGCCGCCGTTAGCATTCCAATCTTTTTGAGCCGCGCCCAATACAGCTAAATAAGTCCGCAGCAAAATGACTTTTAAACTGCGACCTTGGGCGGCAATACCGATATAAGTGCGGGGATTTTGTACTGTCGCGGGGACTGTTTTGGCGAAGAATGAATCGCGCCGATCAGGGCCCGGAGGCGGAAAAATATCAACTTTTGTGCGACCAAACAAAGCACAAATTTGTTTAGTGGCTCGCCGGACTGTCGCGGTGGAAGCTACTATTTTAGGATAAATCTTTTTGCCGTCTTTGTCAATAGCTGATAGGGCATCAATTGCCGTTTCATAAAGTCCCACCATTGTACCTAAAGGCCCGGAAATTAAATGCAATTCATCTTGAATAATTAAGTCCGGCGGTAGCAGGGGTTTTTCTAACGATCGACCAATACCGATCGCACTTGGGCCATAAAATCCATGATTATCGTAGCGATCGACCTTTCCGAACAAAGCCCCAGTCTCTCCCACCCAAGGTAAGTTAGCAAATTTATCGACAGTAGCGATGATAAAGCAAGGAATCCGGCGATAAATCGCGTCGTCAACCGCCACAATCGGTAGGGGATTACTCCCCCTAAAGGTACATGGCAGTTGACCGTTCTCCAGGCGTTTGCGGTTGACACAGAGAATTCTTAAATCCGTCGGATTGTCGGCGTTGGGGAATAACTTAAACGAGTCGCGGGTGAATTTTTCGCCACACCAAGGGCAGTTTTCTAAGGGAATCGGCGAGGGTTTGTGGCGATCGTCATTTTGATAAGCCATAGTCCGGCTGCGGGCACTGTCTGGGTTTTTATCTCCCTTAGAACCCATGCGGTTGGGAGTGGCCGCTTGTCCCACCCACAAACCGATTTCAAAAGGCCAAGTTCCCAGCTTTTTATCATCTTTTTGCCGTTCTAATTCTAAGGCGCAAATCAGCGTAGCGGCGCGGCTTAGTTGGTCTAAAGTTAGGAGTCGTAAAGTATAGCGCATTAACACACTAACTCCGGCCCCGCTAATCCCCGGATTTCGCAACCGTCGCAGGACTAATGTAAAAGCAGCTAATCCTAAATAAGCTTCGGTTTTGCCGCCACCTGTGGGGAAAAATAGCAAATCTACTATTTCCCGATCGCCCTTTTCGGGTTCCGCAATCCCAGTTAAGTTCATTAACAAAAATGCTATCTGAAACAGCCGCCATTTCGGGGCCTTGATTGCTGCGGGGTTTTTCTCGCTGTCATTGTCGTGGATCGCCCGCTGACGGATCGAAATCGCGATCGCCCGATTAGCAATTATAAACGCCTCGAACACTTCCGGGTCATTTAAAGCATCCAGCCCGCCCGCAATGCGATCGCCAGCCCAGGAAGCCCGCCGCAGCAAATCTTCAGCAATTTGAGTTCGATTGGGTGAGAGATCGAACTTGTGCTGCTCTGTAATCCAATCGGCATAAGCTGTTACCATTGGTTCTAGCATCGATCGCAAAACAGATGGACTAGACGCAGCCGCGATCGCCTCAATTTCCAATTCAATTCCCGGTATATCAGCCGCGATCACTTTTTCCACATCAGCCGTGGGTATCCAAGCCGTGCGAATTTCGTTACAAATCGGGCCTGCATTCACAAGGGCGATCGCCGAAACATTATGGCCCACAGCATATTCGCAATCATCGCGATACTGTAAATCCGCCACCTTTTCATCCCAATCATCATCCGTTTGTTCCCGCAAATTCGGGCTAGCGACAATAGAATAGGGCGTTTCAACAGTTAAATTAGTTTGAAAAATATAGGCCGTATCTCGCAACAAATCATCCTTTGTCGAAGTGCGGTAATTGACAATAAAAGCCGAAACAGAACGAGTTCCCGGAGGTAACTTAGCATGAGACAACACCGGGCGAGTAGAAACAACCAATTTTAAGCCGCCGCTGTTGGGAATATCAAAAGTGTAGGGCGATTTACTGTTGTGAATCGGGACAGTTAATTCTTCCTGTCGCAGTTTTCGCAACCAAGAACTAGAAGCGAGACTTGACAATTTTCCTTCGGCTTGTTCCGCTGCTTCCTGTTGTTCCTCTGGTTCTGATTTTTCCTGTTTTTGTTCTTCTTCTTCTTCTTCTTCTTCTTCTTCTTTAATAATTGGGGAATAGTCGCCCCAAGATGCGATCGCCCGGAAGTGACTTGCTTCTTGTGGAATCAGGAAACTCAACCCCATCGAAGACGGAAAAAAAGCTCTACGCGCCGAGGATTTTTCCGGGGTTTTTTCATCATCACCCGAACTAGGGCGGCTGAGTTCATCTAATTCGTCGTTGCTGGTGTTGTCACTGCGCTGTTCCAGGCCCGCCCCGTAAGGTACAAGAAAACCCGTCAGATACCACCGAGACGGCTGCTGGTTGATGATTTCTGCCGCGTGCGCCTCATCGTCAGGCGTAGGGCCAATGAGGTCAAGTTGCAAAGCATCGATCAAGTGTTGGCGGACTTCGGCGGGAGTTGTCATATAGCAATGATGTAGAGTGCATCAGACCCCAACACTTTATCACAAACACAATCAGAAACCGGGTTTTTCTCCAAAATCTTTGGTAATCACCAACAAATCAACTAAAAAACCCGGTTTCTTTAGCATCACAAACACAATCAGAAACCGGGTTTTTCTCCAAAATCTTTGGTAATCACCAACAAATCAACTAAAAACCCCGGTTTCTTTAGCATCACAAACACAATCAGAAACCGGGTTTTTCTCCAAAATCTTTGGTAGTCACCAACAAATCAACTAAAAAACCCGGTTTCTTTAGCATCACCGGCATTGTTTTATGCGGCAACAAGGACTTGATCGAGTGACAGAAAAGCTAAGATAATATCGTTTTGAGGAATGCCTTCATCAATTAAATCTTGGGTAATGCCGCATTCCATACCATCATATTCAATGTATATTTTACCAGATTCCAACGTGATATAAATGAGGTTTCCTCTGATTCGCCGCCCCCGATCCCAACCAACTTGCATCAGGGCGTAGCGATCGCGAATTTCGTCAAACACCGGATCAAGTCGGATCTCTCCGTGAGAAGGCTTTAATTGGGCATATTTCCCGATTACCTGTTTGACAATTTCTCGGTAGGTGGTTGCATTATCTGTTAAGTTATCCATTGTTGAACCTCTATTTTTTCTAAATCGATTACTACCAAATTTAAGGGTATTTCTGTAATTGCGAGTTCGCCAATAGGTTCGCTGAAAATGCCGTTATAGGCCCTAGTGGGAACGGCTAAATAAATTATCCGTTCTGGGTCAACTTGGCCTAGCAATAACCGATAGAGTATATATTGACCAATAGCTTGTTCCAGATCGGCAATAGGTGACGCTCCTCGAAATTCTTTAATTTCAATAGCGATGCGAGTATTTTCTCGCTTTGCGCCAATAAAACGCCCTTCTATTTTGTTGTTGACTTCGGACGCTGACGCTGCCAAATCTACAAAGAGAAATCGCTCTCCGTAAGAAATTACATAGGGGTCGTTAGTGATTTCCCAACCATCTTTGATCAGCGCTTCTTTAACGATATTATGGATTGTATCTCTTGCCGGCATTCTTTCCTCAAATTGTCTCAGTTCGCTTTGCTGAGTTGATGTAATTATTCGTAAATTTTGGCGAATATGTCGATTTTTTTAACAACTTGACAAACTAGGGGATAATGTGTGATTCCAAACACCCCAAGCTGAACTAAACTCCTATTTGTGTGATAATTGCAATTATATCACAGATGAGATTTGCATAGAGGGAGGCAAAGCAATGACAAGCAGAAGTCTGTGTCAAATTAAGCCTGGAAGCATTGAAAAATCTCACTTTTATCCGAGGCCAGATCCCCCTAAATCCCCCTTAAGAAGGGGGACTTTGAGAAGAATCTTGTCCCCCCCCTTAGCAAGGGGGGTTAGGGGGGTTCTAGCCTAATCGCCAAGCCGTTAGCCCCTACAAACTATCAGAAAACCCCGGAATACTCGGCGAATCCGCAACCTTTTTCCGAGACTTAGCCGCCGTCTTCTTCCCACCTTTCGCCCTTCCCTCGGCCGCCTTCCCGCCCAGAATTTCCTCCTGAGAACGCTGGAGATTCAACTCCAGCAACCTCGCCAAAACTTCATCATGCACTTCTTCGGGCCAGCGATACCGCCAAGGCTTTTTCTTCTGTCTAACTCCCCCCTTTTTAAGGGGGGTTTGGGGGGGATCTTCTTCCTCTTCTTCTTCGTAGTCGAGTAAAAAGTTGCAGTCAGTCGCGATATCTTTCCAGCCGTAAGCATCGAGGACAATTCTATCCATTTCCCCGTGGAGTTGGCGCAGTTTCATGATATCCGGGTGACGTTCCTCCGGGTTGTGGAAGCGGTTGTAGGTTTCCGTGAGTCCCTGGTTATTTCTGAGCATTAATTCGGCGCGATATTCGTAGTAGGTTTTGCCGATTTCTTCTAATTGCGCGTTGGTTTCCCAGTTTGAAGGGAAGGGAAAGGTTTCAAAGCAGTCTGTGGGAGTGTAAACAGGATCATCTTTCATAGATGAGCCCATAAATAATACCCAAATTTCATGAACCCTAGAGTGTAATGTTGCAAAGGCAGAAAGTGAATCTAACGGAAAAATAACAAGTTTTTGATCGTAGACATAGCCTTTAGGTAGAAAAGTAAACATCCTATATTTACTTGTTTGTGCGCTAACTAACACACGATCGCAATTGGCGATCGCTTTTACTAAACCAGGTCTTTTTTCTGCATATTGCCACCACCTAACACGCAAAGCATTTCGCTTTTGTACATCTCTCTCTGGCTTAACTTTCTCCTCCAGAATCCGCATCAAATCTGGATATTTCCCAGCCTCAGCCTCACTCATTTCACCAAAATTAATCACATAACGACGATGAGAATGAGTCGGACTAGAATTCACCTCCTCACCGCCAATATAAGGAAAAATGCACTCTTGATTTATCGGATTTTCTGCAATCAAGCGCTGCATTTCCGCAATCGTTGTCGCCTCCGAGTTAGAATCATCAAACGTAAAACCCATCCCCAAAACAATGCTACCTTGAAAACTCTTATTTGCATTAGCTAACAAAACCTCCGGATCAGCATTTCCTCCCGCATGAAACAGAAACGCCGAAATTTTAGAAACAACTTTCCCATCCAGCTTAGGCTGCATCACCGCCAGAGATTTTCGAGACAAATCGATATTTTTAGTAGCAACGCGCCCTACTTTCTGAACGTGAACCACACTAACAACCACCGCCGCCAAACCAGGCCACTTAAACCGCCTCGTTGCATTATAAATCATCCCGCCATTTTCACAAATAAACCTCAATCCAGTGCTGCGAGTGTCACCTTGAGAAATAGTATTAGTAGCAATCAAACCCAAACAACCAGAATTTCTTAAAATAGTAAAACCGCGCCGGAAAAAATGCGACACCAAATCAGCATTCCCGTGCGCTTCCGGGTGTATAACCTTCAACCAATCCAAATAACCCAAAGGATTAGCATTAATCGCAGTATTCTTACCCGCAAAAGGTGGATTCCCCACAATCACATCAAACCCCGGATTCTTCCGATCAAAAACTTCGGGAAACTCAACCTCCCAATTAAACGGCACAATTGGCTTATTTCTCATCCGTAAATCCCGGCTAATACCGATTAATTCAGAATCATCAAATAATCCTTTTTTTTGCCACACATCAGCCTTTAACCGCAAAGCATCACGCCTTTCCTTGCGGGCTTTATCCTTATCCTCAGCAAAAAAACAAGAAATCACCAAATCTCCAGTCAAACGTGGATTTTTCAAGACTTGTTCAGCCTTTTGATAACTCGCTATCTTCCGTTGTTCCCCTGCATCTCCCAAACCAATTATTTCATCCCGATAAAACTTAGATTGACTTATATCCTTAGCAATATTTTCAGCAAACAAAGGGCCATATTCCGCCTCAGTTTTTTGAGGAATCCAGTTAAAATCCTTAATATTCTCGTAACTCAACCCCACCAAAGAATCACCACATTTCAAAGCATGATCCAAAAAAGTAAACGGATGTTCCTTCGCCAAAGTCACCAACCACAGAGACAACTTCGCCAAATTAGCAGCAAAGGGATTTTTATCAACCCCATACAAACACCGCCCAGCCACCAACCTGCGCGCGTAAAGCAAAGGATATTCATCTAAGGGAATTTCCGGTAAACAATTCTGCTGATTCCAAACATCCACCAACTTCTCAGCCAACTGACGACAACTTTCCACCAAAAACGCCCCCGAACCCATCGCCAAATCGCAAACTTTCAACTCTAAAATTTGTTCCGGCGTAGCATTTTCCCCCAATCCAGCTAATATCGGCCTGAGAGTTTCCCTGACAATCGGTTCCGTCATCGCCCGCGGCGTATAATGGGAACCGCTGCGCCGCCTTTCCTCTCCCGGCTGCAAATAGAGAGAACCAACTGGCATCAAAGTCGGAGTTTGCCGCGACACTTTCCGCCCCAAAGCTGCTACAATATCATCAGCAGTTTTCCCTTCCTTTAATTGCTTCAGGGAATTACCCGAAACTTCGCATCCGGCGACTTCTTTTAAATATTTAGCGCGGTCATTTGCCTTATTTTTGAGAATTTCGTCAACGCTAACCACCACAGTCACCGAACTTTTGGAACCTTGAGGTTTACTCCACACACCAATCGAAAAACTCTCGGCCCGTTCGACTTCGTAACCCATCACCGCTTCGTAAACCGACCCAATTTGTTCCACATCCAGGGCGCGATAGGAAAGTCGTTCTCCCTCCAAAATCAACAATTTATTTAAAACCCGAAAAATCACGCCATCAGCAATGCGCGGCACTTCTTTCAGGTGCAAATCTGAACCCTCTTTATTAACAATCTCTTCCTGTGTTCGCCCTCTCAAAAACGGATATTCCTTCGGATCAAATAATTGACCGTTACGGGCCGGCAAATAGTTAGGTAAATGGCCGC
Source organism: Lyngbya sp. CCAP 1446/10 (assembly GCF_026130175.1). GTDB lineage: Bacteria > Cyanobacteriota > Cyanobacteriia > Cyanobacteriales > Microcoleaceae > Microcoleus. Next base: position 7,222 of record NZ_JAIGNI010000082.1, on the reverse strand, counting down.
CACCATCATAAACCAACTGAAACAAACTCAACAACCACGCCCAAGCGCCGTATCTTTGATCCATCGTATCGGGATAATTTCCCGCATCAAATTGTAATTTTTCATAGAGTCCCGTCACTGCATAATTCTGCGTATAAACGGCATCTGGCGGCATCAATCCTTCGTCTTCGGCGTACAATAAAAAAACCAACCGCATTAATGTAGTAATCAATCCGCCATAAATATGTTCTGGTTGGGTAATGGCAATTTCACTAAATAATTTACCGTTGCTAGCTTCATCTGCTGTCTGAAATCCGCGCAGCAATTCCCACAAAGCGTCTAAGACTTGTTCGGCTAGTTTGATCGAAACTTCGCTTTGATATTTGCGGCTTTCGTGCAATAATGCTGGTAGGCGGCGTTCTGTGGAAACGACAAACAGGCGATCGGAACCTAATAACATGATCATCGCACTTAATATTGGGCGGCCCGCCACTTCGCCCATCGCCGCCACCGGAAACGTGAGATATCCCGACGATTCCCCGCGCGGCGCGTACACCAACCGCAGCAGGGAACCGTTGCACAATAATCCGACATTAACGTTTGTTTCGCGCAACAAGCGTTCAAATTTTGCCTGTGGTGTGGCGTTCCACCTACCAGTTTTATCGGCTTGGCTATCTAGTTCATCTAGGGGGCGGTTTTCAATAATTTGAATTAATAAAGATGGAAAATTGGTATCTGGATCGGGAACAATATAAGTAGGTTCTAATATTTCGCTATATTCGGGAAGCGGTACTGTAAATTTGGGGGCAATTTCTGCGACTAAATCATCAGGTTCCCACCCCAAAACTTCGGTGACAAGGGCGGGAAAATCTGAGATTAATGCTTGACAATCCTCGCTCTTTGTGGTAAGAATTGTTTGAAAAGTTTGCTGCAATTCAACGATATTGCGATTGGGCACGCACTGAAATTTGACCAGGGCGGGGGGCGACACTACAAGTCCCACAGGTTGCAGAAATCCTAACCATTCTTTATGTCTGATTAATTCTATATCTTGTGTCATGATTTTTGAGCGATTTCCCTTAATTAAGTATATCCTTTGTGCGGTTCACTTAAGATTGTCCGAAGAGAGGAACGAAGCAATCGCAGTATTTCTACCCCGGAGATCCCCCTAAATCCCCCTTAAGAAGGGGGACTTTGAGAACATTCTTGTCCCCCCCTTCTTAAGGGGGGCTAGGGGGGATCTAGGCCTAATTGTCAAACAGATAAGACGGCGGTTTCAACCGCGATCGTCTTTTGACTACCCAGACACCGGATATAAATACATTAACCCAACAGGTTCAATTCGCACCGCTTTCACCTGATAAATCGCTTCAATCCGGGCCGGTTCTGTGTCTAACTCTTTGGCCAAACCCTCCAACCGCTTATCCCAGTAACGCCTGTCAGCATCAACTTGCCGCTGTTCATCTTCCGGGAACAAAGGTAAACTTAACTGAATAGCTTTCGTTTCCTCTCGCCGTTCTAAAATCCGCTTTTGCTGCTGTGCGAGAATTTCCTTCATGTCCGCCGCTTCCTTCAAACCCCGTTCCATCAATTTCTTTTCAGCCCTTTCCGCTAATACCTCCGCCCGACTTTCTAAGTGAGGAATTAATTCTTTAACATCCTGCATCGCACTTGCTTGTAGACGAATTTTTACCCCTTCAGTAACTTCTCGCAAGCGCGGATTTGCCAAAGAATCCTCTAACAATTTTAACACATTTCCCTTCTCATTTTCCCCAAAAGGTTTTAGCTTTTTTTTGCCTCTAATTGCCGGATCAATCCACTCCGCCGCCACAGCAATCACTTCATCATGCAAGCGCGATGCAGCTTCACCATAAAGCGACAATCTCCCCAAAGCAATCACTTTAGGAATCGGGTCATCTGTGAGACAAACACAAGCGCGAGTTAATTCATCGTGCAGAAATCCTTGTGCTAGGAACCTCCCCAATAATCGCTGCACAATCTTGTGTTCTAAATGCAAATGTACCACTTCGCCATCCAGAGAACCGGGGTCACGAAAAACCACTGGCCGGATGGGAGATTCCCGCCGCCAATCCCACAATGTTTGACTTCTTGGCCGAGGTTTTCTTAAAGTATCTAAGGTCATTGTCCAAGTGGGATCTGCCCCCACTCGTTGGTCAAGGGCGGGAATTTCCCATTTCGCTGTTTCGGGATTTTGATTTGCTGCGATTAAGTCAATCGGTGTGAGTTGTTCCGCCCCTAAAATTTCCAAAGATGCTGAGATGGCATCTCGGAAATGGTGGTCATCTAAACCTAACCAATCTCGCGATTTCTTCAACATTTCTTGCAGGTCAGAAATCTGTTTAGTTAGGTCTTTTTTTTGCAGACAAATCGCCTCTAATTCTTCGTTGATAATATCTGGTTTGTGGGGTGCGTCAGGATTATTTTTTTCTACTTCCCCACTACCATTAGAACTGACGAATCCTACGGGGATTTCTGCGATTGATTGGGTAATTTTCCCCAATTCATTATGCAGTATCCCATTTTTCAGTAAACGAGCAATATTTTTTTCCACAACCGGGGTCAAAGTTCCCAATTCAGCTTGAATTGTTTTCGTTTTCTCGATTAACACTTCTAAAACTCTGTCTTCAAGCCGCTGCGGTAATACAAAATAGTGGCAGCGCACAACGGGGGAACGTTGCAATTTGCGATCGATCCGGCCGTTGCGTTGTTCCATGCGGCTGGGATTCCAAGGAACATCAAAGTGGAACAAGTCAGCACAATAATTTTGCAAATTTATGCCTTCCCTGGCGGCATCCGTAGCAATCAGAATTCGCAGGGGATTATTCGCCGGATCGCTGTTAAATGCCTGTTTGATTTCCTCTCGCCTTTCCTCACCAATACCACCATGAAAAACATCGATTCGTTGCCGTTCTAAGTGAGAATTGGCGCAGGCTGATTGTAACTGCTGTTCTAGGTAGCGCTTCGTATCTGTATATTCGGTAAAAATTAGGACTCGACGTTCTAACCATTTAGCGTTCGGTTGTCCTAAATCGGGACAGAGGTATTTTTTGATCCAGTCAATCAAACTGAGAACTCTCGGATCTGGTTGATAACGAGCAGCATTGGCAATTTCTGCCATTTGCTCCAAAAGTTCTTGCTCTCGTTGGGTAATCTGTGATATACTGTTAGCAGTAGCTGCTGCCATTTGCGCGTCTTCTTCTGCCTGCACTTCTTCTTCTGGTAGTTCCGCGCGATCGTCATCATTTCCTGCTGATTCTGACAGTAATTGTAAGCGTTCCAATCGCAAAATTGGTGGTTTTGAAACGGGTTTTGCTAGGGTTTCTCGGTGTACTTTCAATGTCCGAGCAAAGGCTTCTATGGATGAAAGCAAGCGTTTTTGTAAGCTAACAATTACTAACATTGCTGCTGCTTGCTTGCTGCGAGATTCTCCTTGCAAGCGTTGTTCTCGCAACAGGCGATATTCTTGTAGCAACCGCGAAAGTTGCAATTCTGGTGCGGTTTCCGGCAGGTTTTCTATGACAATCGGTATTATTTCTCGTTTGGGAAAATCATCGCCTATTTCCCGTAAGTCTCGTTTGAGGCGGCGCACCATGACTGAATCGAGCAATTTGCGATCGCGCACGGTGACTCCCCGACAAAATCGCTGCGGATCTAAAATCTCTAATAAGGCTGCAAAGCTATTAGAATGACCGTTGTGCGGGGTGGCTGATAAAAATAATTTATGTTCAAAACGCGGCGCTAAGTCTCGCACGGTGCGAGTTAACTGGGAATCAACGGCATATCTCGCACCGCTGGCTGGGGCTGCGTTGTGTGCTTCATCCAAAATCAGCATTGATGCGGGGGCAAATTCTTCTAACCAATCTCGCAATGGGGCGGTGTAGGTTTCATCTCTGAGTAAGGAATGGGAGATAATAAAACGGGTGTGTGTTGTCCAAGGATTGATGCCATATCCGCGATCGCGCCGACAGTTAGCAACGAATTCGCGATCGTAGATAATGAAACTAAGCCCAAAGCGATTTTCCATTTCCTCTTGCCACTGTCGCACCACCGAAGGCGGACAAGAAATCACCACCCGCCGCACTTTCTGACGAATCAGCATTTCCCGCAAAATCAATCCCGCCTCAATGGTTTTGCCCAATCCTACGTCGTCAGCAATGAATAGCCCAACTCTCGGCATCAGTAAGGCTTTGCGGAGAGGTTCTAATTGATAAGCTTTGACTTCAATACCGGCTCGATAGGGGGACTGAAATAGCTTCGGTTCGGTAGATGTGACACAGTTCCAGCGTAGAGTATGGAGGTAAGCGGAGAATAATTTAGGATTGTCAAATCCCCGCTGCGCGATGGAATCCCAAGAGTTATTGCCGATCGCAACTGCGTCAATTTCTCTCTCCCACAGGATTTCGAGACTTTCTCCCACGGCGTCATCTTCCAAGCAAGACAGGCGCACTAAGGTGTCTGTTTCCTCGGATAATTTGGGTGCGACTTCTTCGACGAGGTATTGGCGCGATCGCACTTTGACTATTTGCCCTGTTTTTAACTGCATTTTGCGATGGTAATTTTTGTGAAAACTAGAATGATAACTACTCAATTTTAGAGCTTTTGGGCGATTCCCTACGGGATAGCTACGCTTCACGCTTTTTAGTCGTTGCTGCGCTTTGCTAGGATAATTCGTAACAAAACCCCGCTTCCTTGCTGTCAAACAAGTGCTGTCGTGTTGCGGAGGATGCCGTTTGTTAGGTTTTAGCTTGATTTGGGCGATCGCACTGATTGATAATCTTCTTGACTTTCGGTATCCTTAATAAGTCGGTTTTAATTTATCGGTTAAATTGCCTTATATTAGTCTAAGAGTAACTCGTATGTTTCCCAGTTCATCGCATCATCGGGGAACAGGGATAATTGCCCAGGCGAGATATTTGATTGACCGCGATTGTGGTAAGACAGGTGGCAGGCCCTGCAAAGGGCAATTAAGTTTTCTAAGCGATTGTCTTCCGGTATCCGATTGCGGTGGTGCACTGTTAAAGTTAACTTTAAGCGTTCGGACTTGGTTAAGTCGCTTGAAGTACCGGATCGCAGGCATTGTTGGTTGCACTTAGCGCAGTGCCATAGAGCACTTTCTTTCACGGAATTTGCGATCTCTCGCCAATTGTCGGGATACCTGTTGGGTTTTGCCATAATGCTCAAGGTAGCTCATTTTTCTATCATACTGCGATCGGCATCAGATCCGGTCGAGCGAACTCGTTACTTGATTATTACGGGCGATCGGAGTTGCCATAGATTCGAGCAATAGTGCTTGAATCCACTAATTTTACTGCTTTAACTTATCCATTGCACAATCACCTCATTAACTAAATTGCCAACAGGAATTGTACCGCTGCCGAAAAAGCGGTTGTACTCGCAGATTACCGGAGATTGTTGATAGCGCAATACGGTTCAGATAAGCCCGTCAAGAGAGTAAAAGTGATGTAAAAATAGACACCGACATTGCTTCGTTCCTCTCTTAGGACAATTCTAACCCAAGCGTATTGCTCGATAAATCTAAAACCCCCCAATCTAAAACCCCCCAATCTAAAACCCCCCAATCTAAAATCTAAAATAAACTGAACCGTATTGGTTGATAGCCAACAGCTAAAAACATCAGCTACGCCGTATTGTGATTGGGTAGTCCTGTTTTCTTCAATGATGCAATTCGATACAATCCTCTCCACATCATTGATTGAGAATGCGAAAAATATTACTTATGCACCACTACCTGCGATTGATTTAAGAGGATATCGCACTGCAATTTCTTTATCAAGAAATTGACCTGAAAATCTGTCAAAAGAACTTGGGTATCATCAATACACAATTATCAACTCATGTCAATCATAAGAAAAGGGCGAGATTTGATATCGGCGCTACCACTAAAAGGTTTGAAGGATATGCCGCCTGCAATTGAATTACCTGCAAACTTTGCCAAAATTCATCCCCCACGCTTTAAGTGCGGCGAGATGGTGCGTTGGGCAGATGTTAGCGAAGAAGCTGACACAGGAATGGTTATCGGCAAATTTTACAACTACGAACAGCATCAGCGCTGTTGGATGTGGTGCTACATCATTTGCCTTACTCCTGATTCTAAGAGTGCAACGTGGTGTCAGTTTGATACTGCGTGGGAGGAAGATTTGGAGAAGTTTGAGGATGATGAAAAAGCAGCATACTTTGACAGATAGAGAACGCAATTTAATTGCAGTTTACAGTCAATGCCAATTGCGAATGACACCGAGGCAGTTCTATGCAAAGTGGGGACTGAGTTATGAGGAAATTGCTTTTATTTGTTCTCGTTCTGATTCTACAGTGCGAGGTTGGTTTAGAAAGGGTAAAAATCGCAGATTTCCTACTGCTGTCGATTTGCGTCATTTGGCTTTAATGGATTTTCTGCTGGAACACTTTGAGGAAATTCCAGAGGCATTGGTGGCTTTCCTGTGTCCGCATTGCGAAGAGAATAGCCTGGATTAATAGTAGCGCGTATAACGGAAAGACTGTTTAGGGCAACGACTGTATACGTTGTCGCAATCATATACTGCTGACTTGTTCAAACAGTTTTGGTGGCTGCCATACATCAAGCTTTTTCAGCATCAAAAGATGATTTGAGCTGGTCATAGCACAAACCTCGTCAAATATCAATATCACCGTGACCTGTCTTTGACAAGATTATTCAATTACTGTCTTGGCAAGCAATCAAACAAGAGCACAATCTGTTACTTTTACTGCTGAGGTACTAAAATGACCTACTCTGAAAAATTGCACCCGTGGTGTATCATTAGCCTGCTTCCTAATTGTCAGCGTGTTATTGTGGCACGATTTCGTAAGAGAAACGATGCAGATGATCATCTACGGGTTTTGCAGCGATTAGTGAAAACGCGCACATTTGTGATTATTTTTGATATGCAACCAAAGCCTACTGTGCCTAAAGAATAACGGCGAATGCAGCGAAGGTTTGAAATCAAATTAATCGAGATACCTGCGTTAGTTGAATCAACCGACTTTCCAGCGATTTCTCCCAGCGACAGAACCTACTAATAGCTGGGAGAATTTTTTATATATTTTACTGATTATCTACTAAGGAATGAAAATTTAATAACCTCAGCGGTGTATAATAAATAAATGAGTGAATATGAATAGGTTCATGTTTCGGTATTGATGTCAAATATTATACCTACTTGGTTCTTCTTATGTCGCCCATGAT
>NZ_JAIGNI010000081.1 GCF_026130175.1 Lyngbya sp. CCAP 1446/10 | reverse complement strand
TTCGACGGGTATCGGGTAGGTCTGCGAAGGCTTCGACAATGGCAATTTGAGACATGACATATCATGTGAATGACTACAATACTTTATTATCATATCAGCTACTCAACCAGAATGAAATAGCCCTGGAAATTTTTGTGCTTGTTCAGTTATCCCAAATAGGCGATCGCCATGACAAAAAATTTCCCAAGCACGAATTCCCATAAAACCAATACCAGCAACTGCCAACGGCACCGCAGCAGCGCCTAAAACTCCTGCAATGGGAGGAAATATCATGCAAAGCGCTAACAAAATTCCCGTAATTGCACCGCCAGCAATACCAGCTTTAGCAGTATCAGCAGCCACTTGTTCGATTAATTGGGACTGAGTAATTTTGCCTTCAACACACAACAGCGAGTTTTCTAAGATCGAAAATACTAATTCAATTACTGCTGCTGCGATCGCCCCTTTTGCTACTGCCCCAACGATTTCAGCAACCGCCGCCTTAAAAGCAGCAGCCGTTAAAACTTGCTTGGCGGCTGCTAATTCTTGCGCCGTCATGTCTTTACCACCACGGGCGCGATTCACCCAAAAATATTCAAAAATCCCATTAGCAGCTTCGTTTCCCCCTCCATTGACGCGGGCTTGAATGTGACTCCAATCTTTATCTTGACAAAATTCGCGAACTGCTTCCGGGCCTCGCGCGCGAATTTGGGCGGGGATGGATTCAAATACTTTTGCGGTTTCTAAAACATTTCGCATTCCGTCACGCACGCCCGCCCTAGCAAATTTGAATTGCAGATTTTTTGGCAAGTTTTCAAAACGGATGTTGTGCGAGACTTTGAAAGCTTCTTGAGCGGCGATCGTCCCAGCACTAACAATTGAACTTGGTGCTGATTGTAGCCAAGCCGTTACAGCAGTTGCATTTTCTTGAACTTTACCTGATATTTCGTTATCTAAATTTTGGATCTCGGCAACAGTTTCTTGTACTTTGAGCGTTATAAATTCGAGCGGATTCAGGTTAATTTCCATGTTCCAGCTTGCATTGTTAATGATTCAATTATTCTGAATATAACATTCCTCTGGCGTAGTTATTCTTCGGAATCTTCCAGTCCGCGAAGGCGGACTTTGTTTGTGTAGACCCGAATTCCATTCGGCGGCTATCTTGGCACAAGCTATGATTAAACTAAATGTAAAGAATTATTGCAAACAACTATGAAACTCACCCGAATCGACCTCAACTCCTGGATTTTCCACATCGCCGGCCAAACCATCCTCGTCGATCCCTGGTTAGTCGATCCCCTCGTATTTTACGGTCAACCCTGGCTGTTCACCGCCTACCACAACACGCCTGTCGCCTTTACTCCCAGTACCTTACCGCCGATCGACCTTTTACTCATTTCCCAAGGCTTAGACGACCACTGCCACAGACCAACACTCGAAAAGCTTGATCGGACAATTCCCGCGATCGCCTCCCCTACCGCCGCCAAAGTCCTCAGCAGTTTAGGCTACACCAATATCATAACTTTAGCAAATTGGCAAGAGTCTAAATTTAAAGAAATATTACAAATCACCGCCGTACCCGGAGCAGAAATCCAGCCCGGACAGGAAGAAAACGGCTATTTACTCAAAGATTTAAACAGCGGCGAGACGCTTTATTACGAACCGCATCTGCCACCATTAGCTAAAGTCAAACAGAAAATAGACACCGTAGACGTAGCCATCGCCCCCGTCATCGGTCAAATCTTCCCTTTCCTCGGACAAATCATCATGGGCCCACAAGAAGCCCTGAAACTTGCCCAAACCCTGAAACCTAAGTTTTTTGTACCTACAACCACAGGAGATATCCGAGCCACTGGTATTTTACCAATGTTCGTCAAGTCGATCGGCAGCATCCCCGAATTTCGCGATTTACTCGCAAAATCCGGGCTATCCACCCAACTCCTCGAACCCGAACCCGGAGAAACCCTAGAGATTTGAGATTTGAGATTTTTGAGATTTATCTAAAAGGCCTAATCCCTAATCTACATAGATTTTAGATTTTTTAGATTGGAGATTTGAGAGCGAATCCGCCATCCCTAATCCCCAATCCAAAATCTAAAATCTCAAATTATTTGGGTGGGCGACGGTTGCGCAGAAACTCAGGAATATCCAATCCGAAATCCTGTGGCGGTTTCGTTTTCGTATCCTGGGTTTGTTGAGCAGGAGTCACAGGAACAGTTGCAGCCCGCCAAGGAGCATTCACATTTTGTGTCCGCGAAGCCTGAGACGATGAGATCATTTCCCCCGAAAAACCAGTGGCGATCACAGTAATCTTAATTTCGCCCTGAAGTCGCTCGTCAATCACCGCTCCAAAAATAATATTGGCATTCGGATCGACAACTTCGTAAATCGTCTCAGCCGCCGCGTTTACTTCATGCAGCGTCATGTCAGTACCACCAGTGATGTTAAACACCACACCTCTAGCGCCCTCGATCGATGAAGCCTCAAGCAGAGGCGAAGAAATCGCCTGCATTGCAGCTTCCCTAGCCCGCGACTTGCCAGATCCCACGCCGATGCCCATCAAAGCCGAACCCGCATCTGCCATTACAGCCCGCACGTCAGCAAAGTCAACATTCACCAAACCGGGAATCGTAATAATGTCAGAAATACCCTGAACCCCTTGGCGCAGGATATCATCAGCAACTCGGAAAGCCTCTTGTACCGGCATTTGTTCCGAAATCACCGACAGCAGCTTGTCGTTAGGAATCACGATCAGCGTATCCACCCGGCTTTGCAAAGCGGCGATTCCTTCTTCAGCTTGGCTAGTGCGCCGCCGTCCCTCAAAGGTGAAAGGCCGCGTTACTATGCCCACAGTCAAAGCGCCCATTTCCTTCGCCACTTCCGCGACAATCGGAGCCGCGCCCGTGCCTGTACCGCCACCCATGCCGGCTGTGATAAACACCAAATCGGCGTGATTCAAAGCATTAGCAACTTCGTCGCGAGACTCTTCGGCAGCCTTTTGTCCGATCGCCGGATTGCCCCCCGCACCCAAACCGCGCGTCAACTTTTGTCCGACTTGCAAGCGTTTTGGAGCATTTGAGAGCACCAGAGCTTGGGAATCTGTATTCACGCACCAAAACTCCACGCCAGAAACCTCGCTAGCAATCATCCGGTTAACGGCGTTGCCGCCACCCCCGCCGACGCCAATTACTTTGATTCTCGCGGCACTGCTGGGCATTATGTCTTTGGGATTGACCATAGGATCGATATCAATACTGTCTACATTTACATAATCAGACTTGCGTCTAAACGGATTGGCGGAATCGAGGGCCACCGGAAAATTTTTCACTTCCGAAGGGGGACTGTTTTGGTCAGACCCCTGACTATTATTAAGATTCATTAGAGTCGGGGATATTAGATTACAGCTTGTTAACTAAACGCCAATTCACAATCACTATAGGCTATGTTGCGCGAAAAACTAACACTGGTCGAGGCTCAATGTTAGCAATCTCGAATTTGGCCGATGTTGCTCGCCCATAGCTTGCATACCCCATCTAGGTGCTTGTGCAGAAGGCATTTCTACGCAAGGCAAAATGAAAAAAATGAATTATAGCACCTAACGCATCGGATAGATCGAAAAATTATGTTTTTTTTGCCGATGCGGATCGGTATCAAAAAACAGTCTTGATTTCCAGTCTTGCGTATTGATGCCTAGAGGTGAAAATTCTGCTCGCCCATCGACGATACCTTCTACCTTAACCAATACACAGGCTCAATTCGGGGCCGGAGTTGGTGCGGGAGTTGAACTCTCCAAACTAGGCGGGGGTTCTGGTAAATGAACGATCGGCGCAGCAGGATTTTTTAAGTCAATGTAGGATATGAGGCTTGAATCTAGCTGTTTTGGCAATTGTCGCATTCGGTCTAAAACCTGAAGTTGCGAAGCCGTCTTGGAACTGTACGGCCCTAAGTGTACCGTACCGATCTCTGTTTTCAAGATCAAGTTATTTGGGTCTTGCCAATCTATCTCAAATACTTTCACTGTCAAGCCGCTGAGTCCTTGGTAAAACTTCGGCCAAGAGGTGCGATACTGTTCCAAAGGCCCGATGACTTTTAAAGTTGGCAAAGAATGCTGAGGCTGCGTTCCCTGAGTGCTGCTTTGCCCGATCGAACTATTCTGCGATCGCACCGCAGTATAGCTCTCCGACGGCATCCAACCTCCGCGAGCATCCAGCCACCCCACCTTTTCCTTATCGCTAGATTTCAACACCGCAGTCGGCTGCGCCACCGCCACAGGAAGCCGTTCTGCCACTTCTATAGTCAAAGAAGGCGGAAACAAGTTGCGAGTCACCTTCGCTTTGGCGATCGGCCCCGTTGACTCCAGCTTTTCGGCCAGCGCCTGCGGTTGAATTCCCCACAGCGACTGCGGGTAAGACAGCGGCACCAAAGAGCGCACCGCCTTGTCCGACAGCCACTGATTGCCCTCCACCTTCACTTGTTCCGATCGAACAATCAACCAAGCCGGCTGCGCAATCCACCACAGCAAACCCCCAGCGAGCGCGCTCGCTGCCACTGTTTGCCACAGCACAGCCGCCGATCGAGCACGACGCTGCCGCCGCAACTCTTCACGTCTGCGCCCTAACTCTGTTTGAGAAACCGCTCCAAAACTAGCCATCTACCTCTTGACAATTTAATAATTAAGGATTAGCACAAATTCAAAACTGTTTAATCTCGCACACCCCAGACCCTTTCTTCCCTACCATTTAACCAGATCCCCGCAAAATTACCCAGACTCCTGCCAAGATCAGTAAAATTACTGATCCAGCTAGGTAATTAAAATTTCTTAATTAAAAATTTCAAATTTCCGCGTCGGGAAAGTTGATTAGCAGATAAAGGTTCTTTGGGTATTTAGGGCATTACCCCACAGGGCAAAGGGTGACAAATCAAACTAAACTCAAGGCAAGAAAGTTTAGACTTTCGATTAACTTTTTTAACTTTTATTCGGCTTCAATTGTGATCGCACTCGAATTAGACAGATTCTATAAAGCCTGCAACCCGAGCAAGACCCTTGTTGCGGGAGACCCTGGAGATTATCAATACTACATCGATTTTGGTTCCGTGCGGGGCGGCAAAATCATTGAATCTTTACAGCGAACCATCACCCGCATCTCCCCCGACGAGCCAACTTGTCAGCTATTTACAGGACATATCGGGTGTGGCAAATCTACGGAATTGTTTCGACTCAAAGCTGAGCTAGAGCAAGAGGGTTTTTGCGTCGTCTACTTCGAGTCTTCTCAAGACTTAGACATGGGCGATGTAGACATCAGCGATATTTTGCTCAGCATTGCCCGCCAAGTTAGCGAAACTATGGAAGCGGCCAAAATCAAACTCAGACCGAGCTATTTTACCAATCTGTTTGCAGAAGTGGCAGAATTTTTGCAGACTCCCATAGATTTGTCAGCGGAAGCCGAGTTATCTGTAGGCATTGCTAGAGTTACTGCTAAAACTAAAGACTCTCCCAAACTACGATCGCAACTTCGGCAATATCTCGAACCCCGCACCAACAGCATCTTACAGTCGATCAACGAAGAACTCCTCGACAGAGCTAACGCCGAACTCAAGCAACAAGGCAAAAAAGGTCTCGCAGTCATCGTTGACAACCTCGATCGCCTCGACGCATCTCTCAAACCCAGCGGACGCACCCAGCCAGAATACCTATTTTTAGACCGCGGCGAACAGTTGAAAAAACTCAATTGTCATGTCGTCTACACAATTCCCCTGACTTTGATATTTTCCAACGACTTTGGCCGTCTCGCCAGTCGCTTTGGAGTCAAACCCAAGGTGATGCCGATGGTACCGGTGCAAATGCGATCGGGCGACGATCACATCGAAGGAATGGCACTACTGCGGCAGCTAGTATTAGCTAGAGCTTTCCCCACAGTTACTCCCCTTCAACGCATCGATTTAATTTCCAAAGTCTTTGACTCTCCCGAAACTTTAGACAGGCTCTGCCGGATTAGCGGTGGTCATGTTCGCAATCTACTGATGCTTTTGTATAGCTGTTTGCAGCACGAAGACCCCCCCTTCTCTCGCGAATGCCTCGAAAGCGTTATTCAAGAATATCGCGATGATCTTTTGGGAGCCATCAATGACATGGAATGGGAACTGCTGTTTCAAGTCGTCAAGCGACAAAGTGTAACCGGCGAAGAAGAATCTCAAATTTTGTTGCGCAGTATGTTTGTCTTTGAATACCGCGATCAAGAAGGTCGTTGGTTTGGCATCAATCCAGCCTTAGCAGAAACCAGAAAATATCAAGAATGGCAGGAGCGCGATCACCAAACATAGTTGGGATTTTGGAGATTGCTTCCCAAATCTCCAAGCCCTCCCCGGCGAGGGAGCTAAGCTGTTTTGCATCCCAATTGTGTATGGTGATTGAGGGGAAGAGGGGGAGAGAGGGAGAGGGGGAGAGAGGGAGAGGGGGAGAGAGGGAGAAGATTTTTGATTGATCGTCGAAATATACAATTTAAATGCACAACAGCTTATCAAGTTTTTAACTTCTCATTCACCGTTCAAAACTCCCAACTTTTGCAATTGAATAAAGCATCCAGTCAGCGGTTTGTGCCACTGGCTAATTTTTGTTGATTGCTGGGTGCGCGTCACGACTTTAACGATCCAAAAACAATTACCACCACCAAGGACTTTCTCCAATCTCTACTCTCATATCTGCAAGACCAGACCCCCTATATCTATTTTTATCTGTTGCTCTTAGTCGCAACTAATCCCATCGCGGACTACAATTTTTATAGGTTTTATTTCTAAATTCGTGCTACAGATAGACCGGAGTTGCTTGCTAATAATTAGTCGTCGGTATTGTTCATAAATTGAGGGGGGATATTTACGGTATGTAGTAGTTTATCTGTAGCCGACAAAAATCAAATTAAGCTAACTTGAATTTTTACTGTCAAGTTTCGCATTCTCGGAGATACAGATGTATGATGTGTTTAGATAGAACATAAAGAATGTGTAAGTTTTCATAGAAGAAGTACGAAAAACTACGTATTCCTACAGATATAAAGCGCCAGACAGGAACGAGCATCTCTAAGTAGATACGGTTTCAGTCACGATCGGCAATCGTTAAGTAATTGATTTCTGCAACAGGGGTGCACGCATGACCGATCTACTTAAACTACAAGAAACTGCTAGCTACAACGAGCGATCACTCAAAACTCTGGTAAGAGCCATCGCCATGTCTCAGCAGCAATTTTCGCTAATTTTGGTGCGCTGCAACTACGAGCAGTTGCGAAAGCAAATAGCGCAGCGGCTACGAGAAATGTCCCCAGTGCCAATTCAAGATATTGTTCTGCCAGCATCCGTCAAAACCCTCTACACTAACCTGGTGGCAAACACACTCCAGAGTGAGTCTTCGGCTGTCGGTTCCGCCTCGGCTTTGATGGTATTCGGTTTAGAAACAGTAGTGGCGATCGACGAACTGATGGCCTCTACCAATCAAGTGCGAGACGAATTTCGCAAAAATTTTTCCTGTCCGGTGATTTTGTGGGTAACAGATGACATCGTGACCAAAATGATTCGTCTGGCCCCGGACTTCAAAAGTTGGGCCGCCGCCACGATAAAATTTGAAATGGCCGTTGACGAATTAATTGATTTTCTGGCTGGGCGGGCCGATACGATATTTAAAGTAGGCGAACTCAATCAAGAAATCGGCAGCAGCACCGCCGGCACCAGACCAGGTTTTGGTAGCTGCGAAACCGACTGGGAAAAACCAGCCTTGGAGCGTGAAATCAACTCCGAAGAACGCTTTCTCACCTTTAACTCAGGGCCCCAAAACGGACGACAATCAGATGTCCACTCCTATTCGCCCTTGAGTCCGGGCAATACCCTCGATTTGGCGATCGGCTCTTTGTCCCGCCGAGAACTAGAATTAGCTTTAAGAGATTTACAAAATCGCGGTCAAGAATTAGAACCCGCCCTGAAAGCCAGCCTGCAATTCGTTCTCGGTCGAGATTACTATGTCAGCGACCAAACCGAAACAGCATTAATCCACTACCAAGAAAGCTTAATATTTTGGCAACAGCAAACCGGCAACTGGGAACTCGCTAACTGGGAATATGCCGAAAATCGACAAACCCTCCCCTCATCCTTATTGAATCCTGTCCCCAACATCTTATTTTTAGAGAGAGAAGGCATAGTGCTGTTTCATATAGCCCTGTGTCACCGCTTGCAAGCAGCCAGAAACCCGGTAGCCAACCGCCACCACTGGGAACAAGCTTGGATTAGCCTGGAACAATCTAGAAATGCTTTCTCTCTTGCCGATCGCCCGGAATTGGTAGCAGAGGTGACAGCACACCTGGGACAAGTGCTGCAACGCCTGAAAGCTTGGGGAGAGTTGCAAGCATTAGCGGAAAATTCTTTGCAGTTGCACTTCACTTACGGTACTCCCAGCCAACTAGCTCAAGATTACGGCTTTTTGGCTGAAGTTGCCCTGCAACAGTCGAGGTGGAGTCAAGCCCGCCAGCTAGCCGAATTGGCTTTGGCGATTTTGGATCAAACGCCTAACGATTTGAGATTGCTGATTGAAGATTTGAGATTGGGATTTGCGGGAAATTATCCAGAATTTGTGGGCACTAACGAGTCAAGTAACGATCCCAGATCTAAAATCCAACATCCCAAATCTGACAGAAGTTCCTATCTGTTACTATTAGCCCAAAGTTTGCGGCAACTGGGCCAGTGGGAAGCGGCGGTGCATTCTTTGGAGTTGGCTCAAACTCAAAGTGAGCCGAAGTACGATCCCCGACTTTACATTGATATTTTGACCGAACTCCAAGCGGTTTATTTCGATCAGGGAGAGTATCTGAAAGCTTTTCGGATTAAAAAGACCCAGCGATCGATCGAGTATCAATACGGATTTAGGGCTTTTATCGGAGCCAGCCAATTGCAGCAGCAGCGCCAAGCTGTAAATCCTTCGAGTCCCTCAGCCCAAAATCAAGCTGCGATCGCAGCGTCAATGACAGCTTACTCCCGCCAAAAAGATATCAATAGATTGCTCGAAAGAATTAGCAGGGACGACCATAAATTAACTATTATTCACGGGCCCAGCGGAGTCGGGAAAAGCTCTCTAGTCAACGCAGGTTTAGTGCCAGCTTTGAAAAATATTACTCCGGGCGCGCGGGATACATTGTCCGTAGTAGTCAAAGTTTACACCGACTGGCTGGTGGAATTAGAAAATGCTTTGAACGACGCGCTGTACGACAAACAAGCCGAAGAGGAAAGGAAATTAATCGCCAAAGGAGTACAGGAAATCCAGAAAAAAAGTTGCTCGATCCTCCCAGATAGCAGCTCGGAAACTTCTTCTTTTATTATAGAGCAGTTGCGCGAGAATGCCACTAATAATTTGTTGACTGTGCTGATTTTCGATCAATTTGAAGAGTTTTTCTTTGTTTCGACTTCAGTGGCACAAAGACAAGTTTTTTATAATTTTTTGCGCTTGTTTTTGAATCTGCCTTATGTTAAGATAATTCTGTGCTTGCGCGAAGATTACTTGCACTATTTGCTCGACTGCGATCGCTTTCCCGACCTCGACGCTATTAACAATAATATTCTCGACAAAAGCATCCGCTACCAACTGCGGAGTTTTTCGATTAAAGATGCGCGGGCTGTGATCGGACACTTAACGAAACGGGCGGAATATTATTTAGAACCGGCACTGATTGATGCTTTTGTGGAAGATTTAGCAGACGAACTGCAAGAAGTGCGACCGATCGAATTGCAGGTAGTGGGAGCGCAACTTCAAGAAGAAGATATTACGACTCTAGCACAATACCAGCAATTGGGCGACAATCCTAAAGCAGAGTTAGTCAAGCGATCGCTCGAAGGAGTCATCTCTGACTGCGGGCCGGTTAACGAAGACGCAGCTTGGAAAATCTTGTTTTCCCTGACAGATGAAAGAGGCGTTCGGTTGATTAAAACCAAACACGAACTATCATTGGTCACAGGTCAGCAACCAGCAGATGTCGCAGAAAAGGAATTATTGGCGATCGGCAGCACTGGCAGAATTCCCCTACAACTACAGTTCGCGAAAGAACCAGAAAGCGGACAAAAGAAAACCGACAACCTCGACTTAATTTTAGACATTTTAGTCGGTCACGGTTTGCTATTTCTGCTGCGGGAAGCGCCAGAAGACCGCTATCAATTAGTACACGACTATTTAGTGCGACCGATCCGCCAAAGATTCGGCTTAGAAGCCAGACTGCACAAAGCAGAAGCTGACAAAAAGATGAGTCAAGCACAGCTCTATCGAGCCAATACTTTTCTCAAACAGATGCTGGGAGTAGCAGTAATCGGCGTACTACTGTTAACAAGTTCCACCATCGCCGCCGTAAATTTTTGGTGGCGGGCTGTCGGTCAAAAACAGCTAGCTGTCGCTCAAACTCAGCGAGCCGAAATCAGTACCTTAACCGCAGCTTCTGAAGCCCTTTATTTCTCAAACAACAAATTTGACGCCATGATGGAAAGTTTGAGAGCGGGTAAAAAGTGGAAACAGATTGAACACTCCCAAGAAATGCACACTCTCAAGGATACCGAAATTCTGATTTCTGCGGCCCTCCAGCAGGCAGTTTATGGCGTCAAAGAACTGAACCGCTTGGAGGGACACGGTGACGTAGTTTGGGGTCTCAGTTTCAGTCCAGACGGGCAAACAATAGCTTCGGCCAGCGTAGATAAAACCGTGAAACTTTGGCGGCGCGATGGCAGTTTGCTAGCTACTTTTAAAGGACACACTAACAGCGTTTCCTGTGTGGCGTTTAGTCCTGACAATAAAACGATCGCCTCGGCAAGTTTAGATAAAACTGTCAAAATTTGGCAACCTGACGGCACTTTGCTGGCTACTTTAACTGGCCATACTAATAGCGTGAGCAGCGTTGCTTTTAGCCCCGATAGCCAAACGATCGCCAGCGCATCTACAGACAAAACGATTAAACTTTGGAAAACCGATGGTACGCTGCTGCGAACGATCGCACAAAAAGCTTCCATAAATTGGCTCAGCTTCAGCCGCGACGGTAAAATCATCGCCGTGGCGAGCGATGACGGTACTGTGAAACTGTGGAGTATTGACGGCAGGTTAATCGCTAATTTGTGGCACAGCGAAAACAAAAAACCCTTGAAAATTTACACGGTCAGTTTTTCCCCCGACGGTGAAACACTCGCCAGTGCCGGTGAAGACAAAATAGTCAAAATCTGGAGCATCGCTGCACTAAAATACCCAGCCCGAAAAAATTCAACCAAGGCGCGGGACGGCGAACTGCTAACAACTTTGCGGGGACACAGCAAGTGGGTATTTGGTGTCAGTTTCTCCCCCGACGGTAAAACACTTGCTTCTGGAAGCGCCGACGGGACTGTCAAACTCTGGAGTCTGGCGGGTATTGGCGACAAACGCCCAACGGATGCTAGCAATATTAAACCAGAAAGTCGCTTGCTGAGAACTTTTGAGGGACACGCCGATCGAGTTACTCAGGTAAGTTTTAGCCCGGATGGCAAAACTCTGGCTTCGGCAAGTTTTGACAAAACTGTCAGACTTTGGCGACTCGATGATGTGCCTCTCAAAACCCTCGACGGACACCAAAACCGGGTGCAAAGCGTTACTTTCAGCCCCGACGGCCAAAAGCTGGCTTCTGCTTCTACGGACAAAACTATCAAACTCTGGAGCCGCACGGGAGTTTTGCTCGAAACTTTGGAAGGACACACTCAGAGAGTCTCCAGCGTCAGTTTCAGCCCTGACGGACAGCTACTTGCTTCTGGGAGTTACGACAAAACGGTGAAAGTCTGGAGTCTGAAAGAAGATGGGATGAGTAATAATCTTCCTTGTCCTTCGGCGCCGCTATTCCCGTGTTCGCCTTCTGTGCTGTTCACTCTCGAAGGGCACGCCGACAGCGTGATGAGCGTGAGTTTTAGCCCCGACAGCGAGATTGTCGCTTCGGCTAGCAAGGACAAAACTGTGAAACTCTGGACGAGAAACGGCAGGTTGATTAAGACTTTGACGGGACACAAAGGCTGGGTGACTGGGGTGACATTCAGTCCTGACGGTTCGATGCTGGCTTCTGCAAGTGATGACGGTACTGTCAAAGTGTGGAATCGGGACGGTCGTTTGCTGAGGACTTTTGAAGGGGCTCACAACAGTTTTGTGTTGGGGGTGGCTTTTAGCCCTGATAGCAAAATGCTGGCTTCGGCTGGTTACGATAATTCGGTGAAACTGTGGAAGGTGGACGGGACTTTGGTGGCGACGCTGCTGAAGGGTTCTAGTGACAGCGTGACTAGCGTGGGTTTTAGCCCGGATGGTTTGTTGGTTGCTTCGGGTAGTTATGATCATAAGGTGAAGTTGTGGAGCCGCAGCGGGACGTTGCTGAAAACTTTGACTGGTCACAAGGATAGTGTGATGAGTGTGAGTTTTAGCCCGGATGGGAAAATTCTGGCTTCTGCTAGCAAGGATAATCGGGTGATTTTGTGGAATTTGGATCTTGATGATTTGCTGGTTCGGGGCTGCGATTGGGTGGGGGATTATCTGAGAACTAATCCTAATGTGAGCGATCGCGATCGGCGTCTCTGTGATGGGGTGGCGGCAAAATCTCAGTTTTAATCTGAAGGAAGAGGGAAGAAGGAAGAGGGAAGAAGGAAGACGGAAGAGGGAAGAAGGAAGACGGAAGAGGGATTATGTAACGCAATTCTCAACTTTCCTTCTCTGAAGCCTTCCGCTTACTCTCAGCTTCCTGTAAAGTAAATAATTGTAAAGAAAAATGAGTTTTATCTTATCCTCTGGTTAAGACCGCCACCTAACATTCACAATTAAGACCCGAATTAGAAGTTCCTATGTCACAGCTTTTTCCGCGCAAATTCCTAGCATCTGCTGCTGCCTTTTTTCTGGCTTTGTCGGTGTGGGCGATCGCACCTGCGGCCCACGCTTTCAACAATCCCGATTTGTTGCCCCAAGTTCAGACACCAATCATTGATTTGGCTAAAGCCCTTACGGATATTGAAGAAGAGGATTTAGCAAAACAATTAAACGCCTTTGAAGCCGAAACCGGTTGGAAGCTGCGAGTGCTGACTCAGTACGATCGCACGCCCGGTTTGGCTGTCAAAAGTTATTGGGGCTTAGATAAAAAGAGTGTATTGCTAGTTGCTGACCCCCGCGGTGGCAATTTGCTCAATTTTAATGTCGGCGACTCGCTGTATCCGCTGCTGCCGCGTACTTTTTGGGTGGAACTGCAAACCCGCTATGGTAATCAATTTTTTGTGCGGGACAATGGGGAAGATCGATCGATTATTGAATCTTTAGAGTCGATACAAGGCTGTTTGCGTCAGGGCGGATGTCGCGTGGTTCCCGGTTTGCCGAGGGAACAGTGGGTGCTGACGCTAATTAGTTCGATCGTTGGCGGTGTAATCTGCGGGTTTGCGGCTCAGCCGCGGAAACCTGGACAGGGTGTGGCTTGGCAGTGGGCGCTGATTTTTTCGCCGCTGTGGGGGATTCTGTTTTTGGCTTTCGGAGTCGGGCCTGTGGTGAGTCGGACTTCGGATTGGTTGCCTTTGGCTCGGAATGTGGCCGGTTTTGCGATCGGGGCTTTGGTGGCATTCTTGACTCCGGTTTTGGGCAAGTCTCCTTCGGAGGAAAGTTAGTTTTTTTTAGGAGTCAGTTGACAGTTGGCAGTTGGCAGTTGGCAGTTGGCAGTTGGCAGTTGGCAGTTGGCAGTTGACAGTTGACAGTTGACAGTTGGCAGTTGACAGTAGTCAGGGCGGGCTGTTTAGGTTTAGTTCGCGATCGGGTGGCGACTCTTAGAAAGCTGATTTTTCACGAGAATCTGCGGGCTGCAATCAAGTATTGTTGTGAAAAAAACCGGTTTCTCAGCCCCGCGCGCAAGTTCAAAGAAACCGGGCTTTTTTCCGAATCTGCGGGCTGCAATCAAGTATTTTTGTGAAAAAACCTGGTTTCTAGACACCATAGATAATTTCTGAAACCCTTGATTAGACTGTTTCTTCCGTCTTCCCTTCTTCCCTTCTTCCTTCTTCCTTCTTCCTTCTTCCTTCTGTTATGACTAAAAGCTGGTAAGCTAATACCTGACAATTCACAGGCGACAGCTATCCAACAAATGGAATGGCACGTAAGCGATGCCCAGAGTCTGGGATTAATTGATAACGAAATTGGCGATCACAGTTTTTCTGCGGCGGAGTACGAAATAGTCCGCCGTGTGATCTATGCGACTGCTGATTTTGAGTACAAGTCTTTAATTAGTTTTTCCGATCAGGCTTTGCAAGCCGGGGCGGCTGCTTTGGCCGCTCGAACTACGATCGTGGTAGATGTGCCGATGGTGCAGGTGGGCATTACGCCGCTGATCCAAAGTACCTTTGCGAATCCGGTTTACTGTTCGATGGACGCTTTGACACGCCCTCAAAAGGAACGGACGCGCGCTGCTTGGGGGATTGAAACTTTGGCAAGGCGCTATCCTGAAGGGATTTTTGTGGTTGGCGAGGCTCAAACTTCTTTGTCGGCGATCGTAGATTTGATTGAAACTGAGGAAATTCGGCCGGCTTTGGTGATTGGAACACCTTCTGGGTTTGTCGGGGTTGACGTGGCTAAGTCGCGACTGCACGATTCGATGGTTCCTCATATTCGGATTGAGGGGCGCAAGGGCTCGGCGGTGGTGGCTGTGGCGATTGTTAACGGTTTGGTGGATTTGGCTTGGCAAGCCTATGGCCAAGAGGGGAACAGTTGATCGGGTTTATCAGAATTTAAAGCCGACTCGCAGAGGTTCCATTTGTGAAGATACTGCTCTTGGCCATTTAGGCTCTAACTTTCGGTTGTTTCTAGGCCGAATACGCGATCGAACACTTTAGTCACTTTAGAACCCGTATCAATAGATTCTAGCGGGTCTTTGCGCAATCTGTGCCGCAAACAGAGAGTCATTACCTTGCGAATATCGCCCACAGTGACCTCTGTGCGACATTCTAGGGCGGTGAAAGCTTTGGCGGCCCGATTTGTGACTAAATCGCCCCGCAGTCCGTCTACGTCCAATTCGGCGCAGACTTGGGAGATTTTGACTCGCAAATCGCGATCGATAGTTACGGATTTCAGCCTTTCCTGGGCTTCCACCAACTTCTGCTGCATATCATCTTGTTCGTGCTGATATTTGGCGAGAAATTCGGGCGGATTTTGGTCAAAGCTCGATCGCTGTTCAACAATTTCTACTCTCAGATTCGGGTCTTTTACAGTCCGAATTTCGGCGTGCATTCCGAATCTATCCAGCAATTGCGGCCGCAATTCTCCTTCTTCGGGATTCCCGGAACCGATGAGAATAAACTTAGCTGGGTGGCGGATTGAAATGCCTTCTCTTTCAACAGTATTCCAACCGCTGGCGGCGGAGTCGAGCAAAACATCGACTAAGTGATCGTCGAGCAAATTGACTTCATCGACGTACAGAATGCCGCGGTTAGCTTTGGCTAACAGGCCTGGTTCAAAAGCTTTCACTCCTTCGGACAAAGCTTTCTCAATGTCGATCGTACCGCAAACTCGGTCTTCGGTAGCGCCGAGTGGCAAGTCTACCATTTGGACTTTTTTGCGGGCGATCGGCATTGTACCGTGATGCAAAGTGCGATCGCGCACCTCATCGCTCATCAAATCGGGATCGGTGGGATGACTGTTAAAAGGATCGTCAGCCACCACCTCAATTTCTGGCAGTAAATCTGTGAGGGCGCGGATTGTGGTAGATTTACCAGTACCGCGATCGCCCATAATCATCACGCCACCAATTTTCGGATCGATGACATTCAACAGCAGCGCCAGTTTCATCTCTTCCTGGCCAACAATCGCGGTGAAGGGAAAAACAGCGCGGCGGGCTGGGGTAGCGGTTGGCAGAGCGCCCGCATTTAGGTTATTGCTGACTTCGGCAGTAGGACTCACAGGATAACTCAAAATATAACAATTGCTTGTTTATTGTACGGGATAACCGATTTTAGATTTTAGATTTTAGATTTTAGATTAACGTATTTCTGTCATTGCGAAGGTAGTGAAGCAATCTCAAAGCCTTGCTACACCGTCATAATGCGTCGATGACTGAGAAACCGGGTTTTTTTCGCCAAAACTGGGCTATAGCCTTTAATCCCGGTAAAAAACGCGGTTTCTAGGCGGGGCGAGATGCAGACGGCGGTTGAAACCGCGTCTACACAAACAAAGTCTGCCTCCGCAGACTGAAGAAAATAACGTAATTTTAACCGCCCTGTCTTCTTATCTTTTTGTGCGTCTTTTCTTCCACAACAAACCCATTCCAGCAGCCACCATTGTACCCATCGCCGTCATCGGTTCCGGTACAGCAGCATCAGCAGCAGCGAAAGGTTCATACTCATAAACTGCGCTAACCGTAGTAGCTGTGTAGAGTGTGTGAGAACGAGAAATCTTCAACTACCAACGATTAAGCTATTTCTCACGCACCGCATAGTCCCATTATAGGTGTTCGTAGATATCTGGAATATCAAGAGGTTCAGATCTGTTCGACATCCGAATATAAAATTCAAGTTTCTTTTCGTTCGTTTTCTGTAGCCAAGCTTTTTTCGCCGATTTTTTTATATCAATCGCGCAGACATCTTTGCCATCAATTTTTTCAAACCGAATTTTAATCTGCTGAGTAAAGTTGCTGCCAATATATTGACAAATTGAATCAATAATTGTCCGCTCTAGCTTATCTAGATTTCCATTTGACAGTAAAGACAAATCCTTTTCTAGCCCGAAAATATTACCATTATCTTCAACGCCGATAATGAGAGTTCCACCTTCAGAATTAAGAAATGCAGCAATTGTCTTAAGAGTGCTAAATCTTAAGTCTTTATTCTCACAATCGCGCTTAACATCCCACTGAAAGGTACTCTTATACTCCAGGCGATCGCTTTCAGGGAGTTTGATCAACTCAGAAATTGGGCGCAGTTCGCCAATTTTTCTGATCGTTGTTAAAAAGCGGCGTATTTGTCGTGCCTCAATCCGTCCTTTCAATATTTCTTCTGTATCTGCTGCATCGATTACCGTTTTGTTAATCACGGCAATGTACTGACCAAAATATGTTTGATCCAAGGTTTCTATATTCTCGTTAATCCACTGCTCATTCTGAACGTTACCCCAACGGTTGAAATAGGCGATCGCATCCTGAATCGATTCATCAAGTATATCGAAAATATTACCTGGCATAGTTTTAGAAATATAGTCCCATGCGCCCATCTTGAAAACTTTGCGGCAATCTGAAACTGTATCATTGGCTGTCAAGATAATAACTACAGAAGAAAGATTTCGGGCTTTCACTTCGTCAATAACAGCAAATCCACTGTCATCCTGCTCCATTCGCATATCTGCAATAATTACGTCAAAGGGATTTCCCAACTTCTGTTTAGCTTGAGCAACACTGGTAGCCGTTTCAATCTGCTCATAGCCATAGTCCCCAAGCCATTCCAGTAACTCATTCAAATATCGAGGATTGTCTTCTACCAACAGCAAATGAACATTTTTAGTTTGCATATTATCTTACACTTCTTCCTCAAGATAAGGAATATAAATTTCAAATCTAGCTCCATCTTGTCCCGTTTCCCGAATATAGCCCTTCATCTTGGTCAGGGTTTTACGGATAATGAACAGCCCTAATCCGCTACCTTTACCCTCCTGAGATGTGGTTTTTAGGGGTTGAAAGATCCAATCTTTATGATACTCTGGAACGCCCTTACCATCATCAGCAAATTCAATAAACAGATATTTTTGCTCTCCAGGGACATTCATTCCCCGAATTCCTGATGGGTTGACGACATCTTGAGATGTTATATGAATGGTCAATTTCTGCTGGTCAGCATTGTGCTTCAGAGAATTTTCGACCAGTTCATTTAATGCACTCTTTATTTTTTCCTGATCTCCATAGAAGTGAGAATCACCGTTTCTTATATCTAGAAAAATCCAAGCATTATCAATATGGCAAGTTATTTCCCACTTTTCAAATAGTTCCTTGACCTGAAAACGGTGATTTTTGATCGAAATACCTTCGTTGATAGCTTTCAAGTCATTGAGAGCACTCTGGGTTAGTTCCAGTTGTGTCAGCAATTTATCAAACTGGGCGTAATGCTCGTCATTAGGTGATAACTTTCGGATGGAGCGTATAGTCTGCGACTTGATCACAGCCAATTCGTTATTCACAAAATCAGAGATATCATGGGCAGTTTTGGAAATGACCGTCAAAATCCTCCGATAGTCGTCATTAGAAATAGTTTCAATCTCAGATTTTTGTGCTTCCTTGCGTTTTTCAACCTCTTTGAAGACATCTTCAATCGCTTGAATAATACGGTTTAATAAGGGATCTTCGCGATCGGAGCGACGTGAAATTCGATAAGCAATTGCTTTAAGGATGCTGATCTCATTGGCGATTTTGTGATACATCGCCCGATTGAGCATTTCCGTGTCGCTTAATTCACTTGGGACATCAGTTTTGACCATTTCAAAGTAGTCTTGCTCACTAAAGTTAAGAATCAGCATTTCCCTTGCCTGATCGTAGCGCGGAGAATCTTTTTCGATTTGCCGCAGCATTTGAATGGCTGTATCGTTATGAGGATCGCTGGCAAAAATATTTCTAGCACTGTGGAGCCGTGTTTTCTCTTTGTCATCCGAGTTGGCAATTGCTGCCTCGAAATATTCGTCACCTTTCTTTCGTTGCTTAATGCAGTAGTATAGCCTACCTAAATTGAGCAGAATTATATTAGCTTCATATTGACTCAGAAAATTCTTTTTAATTTCAGATAACTGCTTGATAGCCTCTTGGTATTTGCCTAATCTTTCTAGTGCCGGAAAATAGTGAAAATAAATAAAATCGTTTCGTATATTATGATTTTCCAATCCCATTTCTAGTGCCTTTTCAAAGAATGGCACAGCCTTCTCATCCTGACCAAATGAAGCTAAAGTAATAGCATAAATACTGAAAATTTTCGGATTATTAGGTTCAATTTGAAGCGCTCGCTCAAACAAAGGCAAAGCTTTCTCATACTCACGAATCCAAGTCAAAGCTTTGGCATAAATACTGAGAATTTTCGGATTATTAGGTTCAATTTGAAGCGCTCGCTCAAACAAAGGCAAAGCTTTCTCATACTCACGAATCCAAGTCAAAGCTTTGGCATAACTATTTAGCGTTATCGGATTATTAGGTTCAATTTGTAGCGCTCGCTCAAACAACGGCCAAGCTTGTTCATGCTGATTATTTGAAATCAAAGCTTTGGCATAACTATTGAGCGTTATCAGATCATTAGGTTCAATTTGTAGCGCTCGCTCAAACAACTGTAAAGCTTTCTCATGCTGATTATTTGAAATCAAAGCATGGGCATAACTATTGAGCGTTATCAGATCATTAGGTTCAATTTGTAGCGCTCGCTCAAACAACGGCCAAGCTTTTTCATGCTGATTATCTGAAATCAAAGCATGGGCATAACTATTGAGCGTTATCCGATTATTAGGTTCAATTTGTAGCGCTCGCTCAAACAACGGCCAAGCTTTTTCATGCTGATTATTTGAAATCAAAGCTTTGACATAACTATTTAGCGTTCTCAGATTATCCGGTTCAATTTGTAGCGCTCGCTCAAAGAACTGTAAAGCTTTCTCATGCTGATTATTTGAACTCAAAGCATGGGCATAACTATTTAGCGTTGTCACATTATTAGGTCGAATTTGAAGCGCTCGCTCAAACAACGGCCAAGCTTTCTCATGCTGATTATTTGAACTCAAAGCTTTGGCATAACTATTTAGCGTTGTCACACTATTAGGTCGAATTTGTAGCGCTCGCTCAAACAACGGCCAAGCTTTCTTCTGCTGATTATTTGAACTCAAAGCTTTGGCATAACTAGATAATGTTATCAGATCATTAGGTTGAATTTGTAGCGCTCGCTCAAACAACGGCCAAGCTTTCTCATGCTGATTATTTGAAATCAAAACATTGGCATAACTATTTAGCGTGATCAGATCATTAGGTTCAATTTGTAGCGCTCGTTCAAACAACGGCCAAGCTTTCTCATGCTGATTATTTGAAATCAAAGCTTTGGCATAATTAGATAATGTTATCAGATCATTAGGTTGAATTTGTAGCGCTCGTTCAAACAACGGCCAAGCTTTCTCATGCTGATTATTTGAAATCAAAGCTTTGGCATAATTAGATAATGTTATCAGATCATTAGGTTGAATCTGTAGCGCTCGCTCAAACAACGGCCAAGCTTTCTCATGCTGATTATTTGAAATCAAAGCTTTGGCATAACTAGATAATGTTATCAGATCATTAGGTTGAATCTGTAGCGTTCGCTCAAACAACGGCCAAGCTTTCTCATGCTGATTATTTGAAATCAAAGCTTTGGCATAACTATTTAGCGTTGTCACATTATTAGGTTCAATCTGTAGCGCTCGTTCAAACAACGGCCAAGCTTTCTCATGCTGATTATTTAAAATCAAAGCTTTGGCATAATTAGATAATATTATCAGATCATTAGGTTGAATCTGTAGCGCTCGCTCAAACAACGGCCAAGCTTTCTCATGCTGATTATTTGAACTCAAAGCTTTGGCATAACTATTTAGAGTTCTCAGATTATTAGGCTCAATTTGTAGCGCTAGCTCAAAGAAATATAAAGCTTTATCATGCTGATTATTTGAACTCAAAGCATTGGCATAACTAGATAATATTATCCGATTATTAGGTTCAATTTGTAGCGCTAGTTCAAAGAATGACCAAGCTTTCTCATGCTGATTATTTAAACTCAAAGCATTGGCATAATCATTGAGGTTTTTTGGGTTGTCTGGCTCAATTTTTACAAGAATATGCAAAACTTCTAACCGTTTATTTAGCGTACCTCCATACTTTAATACATTAGCATAGGAGCTTAGGATTTTAACATTTTTCGGGTCGATAATCCTAGCTTTTTCAAAAACTTTAAATGCTTCTTGACATTGCTTATTTTTGCCCAATACTTCACCATACTTTCTCAAAAATTCTGTATTATTGGGAGCTATTTGCAAAGCTTCCTGGAATATGCCGATCGCTCCCTTATAATCACCTGTCTGTATGAGTTCTTCAGCTTGGTTTGTTAAGGTTTCGAGGCGATCGCTATTCATCATACTATGTCCCCGTTAATAGTGAAGATACTTGAATAAGAGTAACACTCATACGAAACATCAGCTAAAACACTAAACTCGTCTAGTTTAGAAATAAAATTTTGATGATGATTCCGTAAAATCGTGCAACTTCTGGCATAAAGCTTTTCTAGACGATATGAGGATTATTTTAGCCAATCTAAGGGCACAATGACACTTGAGAGAGAAAGAATTTCCAGCGATCGCTCTTTTAGCATCGTGCCGGTCGATCGCCCTTTACAACTTTTTCACGCGCGAAGGGCGATCGCTCTTTTGGTATCGTGCCGGTTGATCGCCCTTTACAACTTTTTCACGGGCGACGGGCGATCGCTTTTCTGGGGTGGGAGGCGATCGCTTTTTGGGGATGGGAGGGCGATCGCTTTTTTGGGGATGGAGGGGTGATCGCTTTTTGGGATGGAAAGGGCGATCGCCTTTTATTTAAGCTGCAACGGTCATCCGACTTGGAGGTACTAAACCTTCTTCTTCGCAATAGTCAAGGTAGCTGGCGATTGCTTCTTGAGCATTGGCTATCGCTTCTTCATAAGTTTTCCCATAAGTGCAAGGCTGCATCGCCAGTTTAGCAAACTCTGGTAGTGTTACCAAATACAGTTGATCCTCTTGTGACCATTGAATTAATAAACTATAGCGGTAATTCATTCCTCTGATTCCTCTGCTGCAATTGTTTCTAACTCTTGAATTGCTTGTTTTAACAATTTCTCCAAATATAACGGTGTATCTTCACCGTCTTTGAAGGCAATAGTAATTAACAGTTGTAGTTGCAAATGCTTCCAGTTATGATGACTCCCCTTCCCACGCCGCTGCACAAACCCTAATCTAATCAATTCAGCCTTATAGTCCCGAATTTTCCTTGGCATATAGGCTCTTACTTCATTTACATAATTATCAATTGAGTTTCCCGATTTCCCAGTTTAGCATTAATATCGCTTTTCTGGGATGCAGGGCTATTTCATTCTAAACAGATCTTTGAGTATGCTACAACTAAAGCCAGCGAGACGTTGAGCTTGAGCCATGTTTTGGAAGCCATGATCGCGATACAAATTCAAGGCAAAATTCCGTGCGAT
>NZ_JAIGNI010000080.1 GCF_026130175.1 Lyngbya sp. CCAP 1446/10 | reverse complement strand
TGGTGGGGGCGGGAACTGGGCTGGGGGTGGCGCCGGCAACTATCTGGGGCTGTCCTGGTACGGGGGTAAATTGTGGATTAGCGGGGGCTGTGGCGGGGGCTGTGGCGGTTTGTGGGGAGCTGTTGGATCGATCGAGCATTTTAACAATTCCCGTCGTCAAACCCGCGCTGGCGACTAGGATTGCTGCGATATTTAGCCATGATAATGCTTTCGGTTGTCGGCGATCGCGGTTGAGGTTGGGAAGGGCCATGACTTCGGCGGCGCAGTCATCTAGTGCGGTGGCCAAGTCAAAGAGTTGGATTGTGCTCAGGTGTACTTCCGGCCCGGATTCGGCGGCGCTCAATGAGCCTAAAAACAAGTTGTGGGCGAGCAAGCCGCGGGGTTCTAAGCGGGGGGAAACGGGCAGGTAGGTAGTGTTTGGGGCGGCGGTGGCTAGTTCGGATGTGTTGGGTGGTCGATCGACTATAACGGCATTACGGGCGGACTCTGGCAAGTCTGCGCTAACAGTATGGGTAGTTTCAGGCTCGATATTGCTTTCCCAATCGCGAGTTTCGCCGAGCAAGTTTTGGACGTAGTTACTGACTGCTTCGTGGAGAGTTTCGAGTTGATTGCGATCGCCCCTGAGTGTAACGTGTTCGGTATCTGGTAGCCTGGGGTCGTCAAGCCGCAACTCGAAATTTAAAGATTTAAACACAGGTTGGCCCGCCCAGCGAGATAGAGGCGAACTTTTGGCTGTAATTTCCAGCGTGCAAGTGGGGGGCGTGTAGCGTTTAAGAGCCATAATGAAGTCAGTTGTCAGTTGTCAGTTGATTGTTGATTGTTGTCAGTTGTCAGTTGTCAGTTGTCAGTTGTTAGTTGTCATTAGGAAGATGGAATAACTATGTTTTATCTGATATTTGGTAGCATTCTTAACAAGCTTTTTTAGTAACAGGCTTTCCGGCCTGTTCCACAACAAATAAATTTTTTGGTGGAATAGGCATCTTGCCTGTTCTTGATGTTTTTCATTCTCGTTTTCATTATGACTTAGCTTAATTCTTGGCACGGTCTAGGAGAGCCAGCCAGAGCCGCCTGTGACCGCCGGGACTGCTGTAAAATAACAAATCGATCAGGAGTTTCAGGGCTAAATTAGTTAGTTCTTTTGCCGATAAGTTTTCTGCATCTTCCATGCGATCGGCATAAGTGTTGCTGAACCTATCAATATAATCTCCCAACAAAGCGACTGTGTGAGGTTCGCGGTTTTGCTCTGCCATTTGTTCCAGCAGAGCAACGGCGCGACGGATTAAAGCTTGGTGCTGTTTTGCTAAATTACAGCTGATCAAAACGAGCGATCGAGCTTCCTCCACATCCAGTTTTTTCCGCCCTCCCTGGCCTTTCCGCAGCGGGTTAGATTGGCGCAGCCGCCACAAAGCCACGCGATCGGCTACCATTGGCTCTAAATTCAGTTCGGCTGCTACCTTGAGCATCGCCTCTGAGCCAATTTCTGCCAGTGCTTCTAGGGCTAACAGCACTAAATCCAGTTGGGCTTTAATGTTGTCCAACTGGGTAGGTTCTGGTGCTTTTTGGGTCAATTCTTCCCAGTTGGGAGATGGGCCCGTTTGGTTTGTGGGAGCGGAGGGCTTTACAGTCGAGCGCATGGCTTGGGCACGGGAAATAAGACAGGTTGAGGCTGGATATCGACAGTATGCAGTGCTTTTGTTTGGCGGCCGGACAAAAGCAGATTCTGTTAATTTTTCTCCATAACTCGTTGCTTTGATTCCGGCAATCCTAGTTGCTGGACGGATTGGAGAGTTGAAAGTTGCGGTTGCAAGTTCGATCGACAGCAACCAGAAAAACCCATAAAATTTTACCCCCAATCATCCTACGCCGCCCGGTGTCCGAAATCAATTCTGTGTGTTCCGACTAAGCTGTTGCGGCAGAACAGATTTAAGTTTTTGGGCGGGCAAGATCCCACCCCACAAGAGTTTCAAGCAACATGATTCTGAAAATTTAGATGCACGCCAGCTTATTTTAGATAAACCACCGTCACACCTCCACCTCCTTCTTTTTGACTGGCGAGCTCAAAGCGGGAAACCTGCGGGTGAGTAGCGAGGAACTCGTGAACCCCGCGCCGCAACTGTCCCGTACCCTTGCCGTGAATTATCCACAGCGCACCGTATTCGACGGCTTTGGACAGAGCTCTGTCGATTTCGATTTCGGCATCGGAGACTCTCGCGCCCCGGAGATCGATCGAATTATTAGCAGTGCGGATGGCAATTTCAGGATTGGGTTTGGCCGGTTCCGACGCTGCTTGCTTAGCTTTAGCGGTAGCGGCTGCTTGGGCTGCAACCTTGGCTAATTGAGCTTTAGTTTCCGGTTTTTCACCGTCGAGGGATTCAATTTCTGCCAGTTTGACAGTCATTTTCATAATCCCAAACCGCACGCTCAACTCTTCGTTAGCATCGGGGCCGCTGAGGACTTCGGCGGTTTGGCCCAGGCTGGGAATGCGGATGCGATCGCCCGTTTTCGGCATAAAACCCGGTTTTGGCTTCGCTGGTGCTTTCCGCGACGGCAGGTGTTTTTCAGAAATTTGATTTAAGGTATCTGTCGCCTGTTGGGCATTTTGAGCCGTTTGATCGCCCGCCTGCAATTTCCGAATGATTTGAGCAATTTCTGATTTCGCCGTACCTATCGCCTCATTTACTGCCACTTCCTGAGCTATTTTTAGGTCTCGCTCCCGTTCTTGCAAAGCCGCTGCTTTTTGAGAAACTTCCTTGTGCAGTTTTTCGGTTTGGTGTAGCAGTTGAGTTGCTTCTCTGGCCTTGGTTTCCTGTCTCCGGCGCTGGGCTTCGAGTCCTGCAATTACTTGATTGACATCTTGAGATGCTCCCCCGACATAGGTTTGAGCTTCATCGACTATGGATGCTAGCAAACCGAGTCTTTTAGCAATAGTTAGGGCGTTGGAACGTCCGGGAATTCCCCACAACAAGCGGTAGGTGGGCTGCATAGAATTGTCGTCAAATTCTACTGAGGCATTTTCAAAGCGCGCGTCTTGATATTTAAGGGCTTTGAGTTCGCCAAAGTGGGTAGTTGCGATTGTTAGTAGCGAATGTTGGGCGAGATATTGCAATAGGGCGATCGCCAATGCACTACCTTCTGAGGGGTCTGTCCCCGCTCCTACTTCGTCTAACAAAACTAAAGATTTGGGAATTGGGAATTGGGCATCGGGCATTGGGAATTGGGCATCGGGCATTGGGAATTGGGCATCGGGCATTGGGAATTGGGCATCGGGCATTGGGAATTGGGAATTTTCTTCTCCTTCTCCTGCACTTTCCCCTTCCGATTTATTAGTTAAAACTTCTAAAATGCGGCTGATGCGGCGGATGTGCCCGGAGAAAGTAGACAAACTTTGCTGCAAAGATTGTTCGTCACCAATATCAGCCAAAATGTTGTCGAACCAAGGCAATTCTACGGGTTCGCGGGCGGCGACAAACATTCCGGCTTTTGCCATTAAAGCTGCTAATCCCAAGGTTTTGAGGGTGACAGTTTTGCCGCCGGTGTTGGGGCCGGTGATGGCGACGACGCGGATCTGCGGCTGGATGGTCAAATCGACGGGTACGACTGTAAAGCCTTGTTCGTATTGCTGCTGCCAAACTAATAAGGGATGGCGCAAATGTCGCAAGGTGATTTGCGATCGCAGATTGGGAATTAATACTTGGCTGGTTTCTGCTGGTTCCTCATCTGAATTTTCCTCATCTAAATTTACTGTATTTTTTGGTGTTAATTCTGGCTCTCCCAATTCGATAAATTTCGGCGGATTTGCTTCCAGCCAATAACCGTAGCGTGCCTTAGTCGCAGCTAAATCTAAAGTTGTTACTACCACCACCAATCTGTCTAAATCTGGTTTAACTGCTGCGACTTGCTCGGTGAGGGCGCGGCGGACTGCTTCCTCTTCGGCTTGTTCTTGTCTGAGCAACTGCCGCATTTGGTTATTAAGATTGACTGTGTTATGTGGTTCTACATATAGTGTCGCGCCGCTGGCGGAGGAGTCGTGAACGATGCCGGGAATGGCATCTTTTTGGGGAGCTTTGACGGGAATGACAAAGCGGGAGCTTCTTTGGGTAATTACCTGTTCTTGGACGGCGTTGGATTGGCGCTGCAAAATGCCTTGCAATATTTGATAAATGCGATCGCGCAATTGTCGCATTTGAACTCGAATTCCTGCTAATTTAGGAGTGGCGCGATCGGCTACTTGAGCGCGATCGTCTATACAGCGATGGATTTCCTGTTCGATTTCGGGATAAGTCCGCAGTTGAGATGCCAGTTCTTTGAGTGTGGGCACATCGGGCGCAGAGTCAATGATCCGGCGCAATTGCCTTGATCCGGCGAGGGTGGTAGCAATTGCCAGCAATTCTTCGCCGCTGAGCAAACCTTGCAGTTCGGCTCGTTGCAGGGAAACGCCGATGTCTTGGATGCCATCAAAACTCAAAGCACTGCCAGCACGGCTTTCTAACTGATAAGCTTCCTGAGTTTGGGCGAGGAGTTCTGCTGTTTGAGCTTGAGTTGCTGGGATTTGGAGGTCGAGGGCGGCGGCAACGCCGAGTTTGGTGGCCGCGAAGGTAGCCAAGTGCTGACACAGGCGCGGCCATTCTAATAGTTGTAGTGTTTCGGCTTGAATCAAAGTTGAGGTGGTGTTGGTGATTGGCATTCTCAGGCGCAGACCGAGAAGGTGAATTTGACGTTACTGTTAATTAATTTTAAAGTTTTTTTATGGTTTTCGGGCGCAACTTGAAAAAGTATCTGGGATATTTATCAGCAGTCTGAAGGCAGAAAGCTGTTATCTAAAGATTAATTAGGAAAGCAAGAATTTGCAGTTTTGCATTTTCCGTCTAAAATTATACCTTCTACTGAGCTATTTAGGGCTTTGAGGGAGCCGGAATCCGCTGTTTTTTTGAGGATTGAACTATTGTGTAATTTTAAATATGTCCGCACAATGATAGCGGTTGTATGCTAAAGAGTAAGTTGTGGAGCTGTTGTGATGGCGAAGATTCTGACGATCGCGGATGATGTGACTTTGGGAGTCGTGCAAGAGTTACTGTTAGGGGAGGGACATGAGCTGAAAGTGGCTTCTGACGGCAAGGAAGCTTTAGATTTGGCGAGGGAATTTTCCCCGGATGTGGTAATTTGCGATGGGACTTCGCCTCAAATCAACTGGTTGGATCTGTGCCGGCTGCTGAAGGGCGATTCCCTACCCTTCGGGAACCCCTACGGGGAACGGGATAGCTTCGCTTCACGAGAATTGGGTACAGCCTATTTTCTGCTGCTGACAACACCCGATCAATTTGTAGGGGCCCAAGAATTGGACACGCTGGACGATTTTTTGTTTACACCGATAGTTAAGCAGGAATTGTTGGGGCGGGTGCGCGCGGGTTTGCGTGGGCGCGAGTTGACGCTGGAGTTGGAACGAACTCAGCAAGAATTGCAACTGTCGCGCGATCGAATACTGCAAAGTGAAAAAATGTCTAATTTGGGCGAATTGGTATCTGGGATCGCCCACGATATTAACAATCCAATTACTTTTATTTACAGCAATCTCACTCATGTCCAAAGTTACGCTACTGATTTAATTGAACTGCTGCGATTGTATCAAAAACACCTAGTCAATCCCGACTCGGAAATTATGCAAAAACAGCAAGATATGGATGTGGAATTCATCCTCGACGATTTATTGAAAATCGTGAGTTCCATGCGCACCGGGAGCGATCGCATCCGCCAAATAATCTTGTCGGTACAGGATTTTTCCCGCAGCGATCGATCGGGCTGGCAGTTATTCGACATTTCCGACGGTTTAGAAAATACTCTGTTGTTGTTGCAGCACCGCTTGCCGGCTCGCGAGGGTAGGCGAGATATCAAGGTGATGAAGGAATATGGAAATTTGCCGCAAGTTGAGTGTTACGCGGGTCAGCTCAATCAAGCTTTTCTGAATATTATCAATCATGCGATCGATGCTTTGGAAGAGTCGAGTCAAGAGTTGGATGAGTCGGAATCGCTGAAATTTAGACCTGTAATTTTGATCAGCACTCACGTAATCGATGGTCAGCGGATTGCTATTGAGATTGCTGATAACGATCTGGCAACCAGCGAAGATATCGCAGCCCAATTTTCCGATCCATTGTTGATGGCGAAACCTGCGGAACACAGCAGCCGTTTGGGACTTGCTATCAGCTATCGGATAATTGTAGAGCAGCATAAAGGAGAGTTAAAGTGTTTTTGGGAACCTGGTAAAGGTACTAAAATTAGGATAGAAATTCCCCTCCGGCACAGTTGACAGTTGACAGTTGACAGTTGACAAAAGAAGGAAGAGGATTGAAACAATGAATATTCTTGTTTTAATTTATCACTCAAAGGGTTCCGGCTTTAAACCAATTATTTCTGGTAAGATGGCGGATTAGGCTGGGGTATTTGTACAGGAATTACGTCTGGTTAGAAACCAGGTTTCTACGAAAATATGGTGTTTATTAACGAGAAACATACGAAGAAACCGGGTTTCTGAGGTTGGGGTGCGTAATTCCTATTTTATTGAAAATAATGTAAAATTTTGTATATAAATTAACCTAATTGTTCGCAAATAGACGATAGTTGATATTTAAGAGATTTCACAAGTCCGCGAAAACAAATTTTAATCAGGTAATAAAATGGTAGTAGCAGCACCTGTTCAATCCGGCAGTCCGTCGATTTTTCAAGCTCGTTACGACAACTTTATTGGCGGCAAGTGGGTAGCACCGGTGAAGGGGAAATACTCGGAAAACCTTTCTCCAATTACCGGAAAATCAATTTGTCAAATTCCCCGATCGAGCGCCGAGGATGTAGAATTGGCACTAGATGCCGCCCACGCCGCGAAAGACAAGTGGGGTAAGACTCCCCCAGCAGACAGGGCGCGGGTGTTGCACAAAATTGCCGATCGCATGGAAGAAAACCTCGATCGCCTCGCCATCGCCGAAACCTGGGACAACGGTAAACCAATTCGCGAAACCACACTAGCAGACATCCCGCTGGCGATCGACCATTTCCGCTACTTCGCAAGCTGCATCCGAGCCCAAGAAGGGTCGATCGGCGAACTCGACGGCACAACAGTCGCCTACCACTTCCACGAACCCCTAGGCGTGATCGGACAAATCATCCCCTGGAACTTCCCGATATTAATGGCTGCGTGGAAACTCGCCCCAGCCCTCGCCGCCGGAAACTGCGTTGTCCTCAAACCAGCCGGGCCGACCCCAGCCTCAATCTTGGTACTGATGGAAATCATCGCCGATTTAGTACCAGACGGCGTTATCAACGTGGTTAACGGGCCGGGAGCCGAAATCGGCAAAACCCTCGCTACCAGCCCCCGCATTGCGAAAGTAGCCTTCACTGGTGAAACAACCACGGGCCGGTTGATCATGCAGTACGCCTCCCAAAATGTCATCCCCGTCACCCTAGAATTAGGCGGAAAATCGCCCAACATTTTCTTTGAGGATGTCTGCGCCCAAGATGACGATTTTCTCGACAAAGCAGTCGAAGGACTTGTGATGTTCGCTTTCAACCAAGGGGAAGTTTGCACTTGTCCCTCGCGGGCGTTAATTCAGGAGTCAATTTACGATCGATTTATGGAAAGGGCGATCGATCGCATCCGCCAAATCAAACAAGACAACCCCCTAGATCCGACAACCGCCCTCGGCGCCCAAGTCTCCATCAACCAGATGGAAAAAATCGCCGAATACGTCAAAATCGGGCGTGAAGAAGGCGCAGAATGCCTGATTGGTGGCGCAAGAAACACCTTATCTGGCGACTTACAAGACGGCTATTATTTCCAGCCGACAGTCTTCAAAGGAAACAACAAAATGCGAATTTTCCAAGAAGAAATCTTCGGCCCAGTATTAGCAGTCACCACCTTCAAAGACGAAGCCGAAGCCTTAGAAATTGCCAACGATACTCTGTACGGTTTAGGTGCAGGAGTTTGGACTCGCGATATCAACACCGCCTACCGCATGGGCCGCGCCGTTCAAGCAGGCCGCGTGTGGACAAACTGCTATCATTTGTATCCAGCCCACGCAGCTTTCGGCGGCTACAAATCATCTGGTATCGGTCGCGAAAACCACAAAATGATGTTGGATCACTATCAACAAACTAAGAATTTGTTGGTAAGCTACAGCCCCAAAGCTTTAGGCTTCTTCTAAGCGGGATAGTCGCACGGGTATCCAGAAACCGGGTTTTTTTCGTAATCCTTTGCCGCAGTCCCCAGATTAAGTAAAAAATCCGGTTTCTTTGCTGGAGTGTATAAATCCTAAGATAAATAATTCCTTCTTTCTTCTTCCCTCTTCCCTCTTCCTTCTTCCTTCTCAAATGGAAACAATCCCTAAAGTCACCGCCACAGAAGCCGCCTTAAAACTAATCGACTACCTCAAAACACAGCACGGAGAATTGATGTTTCACCAATCCGGTGGCTGCTGCGACGGTAGTTCTCCCATGTGCTATCCCAACGGGGAATTAATCATCGGCGATGGTGATTTATTGCTGGGAAAAATAGGTGGTTGTCCCTTTTATATTGCAGCCCAGCAATACAAATATTGGCAGCACACGCAGTTAATTATAGATGTGGCATCGGGGCCAGGAGGCAGCGATTTTTCCCTGGAAGGGCCGGATGGAGAGCGTTTTATTACTCGTTCTCGCTTGTTTGTTAATGCTGATTAACTCGGCGTTGCATAATAGAGGGATGATCTGGAGAAAAAGCAGCATGAAATGCCCAAAAAGCAAATCCAATATGCGCCGGACTGTGCGTAAAGTTTTGTAGCTGGGATATATTGTTATCTTGGATGCAATCTAGATCCTTCTATCTTAGAAGTTGAAAAAACGGATGAACGCTATAATTATTGGTTGTGGTTATGTTGGAACTGTCGTTGCCCAGCATTGGCGGAACCTGGGTCACGTAATCACTGCAACGACGACTACGCAAGATCGCATTGGGGAGTTACAGAAAGTTGCCAATCAGGCGATCGTCCTGAAGCGCTGCGATGAAGAGACATTACAGACGATCTTGCCAAATCAAGATGCCATCTTCCTGAGTCTCGCTCCTACAGCAAACCAACAAGTAGATTCCGATATGTACGAGGAGACATACCTGCATACGGCCAACAACCTTGTTCTTGCCTTGAAGCATTTTCCCAACATAAAACAACTCATATATACCAGTAGTTGTGCCGTGTATGGCAATAGTAATGGAGCCTGGGTGAGTGAACTTTCAACTGTGGCACCAGCTAACAGACATGGAGAGATTTTACATGAGACAGAGCAAGTTTTGCTGTCAGCATCCAGCCCAGATTTGAAAGTATGTATCTTTCGCCTTGGAGCAATTTATGGGCCCGATCGCGAGTTCAAGAAACGGTTAAGTAAGCTTGCAGGCACAACTCGCCCAGGCACAGGCAATCATTTCACGAACTGGGTTCATCTCGACGACATTGTATCAGCAAGTGAGTTAGCCCTCGCTCGTCAATTACAAGGAGTTTATAACGTAGTGAATGATGTTCCAATTACTGCTTGTGAGTTGTTTAAACAACTGTGCGATCGCTACGAATTACCTGAAGTGGAATGGGATGGGTCAGATACAACAGAGCGATCGAATAATCGACGCATATCGAATCAGAAGCTCAAAGCAGAAGGATACCAGATCATTCATCCAGAAGTGGAAATTTGAGTTAGATGGCGAATACATCAGCCTTTTGATCCGGTTGTTCGTAGATTAAAGTACAGCTTCGGGGGGTGTTGTGAGTATCTGGGGTCCAACGCATGGAGGCATAATAGGGAGTCTTGAATCGATCGCTCGAAAGAACAACCTCTATGGCATCTGGAAATTGGATTTGTAGAAAATCGCCTTGTATTTCACTGGGTTGAGGAGGAACTGGCAGTTGAGCCATCTCATCTAATGAAACATAGATCCCGCCTGTGGTTTGAGCAGGAAGTTTGAGGCAGTTGACTCGATCGATCCTACAGTGAGTTTGTTCAGACCACCAAGGTTTCGCTACCTCTTCCTTAATCTCTCTGAAGAATGAAAACGTATTAGGCTGAGGGCTATTTGCGGCAGATTTGTACATTACTACCACACTCGTTCTTTTTCCTGATGCCAGGAGGTAAGGCTCAAAATAAAATCCCTGACCAGTTCGATCACCCCCAACCATTGTGTCAGAAGAATTGGGATTAAAAAGCAGATCAGCATCTGGATCAACCGGATGGATAATCAGCGGATTACCCAAGGTCAAAACCCATTGTTTCTGCGTTACTGTTTCTGTCATCCGACTCCTGAAGTCGAGGGAATGGGTGACAGTTTGCCGATCGTCAGAAGGAATTAAGCTGCGTACAGAATCAAGAATATCGAGAACCTGCCCTGCGGCATCATATCTAACCAATACCCCTTGCCAACGTGCGCAGTGATGAGCTATGAAATTTTCCCACTGCTGTTGAGCAGTTAAAGGTACTTTGGCGATGATGGACACTCTGTTTTCTGACATTGGCGTATCCCTGTTTTCCCTATAGATTGTTGTCAATAATTTAGTTTGGCGGATTTAATCTGCTCATTTATTCTACTCAAGACTGAGCCAGGATTATTTGCAACTGAGACTGCTATCATCCACTTCGATGCTTGTTTAACTGCAACTGACAAACCCTGTCCTGAGCCGATAATACCTATCCTCATCCTTGACGAAACCATTTGCGCTGCTCCTGATTTAAGATGGTCGATCGCTCCTCAACTAATATTATAATTAACGAAAATCAAAGTTGGGCAAAATCTCAACTGGCGATCCTCTTCGAGGGCTTCGCTAACGAGCTTTTGCCGATAGCGACAGGTTTCAAGCTGCCGCTAAAATCAGTATTTGGGCCGATGCAGGATTAATTATTAATTGGTGACTTCAAAATTTCCGCACTCAAAACTTAAGACCACTTTAAGCTTTAGGACTTGTAATTAAAGCCAATTCAATTTTTTCATCAGGCTTTTGAGTCACTTGTGCGTGCAAACCGGGGCCAAAAAATTTAGCTATTTTTTCTTGCTTTGCTTCCCAGACTTCGATCGGCATTAGCGGCGAATAAAACTCTAGAATTAAGGCATAAGCACCGTCAACATCAACTTCCCGCAAGCCTTGGAGGAGGGGGCGTTCTTCGTCTGTCGGGGCCATTCCCAAGCGTTCCAGAGCATCATCTAAGTGGGCGGGTTGGCCGTAGCGAAATCGGGTGATATCTTTGCGGACTTGGTTTTGAGTATCTGTGGCCTGACTTTCTCGCAGAAGCAGAACTTCAGGAGAAGTCGGTTCGGTGAACTCCGCTGGTTCGAGTTCGGCAGCTTTCAAGGCTAAACCTCCCAGCAACAGGGGAATTCCATAAAAAAAACCGGCTAGGTTTAGGGTTGGTTTGTCTGTGAAGTAGGCATAGAACCCGACTACTGCTAAAATACCGCCGACGACTAAGGCTAGGCTTGCTAAAGAAATTTTACGAAACATATTAGTGAGGTAAGTAGCTGGAATCAACAAGATACTTTAATTATTATCGGGCAAGAAGTCTTGAATAAATTTAGTTTTTTTGCCAAAATACTCGCCAAAACTGCTAGCATCTATGAGAGCGGGTTCTCTGTGCATCCACGATCTTGTCTCTATCTTCAAAAACTATCCTGCTTAGACTCGCCACGGCGCCACCGATCAAGATCCAGGTTAATTGCGCGCCGTTGGTTCCAGAAGGCAATCGAGATCGGCAGTATGATCAAAGTATAGAGAGCGGCGATCGACCCTCTTGCCCTTTCAACCAATTTTCGGACATGATTAAAGACGAAGACAAACAAACTACGGTCGCCAACAAGTCTGTTCTCGACCAGATTAACTCGCTCAAACGCGAAGATGAAAGGCTTTATAATATCTTAGCGATCGATGTCTGGGCCCTAGCCAAGACAATGGATGAATATCAACCGGGATTTTGGTCTGCTTTTATGAAAAACCGCGAGAAGGCTCTGAAGCGATTTTTAACTGAAGTGATGAAAAACAAACCCGCAGATAATAAACGTCCGCCTTTTCTGCGGTGAAGTTTAGCTGAAGTTTTGATGTACAATCCAACTATAACACAGACCCAAAAACCCTGAGCAGGTTGATCACTTACAATATAAAAACAGTGAAGGATTAGCCCAGAAAGGTACGTCGGTGAATTAAGAATCCCCGTCTGTTCGCAGGGGGAAATGTCAAATATTTTTGTGAATACTAGCAAAAGGCCAAAAACAATGGATGTACAGACAATCAAAGAGCGCGTAGCAGAAATAGAAAGTAAGCGGGAATCCCTCGTGCGGCTGTTAGATCGATCGGACTTGGGAGCTCTGAGAATTGATGTCAGTCAGGCGATCGAGGAAATTGACGATTTGTTAGAAGAATTTAAGCGCACTTTTGACAGTTGACAGTTGGCAGTTGTTAGTTGGCAGTTGGCAGTTGAGAGTTGTCGCGCATTTAATTTGCATATTTCGTATTAAAAACTTTGTGGGGCGGGCATCTTGCCCGCCCTAAAAGTTAAAATTAAATGCAGTACAGCTTAATAGCTAACAATAACTGACCACTGTCAACTGTCAACTGTCAACTGTCAACTGTCAACTGTCAACTGTCAACTGTCAACTGACTAATTCATTGCCATATCCATCAAAATTTGTTGACAGCTCACCTCCGGGTTATTAGCAGGAGGGCGCCGCTGAGAATAATGTCCCCCAGGCTGCAAATCCCAAGCTTGGCGATTGTCCGCCAACATCACACCCAAAATTTCTTGTAACTCCATCACTATAGTCGGATCTTCCACTTGGACGATCGCCTCAACCCGCCTTGTGAGATTACGCTGCATCCAGTCAGCAGAACCAATATACACCTCTTCGGCACCACCATTGAAAAAATAAAACATCCGAGAATGCTCTAAAAAGCGGCCGATAATACTGATAACTTTGATATTGTCGCTAACACCCTCAACGCCCGGACGCAAACAGCAAATCCCCCGAATAATCAAATCAATTTTAACTCCCGCTTGCGATGCTTCGTACAAAGCAACAATAATTTGAGGGTCAACTAAAGCATTCATTTTAGCGACAATCCGGCCGCAGCTACCAGTGCCGTTTTCGGCATTCAAACGGCAGAAGTCGGCCTCGCGGCGGATCAAAGCTAAAAATCGATCGCGCATATTAACAGGTGCAACCAACAATTTACGATAAGAAACCTGCCGCGAATAACCAGTCAAATAATTAAACAAATCCGTCAAATCCGCACCCAAATCCTCGCGACAACTCAACAAACCCACATCCGTATACAGTCCAGCCGTTTTCGGATTGTAATTTCCCGTGCCGATGTGGACGTAGCGGCGAATAAATCCGTCCTCGCGGCGGACTACCATCACAACCTTGGTGTGGGTTTTGAGTCCCACTAAACCGTAAACTACGTGCACACCCGCTTGTTCTAACTTGCGCGCCCAGTTAATGTTATTTTCTTCGTCAAACCTAGC
Organism: Lyngbya sp. CCAP 1446/10; assembly: GCF_026130175.1. Taxonomy (GTDB): domain Bacteria; phylum Cyanobacteriota; class Cyanobacteriia; order Cyanobacteriales; family Microcoleaceae; genus Microcoleus. Next base: position 8,913 of record NZ_JAIGNI010000080.1, on the reverse strand, counting down.
CTTGAGCTCTACTAAAACGGCTACCTGCTTGCCATTTTCCGCTGCTTGAATTAAGGCGCTGACGATCGGCGAATCACCAGAAGTGCGGTATAAAGTCATCTTAATGGCTAATACCGAGCGATCGTGCGCCGCCTCAGTAATAAACCGCTGCACCGTCGCCGCAAACGAGTGATAAGGATGGTGTAGCATCACATCTCCCTGACGGATAGTCGTGAAAATATCCTCACCCTCCTCAACATCCAACATCGATTTGCCTAAAATCATCGGCGATTCCGAGTTCCGCAACCGGGGCGGCACCACCGGAGTCCAAGGCTGGTCTTTGAGTTCCGGCACCGGCAGCCCGATAAAATTCATCAAATCCTTGAGGCCTAGCAGCCCCTCTACCACGTAAACATCCTGCTCTCCAAGTTCCAACTCATCCATCAACATATCTCGCAGTGCAGGCGGCATAATCGCTTGAATTTCCAGGCGCACCGCAGAACCTGTAAATCGGCGCTTGCGGAGTTCCTGTTCGATCGCCAGCAGCAAATCCTCTGCCTCCTCTTCCTCGACAGTCAAATCGGAATTGCGAGTAATCCGAAACGGGTGATATTCCTGAATATCCATCCCCGGAAACAAAGCCTCTAAATTGTGGGCGATTACCTGTTCGAGAGGTACCCCCGTCCACACAGGAGATTTGCCTTTTTGCTGCCACTGCAAATCCTTTGGTAGCTGCAAAAACCTGGGCAAAACCTGCGGTACTTTGACGCGGGCAAATAGTTCTTCGCGGGTGTCGGGATCTCTGACAACTACTGCTAAATTAAGACTGAGATTGGAAAGAAATGGGAATGGATGACTGGGATCAACGGCTAGGGGTGTGAGCACAGGAAATACTTGTTCTTTGAAGTAGCGGTGCAAGTAATTTCGCTGTTCTTGATTGAGGTCAATGTAGTCGAGAATGTAGATGCCGTTTGCTACTAATTTCGGCCGCAGGGTTTGGTCAAAATAGGCGTGTTGCTGAGTAACCATCGGCAACAGGCGCTTGTGGATGGCATCTAGCTGTTCTTGGGGCTTGCTACCGTCGGAGGTCAATTTGCTGACTTTGGCTTCTACTTGCTGTTTGAGTGCCGCTACTCGCACCATGAAGTATTCGTCTAGGTTTGAGCTAAAAATAGCGAGGAATTTGAGTCTTTCTAGGAGGGGCGTGCGGGGGTCTAGGGCTTCGTGGAGCACGCGGTTGTTGAATTCAAGCCAGCTTTGTTCTCGGTTGAAGTAGTATTGCGGGTCGCTGAGGTTGATTTCGGTGTAGGTTTTGACTGGGGTCTTTTTTTGCTTGGACATGGTTTGGGAGTCTTGGGGGAGGCTCGATTGTATCTTTACCATTAGTATTGCAGTAGTATCGGGGTAGTGGGCGATTGAAATGGTGCCTAGACAGAGTAGCGGGCGATTGAAATCGCGCCGACACAGACAAAACCCGAGCTCAGAGGGGTTGAAGAAATTAAAACTCTTGTGGGGTGGGCTTCTAGCCCGCCCCGGAGTAGCGGGCGATTGAAATCGCGCCGACACAGACAAAACCCGAGCTCAGAGGGGTTGAAGAGAATATGTCATTGCGCGCGAAGCAAAGCAATCGCAGAGCCCAGACAACAACATCGCCATCCCAATATCACGCACCAATCCCCGCAATCCAATCCTGCACCGCCTCCAACAAATCCTCTCCATCTGCGGCAAAATTTGTTAGCGGCAATTCCAGTGGTGTATCGGTAATCCAGGCGATATGAATTCCCATCTGAGAGTCGGCGAGTTTGCGGGTGAAAGAGGAAAGCGCGTTTTCGCAGGGGCACGAGTGCAAAATTAAGGCGATGTGCGGTTTTTGCAGCCGGTTTTTGAGTTGGGGAATTAATCGCTTGAATTCGGGGGCGTTGCGGATTGCGGGGATGTCTGTATCTGCGGGGAAGATTGTTTGATATAGTTGGGTACAGAGTTCTTGGGCGATCGCGCTTGTATCGGTTTCGCCTTCTAGGGCGCGAATGTTGAGGGGCACGGGGAAGGCTTTATCTGTGGGTTTGAGTTGTTTTAGGAGTGTGGGGCGATCGGTGTTTTGTCGGTGGTTGCGATCGGGTATTGGCGAATTGGTGGGTTGAGTGTGCCATGCTTGATAAAATTCTGGGTAAGTCATATTTTTGGCACATTCCCAGATGACTTTGTAGCAGGTTGTAAAGCGATCCAAATCGTTTTCGTAGATTTCGGAAGTTAGGCAGTCTTTCAATCCTGAGACTGCGATCTCGAAGTGTTTCCCTTTCATAATTTCCCCTAAGCTATCTGCCGCTTGCCTCCGGGTATCTTCATCACCTGAATTGCCGATTAACTCGACTAAAACTTGGATGACAACTGGGTTATCTTTGCTTATTTTCCCTAAGCTATTTGCCACTTCACAGCGGATATTTTCATTCTGAGAAGTATTGATTAACTCGACTAAAGCTTCGAGCGCCACTGGGTTATATCTTCCTATTTTTCCTAAGCTATCTGCCGCTTGCCTCCGGGTATTTTTATCATCTGAATTGCGGATTAACTCGACTAAAGCGACGATCGCTTCTGGATGGTCTTTGTCTATTTCCTCTAAGCCATTTGCCGCAAACCTTCGGGTATTTTCATCATCTGAATTGCGGATTAACTCGACTAAAGTGGCGATCGCTTCTGGATTATCTTTGTCTATTTTCCCTAAGCTATATGCCGCTATCCTCCGGGTATTTTCATCATCTGAATTGCGGATTAATTCGACTAAAGTGGCGATCGCTTCTGGATTATCTTTGTCTATTTTCCCTAAGCTGTATGCCGCTATCCTCCGGGTATTTTCATCATCTGAATTGCGGATTAACTCGACTAAAGTGGCGATCGCAACTTGGTTATCTTTGCCTATTTTCCCTAAGCTTTGTGCCGCTTGCATCCGGGTATTTTCATCATCTGAATTGCGGATTAACTCGACTAAAGTGGCGATCGCAACTTGGTTATCTTTGCCTATTTTCCCTAAGCTATATGCCGCTTGCATCCGGGTATTTTTATCATCTGAATTGCGGATTAACTCGACTAAAGTGGCGATCGCAACTTGGTTATCTTTGCCTATTTCACCTAAAATATCTGCCGCTTGCATCCGAGTAGATTCATCACCTACATTGCGGATTAACTCGGCTAAAGCGGTGATAGCCACTGAGTTATCTTGGCCTATTTTGCCTAAGCTTTCTGCCACCTCCCAACAGATAACTTCATTATCTGAATTGCGGATTAATTCGACTAAAGCGGCGATCGCTTCAGGGTTGTCTTTGCCTATTTTTCCTAAGCTTTCTGCCACCTGCCAACAGGTAACTTCATTATCTGAATTGCGGATTAATTCGACTAAAGCGGCGATCGCTTCAGGGTTGTCTTTGTCTATTTTCCCTAAGCTTTCTGCCGCTTCTCTCCGGGTATCTTCATCACCTGAAGTGCGGATTAACTCGCCTAAAGCGGAGATAGCCACTGGGTTATATTTGTCTATTTCTCCTAAGCTATATGCCGCTTTTAGCCGGGTATTTTCATTCTGAGAAGTACCGATTAACTCGATTAAAGCTTCGATCGCCCTTTCTCTATCCGTCTCTTTCAGAACTTCCCTTGCTTTCTCTACAAATGGATCGAGACATCTGCGCCACTCCTGTTTTTCCTCATCAAAATAACCAAATCCACCCTTAACAATAATCTGCGACACAATCTTATCACCCAGACTACAATCCTTAAACTCAGCAATCCCCGCAGCCGCTAGAAAATACCCTCGATATTCATAAAATTCCTCATCACACCCATCCTCAAACTCAACCAACGCCTTAATAAACCCTTCCTTCTCCTCCTTCCCAACCTCCTCACGCCCCAACCACAGCAAAATAACCTCCTTCCACTGCTTCTCAAAAATCCGATATCGAGCATCAGGATGCTGCGGATTCCCAGGAAAATGATTTAAGAAAAAGTGCCAATCCTCAACCGCCAAAGCCGCAAAATATTCCTGAAAAGTCGGATGATAAAAAGCATAAATCCCTTCCGCCGTCTCCGCATCCCTCGCCACCAAATTCAGCCAACCCAAATCGCCAGCCAACTCAAACAGCGATGCACCCATCACCCGATATCCCACACTTTCTCGCAACTGAAACCGATCCGTTTCATTTAACATCCCAGCCAGAGCCAAATTCCCCAAAGCCGCATTCAAATCCTGCTGCTGACTCCAATTCAGGCGCGGTTTCTTCCACTGATACAAAGTAGTCACAAACCGCCGATAAAGCTTAGCCTTAGTATCCGGCAAATCCCCATCCAACGACTGCCAAGTACCGCACAGCAGCGAACATCTCAGCGGATTTTTTACTAAGTCTCGAATTCGCTCTTTCCCCGATGCTGCTAATGCTTCCCGTAGCTGTTGGGAAAGCACCCCCCCAGCCCCCCTTGCTAAGGGGGGAGTAAGAGTTTCTACTTCTCCTGTCACCTCTTCTTCCTCTCTTGTCCCCCCCCTTACCAAGGGGGGGTTAGGGGGGGTTCCAAACTGCGGGTTAGGGGGGGTTCCAAACCACTTATCAATAAACATTTCCACCTGTTCGGGATAGGAAAACTCCAGAGTACGATAAGTATCAAAAGTATCCAACGCAGAGCCGATCGCATCCCAGACATTCTGCCGACAACTTAGCACAATCCGCGCCCTTTGAACACAGCCGCCAGTTCTAATTTGCCGCTGAATTTCCGCCAAAGGATTACCATCACCCGCAGCCATCTCATCCGCGCCATCCAACACCAACCAAACCCGCTCAGCATTAAACAAAGCTAAAAAATCATCCTTAATATCCGCCGTCGCCTCAGCCTTCCCAACCCTCTTAATTGCCGCCAGCAGCCAACTATCAAATAAATAGGATTCTAAATCCTTCCCCTGCAAATCTGCCAAGGATACCCAAATTACAATCGCCTCGGAAATTTCATCAGCAACCCAATTCGCAATCCGCCGCAACAGCGTAGTTTTCCCCGCCCCCGGTTCCCCAATAATTCCTAACCGCTTCCCATTGCTTTTCGGGCTCCTTCCTTCCCGCAAAACCTGCTCCAGAAACTCGCTATGTTCAAAGGTTTGAGTTACTTCTTTTTCCCGGTACAAATCCGAACCTTCTTCCGCCGCCAAATCCGGGCGCTTATCAGGAACTTTGTGCCGTTCCACCAAACCCAGCGGCACATAAACATCATCAATTTGATGGTTGCCAAAAGTTAGCTGATTGCTACTCAGCCGCTGCTGTTCTTTCTCATCTAAAATCTGCTGACAAATACTCTGCCAATCAATCGGTTGGTAAACAATGCGGCTCTTTTCAACAATCTCCTCAAGCCAAGTATACATCTCTTGGGTTGTGCTATCGATCCGCGTCAAAGTTTGCCCGGTAAATATCTGAAAAACCTTATCATTGTCCTTGATTTCCTGAGCAAAGTATGCTGACACCAAGGCAAATAAATCTTGCTCTAACTTAATTTTGTAGGGTGCCACATCGCAATTTTCTAGGGCAACTTCCAGCAATTTTTGCTTGACTCCTGCTACCCGATTCTGCTTTAACTCGTCTGTCGCAGTCAGCAGCAATTCTATTTCATCTAAACTTGCGATGGGAATCCCAGACGGGACTGTTTCTTTCTCAACCTTTCCTAAATCTAATTTTAGCTGTTCTAGCTTTCGTTTCAACCAATCAAAATCGCGCCGCCTGTCTTGCAGCGAATAGCTAAAACTCTCTCGGTTAACGCTATTTTTGGGGTCGATTTCCTGTTTGCATTCTGAGGCGATTTGTTGTTGAGCTTTCAGGAAAGATGTTTTTAGGGATTTTTCTAAATCGTGATTGACAATTTTACCGTTTCGTGATATCTTTTTTATTCCTGTCAAACAAAGGTGCTTTGCTGCATCATTAACTTGAGTTCCCAGAATGCCTTGCCAAGCGACGGTGAAAAGCAAGCCCAAGGTAATCGGATCTGACATTTGACGGCTCTCCTGATGGACTATAGCAAGCGGGTCAGTTTGATTATAGGCGAGATCGACTTTATTTGCGATCGGGCGAGTTCAAAGGTGCGTCGCTTTGAGATTTTTCATGTTTGGCTAAGGATTTTCTGTGGCGACACACCCTACGACTCCTGTTGCTTTCATCAAATTTCGCGTAGGGAAACGGCACTGCCGTGTCCGAATTTGGGGACGGTTGTTTATGGGATTTAAAACTGCTACAATCTGCACGCAAAACTCGATCGCCAAAAAGCACCTACTTTTCCATAATTACCACAAAATCCTCAATCATCACATCAAAAGTGCGAGCCAACTTGTGCACTGCCGCAAAGTCAACCATCGCCATCCCCTGAGAGCGGGCATAATTGCTAATCGTACTGTATCCGACTCCCGATCGCTCCGCAACCTCCTTCAGCGTCCATCCCTTCTCGGCCGCCAACTCTCGAACCCGCAACCTGACTAAACCTTTACTCATAAAAACTATTTACAAAATTTTGGATTTAGTATAATATAGCAAAAAGCGATCGCCCCCGGTCAGCGAAACTAAGGACGATCGCCAGTTAAAATTAATTCTGACAGATAATTTCTGTCGATCGCACCCAGCAGATAGATTTACCAACCACCAGATGCAACTACAATGATATCAGAAAATCAGTTAAGATCGTCCTGGGCGATCGGCGCCTCAAAAATTATTCACAAATCGTTAATCGTCAATCCGCGATCGAGATTTGTCACCGAAGAAACAGTAGCACTTTTGTTCAACATCACACCAGACCAAATTTACCGAATCGAATGCTGTCACAACATGGTGTACCTGCACGCCAAAGGCCTAAGTAGATTCGTCAGCTACGCCGATTTCCCCCCAATTTTAGAAGTAAAACCAGCCTGCGCTCAAGATTTTCTCGGCTGGTACAAACGCTGGAAACGCACGCAAGCACCAGAATTTTGGACTCAATTTTATACGTACAACTTCAAAGCCGCTGTTTCAGTTGACAGCTTACATGAGTGGGGTAAATTAGTCGCTACAGTCAAATCAGTAATTTCTACCTCAGCACTCCAACAACTACGAGATGTTTACGCTGAAGAAAAAACACTAATGGAAAGCTTCTAAAGCAGGCGGATTTACCCGCGATTCCTCGCCACAACTAAATGTAAGGTGCGCCGAAGAACACCCTACGAGATAGAGATTATGCTTAGAACTCTTTAAGCTATTGCGGCATTTAAATTGTATCTCAAGAAATAATTAAACTCTTGTGGAGTGGGCTTCGACGCCGCTCCGAATATGCAATTTAAATGCGCAATAGCTTATTATCTTCCAATCCCCACATATTGGAAACCAGCCGCTTCTAAAACCTTCTTATCTAAGAAATTGCGGCCATCAATCATCACCGCATGATCCATCAACTTCGCCATTTTCTCGTAATCTAAATTGCGAAACTGTTCCCAATCAGTCACCAACACCAAAGCATCGCAACCATCAGCCAACCTTTCCGGATCGGTTTCTACCAAAACTCCCGACAAACCGTGACGCATCCCAGTTTGAGAAACAATCGGATCGTAAGCTTTAACTTTCGCTCCCAATCGGTTCAAATTGTCGATTAAATTCAGCGAAGGAGCATCCCGCAAATCGTCAGTATCCGGCTTAAAAGTCAAACCCAAAAGTCCGACTGTTTTACCTTTAAGAATCTTCAAAACTTGCTGCAATTTCTCAATTGCAATCAATCGCTGGCGTTCGTTAACTTCCACCGCCGCCCTGAGCAAATGCGCCTCATAACCGTAATCCTCAGCAGTGTGAACTAATGCTGAAACATCTTTCGGGAAACAAGAACCACCCCAACCGATGCCGGCTTGCAGAAATTTGCCGCCAATCCGCGAATCTAAACCGATACCTCTGGCTACTTGGGTAACATCTGCACCGACGCGATCGCAAATATTAGCAACTTCATTAATAAAGCTAATCTTAGTCGCCAAAAAAGCATTAGCAGCGTACTTAATCATTTCTGCCGAACTGATATCAGTCATCACCACGGGCACCGCGGGCAAAGACTCATTTTCTGCAAACTTGCGATCGACAATCGGCCTGTATAACTCTAGCATCATATCCATCGCCCGCTGAGAGTTGCTGCCGAGAACAATGCGATCGGGATTAAACGTATCATGAACAGCGCAGCCCTCCCGCAAAAACTCTGGATTGCTAACCACATCAAATTGCACGCCAGTTTTTGCTGCTACTTCCTCACCAGTAGCCCCATCACCGCTTTGAGGTTTTTGACGTTCAGCCAAACCGTCTAATACAATCCTCCGCACCCAATCCCCCGAACCGATGGGCACCGTGGATTTGTTGACAAGCACTTTGTAATCGCCGTCTAGGTGAGCTCCAATGCCGCGCGCAACCGCTTCTACGTAGCGAGTATCGCTTTCCCCCGTAGGCAAAGGAGGGGTTCCCACGGCAATGAATAAAATGTCTCCGTGAGCCACTCCTGCTGCTAAATCCGAAGTAAATTCTAGATTGCCCGATTGAGAAGCAGAAGACATTAATTCAGACAGTCCGGGTTCAAAAATAGGCGACTGTCCCGACTTCATTAATTTAACTTTTTCTTCGTTGTTGTCTACACAAATAACGTGATGTCCGATGTGTGCTAAACAAGTGCCTGTGACTAAGCCGACGTATCCTGTACCGATGACGCAAACACGCATATAAATGTCCTCAAAGTTAGTAAACAGTTGACAGTTGACAGTTGACAATTGATAGTTGATAGTTGACAGTTGTCAGTTCTCAGTTGATAGTTGATAGTTGACAGTTCTTATTAGTCAGAGGGCAGATTGAGGAACCAAAAGGGAACAGGGAAGAGGGAAGAATGAAGAATGAAGAAGTAAAAATACTCCCCTCTCCCCCTCTCCCCCTCTTC